>NZ_JRKO01000053.1 GCF_000763885.1 Paracoccus versutus | reverse complement strand
GGCCGGATGCGGGCGGGGTGTTGCGGGTGGACGGCGGCATGGCGTCGAGCGGCTGGACGATGCAGTTTCTCTCGGACATCCTGGGGGCGCCGGTGGACCGTCCGGCGGTGACCGAGACGACGGCGCTGGGTGCGGGCTACCTGGCGGGGTTGCAGGCGGGCCTGTGCCCGCCGCCCGAGGCTTTCGCCCGCGCCTGGTCGCTGGAGCGCCGCTTCGTCCCCGCCATGCCCGCGCCCGAGCGCGAGGCCCGATACGCAAGGTGGAAAACCGCAGTCAGGGCGACGATGGAGGTGGCCGGCTGATCGGTTCGCGCCGCGGTCAATGACCCGGCGCGTCCTCATCCGCCGGCGCCGCCTCGCGGTCGAACGCCGCGCGCCATTGCGACAGCAGGGCCGAGGGCCCGTCCCGCCGCTCGGCCTGGCGCAGGGTGATGCGCAGCGCGGCGCGGGCATGGCGGTCGGCCGGCTCGGCCAGGGCCGAGGGCGGCTCGCCCGCCGCCAGCGCCGCCCAGACCCGCGCCTTCAGCGCATGGCGCTCGGCATCGCCCCAATCGGCCAGCATGGCCTGGAACCCGGCGAAGGCGGCGGCGTCGAAATCGCGGTCCTGGCCCAGGCTGTCCATGACCGGGCTGGCCGGGTGCAGCCCCGCGACCGGCACCAGGCCGGGCGGGATCGGCGTATTCGCCGAATGGGTGCGGCCGGCGCGCAGCAGCGGCGGCAGGATATGCGTATGCGGCCCGACGGGCGAGACGCCGCCGGTATCCGGCCCGCCGATCTTCTGGTAGACCTCGATCCGGCCGATGCGGCTCAGCGCCACGCGATGCGGATGGGCGGGCAGGATCGCCGCCATGGCGCGGCTTTCGGGGTCGAGGACCGAGCGGCCGCATTCCGCCTGCAGCCGCGCGACCAGCACCGGATCGTCGCTGCGGATGCAGAAATCGACCTGCGGCTGGTCCAGCCCCAGGTCGAACAGCACCGCCCCGCGATCCTGGTCGCGCAGCGCGCCCGCGTCGGGGCCAAGCTCGGTCAGCACCTGGCGCCGCGCCGTGCCCAGCCGCCCCTGGGGCAGGCAGAGCGAGACGCCCTGCTGCCAGCGATGCGGCCGTGGGCTCAGCGCCTCCCATGCCACCGGGATCACCTCGGCCAGGTCGTCCAGCCGCAGCCCGCCGCGGGCGGTGACGATGCCGCATTCGCCCAGGGGCTGGGGCGGCGGATCGCCCGCGACATGATGGAACTCGGCAATGGCCCCGAACGAGCCCATGGACCAGCCGGCGCCGGTATCGGTCAGCGCCGCGGCAAGCCGGGCGGTCAGCATGTCGGTCATCGGTCTTCTCCCTCAATGGTGTCGAGCGGCTGGAACAGGATGCCGCCGGGGCCTTGCGCCAGATGGGCGGTGATGCCGAAGACGCGGGCCAGGTTCGCGGCGGTCAGCACCGCCTGAGGCGGGCCGTCGGCGGCGATCCGGCCCTGGTGCAGCAGGATCAGCCGCGTGCAATGCCGCGCCGCCAGCCCCAGGTCGTGCAGCGAGGCCAGCACCGCATGGCCCTGTCCGGCCAGCCGGCGAAACAGCCGCATCGCGTCGATCTGCGCCGCCGGGTCGAGCCCGGCGATGGGCTCGTCCGCGATCAGAAGCGGGGTTTCCTGGGCCAGGGCGCGGGCGATCAGGGTGCGGGCCTGCTCGCCCCCCGACAGTTCGGTGGCGCGGCGGTGGCGCAAGGGATCCAGGTGCAGCGCGGCGATGGCGCGCTCGATGGCGGCGCGGTCGGTTGCGCCGGCGGAATGCGGATGGGCGATGCGGCCAAGCGCCACCAGCGCCTCGACCGGCATTGGCCAGGCGATCTCGCGGCCCTGCGGCATGTAGGCGGCGGCGCGGGCGCGTTCGCGCGCCGAAAGCCGCGCCAGCGAGCTGTGCCCCCGTGCCGGCAAGAGCCCCAGCGCCGCGCGCAGAAGCGTGGTCTTGCCGGCGCCGTTCGGACCCAGAAGGCCCACGAACTCGCCCGCGCCGATGCTGAGGTCGATGCCGTCCAGCACCGCCTGGCCGCCGCGGTGGAACGAAAGGGCGCGAAGCTCAAGCATGGTCACAGCCCCTCGCGCCGGGTTTTCAGGATCAGGTGCAGGAAGAAGGGCGCACCGACCAGCGCCGTCAGCACCCCGAGTTTGAGGTCGCGGCCCGGCGCGATCAGCCGCACCGCGATGTCGGCGGCCAGAACCACCGCCGCGCCCCCCAGCGCCGCCGCCGGGACCAGCCGCGCCGGGCTGGCGCCGACCGCGCGGCGCAGCACATGGGGCACCACCAGCCCGACGAAGCCCACGGTGCCGGCGACCGCCGTGGCGCCGCCGATCAGCGCGGCGATGCCCGCGACCAGCATCAGCCGCAGCCGGCCCAGATGCACGCCGCTCGATGCCGCCGCGTCCTCGCCCAGCGTCAGCGCATTCAGCGCGCGGCGCATGGGCCAGATCAGCACGAAGCCCAAGCCCATGAAGGGCGCCGCGATCCAGACATGCAGCATCGAGCGGTCGGCCAGCGAGCCCATTATCCAGAACACGATCTCGTTGATGGCAAAGGGGTTGGGCGACAGGTTCAGCACCAGCGAGGTCGCCGCCCCCGCCAGCGCCGAGATGGCGATGCCGGCCAGGATCAGCGCCAGCGTGCCGCCGCGCGGCCCGGCAAGCATCAGCACCAGCAGCACCGACAGCGCGGCCCCCGCCAGCGCCGCCAGCGGCAGGCCCAGGGGAAAGGCGGCGGAAAGCCCGGTCTGGATCGCCAGCACCGCCCCCAGCGCGGCCGAGGCGCTGGTGCCGATCAGCCCCGGCTCGGCCAGCGGGTTGCGCAGGAAGCCCTGCAGCACCGCCCCGGCCATCCCCAGCGCCGCGCCCACCAGCAGGCCCAGGATGGCGCGCGGCAGGCGCAATTCGCGCATGACCAGCGCCAGCAGGTCGTCGCCGCCGCGAAACAGCGCGGCCAGGCTTTCGCCCGGCCCGATCCCCGCCGGGCCGGTCAGCAGCGAGGCCAGGAACAGGGCCGCGACCAGCGTGGACAGCGCGGCCATCAGCAGCGGATAGCGCGGCCCGGTCATGGCCGGGCCTGCAAGGCAAGGCGCGCGTCGCGCAGCTGCGAGACGGCGCGCAGGATATGCGGATTGCCGCAGACCCAATCGGGATCGGACATGACCTCGGCCGGCCTGCCGCGGGCCAGCGCCTTCAGCGCCGGGTGGTCCAGCACCTCCTGCGCGCGGGCATGCCCGGCATAGCGGCGGCCCTCGACCAGCAGGTCGGGGTCGGAAAGCAGCAGCGTTTCCAGCGGCAGCACCCCGCCCGAGGGCAGGCCGAGTTCGTCGGCGACATTGTCGAAGCCGGCCAGCGCCACGATCTCGCCCGCCAGGCTGTCCGAGCCCGAGCTGTAGCCGTTCGCGGCATAGAGCGCGGCGCGCGGCCGCGGGCCCTGCGCATCCGAAAGCCGCGCCAGGTCGGCGTCGAAGCGCGCGAGCATGGCGCGGGCCTGGGCCTCGCGGCCCAGCACCGCGCCCATGCGGCGGATATTGGCGCGGATGCCGGCAATGTCGATCTCGATCGGGAACACCTCGACCGGGATGTTCAGGCGGTCGAGCAGCCGGATGGTCTCGGGCGTGGACCATGCCCCGGCCAGCACCAGATCGGGCCGCATCAGGAAGATTTCCTCGGCCAGGCCATGGTTGACGGGCAGGCGGCCGGCCTCGGCCGCCATGGCCGAGGCGCTGGGATCCTGCGCCAGATAGGAAACCGAGACCAGCTGGCCCGGCGCCGCCAGCATCATCGCCAGCTGGTCGGTGCAGAGGTTCATCGACAGCACCCGGCGCGGCGGCTCGGCCGCGGCGGGCTGGAAAAATCCCGGCAGGATCAGGCCGGCCAGAAGGCCGGCGACAAGGCCGAGCCGCCTTACCATTTCGCCGTCAGGCCGGCGTAAAGGGTGCGGCCCTGCGAGGCATAGCCCCAGACATCGGAATACTCCTTGTCGAACAGGTTCACCACGCGGCCGGTCACGCGGAGATTCGCGGTCAGGTCGTAGCCCGCCGCCAGGTTGACCACGGTATGGGCGGGCAGTTCGCGGGTCGGGTAGGTGCCCCAATATTGCGTATCCCAATTGCCCGAGACATGGCGAATGTCCGCCGTGACATCGCCACGCCCTTCCAGGACGGCCAGCGTCGCCGACAGGCCCAGTTCATGCCGGGGCCGGCGCACCTCGACCGAGCCGTCCGGGTTGCGGGCGTCCAGATAGGTGTAGTTCAGCGCGACATCCAGACTGTCGGTCGCCTTGATGCGGGCCGTCACCTCGACCCCTTCGCGCGGGCTTTCGCCGGCCTGGTTGCGATGGCTGTAATAGCTGGTGCCGCCCTCGGTGCGGACCAGATAGCTTTCGATCTCGTCGCGCAGCTTTTCGTTGAAATAGGTGACGTCGACCACGCCCATGCCATTGGGAAGTTGCGCCTCGACGCCCAGGTCGAAGCCGCGGTTCTTTTCGGGCTTCAGGTTCGGATTGCCCTGGTAGACCGAAGAGCCATAATCCGCATTGGCGTAAAGCTCGAAATAGGACGGGTTGACCAGCCCGGTCCCGGCCGAGGCGTGCAGGCGGAAGGGCCGGTCCGGCACATGCCAGGACAGGCCCAGGTTCCAGCTGGTGAAGTCCTCGAACACCTTGTTGCCGTCGTGGCGGACACCGGCCTGGACATCCAGCCCGTTGTCCAGGAAGCCGCGATATTCCAGCGCGACCGAGGTCATCTCGCGCCGGTTTTCCGGGGCCGAGGAGCTTTCGTCCCTTTGCCGCTCGGCCAGCACGTTCAGCAGGTGCGACGCCTCGGCCACCGCGCCGTCGATGCCGAAGCTGCCGCGGTATTTCAGCTTGCGCGTCTCGCCGCGCGTGACCGGGCCGCCGTCCGAGCTTTGCTTGTAGATCGTATTCTGATAGTCCAGCCGATGCGTCAGCCGGCCGCCCAGCATGGAATATTCGGCCCAGATCCCGCCCTGGAACTCGTCGCGTTCGCTGTATTTGTGCGGGTCGTCCACCACATATTCCTGCGCGCTGGTCGCGGACCAACTGGTGGAATCGTAATCGTATTTCTCCTTCGCGCGGCGCAGGGTGGTGCCCAGGCGCAGATCCTCGCCGATCTGCCAGTCGCCCGAAAGCCCGATGGTCTTGCGGTTGGTCCCGTCCTTTTCGCCGCCGTCGCCCGACTGGTCATAGCCGTGGTCGTCCCGCGCCGAGAGGGTCAGCGCGATCCCGCCCTGCGCGCCGCGCTGGCTGACATGGGCCGAGGCGGCGGCGCCGTTGCCCAGCTCGACCGAGCCGCCGTAATGCAGCCCCGGCCCGCCCTTGCGGGTGATGATATTGATGACGCCCGCCGAGGCGTTCGAGCCGTAATAGACCGATTGCGGCCCGCGCAGCACCTCGATGCGTTCGATATTGGCGGTCTCCAGCCCGGACAGGATGTATTCGTCGGCCCCGCCCGTCGCCTCGATCCCGTCGATCAGGATCAGCGTGTGGTTGCCCTCGCCGCCGCGGATGCGGACCTGGGTGAAGGTCGAGCCGGTGGCCGAGACCGAAACCCCCGGCACGGCGCGCAGCGCGTCCTGAACGGTGGCGATGCCCCTGGCTTCGATCTCGGCGGCGGTCAGCACGGTATGGGCGCGGGCATAGCCGCCCTCGGCCACGGCGGTCAGCCCGCCCGAGATCACCACCTCGTCCAGGCGATAGCCTTCCTGGCCGGTGGCGGTCGCCGGCAGCAGGGCGGCGGTGGCGGCCAGCAGGGAAACCGGAGTTCTGAACATTCCAAAGCCTTTCCAGCACGGGCCCGCGGCCCGCGATTTGCAGAAATGCCCTGCGGAAAGGCTGGCAGGCCCGACCGCAAGACGACGATCGTCACCTCTGCGGAACGGCCGCTTTCCAGACGCGCCCCGCGCCGGAAATGGGTGATCGCCACGGCAGGTCTCCTGGCTCGCGGATCGCTGCTCAGGCCGGCCTTCCCAGGAGATCCCAGTGGCACGTTCGACCGTCGCTCACCGCTTACAGTTGCGGGGGCAGCCCCGGCCTTGCCCTGGCCGCATCGCGGCCGGCGGGCGCACCGGTGTTCCCTTTTCATCCGGCGCGCAAGCCCGCCGGAACCGTAGCGGCCCCGCATTGCCGCAGCCGGGCGCCGGCTGTCAAGCGGCAATGCACCCGGCACCCGGCCGCCGCGACAACCTGTCCGGGAACGCGGCCGCGGAACCGCCCGCCGGGCCGCGGCATTGGGTCAGGTATCCGACGGAAGGGAAGGTCAAGCGATGGCCATGCCGCAGATCCTGGCCGTGCTGATCCTTTGCGCGATGATGGCGCTGTTCGTCTGGGGGCGGCTGCGCTACGACGTGGTGGCGATGATCGCGCTGCTGGCCTCGCTGCTGGCCGGCACGGTCAAGCCGGAGGAGGCGTTCCGCGGCTTCAGCGACGACATCGTCATCATCGTCGGCAGCGCGCTGGTGGTCAGCGCCGGCATCTCGCGCTCGGGCGTGATCGAGGCGGTGATGCGCCGGATGCTCGGGCGGTTGCGGACCCTGCGCTGGCAGCTTCTGGTGCTGGTCGGCTCGGTCACGGGCCTGTCGGCGCTGGTCAAGAACATCGGCGCGCTGGCCATGCTGATGCCGGCGGCGCTGAAGATGGCGCGGCGCTCGGGGCATTCGCCCTCGGCCTATCTGATGCCGATGGCCTTCGGCTCGCTCCTGGGCGGGCTGATCACGCTGGTCGGCACCTCGCCCAACATCATCGTCTCGCGGGTGCGCGAGCAGATGACGGGCCAGCCCTTCACCATGTTCGACTATGCGCCGGTCGGCCTCGGCCTGTCGCTGGTGGGGCTGGTCTTCCTGCTTTTCGCCCATCGGCTGCTGCCGCGCGACCGCCGTGCGACGGCCTCGCTGAGCGAGGCGGTGAACATCAGCGACTATCACACCGAGGCCACCGTCCCCGAGGGCGCCGGCATCGTCGGCATGACGGTGGGCGAGTATCTCAGCGCCGTCGATGGCGAGGTGGCCGTGACCGGGCTGATCCGCGGCGGCGCGCGCCGCGCGGTGACGCTGCCCGACACCGTGATCGAGATGGGCGACACCCTGCTGTTGCGCGGCGAGCCGAATGCGCTGGAACGCGCCGTGACCAAGCTGGGCATGGAGCTGACCCGGCAGGATGCGGCGGCCGAAGAGGGGCTGCCGGCCGACAAGATCGGCGTGATCGAGGCGGTGATCGCGCCGGCCTCGCTTCTGGTCGGCCAGACGGTGGGGCGGATCGCGCTGTTCGACCAGCATGGCGTGAACCTGATCGCCATTTCGCGCGCCGGGCATCGCATGACGCAGCGGCTCAGCCGGACGGTGCTGGCGGCGGGCGACGTGCTGCTGGTGCAGGGGCCGATCGAGCTGTTGCCCGAGCGGATGCGCGTGCTGGGCCTGCTGCCCCTGGCCGAGCGCCATATCCGGCTGGGCGGGGTGCGCAAGCAATTGCTGCCGGTGCTGATCCTGGCGGTCGCCATGACGGCGACGGCGGCGGGGCTGGTGCCGGTCGCCGTCGCCTTCTTCGCCGCCGCCGTGCTGATGATCCTGACCGGCGCGATCAGCGCCGAGGAAGCCTATGAGGCCATCGAATGGCCGATCCTGATCATGCTGGGCGCGCTGATCCCGGTCAGCGAGGCGCTGCAAAAGACCGGCGTGACCGACCTGCTGGGCGCGTGGCTGTCGCAGGCGGCGACGGGCCTGCCGGTCTGGGGCGCGGTGACGCTGATCCTGGTCACGGCCATGGCGGTCACGCCCTTCCTGAACAATGCCGCGACCGTGCTGGTCATGGCCCCCATCGCCGCGACCTTTGCCGACCAGCTTGGCTATCGGCCCGATGCCTTCCTGATGGCGGTGGCGGTGGGGGCAGGCTGCGATTTCCTGACCCCCATCGGGCATCAGTGCAACACGCTGGTGATGGGGCCGGGCGGCTATCGCTTTGGCGATTACGCCCGGCTGGGGGCGCCGCTGTCGGCGCTGGTGGTGCTGACCGGCGTGCCGCTGATCCTGCTGGTCTGGCCGGTCTGACGGGCGGTCAGACGCGGCAGTGTGACGGGCCGGTTCAGCCCGTCTCGGCCAGCGCGGCGCGGATGGCGCGGGCCAGGCGGCGGCAGCCCTCTTCCAGCCGCTCGGGCGGGTTCAGGGTAAAGTTCAGCCGCAGCGAACGGCGGTCCAGCCCCTCGGGGTCGAAGACGCTTGAGGGCGAGATGCAGACCCCCTCGGCCATCGCATGATGCAGCAGCCGGTCGGTGTCCAGCCGCGGATCGCGCGCCGTGGCCCAGACGAACATGCCGCCCACCGGCACCTGCCAGTCCAGGTCGCCCGCCAGATGCGCCTGCATGGCGGCGCACAGCGCGTCGCGCCGGGCGCGATAGATCGCCAGCACCTCGGGGCGGATGCGGTCGGTGATCCCCGCCTGCAGCGCGCGCAGCGCCAGCATCTGCGACAAGCCGCTGGAACACATGTCCGAGCCCTGCTTGGCGGTGGCCAGCGCCGCGATCATCTCGGGCGCGGCGATCACCCAGCCGACGCGCAGCCCCGGCGCCAGCTCCTTGGACAGCGACCCCATGTAGACCACCGGCCCGTCATAGGGGCCGGGCCGCGCCCCCGCCGACAGTTCGAGCAGCCGCGGCAGGGGCTCGCCTTCGTAGTAAAGCGCGCCGTAAGGGTCGTCCTCGATCAGCCAGGTGCCGGTGGCATGGGCGGCGGCGACCAGCGCCTGCCGCTCGGGCAGGGCCACCAGCCGGCCGCTGGGATTCGAGAAATTCGGCACCGTATAGGCGAATTGCGCCCCCGCCAGCGCGGCATGGGGGTCGAAATCGTTGCCCTCGATCCGCATCGGGCGATAGCGCGGCGCATGCGGCATCCAGGCGTCGAGCGCGCCCAGATAGGCCGGGCTTTGCGCCGCGACCAGCCCGCCGGGCTGCAGCAGCACCTTGCCCATCAGCTCCAGCGCCTGCATGCCGCCGGTGGTGATCAGCACGTTCTCGCGCGAAAGCCGCAGCGCATCGGTCGAGAAGCGGGCGGCGATCAGGTCGCGCAGCGCCGGCAGGCCGGGGATCGGGCCATAGCCCAGCGTTTCGTCGGGGTGGCTGCGGATCGCCTCGGCCGCCAGTCCGGCCAGTTCCGCGACCGGCCAGACCGAGGGCTCGGGCAGCCCGCCGGCAAGGTTGACCAGGCCGGGCACCTGGCCCGCCGCCAGGAAGACCGAGGTCACGTCGTTGCTGCGGGACAGCCAGGGGGCAAAAGCGGGGCGCATGGTCGGAACGGTTTGGTCGGGCATGATCCTGCTGTGACCGTTTTTCGCCAACAGGGCAAGCCTCATGGCGCCCGGCCGGGCCCGGCTTGTGCCCGGCGGCGATGTATATCAGACAGGGGGCTGGCGCGCGACGGGGAAGACCATGCAGGCATTGAAACGGATCGGCATCGACACCTACATGCTGCTGCTGGTCGGCATGGTGCTGCTGGGGGTGTTCCTGCCCGCCCGCGGCATGGCGGCCGAGGCCCTGCGCGGCGCGACCTTCTGGGCGGTGACGCTGCTGTTCTTCCTCTACGGCGCCAAGCTCGATGCGGCTTCGGTCCGGGCGGGGCTCTTGAACCTCAGGCTCCAGGGCCTGACCTTCGGCGCGACCTATGCGCTGTTTCCCGTGCTGGGCATCGCGCTGGCCGCGCTGTTCGGCGGCGTCCTGGGCCCCGAGCTGACGCTGGGGCTGCTGTTTTTGGCCGTGCTGCCCTCGACGGTGCAAAGCTCGATCGCCTTCACCTCGATCGCGGGCGGCAACGTGCCGGCGGCGATCTGCGCGGCCTCGCTGTCGAACCTGGTGGGGGTGGTGCTGACGCCGCTGCTGGTCACGCATCTGCTGCACCACGACGGCGGCGGCGCCAGCCTCGACGCCATCCAGAAGATCGCCGTGCAGATCCTCTTGCCCTTCGTCGCCGGGCAATTGCTGCGGCGCTGGATCGGCGGCTTCGTCCAGCGCCACCGGCTGCTGACCATGGCGGTGGACCGCGGCTCGATCCTGCTCATCGTCTATTCCGCCTTCGGCGCCGGCACCGTGGCGGGCATCTGGTCGGCGATCCCGCTGCCGGGGCTGGTGCTGTGCTTCCTGGTCACGGCATTGCTGCTGGCGCTGGTCATGGGCGCCATGCTCGGTGTCGGGCGACTGTTCCGCCTGCCGCCCCAGGACCGGGCGGTGCTGTTCTTCTGCGGCTCGACCAAGAGCCTCGCCAGCGGGCTGCCTATCGCCACGGCGATCTTCCCGGCCGCGGCGGTGGGGGCGATCGTGCTGCCGGTGATGGTCTATCACATGACGCAGCTGCTGGTCTGCTCGGCCATCGCGCAGCGGCTGGCGCGCAACCCGCGCGCCTAGAAGTCCCAGTCCTCGTCCTCGGTCGCGACCGCCTTGCCGATGACATAGCTCGACCCCGAGCCGCTGAAGAAATCGTGGTTCTCGCTGTCGGGCGACAGCGCGGCCAGGATCGCCGGGTTGACCTCGCAGGCCTGGGGCGGGAACAGTGCCTCGTAGCCCAGGTTCTGCAGCGCCTTGTTGGCATTGTAATGCAGGAAAGCCTTCACGTCCTCGGTCAGGCCGATGCCGTCGTAAAGCTCGGCGGTGTATTTCGCCTCGACGTCGTAGAGATCGAAAATCAGCGAGAAGGCGAAATCCTTCAGCGCCGCGCGCTCGGCCTCGCCCAGCCGCTCCAGCCCGCGCTGGTACTTGTAGCCGATGTAATAGCCATGCACCGCCTCGTCGCGGATGATCAGCCGGATCAGGTCGGCGGTATTGGTCAGCTTGGCGCGGCTCGACCAGTACATCGGCAGGTAGAAGCCGGAATAGAACAGGAAGCTCTCCAGGAACACGCTGGCGATCTTGCGCTTCAGCGGGTCCGAGCCGGCCTTGTATTCCTCCAGCACCAGCCGCGCCTTCTGCTGCAGGTGCGGGTTCTCCTCGGCCCAGCGAAAGGCCGCGTCCACCTCGGGCGTCAGGCACAGGGTCGAGAAGATCGAGGAATAGCTGCGCGCATGCACCGCCTCCATGAAGGCGATGTTGGACAGCACCGCCTCCTCATGCGGGGTGATCGCATCGGGCATCATCGCCGGCGCGCCCAGGGTGTTCTGGATCGTGTCCAGAAGCGTCAGCCCGGTAAAGACGCGGATGGTCAGCTCGCGCTCCTCGGGGCGCAGCGTGGCCCAGCTCTGCACGTCGTTCGACAGCGGCACCTTCTCGGGCAGCCAGAAGTTCACCGTCAGCCGGTTCCAGACCTCCAGGTCCTTCTCGTCCTCCAGCCGGTTCCAGTTGATGGCCCGCAGGGGCGTGCGCGGCGCATGGTCCTTCATCCGAAGACCCTTTCTTTCGTGTCCAAATATCCTCGGGGGTGCGGGGGCAGACAGCCCCCGCCTCAAAGCGTGCAGGAAACGCAGCCCTGCACCTCGGTGCCTTCCAGCGCGGTCTGGCGCAGCCGGATGTAATAGATCGTCTTGATGCCCTTCTTCCAGGCATGGATCTGGGCGCGGTTGATGTCGCGCGTCGTGGCCTCGGCCGGGAAGAACAGCGTCAGCGACAGGCCCTGGTCGACATGTTCGGTCGCCGCCGCATAGGTGTCGATGATCGCCTCGGGGCCGATCTCGTAGGCGTCGCGGTAATAGTCCAGGTTCTCGTTCGACATGAAGGCGGCGGGGTAATAGACCCGGCCGATCTTGCCTTCCTTGCGGATCTCGATCTTGGCGACGATCGGGTGGATCGAGCTGGTCGAGTTGTTGATATAGCTGATCGAGCCGGTGGGCGGCACCGCCTGCAGGTTGCGGTTGTAAAGCCCATGCCGCATCACCGCGTCCCGCAGCGCCGCCCAGTCCTCGCGCGTGGGCAGCGCGACACCCTCGAACACCCGCGCGACATCGGGCAGCGTCGGCAGCCAGTCGCGCGTCACGTATTTGTCGAAGAACGTGCCGTCGGCATATTTCGACGTCTCGAAATCCTTGAAGCTGCGGCCCTTTTCCTGCGCCAACAGGTTCGAGGCGCGGATGGCGTGATAGGCGACGGCGGCGAAATAGACCGAGGTGAACTCGATCCCCTCGGGGCTGCCGTAATGGATGCGCTCGCGCGCCAGGAACCCGTGCAGGTTCATCTGGCCCAGCCCCACGGCATGGGCCTCGTCGTTGCCGCGCCGGATCGAGGGCACGGCCTCGATCGCCGACATTTCCGACACCGCGGTCAGCGCGCGGATCGCCGCCTCGACCGTGGCGCCGAAATCCGGCCCGTCCATGGTCGCGGCGATGTTGAGCGAGCCGAGGTTGCAGGAAATATCCGTGCCGAGGTGGCGATAGCTCAGATCCTCGTCGAAGGTGCTGGCCTCGTTGACCTGCAGGATCTCGCTGCACAGGTTCGACATGCTGATGCGGCCGGCGACCGGGTTGGCGCGGTTCACCGTGTCCTCGAACATGATATAGGGATAGCCGCTTTCGAACTGGATCTCGGCCAGGGTCTGGAAGAAGGCGCGGGCGTTGATCTTTTTCTTGCGGATGCGCTTGTCGTCCACCATCTCGGCGTATTTCTCGGTGACGGAAATCTCCGAGAAGGCCATGCCATAGACCTTTTCCACGTCATGGGGCGAGAACAGGTACATGTCCTCGTTCTTCTTGGCCAGTTCGAAGGTCACGTCCGGGATCACCACGCCGAGCGACAGCGTCTTGATGCGGATCTTCTCGTCGGCATTCTCGCGCTTGGTGTCCAGGAAGCGCAGGATGTCGGGGTGATGCGCGTTCAGGTAGACCGCCCCCGCGCCTTGCCGCGCGCCCAGCTGGTTGGCATAGGAAAAGCTGTCCTCCAGCAGTTTCATCACCGGGATGACGCCCGAGGACTGGTTCTCGATCCCCTTGATCGGCGCCCCGGCCTCGCGCAGGTTGGTCAGCATCAGCGCGACGCCGCCGCCGCGCTTGGAAAGCTGCAGCGCCGAATTGATGCCGCGGCCGATGCTTTCCATGTTGTCCTCCAGCCGCAGCAGGAAGCACGAGATCAGTTCGCCGCGCGATTTCTTGCCGGCGTTCAGGAAGGTCGGCGTCGCGGGCTGGAACCGGCCCGACAGGATTTCCTCCATGAAGCGCATGGCGAGATCCTCGTCGCCGCGCGCCAAGGCCAGCGCGACCATGACCACCCGGTCCTCGTAGCGTTCCAGATAGCGCCGCCCGTCGCGGGTCTTCAGCGTGTAGCTGGTATAATACTTGAAGGCGCCCAGGAAGGTCGGAAAGCGGAACTTGCGCGCATAGGCCGCGTCCCAGATCCGGTGCAGGAAGGCGCGCGGATACTGGTCCAGGACTTCGGCCTCGTAATAGCCTTCGTCCACCAGGTAGCCCAGCTTCTCGTCCAGCGAGTGGAAGAAGACGGTGTTCTGGTTGACATGCTGCAGGAAATACTGCCGCGCGGCCTTGCGATCCGCGTCGAAGCGGATGCGGCCCTCGCCGTCGTAAAGGTTCAGCATCGCGTTCAGCGCGTGATAGTCCAGCTCGGCCTTTACGCCATCGTCAAGCATTCCGTCCCCCAGAATTTCTCAAGCCCCGCCTGCACGCGGGAAATGTCCAGATCAGTCCCCGCCAGCTCGAATCGATACAGCACGGGGACGTTGCACTTGTCAGAAATCACCCGGCCGGCCAAGGCATAGGTCGCCCCGAAATTGCGGTTGCCGGCGGCGATGACGCCGCGCAGGCCGGCGCGGCGGGCGGGATCGTTCAGGAAGCGGATCACCTGCTTGGGCACCGCGCCCCGGCCGGTCCCGTCGGCATAGGTCGGGCAGATCAGCACATAGGGCGTTGCCGCCTCGGGCAGCGGATCGCACGGCGAGACCGGGATGCGCCCGGCCGCCAGCCCCAGCCGCGCCACGAAGCGCGCGGTGTTCCCCGAGGCCGAGGAATAATAGACCAGCCCGCCCATGGCGCCGGTCAGGACAGCCGGCCGATCATGTCGGGCCGGAAGCCCGCCCAATGCGCATCGCCGGCGACGACCACCGGGGCCTGGCGATAGCCCAGCGAGACGACCAGTTCCATCGCCGCGTCGTCCTCGGTCAGGTCGATCAGCTGATAGGCCAGGCCGCGCGCGTCGAGCGCCCGCGTGGTGGCGGTGCATTGCACGCAGGCGGGCTTGGAGTAAACGGTGATGGACATGGCTCGGCTCCTTCTGTTCTGTCGGCAAGAGGGGGCCGGGCCGATGGGCGTGCCACCGGACCCTGTTCCAGCCCCGCGCCCGCCGCACGGTTTCGTCCTTTCGCGCCATGGCAGGTCTTCTGACTTGCGGGTCTCGGCTTAGCCGGCCTTCCCGGAGCCTTGGCCCCAGTGGCATTCCAGCGTCGCTCGCCGCTTACAGCTGCGGGGGCAGTGCCGGCTTTTCACCGGCTTCCCTTTTCATCCCCGAGTCGGCCCCAGGGCAACCATGACCCCGGCAGTTAGCCACGGGTCACGGGCCGGGTCAATCCATATTTAGTGGATGGCCGGGCTGTGCCCGGAATATCTGGTGGGTTCCCGGATCGCGCCAAGGGCTCGATTTGCCGCCGGGCCATGGTGGTGGGCAGGCTGCGGCCACGGGCCGCCGCACCTGCGCGGCTGTTGGATTATGGCAACAGGCGCGGGGACATGGCATGGAATGACGTCGCGTCGTTTGACAAAGCACGACAATTCGCCCTCTTGCGGGGATCGCGCGCACGTGAGCCGGGGCTTCGTTCCCGTTCCCGTTCCCGTTCCCGTTCCCGTTCCCGTTCCCGTTCCCGTTCCCGTTCCCGTTCCCGTTCCCGTTCCCGTTCCCGTTCCCGTTCCCGTTCCCGTTCCCGTTCCCGTTCCGGCGTGCCAAAGCGCAAGCCGTTGATGAGCCAGAACTTCCTGTCGCCTCTGCCTGCCGGTGGAAGGGGATGCATCTTTGTGCCGGGATAACCCATGAACAAAACCCATCCCAAACCGCCAGCCTCGGGGTCTGCCGTGCAATTGCTGCCGACCTTGGCCTGCTTCCGGTCCTTGCCATTTCCGCGGGGGTCGGCGGCCCCGCCCAGGCGCAGGACACCGTGACGCTGGAGACGGTGGTCATCCGCTGCCAGCAGGGCAGCGAGGCCGAGACCAGCTACAAGACCACCGAAAGCGCCTCGGACAAGATCACCGCGCCGCTGCTCGACACGCCACGGACCGTCACCGTCATGACCGCGCGCCAGATCAAAGAGCGCGGCTGAAGTCGCAGACCCGGTTGCCGCTGCTGCTCAAGGGCATCATGTCGGCGCATGATGCCGAGCGCGCCGTGGCGGTGGGGTGGACGGGGTGATCGTCTCGAACCACGGCGGCCGGGCGCTGGACACGCTGCCGGCGACGGCCGAGGCGCTGCCGGTCGTCGCCCGCCAGGTCGCCGGGCGCATCCCGGTGCTGTGCGACGGCGGCATCCGCCGCGGCACCGATGCGCTGAAGGCCCTGGCGCTGGGGGCATCGGCGGTGCTGGTCGGGCGGCCGCAGATCCACGCCCTGGCGGTGGGCGGCGCGGCGGGGGTCGCGCATATGCTGACCATCCTGCGCGCCGAGCTGGAGGTCGCCACGGCCCTGACCGGACGCCGCGACCTGGCCGGGATCGATGGAACCGTGCTTTGGCCTAGCCCTTGAAGCTGCTCCACAGGCTCAGCGCCGCATCCGACAGGTCGCCCAGCCGGGCCAGCACATGTTCGCGCCCCAGCCCCGGCCCGTCCTCGGCCCGGTCCAGCCGGCGCAGCAGCCGCAGCACCCGGCGCTTGTGGATGCCGGTCCAAAGCTGGACCGGATCGGCGACCAGCCCGGCAAAGGTGGTCAGGACCGAGGCGAGCATGGCCAGCACCACCCCGGTCAGCAGCAGATCCACGCTGGAAAGCTCTCGCGGGAAGGCGCCATACCACATGCGGCCGGCCCAGCTTCCCAGCGCGAAATCCTCGACCGCCTGCGCCTGCGCCCGCAGATGCGCGACCGGCCCGGCCAGCGAGATCACCCCCGGCGTGGCGCGGTGGAACAGCAAGAGCCCCGAGCCCAGCACCAGGACCGAGGTGGTGATCTCGGAGACCGCATTGCGGGTCTCGGCATAGTCCGAGACGGCGCGGGCGACGCTTTGCGGCGCGGCCTGGGGCGCCAGCCCCTTTTCGGCCAGGTCGTCGATGAAATGGGCCAGATCGGCCTCGATCCTTTGCGCCACGTCGGATTTCAGGAAGATCTGCCGGCGCGACAGCCAGTCGCCGGCGCGCCGCAGCCCGATCCGGCGCAGAAGCGGCGCGGCCAGCCGCACCAGCAGGAACAGCGGCGACAGCATGACGTTCACCGGCGCACGCAGCAGGTCGAGGCCGAGCGCGTGGCGATGCAGCGCCAGCGTGCCGCGCGGGCCATAGCGGGCGCGGACGAAGCGGCGGACCTCGGTCTCGCGCCGGGTCATCGGGCGGGGGTCGGCGGGCTTTAGGGCCATGGGCGCGGTCCTTTGGCGGATCGCGCCCAATCTAGGCATCGCGGCGGGGCGGCTCAATGCCGCGCGGTCACAGCAGCGCGACCAGCCCCAGGCCCAGGGTCGAGATGAACAGCCAGGCCAGCGCGCCAAGCGCCAGCGGCCGGACGCCCTTGGCGCGCAGCTTGCGGATGTCGGTTTCGAGCCCCATCGCCGCCAGCGCCATGGTCAGCAGAAAGGCGGTCAGGCCGACCACCTCGGCATGCAGCGCCTCGGGCAGGGGCAGGGCGCTGTTCAGCAGCACCACGGCGATGAAGCCCAGCACGAACCAGGGCGTCGGCGCCGAGCCATGCGCGGCCTTGCCGCCGCGCCGCGCCAGCGCGCCCAGCACCAGGATCAGCGGCGCCAGCAGCATCACCCGGCTCAGCTTGGCCACGGTCGCGGCCTGCCCGGCCTCGGCGCCATGCTGGAAGCCGGCGCCGACGACCTGCGCCACCTCATGCACGGTTGCACCGACCCAGATGCCGTAATGCGAAGGCCCCATCGCCATCATCTCGCCCAGCAGCGGCATGGCGATCATCGAGAGCGAGCCGAAGACCGTCACGCAGGCGATGGCATAGGCCACGTCCTCGTCCGTTCCGCGCGTGACCGTGTTCGTCGCGATCACCGCCGAGGCGCCGCAGACCGAGGTGCCGGCCGCGATCAGTTCGGCCAGCCGCGCCTCGACCCCCAGCGCCCGCCCGGCCCATTTGGTGAAGACGAAGGTCGCGGCCAGCACCACCGCGATCACCGCCACCCCCGGCAGGCCCACGGCGCGCAACTGCTCCAGCGTCAGCTGGAAGCCCAGCAGCACGATGGCGAAACGCAAGACGCGGCGCAGCGAAAAGCCGATGCCTGGCCGCGCCGCCTCGGGCGTGCCGGCCAGGTTGCGCAGCGCCATGCCCAGCACCATGGCCACCACCAGCGGGCTGAGCGCCGGGATGCCCGAGAAGCGCTGCACCGCCGTCGCCAGGACCGCGATGCCGAAGGTCAGCCCCAGCCCCGGCAGCGTGGCGGAAAGCCAGACCGTGATCGCGGAAGATGTTTGCTGGTTCTGCTCGGTCGAGGACATGATCGCGTTTCCTTGCTTGCAAGGCGGAACATGGTCCCGGATGCACGTTCAATCCATCGCATTATATTTGCCATATCGTTCGATTTTGCTTATCAGTTGGCCATGACGCTGGAACAGCTCCGCATCTTCCTTGCCGTGGCCGAGCGGCAGCATGTCACCCGCGCGGCCGATGCGCTGAACCTGACGCAATCGGCGGTCAGCGCCGCCGTCTCGGCGCTGGAGGCGCGGCATGGCGTGCGTTTCTTCGACCGGGTCGGGCGGCGCATCGTGCTGACCGAGACCGGCGAAGCCTTCATGGCCGAGGCGCGCGCGGTGCTGGACCGCGCCGAGACGGCCGAGATGGTGCTGGAGGATCTGGCGCGCGAGCCGCGCGGGCGGCTGCGGGTCCATGCCAGCCAGACCGTCGCCAGCTACTGGCTGCCGCCGCGGCTGGTCGCGCTGCGCGAGATGCATCCGGGGATTGAATTGCGGCTGACCGTCAGCAACACCACCCAGGTCGCCGATGCGGTGCAGGAGGGCGGCGCCGACCTGGGGCTGGTCGAGGGCGCGGTGGCGCATGGCGAGTTGCACCGGCAGGTGGTGGCGCGCGACCGGCTGGTGCTGGTCATGGCGACCGATCACCCTTGGGCCGGGCGCGACGCCGTGCCCCTGGCCGGGCTGGCGGCGCAGAACTGGATCCTGCGCGAGCCGGGCTCGGGCACCCGGTCCGAGTTCGAGACCTGGATGGCCGGGCAGGGGCTTTCCGTGGCCGGGCTGCCCCTGGCGCTGGAACTGCCCTCGAACGAGGCGGTGCTGAACGCGGTGGCCGCCAGCCAATGCCTTGCCGCGCTGTCGCAACGCGCGGTGGCGCGGCCCGCCGCCGCCGGCTGGATCCGCACCCTGCCGCTGCCGGGGGCAGAGCGGCCGTTCTCGCTGCTGACCAATCCGCAGCGCTATCGCACGCGGGCGCAGCAGGCGCTGATCGGGATCCTGACGGATGAGGGCTTCGCCGCCGGCCTCCCCTGACGTGAAATGGCCTGCGCCATCGGGAGGGAAGGCGCAGGCCGTCTTCTCGGAGGCTGGCGGGGCCGGTCGCGCGGGCCCCGTTCAGCCCCGCGAGGCGACTTCGTCAGCCATGCTGGGGCTGCGACATCGGCGCGTCCTCGTCCAGCACGTCCAGCGTCGGCACGTCCTCGCCCTCGAGGATGCGGCGGGCGCGGTCGCGGTCGATGTCCCCCACCCACGAGGCGACGACCACGGTGGCGACGCAATTGCCCAGGTAGTTCCCCAAGGCGCGGGCGATGCCCATGAACCAGTCGACCGACAGCACCAGCACCAGCCCGATGGCGGGGATGGCCGGGATCGCGGCCAGCGTCGCGGCCAGGATCACGATGGCCGAGCCCGGCACCCCATGCGCGCCCTTGGACGTCACCAGCGCCACGCCCAGGATGGCCAGAAGGTCGGTGGTGGACAGCGGCGTGTTGGTGGCCTGGGCGATGAAGACCGCCGCCAGCGTCAGGTAGATCGAGAAGGCGTCGAGGTTGAAGGAATAGCCCGTCGGCACCACCAGACCCACGGTCGAGTCCTTGATGCCCAGGTGTTCCAGCTTGCGCATGGTCTGCGGCAGCACGGCGTCGCTGCTGGCGGTGCCGGCGACGATGCCGACCTCGGTGCGCAGGTAGCGCAGCAGCTTGAAGATGCTGAAGCCCGCCAGCCGCAGCACGAAGCCCAGGATCACGAAGACGAAGATGGCGATGGTGACATAGAACAGCCCGACCAGGTAGCCCAGCTGCGCCAGCGAGCCGATGCCGTATTGCCCGACGGTGAAGGCGATGGCGCCGAACACGCCCAGGGGCGCCAGCCGGACGATGAAATACATGATCTTGAAGGTGACGTCCCCGGTCAGCTCGATCATGTGCAAAAGCGGCTTGCCGCGCTCGCCCACCAGCGACAGGGCGCAGCCGAACAGGATCGCGACCAGCAGAACCTGCAGGATGTCGCCCTGGGCGAAGCCGCTGATCATCGTGGTCGGGATCAGCTTCATCAGGAACTCGACGGTGCCGCCGCTGCTGACTTCATGCGCGCGGTCCACATAGGCCGACAACGCCGAGGCGTCGAGCTGGCTCACGTCGATGTTCATGCCGTGGCCGGGGCCGAACAGATAGGCGACCGCGATGCCCAGGGCCAGGGCGATGGTGGTGATGATCTCGAAATAGACGATGGCGCGGACGCCGACCTTGCCGACCTTTTTCAGGTCGCCCGCGCCGGCGATGCCATGCACGACGACGCAGAACACGATGACGGGGATCAGCATCTTGATGAGCTTGATGAACCCGTCTCCCAGCGGCTTCATCTTGGCGGCGAATTCGGGCGCGAAGAAGCCGGCGACGATCCCCAGCACCAGCGCCACGCAAACCTGTCCAAACAAGGACCTGGACCAATTCGGCATATGTTTTCTGTTCCTCCCTGTGACGGAAGGGGGGCCGCGATGCGCCCGATGCATCTCCTCGCGCATCGGGCGCATGGCCGCGGCCGGTCCCCTCATGCCGAAGAGTGTTGGCCAAGGGCACATCCGTGTCTAATATCGATTTACCGTTAATCCATAGGGTGACGATATGAGAATGCGCCAGCTTCGCTGCTTCGTCGTCCTGGCCGAAGAGCTGAACTTCACCCGCGCCGCCCGGCGGCTGAACATGTCGCAGCCGCCGCTGAGCACGCAAATCCAGACACTTGAGCGCGAGGTCGGCGCCGAACTCATCAGCCGCACCAGCCGCAAGGTGGCGCTGACGCGGGCGGGCGCGCTGTTCCTGCCCAGGGCGCGCAACATGCTGGACCAGTATGAACGCAGCCTGCAGGAGATCCGTGAAATCCAGCAGGGCCAGGACGGATTGCTGGAAATCGGGGCAACCGGCTCGATCCTGCGCGGCGGCCTGGCCGAGTTGCTGGCGCATTTCGCCCGGCTGCACCCGCGAATCACCCTGCGCGTCCACGAACAGACCCCGGCCGCGCAGCTGACCGAGGTGCTGAGCCGGCGCACCGACGTCAGCTTCAACCGCTCGGTGCCGCGCGACGAGGAGCTGGCCTATGAATACGGCTGGCGCGAAGAGATGGTGGCGCTGGTGCGCAGCGACCACCGGCTGGCCGGGCGCACCTGCGTCTCGATCGACGACCTGCGCGAGGACCAGCATGTCGTGCTGCGCCCCGACAGTTCCGATTTCGCGGCCTATGTCATGGCCTGCATCGTCGCCTCGGGCTATCGGCCGCGGGTCTCGCAGCAGGTGGTGGACGCGCAGTCGGTCCCCAGCCTGATCGTGGCGGGCTTCGGGGTCAGCATCGTGCCGGCGGGCATCGCCAGGCTGACGGCGGGGCCGCTGACCTTCCTGCCGATCCGGCCCGACCCGCCGGTTTCCGAGGTCTATATCGTCTATCACCACCGCGACCCGGTGCCGGCGCTGCAGCTGTTCCTGGCCGAGATCCGCCGCAGCCTGGGCCACGATCCGGCCGGGCCGGCGCGCTGAGGGCTCGACCCGGCGGGGGCCGCACGGCATCATCGCGACCGGAGGTGCCCGATGACCGAGATGCTGCGCATGCTGCGCAAGCTGGCGCAGATGAACCGGCTGGCCAATGCCCGGCTGCATCGCGCCTGCGCCGCCCTGCCGCCCGGCGGATACGAGGCGCCGCGCCCGTCCTTCTTCGGCTCGATCCGCGCCACGCTGAACCATGTCCTGCTGGTCGACCGCTTCTATATCGATGCGCTGGCGGGCCGGCCGCTGGACGAGGCCGCGCTGGCCGAGGCGGGGGACTGCCCGGACCTTGCGCGGCTGGCCGAATGGCAGGCGCGCGAGGACGACCGCCTGCTGGCGCTGGTCGCGGCGCTGACGCCCGAGGCCCTGGCGGAAATCGTGCCGGTGGATCGCGGCTCGCGCATGCAGCACGACCGCCGCGACGACCTGCTGTCGCATCTGTTCCAGCACCAGACCCATCATCGCGGGCAGGTGCATGGCCTGCTGTCGCAGGCCGGCGTGGTCCCGCCGCAGCTGGACGAATTCATCGTCGGCGACGATGCGGCGGCGCGGGCCGAGGACATGGCGCGGCTCGGCTGGACCGAGGATCAGCTGATGCGGCCCTAGTTTCGCTTTGACTTGCGGGCCGGGACAGGATAGGCGGGCGGCTTGGCTCCGCATTCCGGGCCGGCGGGCCATGGGAGGGCCCGGCCGCAAAGGGGATGGTGCCTTTCACCGGATGCGTTCCCGCATCCCCTTTCTGGCGAAGAAGATGAACGAACATGATATTGCCGCGCCCTTGGCCGCGGCGCTGGCGGCCAAGGGCTATGCCAGCCTGACCTCGGTGCAGGAAGCGGCGCTCGCGCCCGAGGCGCGGGGTCGCGACGTGCTGGTCTCGGCCCAGACCGGCTCGGGCAAGACCGTGGCCTTCGGCCTGGCCATGGCCGGCGACATCCTTGCGGGCGACACCCTGCCCGACGCAGAGCAACCGCTGGCGCTGGCCATCGCGCCCACGCGCGAGCTGGCCTTGCAGGTGGCGCGCGAGCTGGGCTGGCTTTACGAACAGGCCGGCGCGCGCATCGCCACCTGCGTCGGCGGCATGGACTATCGCACCGAGCGCCGGGCGCTGGAGCGCGGCGCCCATATCGTCGTCGGCACCCCCGGCCGCTTGCGCGACCATATCGAGCGCGGCTCGCTGGACCTGACCGCCCTGCGCGCCTGCGTGCTGGACGAGGCGGACGAGATGCTGGACCTGGGTTTCCGCGAGGATCTGGAGTTCATCCTGGGCAGCGCGCCCGAGGAACGGCGCACGCTGATGTTCTCGGCCACCGTGCCCCCGGCCATCGAGGCGCTGGCCCGCGACTTCCAGCGCGACGCGCTGCGCATCCAGGCCCTGGGCGAGGCGCGCCAGCACGGCGACATCGACTATCGCGCCCTGTCGGTGACGACCCGCGACCGCGAGCATGCCATCTTCAACACCCTGCGCTTCTACGAGGCCAGCCGGGCGATCATCTTCTGCAAGACTCGCGCCAACGTGAACCACCTGCTGGCGCGCATGGGCAATCGCGGCTTCAAGGTGGTGGCGCTGTCGGGCGAGCTGTCCCAGCAGGAACGCAGCCACGCCCTGCAAGCGCTGCGCGACGGCCGGGCGCGGGTCTGCATCGCCACCGACGTGGCGGCGCGCGGCATCGACCTGCCGGGGCTGGAGCTGGTGATCCATGCCGACCTGCCGACCAATCCCGACACGCTGCTGCACCGTTCCGGCCGCACCGGCCGGGCCGGGGCCAAGGGCACTTCGGTGCTGATCGTGCCGGCGGCGGAATACAAGCGGGCGCAGCGCCTGCTCCAGCGCGCCAAGCTGGTCGCGGAATGGGGCAAGGCCCCTTCGGCCGACGAGGTGCAGGCCCGCGACGACGCCCGCATGCTGGACCACCCCGCCCTGGCCGAGGCGCCGGGCGACGAGGCGGGACTGGCCGCGGCGCTGCTCGACCGTTTCGGTGCCGAGCGTGTCGCATCGGCCTTCGTGCGGCTGTGGCGCGAGGGGCGCCCGGCGCCCGAGGAGCTGTCGGAAAACGTGGCCCCCGCGCCTGCCGCGCCGCGTGAGCGGGGCGAGTTCGGGCCGGCGGTCTGGTTCCTGCTTTCGGTCGGCCATTCCGGCCGGGCCGAGGCGCGCTGGCTTCTGCCCAAGATCTGCGAGGCGGGCGGCATCACCCGCGACGCGATCGGCGCGATCCGGGTCAAGACCGACCAGACCTTCGTGCAGATCGCCGCGCCCGCCGCGCCGAATTTCGGCGAGCGGGTGGAACTGGAGCCGGGCCTGGCCATGCGCCGGATCGAGGGCGAGCCGGTTTTCGAGACCGGCCCCGTGCGCGACAGGCGGCCCGGCCGGCATGGGTATTTGGAGAACGGAGAAACATCCGACGCGCCCCTGCGGGACAGGAAGCCGCATCGCGGCCAGTCCGCGGCGCGCCCCGCGTGGTCCGAAGATGGGCCCAGGTCCGAGCCGAAGCCCAAGCCGGCCCGGCGTCCGGCGCTGCTCGACCCGGAGCAGGTAAAGCCCGCCCCCCGTGCCGTGCCCGACCGCGACGCCGCGCCGGAAGCGGCTGCTGAAGCCCCGCGCAAGGCCCGCTGGAGCGCCGAGAAGAAGCAGGCGCACAAGGCCGCGCCGAAAACCGCTCCGCGTGCGGAGGGGAAATCGGCGGGCTTCAAGACGCATGGCGGCGCGGCGCGCCACGACCGTCCCGCGCGTGGCGACGGCGCCGAGGCGCGTCCCCGGCGCGCCGCCGGCTTCAAGTCGCACAAGCCTGCGGCCGGCGGGTCGGGCAAGGGCGGCGACAGGCCCTTTCGCGCCGGGCCGAAGCCCGGCAAGCGCTAGGCCGCCGTCGCCAGCGCCAGCCCGTCCACCACCGCGGTGAACGCCCCCGCGCGCCGCAGCTGCGCGCCGGGGCAAAGCCGCAGCGCCTCGGCGGCGACGAAGCCCATCAGGCTGGAGCCGCCGACCAGGATCACGCTGCCCACCTGTCCGGGCGCGATGCCGGCCAGCCGCAGCGTTTCGGCCGCGGCTTGCGCGAGATCCCTGCGGCAATCCGACAGCGCCGCCTCCAGCGAGGCGGGCGAGATTTCCGGCGCCAGCCCCGGCTCGACGAAGCCCATGGCGATGCGCGCGCCCTCGCCGGCATTGGCGGCGATCTTGCCGCGCTCGACGGCAAAGGCCAGCTCATGGCCCAGTTCCTCGTCCAGCACCGCGACGAGGCGGTCCATCGCCTTGCGGTCCACCGCCATGCGGGCCATCCCGGCGGCCATGCGCCGCGTCTCGGGCACGTAGAGAAAGGGGATCCTGGCCCAGGTCGCCAGGTCGACATAGATCGCATTCGGCACCGGCAGCAGCCCCGGCCCCATGGCGCGGCGCAGCTGCCCGCCGTGGCCCAGGGCCGGCATGGCATGGCAGAGCGAGACCTGCTGGTCGAAATCCGTGCCGCCCAGCCGGATGCCGTGATTGGCGAGGATCTGCACCCCCGCGCCGCTGCTGCGAAAGACCGAGAAATCCGAGGTGCCGCCGCCGATGTCGACGATCAGCCCGATCTCGCCCGCGCGGCCCAGGCCGTGGCTGGCCAGCGCCGCCGCCTCGGGTTCGGGCAGGAAGGCGACCTCGTCGAAGCCGGCCGCCAGGTAGCAGCCGCGCAGGTCCGCCTCGGCCTGGGCGTCGCGGGCGGGGTCGTTCGAATGGAAATGCACCGGCCGGCCGGAAAGCGCGCGGCGAAAGCGCCGGCCCGCCGCCGCCTCGGCCCGCTCGCGCAGGGTGGCGAGGAAGGCGGCGACGATGTCGCAAAGCGTGCGGCGCTTTCCGGCGATCAGCCGCGATTCGTGGAAAAGCGCCGTCCCGAGCACGCTTTTCAGCGCCCGCATGTAGCGGCCCTCGGCGCCCTGGATCAGCGCCTCGGCCGCCGCCGCGCCGATGCGCATGGCACCGCCCTGCGCCGGGAAGAAGACGGCGGTCGGCAGGGTCTCGGCCCCCGGCTCGATGGCGATGCGCCGGGGCCGGCCGTCGTGCAGGATCGCGGCGGCCGAGTTCGAGGTTCCGAAATCGATGGCAAGCCTGTCGTCCAGCATCCCCGTGCCCCTGTCCGCAAAGCCCGCGCTGCTAGCCTTTTGCGGGGCCGGGCGCAAGTGCAACCGGCCGGAAGGGGTGCGGTCAGGCGCGATGCGCCCGCCAATGGTCGATGCCGGCCTGCGCCACCGCCTGGTCCTGCGCGGGCGTTCCCGAGGATACGCCGATGCCGCCGACGGTCTGGCCGTCGTGATCGACCGGCAGGCCGCCGCCCACCACCATCAGCCGCCCGCCGATGGCCGAGGAGATGCCCCAGGCCGGGGCGCCCGGCTGGCTGGCGGCACCGTATTCATGCGTGGCCTTGCGCGCGGCGGCGGCGGTGAAGGCCTTGTCGATGGCGATGGTCGCCGACGTGACCTTGCCGCCGTCCATGCGGCAAAAGGCCAAAAGCTGGCCGCTTTCGTCGGCGACGGCGATGCACATGGGCACGCCGATCTCGCGGGCATGGGCCTCGGCGCCGGCGATCAGCAGGCGGGCATCGGCCTGGTCCAGTCGGGTGATGGTCAGCATGGTTTCTCCTCCTCCTTGTCGAA
Organism: Paracoccus versutus; assembly: GCF_000763885.1. GTDB lineage: Bacteria > Pseudomonadota > Alphaproteobacteria > Rhodobacterales > Rhodobacteraceae > Paracoccus > Paracoccus versutus. The sequence goes on along the minus strand of NZ_JRKO01000053.1, from coordinate 9,001 downwards.
AATCGTTCACTCGGCCGGCGCGCCGCCGCTGCGCTGCGGGCCGGGCCGGTGCAGGGCGCCGCGGTAGCTGGCCGGCGACAGGCGCAGCGCCAGCGCGCAGACCGCAAGCACGGCGGCCAGATGCAGCGCCCAGCCGAGGGTGAAGCTGCCGGTCAGGTCGTGCAGCAGCGCCAGGATCCAGGGCGGGATCGCGGCCAGCAGGAAGCCTCCGCCCTGCATCAGCGCCGCCAGCGCCCCGGCCTGGGCGGGATCGGGCAGGTGGTCCAGCGCCACGATCATCATCAGCGAAAAGCAGCCGCCAAGCCCGGCGCCCAGCAGGAAGGCAATGGGATAGGGCGCGGCCTCGGGGTGCAGGACCAGCATGGCGAAGCCGAGCGCCTGCATGGCCAGGCAGATCCCCAGCCAGGGCCGCCGGTCGCTGCCGCGACTGGCCAGGACCGGCGTTGCCAGCGCCGAGACCGCCTGACCCACCGCCAGCACCGCCAGCAGCCCGCCGCTGGCGCCCGCCGACCAGCCCAGATCCTGGAACGCAGGCGCAAGCCAGGCGACGGACGAGGAATAGCCGCCGTTGATCAGCCCGAAACAGGCCATCAGCAGCCAGACCCGCGGCAGGCGCAGCCAGTGCCACAACCCCTGCCGGCTGCCCTGCGGGGCGCGCGCCTCGGGCGGCAGGGCCAGCGCCACCAGCAGCGCGGTCAGCGCGGCGGGCAGCGCCAGCCAGCCAAGCGCCAGCCGCCAGCTGCCCGACCAGGCGGCGATCAGCGGGGCGGCCTGTGCGCCAAAGGCGCCGCCGCCCATCATCATCGCGGCGTAAAGCCCCATGGCCAGGTTGATGCCGCGCGGGAATTCGCGCTTGATGATGGTCGGGAACACCGCCTGAACCACCGCCGCGCCCGCGCCCAGCAGCACGGCCGAGCCCAGCATGTCCAGCGCCGAATGCGCCCCCAGCCGCAGGCCCGAGCCCAGGCCCAGCACCAGCAGCGCCAGCACGGCGGCGCGTTTCGCACCCAGCCGCGCCTGGATCGCCGGCCCCAGGAAGGCGCCCGCCCCCATCAGCAGGATCGGCAGCAGCGTCAGCGCCGAGAGGCCCTGCATGGTCAGGCCGGTCTCGGCCGAGATCGGCGCCGCCAGCGGGCCGACCCCGGTCAGGAAGGGCCGCAGCGCCAGCCCGACCAGGGCCACCACGGCCAGCATCAGCGGCTGCCGGTTCGTCACGCCTGGTCCTGCCGTGCCTTCCAGCCTGCATATAGGTCGCCCGCGCCCTCGGGCCGCACGGGCAGGTAGCGGATGGCGATGGGTTGCTGATCGAGGGGCCTTGCCATCTCTTCGTAGAGCGCGGCCGTGGACAGGCCATAGGGCGCGCCGTCCTGGTTCGAATAGGCGTAATGCACATCGGCGACGCCCGCCAGCCGCATGGCGGCCAGGCACATCGGGCAGGGCTGGCCGCTGGCATAGACCGCGCAGCCGGCAAGATCGGGCGAGCCCAGCCGCAGCGCGGCGGCGCGCAGCGCCACCAGCTCGGCATGGGCGGTCGGGTCGTGGGTGGCGACGGTTTCGTTGACGCCGGTGGCCAGCACCTCGCCGCCCCGCACCACCACCGCGCCAAAGGGCCGCCCGCCCGCCTGCGCGTTGCGAAGCGCCAGCATCACCGCCTGTTCCAGATAGTGCCTCGCCTTGTCGGTCATCGCCTTTCCCCTCATCTTGCGCCGGCGGCAACCAGCCGCGCCGCGATCGCGTCGAAGCCCATGCGGCGGGCATGGGCCAGCGCCGAGACCCCCTCGCCATCGGGCAGGTTCACATCGGCCCCGGCCGCGACCAGCAGGTCGACGACCTGCTGCTGGCGCGGGCCGCCTTCGCCCAGGATGATCGCCTCCAGCAGCGCGGTCCAGCCCAGCCGGTTGACGTGATCGACCTCGACCCCGGCCTGGATCAGCCGGCGGACGGTCTCGACATGGCCACGCTCGGCCGCCGGGATCAGCGCCGTGCCGCCGAAGCGGTTGGTGCTGGCCAGGTCGGCGCCATGGGCCAGCGTCAGCTCCAGGATCTCCAGATGCCCGCGCGCCCCGGCATAAAGATAGGGGCTGTCCTCGATGGCATCCCTGGCGTTCACGTCGGCGCCGGCCTCGACCAGAGCCCGCGCCGCCTCGACCCGGTTGGCATGGGTCGCCAACAGCAAGGGCGTGCGCCCCTTGGCGTCGCGCGGATCCACGGGCACGCCGCGGGCCAGAAGCGCGCGGATGGCCGCGGCATCGCCATCGGCCGCGGCGGTGAACAGGGCGGTCTCTGGCATGGTCTGTGCCTGGACGGGCAAGGGGCTGGAGGCGCCCAGGACGAATGCGAACAGGATCGCCAGAAGCTTGTGCATGGCCTGCCTTGCTGTTGCGATTGGACCCGGCGCCGGCGGCGCGATCCCAAGCGGCCGCAGGGATCGGTTTCGCAAAGGGTATCGCGGCGGCGCAGCGAAAATAATCTCGAATATCCGAATGCTGTTTCAATATTTCGTGGAATATAACCGCCCGAACCGCGGCCAAAGGCCTTGCAGCGCGCGCCCCGCCTGGCTTTATCGGCCAAGGACCGCAGAGCCGCGCGGCCGATGGGCTATACGCCGGACGTGCATTGTGGCTTGATGGGTCAATCTGAAATTGCCGGAGACGCGCGATGGCATCCGTCCTCATCAACCTTGTGATCTTTGCCGCGCTGATCGTCGTGCTGGTCCGCCTGCAGGGCGGGCAGCTGACGCTGTCGGTGCGGGTCTTCATCGCCCTTGTCCTGGGCACGCTGTTCGGGATCGGGCTGCAACTCGTCCATGGCACCGGCGCGCCGGCGCTGCAAACCACGATCGACTGGATCAACGTGGTCGGCAACGGCTATGTGCAGCTGTTGCAGATGGTGGTGATGCCGCTGGTCTTCGCGGCGATCCTCAGCGCGGTGGCGCGGCTGCACGACGCCTCGGCGCTCGGCCGGATCTCGGTGCTGACCCTGGGCACGCTGCTTGGCACCACCGCGATCGCGGCCTTCGTCGGCGTGGTCATGTCGCTGGCCTTCGGCCTGACCGCCGAGGGCCTGGCCCAGGGCGCGGCCGAGACCGCCCGGCTGACCGCGCTCGAGACCACCTACGCCCCGCGCGTCGCCGACCTGACGGTGCCGCAGCTGCTGTTGTCCTTCATCCCCAGGAACCCCTTTGCCGAGCTGACCGGGGCGAACCCGACCTCGATCATCGCGGTGGTGGTCTTTGCCGCCTTCCTCGGCGTCGCCGCCATCCGCCTGCTGCGCCGCGATCCCGAAAAGGGCCGCAGCCTGCTGAACCTGATCGACATCCTGCAGGCCTGGATCGGCCAGCTGGTGCGGCTGATCATGGTGCTGACCCCCTATGGCGTCATGGCGCTGATGACCAAGATGGCGGCGACCTCGAACGCGGCCGACATCCTGAACCTGGGCAAGTTCGTCGTCGCCTCCTACCTGGGCCTCGCGATCATGTTCGGGGTGCATGCCGTGCTGCTGACGCTGACCGGGGTGAACCCGCTGACCTTCTTTCGCAAGATCGTCCCGGCGCTGACCTTCGCCTTCTCCAGCCGCTCCAGCGCCGCGACCATCCCCCTCAATGTCGAGATCCAGACCCGCCGGCTGGGCGTGCCGCAGACCATCGCGTCCTTCTCGGCCTCCTTCGGGGCGACCATCGGCCAGAACGGCTGCGCCGGGCTCTATCCGGCGATGCTGGCGGTGATGGTGGCGCCGACGGTCGGCATCGACCCGCTGGACCCGGCCTGGATCATGACGCTGCTGGCCATCGTCACGCTGTCCTCGGCCGGGGTCGCGGGCGTGGGCGGCGGCGCCACCATGGCGGCGCTGATCGTGCTGCCGGCCATGGGCCTGCCGGTGACGCTGGTGGCGCTGCTGATCTCGGTCGAGCCGCTGATCGACATGGGGCGCACGGCGCTCAACGTCTCGGGCTCGATGACGGCGGGCACCGTCACCTCGCAGATCCTCGGCCAGACCGACAAGGCCGTCCTGCAAAGCCGGGAAGAGCGCGGCCTGCAAAACGCCTGACGACGCTCCGGCGCCGCCCGCAGACGCGGCGCCGGGCTTCTTCGTTCCCCAAATACCCATGCGACGGCGCGCGCTGTCGCCGGTTCAGCCGAATGCGTCCCGCACCGGGCTTTTCGACAGCGCCACCAGCTTCTCGCGCAGCCGCAGCGCCAAGGGCGACAGCGGCCGGCGCTTCAGGTCCAGAAGGTAATAGGGCGAGACGCGGATCTCATGCGGCACCTGCAGCATGGCGAAGCCCGCCCCGACCGGCGGCCGGATCAGCAGCTCCGCCACCTCCTCGGACATCGGCGCCACCGCGTCGCTTTGCGCCAGATAGGCGATGGTCAGCAGCAGCGAGGGGCTGTTGACGATGTTCTTCGGCTCGGACAGGCCGACATCGGCAAAGGCCGCCAGCGCCGCCTCGCGGATCGGCGCGCCGCGCTGCTGCATGATCCATTCCTGCCCGGCCAGCTCGGTCAGCGTGACCGGGGCGGCGCGGCCCAGCGGGTGGCTCGACCGCACGAGGAAGGCCACCTTCTCGTCCCGCATCGGCAGGATGTTGAAATCCTGGCTGTCGAATTCCGGCAGGATGCGGGCCAGGACGAAATCCATCTCTCCGGCCGCCAAGTGCAGCAGCAACTCGCGCGAGGGCATGACGTCCACGGTGATGTCGGCATCCGGCGCGCCCTGCTTGATCTCGCGGATGGCCGAGACCAGGTAGCTGACCGCCGGCCCCGTCACCGCCCCCACCCGCAGCGCGCCGCCGAAGCCCTCGCGCAGCGCCTGCACCTCCGAGGCCATGCTGAACATCTCGCGCAGGATGACGCGGGCGCGGCGCAGCACGGCGCGGCCGATCTCGGTCGGCTCCATGCCCTTGGGCTGGCGCAGGAACAGCTGCGCGCCGACCTGGTTCTCGATCTCGGCCAGCATGCGCGAGGCGGCAGGCTGGGTCATGCCGACCCGCTCGGCCGCCAGCTGCAGCTGGCCGGTTTCGGCGATCTGCTGGATCAGCCGCAATTGCGCGGGCTTCAGCATTAGGCGGGCAGGGGGTAACGACATGACGATTCCGATATGTAGACTGCAGGCGATGTAATTTTACCATTATGTCGTTTCATGGCTAGATCAAGCGCAACCGCCAGGCTGCGCGGCGCCGCCTGGCCGATCTGCGCGGGGGACCATGCCATGTTTCTGTCGCAATTGCTTTTGCCGGGTGGCGGGCGCGGGGTTGCCTTGCGCGAAGGCGATGCCGCGCATCTGGTTCCGGGGGCCGAGAGCACCCGCGACCTGGCGCAGGCCGCCATCGCCGCCGGCCGCGGGCTGGCCGAGGAGGCGGCCGGCCGCGGCCGCGGCGCGCCGGTCGACCTGGTCCAGGCCCTGGCCGAGGGGCGGGTTCTGCCGCCCGTCGACCATCCCGACCCCGCGCATCTGCACCTGACCGGCACCGGGCTGACGCATCTGGGCTCGGCCGCGACGCGGGATGCGATGCATGGCGCACCCGATGCGGGCGAGCTGACCGACAGCATGAAGATGTTCCGCATGGGGCTCGAGGGCGGCAAGCCGCGTCCGGGCGAGGCGGGGGTGCAGCCCGAATGGTTCTACAAGGGCAACGGCCATGCCGCCGTGGCGCCGGGCGCGCCGCTTGCCTCGCCCGCCTTCGCGCTCGACGCGGGCGAAGAGCCCGAGATCGCCGGGCTCTACCTCATCGGCCCCGACGGCACGCCCCTTCGCCTGGGCTTTGCGCTTGGCAACGAGTTCTCGGACCATGTGACCGAGCGGGGCAACTACCTCTGGCTCGCCCATTCCAAGCTGCGGCCGGCCAGCTTCGGCCCCGAGATGCTGCTGGGCGCGCTGCCGCGGCATGTCGAGGGCAGCAGCCGCATCCTGCGCGACGGGGCCACGCTTTGGGAAAGGCCCTTCCTGTCGGGCGAGGCGAACATGAGCCACAGCATCGCCAACCTGGAACACCATCATTTCAAATATGCGCTGTTCCGCCAGCCGGGCGACGTGCATGTGCATTTCTTCGGCACGGCGACGCTGTCCTTTGCCGACGGCGTCCATGCCCGGCCGGGCGACGTATTCCAGATCGAGGCCCCCGCGCTCGGCCTGCCGCTGCGCAACCCGCTGGTCCAGATGCCCAACGATGCGGCGCCGGTCGCCGTCGCCACCCTCTAGAGGTCGCCCATGTCCAGCACCCCGTCCTTTACCCCCGCCCCATGGCCGCGCAAGCTGCGCTCGCAGCATTGGTATGGCGGCAATTCGCGCGACACGATCTATCACCGCGGCTGGATGAAGAACCAGGGCTATCCGCATGATCTGTTCGACGGCCGCCCGGTGATCGGCATCCTGAACACCTGGTCGGACCTGACGCCCTGCAACGGCCACCTGCGCGAGCTGGCGGAAAAAGTGAAGGCGGGCGTGTGGGAGGCCGGCGGCTTTCCGGTCGAGGTGCCGGTGTTCTCGGCCAGCGAGAATACCTTCCGCCCGACCGCGATGATGTTTCGCAACCTCGCGGCGCTGGCCATCGAAGAGACGATCCGCGGCCAGCCCATCGACGGGGCGGTGCTGCTGGTGGGCTGCGACAAGACCACGCCCAGCCTGCTGATGGCGGCGGCCTCGACCGACATTCCCTCGATCGTCGTCACCGGCGGGCCGATGCTGAACGGCTGGTTCCGGGGCGAGCGCATCGGCTCGGGCACGCATCTGTGGAAGTTTTCCGAGGCGGTGAAGGCCGGCGAGATGACCCAGGCCGAGTTCCTCGAGGCCGAGGCGAGCATGTCGCGCTCATCCGGGACCTGCAACACCATGGGCACCGCCTCGACCATGGCCAGCATGGCCGAGGCGCTGGGGATGGCGCTGTCGGGCAATGCCGCGATCCCGGCGGTGGATTCGCGCCGCCGCACCATGGCGCAGCTGTCGGGCCGGCGCATCGTGCAGATGGTCAAGGACGACCTGAAGCCCAGCGACATCCTGACCAAGCAGGCCTTCGAGAACGCGATCCGCACCAATGGCGCCATCGGCGGCTCGACCAACGCGGTGATCCACCTGCTGGCGCTGGCCGGCCGGGTCGGGGTCGATGTGACGCTGGCGGACTGGGACCGGCTGGGGCGCGACGTCAAGACCATCGTGAACCTGATGCCCTCGGGGAAATACCTGATGGAGGAGTTCTTCCATGCCGGCGGCCTGCCGGTGGTCATCAAGCGGCTGGGCGAGGCCGGGCAGCTTCACAAGGACGCGCTGACCGTCAGCGGCGCCACGATCTGGGACGAGGTCAAGGAGGTGGTGAACTGGAACGAGGAGGTGATCCTGCCCGCCGACCGGCCGCTGACCGACCAGGGCGGCATCGCCGTGCTGCGCGGCAACCTTGCGCCGAACGGGGCGGTGCTGAAGCCCTCGGCCGCCAGCCCGCACCTGATGGTGCATCGCGGCCGGGCGGTCGTCTTCGAGGACATCGACGACTACAAGGCCAGGATCGAGGACGAGGCGCTGGACATCGACGAGACCTGCGTCATGGTGCTGAAGAACTGCGGGCCCAGGGGCTATCCCGGCATGGCCGAGGTCGGCAACATGGGCCTGCCGCCCAAGGTGCTGCGCAAGGGCATCACCGACATGGTGCGGGTGTCCGATGCGCGCATGTCGGGCACCGCCTATGGCACCGTGGTCCTGCACACCTCGCCCGAGGCCGCGGCGGGCGGGCCGCTGGCCGTGGTGCGCGACGGCGACATGATCGCGCTCGACGTGCCGAACCGCCGGCTGCACCTGGACATTTCGGACGCGGAACTGGCGGCGCGGCTGGCCGAATGGCGGCCGCTGCCCGATCAGCCCGCCAGCGGCTATGCCTGGCTGCACCAGCAGCATGTCATGGGCGCGGATACCGGCGCGGACCTGGATTTCCTGCGCGGCTGCCGCGGCAACCCGGTCGGAAAGGACAGCCACTGATGCGGATCGCGCTCGTCGGCATCGGCAAGATCGCGCTGGACCAGCACGTCCCGGCGCTGGCGGCCAGCCCCGATTGGGAGCTGGCCGCGACCGTCAGCCGGCATGGAAGGGTCGAGGGGGTCGAGGGTTTTGCGCGCATCGAGGACATGCTGGAGGCCCGCCCCGACATCGGCGCCGTCAGCCTGTGCCTGCCGCCCGTGCCGCGGTTTCAGGCGGCGCAGGCGGTGCTGCGCGCCGGCCGCCACCTGATGCTGGAAAAGCCGCCCGGCGCGACGCTTTCCGAGGTGCATATCCTGCGTGACCTGGCGCAGGCGCAGGGCGTGACGCTGTATGCCAGCTGGCATTCGCGCATGGCCCATGCGGTGGCGGCGGCCAAGGCCTGGCTGGCCGGCCGCGTGATCCACGAGGGCCGGATCACCTGGCGCGAGGACGTGCGCAAATGGCATCCCGGCCAGGACTGGATCTTTCAGGCCGGCGGCATGGGCGTCTTCGACCCCGGCATCAACGCGCTGTCGATCCTGACCGAGATCCTGCCGATGCCCGTCCACCTGCGCGCCGCCGAGCTGGATTTCCCGGAGAACCGCCAGGCCCCCATCGCCGCGCGGCTGAGCCTGTCGCATGGGATCGCGGCCGATTTCGACTTCCGCCAGCAGGGCCCGCAGACCTGGGACATGGAGTTCCAGACCGACGCCGGCCAGCTCGCCCTGCGCCTGGGCGGCAACCTGCTGGAGATCGACGGCCGCCCGGCGACGGGCGAGGCCAGCATCATGGGCGAATACCCGGCGCTCTACGCCCGCATGGCGGCGCTGGTGCGCAAGGGCGCCTCCGACGTCGACCTCTCCCCCATGGTCCTGACCGCCGACGCCTTTACCCTCGGCAGCCGCCGGATCGTCGAGCCCTTCGTTTTCTAGTAGGCCGCTGAAAAAAGGGTTTTGACAGGGCCCCGTGGCGGAATTCGTTCTGGATTCGGCGGCGACCGGCCTGAAAACCGGGCATTTTCGGCAGGATTGAGGCGACTTTCCCGGTTCCCGGCCCAAGC
>NZ_JRKO01000052.1 GCF_000763885.1 Paracoccus versutus | reverse complement strand
GTTGACCCGGAGGCTGGCGCGGCATATCTGCCCCTCATGGCACGCGCACCGCTTTTGCAACTCACCGATATTTCCCTGACCTTCGGCGGCAATCCCGTCTTCGACGGGCTGAACCTGACCGTCCAGCAGGGCGACCGGCTGGCGCTGGTCGGCCGCAACGGCTCGGGCAAGTCCACGCTGATGAAGGTCATGGCCGGGCTGGTCGAGCCCGACAGCGGCGAGGTCGTCACCCCCGCCGGCATCCATGTCGGCTACATGGAGCAGGATCCCGACCTGTCCGGCTTTGCCACCCTGGGCGATTTCGCCCGCGCCGGCCTTGGCGACGCCGAGGGCTACCGCGTCGAGATGGCGGCCGAGGGGCTGAAATTCGACCCCGACCGCCCGACAGCCACCGCCTCGGGGGGCGAGCGGCGGCGGGCGGCGCTGGCCCGGCTTTTGGCCGAGGCGCCGGAACTGATGCTGCTCGACGAGCCGACCAATCATCTCGACATCGAGGCGATCGGCTGGCTGGAAGAGCAGCTTTCCACGACCAGGGCCGGCTTCGTGCTGATCTCGCACGACCGGGCCTTCCTGCGGGCGCTGACGCGGGCGACGCTGTGGATCGACCGCGGCGAGGTGCGCCGGCAGGACCGTGGCTTCGAACATTTCGAGGATTGGCGCGAAACCCTCTGGGCCGCCGAGGACGAGGCCCGCCACAAGCTCGACCGCAAGATCAAGGCCGAGGCCCGCTGGGCGGTCGAGGGCATCAGCGCCCGGCGCAAGCGCAACCAGGGCCGCGTCCGCGCGCTGGCCGCGCTGCGCGAGGAACGCGCCGGCCAGATCCGCCGCCAGGGCACGGCGGCGATGGAACTGGACGCGGGGCCGCAATCCGGCAAGCGGGTGATCGACGCCAGGGGCATCTCCAAGTCCTTCGGCGAGCGGGTGATCCTGAAACCCTTCGACCTGCGGGTGCTGCGCGGCGACCGCGTGGCCTTCGTCGGCCCGAACGGCGCTGGCAAGACCACGCTGATCAAGATGCTGACCGGCGAGATCGCGCCCGATACCGGCGAGGTCAGGCACGGCACCAACCTGGAAATCGCGGTCTTCGACCAGGCGCGCAGCGCCATAGACGAGACCGTGACGCTGTGGGACGCGCTGGCGGGCGATCCGTCCATGCGGGTTTCGGGGCGCTCGGACCAGGTGATGGTGCGCGGCAACCCGCGCCATGTCGTCGCCTATCTCAAGGATTTCCTGTTCGACGAGGCGCAGGCGCGCGCGCCCGTCGGCAGCCTCTCGGGCGGGGAAAAGGCGCGGCTTTTGCTGGCGCGGATCATGGCCCGGCCCTCGAACCTGCTGGTGCTGGACGAGCCGACCAACGACCTCGACGTCGAGACGCTGGACCTGCTGCAGGACATCCTGGGCGATTACGACGGCACGGTGCTGCTGGTCAGCCACGACCGCGACTTCATCGACCGCGTGGCCACGACCACGGTGGCGATGGAGGGCGACGGCCGCGCCACGATCTATCCCGGCGGCTGGTCCGACTATCGCGCGCAGCGCCCGCAGGCGACCCCCGCGCCCGAGCCGGCCCGGCCGGTCCCCGCCAAGCCCGCGCAGGTCGCGCCCGCGCCCAAGGCAGAGGCGGCGCGCGCCGGGCTCAATTTTTCGGAACGCAAGCGGCTGGAGACGCTGCCGGCCGTCATCGAGCGGCTGGAGGCCGAGATCGGCAAGCTGACCGAGTTCCTGGCCCAGCCCGACCTGTTCCAGACCGCCCCGGCCAAGTTCGCCAAGGCCAGCGACGCCCTGGTCGAACGCCAGCAGGCGCTGGCCGCCGCCGAGGAGGAATGGCTGGACCTGGCCGAGCGCGACCAGGGCTGAAGCGACCGAATATCCGGCCGCGCGCAGACAGCCCTTGCATTTTTGCGCTTTGCCCCCCATGTTCTGCGGGCTAGGTTATTTCTTCCGCATCCTGTCTCCTTTCCGGCTTCAGACTATGCTTCGATCTGACTGAGCCGGGCCGTCGCATGTCGCGGACGGTATTACTCTAAGGAGACATCACGATGGCCAATGGCACCGTGAAATGGTTCAACGCCACCAAAGGCTTCGGCTTCATCGCCCCCGCAGAGGGCGGCAAGGACGTGTTCGTCCACATCTCGGCCCTCGAGCGGGCGAACATCCGTCAACTCGATGACGGCCAGGCCGTGACCTTCGAAATCGAAACCGGCCGCGACGGCCGTCAATCGGCGCGCGACCTGGCGCTGGCCTGATCCGGCCCCCGATTTCAAGACAGATGGTCCGACCGATCCTGGTCGGACCAACCTTATCGGAGGCTCGCATGGCACCCAAGGACCGACTGAAGGGACTTTTCCGCGAGCCGACGCCGCTGACGGCGATGGATCGGACCACCTCCGAGGCCAGGCAGATCATCAGCGAGCAGACCCAGCGCCGCCAGGAGCTGACTGCAAGCCTGCGCGCGGCGCGGCTGGCCAGGGAAGCCGCCGACGGCGGGACAGCGGGCAAGAAGCGCAAGAAATAGACGCCTCGCGCGTCACGGGTCTCGCGCAGTTCCTCCTGACCGCCCCCATATTCTATCCCCTTATCGCGGCTGGTCCCATCGGGCCTTTCCTGGCGCAACCGGGCGAGGGTCGGGTGGGGGCGGCCCAATAATCTCAAGAAAAAAAGGCAAGACAAACATGGCAAGAACATCGAACAGGCGCGTCAATCGCCGCAAGATCACGCAAAGACAGCAGGACCGCCGCCGGCTGGCGATCATGTTCCTGAACAAGCAGATCGAAGCCTCGGCCGCTGCCGGGCGCGAGGGCAAGGCGGCCTCCGCCTCCTGAATCGTCAGGCGGCCGGTCAGCGTTCCAGGACCAGCCGGTTCCCCTCGATGCTGACACGGGCAAAGCGCGACAGGTAGGACATGCCCATCAGCGATTGCTCGAGTTCGGCGCGCAGCACCACCGCAGGAACGCGGGTGTCGCGGATCTCGCCGATGGCGACCGAATCGAGCAGCACGGTTGCGGTCTGGACGATGCCGTTCGCGGTGCGGGCCTGGCCGGCATAGGCCAGCGCCTCGGGGTCGATGCCGACGCGGGCGGCGTCCCTGGGCCCCAGCGCGATGCTGGTGGCGCCGGTGTCGATGACGAAGCGCACCGGGGTGCCGTTCACCTGCGCGGTCAGGTGGTAATGGCCGTCATTGCCGACCGGCACCTCGATCCGGCCGCCTTCCAGCATCCGTGCCTGCGGCGAGATGGTGCCGCGGATGTCGTCCCAAAGCCCGGCCAGCGCCACCGCGCCCAGGAAGATCAGCCCCCAGGCCGCCGCCTGCCGCAGCGTCTGGCCCGGCCGGACGCGCAGCTCGACCAGCAGGAAGCCGCCGACGGCGACCAGCAGCAGCACCAGATAGGCGATCCGACCGAACTCCTCGCCCATCATACCAGCCCCGAACCCTTGAGCCCGTCGATCACGAACTGGATCGACAGCGCCGCCAGCAGCATGCCGAAAAGCCGCGTGACCACCATGGTCCCGGTGCGGCCCAGCACATGCGCGATGGGCCCGGCCACGGCGAAAAGCGCGGCGGCGATGCCCAGGACCGCCAGCATGACCAGGTGGATCATCAGCGTATGGGCGGGGCCGGGGTTCTGCCCGACCAGCAGGATCATCGAGGCCAGCGCTCCCGGACCGGCCAGCAGCGGCGTCGCCAGCGGAAAGACCGAAGGATCGTCGTCATCGTCCCTGGCCTGGCCCTCGCGCCGCTCGGTGCGGCGTTCGAACAGCATGTCCAGCGCGGTCAGGAACAAGAGCAGCCCGCCGGCGATGCGGAAGGCGGACAGCGAGATGCCGATGCCGGTCAGGATCGCCTCGCCCGCAAGGCCGAAAAGCGTCATCAGCGCCGCAGCGATGGCCAGGGCCCGCCAGCCGATCCGCCGCCGCCGCTGCGGCGTCATGTCGCGGGTCAGGGCGATGAACAGCGGCGCAAGCCCCACCGGGTCGATCACGACGAACAGCGTGACAAAGGCGCTGATGATCTGGGTGCTTTCCATAGCGGGCGGTATGGCGTGGAACCTGGGCAGGGGCGAAGCGCGGCGGCGGGGCAAACGGCGCGATCACGCGTTTGGGGCTTTCGAAGAGGGCGATCCCGACCTATATCGGGACAGATGGATGCACCGCAAGGCCCAGGGGCCTGCCACGGAGGAAAACAGATGCACGCACCTTCACCCATGGCGCTATTGCTGATCGCAATCGTCGTTCTGGTTCTTTTCGGGCGCGGCAAGGTCTCGTCCCTGATGGGCGAGGTCGGCAAGGGGATCACCGCCTTCAAGAAAGGCGTCAAGGAAGGCGCCGAGGATATCGACGCCGCCGCCCACAGCGAGCCCAAGGAACTGGAGCAGCTGAAGACCGCCGACGACATCGAGCGCGCCCGCGCCGACCTGGCCGCCGAACGCGCCAAGCTTGACGCCGAGCGCGCCCGCACCGGCGCCGACAGCGCGCTGCGCGACGTGACGCCGACCGACTCGACCAAGCTCTGATCCCCCGGCCCGACGGTCATGTTGGATATCGGCTGGAGCGAGTTGCTGCTGATCGGCGTGGTGGCGCTGATCGTCATCGGACCCAAGGATCTGCCCAAGCTGTTTCACACGCTGGGCCGGATCACCGCGCGCGCGCGCTCGATGGCGCGCGAGTTCAGCAGCGCGATGGAGGATGCGGCCAAGAGCTCGGGCCTTGACGACGCGGCCAAGACGCTCAAGGACGTGAACGCGCTGAGCTCGAAACGCGCGCTGGGGCTTGACGCGCTGGAACGCGCGACCGAGCGGTTCGAGAAATGGGATCCGCTGAACCCCAAGGACGAGGCCGGCCGCAAGGCGCCCGTCCCCGATCCCTCGGCCCCGCTGCCGCCGCAGCCCGCGGCGAACGGCAGCGACGCGCCTGCCGCCCCGCCCGCCGACCTGCCGCCCGCGCCGGGCGTCGCCGCCCCGCCGGTAGCCGCCGAGGATGCGCTGGACACGGCCGAGGGGCGCCGCCGCCTGCACGCCGTGCGCCGGTCCGACCGCGCTTGACAAGACTGACATGAAGAGGCCGCTCCCGTGGCGATGAAATCTGCCAAGCCGGACGATATCGACGACACATCCGCCCCCCTGATCGAGCATCTGGCCGAGCTGCGCACGCGGCTGATCTGGTCGGTTCTCGCCTTCGTCGTGGCGATGGTGCTGTGCTATTTCGTCTGGAACCCGATCTTCGACTTCCTGACCCAGCCGATCTGCCACGCGCTGGAAAAGCGCGACCAGGCCTGCGGTCTGATCCTGCTGAAACTGCAGGAGGGGTTCTTCGTCGCCATGCGCATCGCCTTCTTCGGCGGTTTCGTGCTGGCCTTTCCGGTGGTCGGCTACCAGCTGTGGCGTTTCGTTGCGCCGGGGCTTTACCGCAGCGAAAAGAACGCGCTGCTGCCCTTCCTGGTCGCCTCGCCGGTGATGTTCCTGATCGGCGCGGCCTTCGCCTATTACATCATCCTGCCCTGGGCCTTCGACTTCTTCCTGGGCTTCCAGCAAGGTCCGGCGGCACAGCCCGCCGATCCGGCGGCCGCCGCCGCGGCTGGGGCGGCGGGTGCGGCGGGTGCCGAGCAGCCCTGGGCCGGCATCGTCTTCCAGGGCTCGGTCGAGGAATACCTGGCGCTGACCACCAAGTTCATCCTGGCCTTCGGCCTGTCCTTCCAGTTGCCGGTGGCGCTGACGCTGATGGGCAAGGCGGGGCTGGTGTCCTCGGAAGGGCTGGCCAGCGTGCGCCGCTATGCCATCGTGGTGATCCTGATCCTTGCCGCCATGGTCACGCCGCCCGATGTCATCAGCCAGATCGTGCTGTTCTCGGTGATCTACGGGCTTTACGAGGTGTCGATCTTCCTGGTGCGGCGGATGGAGAAGAAACGCGAGCTGGAAGAACAGGAAGCCGATGTCTGACGAAGCCCTGCTGCGCATCGCCGCGGCGCTGGAACGCATGTCGCCGCCGCCCGCGCCCGAGCCGAGTTTCACCGAGGCCACCGCCTATGTCTGGCAGCCCGACCCCGACCGGCTGGAGCCGGTGGCCGAGGTCAACCGCGTCGATCTGGTGCAGCTGATCGGCATCGACCGGGCGCGCGACACGCTGCTGGCGAACACGCTGCAATTCGCCCGCGGCCATGCGGCGAACAATGCGCTGCTTTGGGGTTCGCGCGGCATGGGCAAGAGCTCGCTGGTCAAGGCCGTGCATGCCGAGGCGGTGCGCCAGGGCCTGCCGCTGGTTCTGGTCGAGATCGCGCGCGAGGATCTGGGCTCGGTCGGGCGGCTGCTGGCGATCCTGGGCCGGGCGAGCGAGCGCCGCTTCGTGCTGTTTTCCGACGACCTGTCCTTCAGCCATGACGACACGCAATACAAGTCGCTCAAGGCGGTGCTGGACGGCGGCATCTCGGGGCGGCCGGCGAACGTGATCCTTTACGCCACCTCGAACCGGCGCCACCTGATGCCGCGCGACATGATCGACAACGAGCGCTCGACCGCCATCCATCCCGGCGAGGCGGTCGAGGAAAAGGTCTCGCTGTCGGATCGCTTCGGGCTGTGGCTGGGCTTCCATCCCTGCTCGCAGGACGAATACCTGGCCATGGTGCGCGGCTATTGCGACGCCTACGGCTTGCAGATCCCCGAGGAGCAGTTGCGCGCCGAGGCGATCGAGTGGCAGGCGACGCGCGGCTCGCGCTCGGGCCGGGTGGCCTGGCAGTTCTTTACCGATCTCGCGGGGCGCAACGGCATCGCGATCTGATTCGACGGGGTTTCCGCGCAGGCGGCGGTGACGCTTGCCGCGTGCGCCGTGGCGCGTGATTTTTGGGTATTTGGGCAACGAAGAAGATCGGCCGCGGGCGGGCATGGCGCAGGGGCTGGGGGCGGGCCAAAAACTTTCAGAAACCTGCTTTCGGCCCCTTGACGCCCCCCGCCGCCCGCCGTAAATCGCACGCACTCCGTGGCGGAGTAGCTCAGCTGGTTAGAGCAGAGGAATCATAATCCTTGTGTCGGGGGTTCAAATCCCTCCTCCGCTACCATTTCTTCCCCTTTGCAGATGAATTGCCCCTTCGGGTCCGTTGCCCTTTTGCGCGGGCGAGGGATGGGGGCGCCGGAACGGCGGGAAGCCCTTTGGGGAGCCCGCTGCTGCCGCGACCGGCGTAAAAGCCGCAGGTCGTCCGTCCGGCTTTTTCTTGACACCGGCAGGGCCGCGCACCTTACTATCCGTCAGCCTTTAACGCAGGGCGCAAGAACATGCCGGAAAGCATCCAGAAGGAGGACTGGGAGCGATTCCGAGCGCTGGGGAGCGTACCCCCCAGCATACGGGAGGTCGTGCTCAGATCCTGGGTCAGGTCCAGGGGACGCAAGGAGATCGAGACGCTCAAGCGCGCGCCCAGCGTCGCGCAGGACGAGTTGCGCGCGATCCGCAGCCGGAACCAGCGCCTGCGCTCGGCCGCGCAGACGGCGATCCGCCGCGCCGGCTACATGCTGAACGACGCGGGGATGATGCTGCTGCTTTGCGACCGCAGCGGCGTGGTGATGGAGGCCGAGGGCGATGCCCGCATCCTGTCGCGCGGGCAGGAAAACCACCTTCACCCCGGCGGCCATTGGAACGAGGACACCATCGGCACCAATGCGATCGGCACGGCGCTGCATCTGGTCAAGCCCGTCACCATCTCGGGCGTCGAGCATTTCTGCGAGGCGATCCAGCGCTGGTCCTGTGCCGCCGCGCCGATCAAGGATCCGTTCAGCGGCGAGTTGCTGGGCGCCATCGACATCTCGGGGCCTTCCGAACAGTCCTTCGGCCAGGTCGCGGCCTTTTCGGTCACGCTGGCCATGCAGATCGAAGAGGCGATGCGCAACGCCGGCCTGCAGGAGCATCGCCGCCTGGTCGAGCGGCTGCTGGCCGAGCGCCGCGACCGCAGCGGCGATGCGATCATGGTGCTGGACCGCTTCGGCCAGCCGGTCTGGTCCAGCGCCGGTTTCGATGCCGCGGCGGGCCGGGCCTGGGACGGCGAGGGCAGGGCGCTGCACCTGCCGGCCGACGCGCGCGATGGCGATCCGGGCCATCTGGCCGCCCGGCTGCGGCAGGTTCTGCCCCATGCCGACGTGGACGTGCTGGCGGATCGCGGCGACATGCTGGGTGTCATGCTTACCCTGCCGCGGCCCGGTTTGCGCCGCCGCGGCCCGGCCGATCCGGCGGTGGACCTGGCGCAGATCGCCCAGAGCGGCGCCTGCCTGGGCCCGATCTGCGCCGCCGCCGCGAAATATGTCGAGGGCAACGTGCCCCTGCTGATCGAGGGGCCGGTGGGGGCGGGAAAGGAAACCCTTGCCCGTGCGCTGCATGGTGCGGGGCCGCAGGCGGGCCAGCGCTTCGAGTTCGTCGATTGCAGCCTGCTGGACCCCGATGCGCTGCGCGACGACCTGGTCGATGCGGGCGCGTTGACGCGGTTGGCGGAAAGCGGCGGGACGCTGTGCCTGGACGAGCCGGCCCAGGCGCCGCCGCCGGTGCAGGCGCTGCTGGCGCAGGTTCTGGCCCATCTGCGCCGCGCGGCAACCGCGCCCTTGCAGATCCTGTCGCTGTCCTCGGCCGGCCTGGCCGAGCGGATGGCTCAGGGCGAGCTGCGCAGCGACCTGTATTTCCGGCTGGCCGCCGCCACCCTGCGCCTGCCCGCCCTGGCCGAGCGGCGCGACGACCTGCCCGCCCTGATCCGCCGCTTTGCCGCGGCCTATCCGCAGCAGCGCCATGGCCGGGCCCTGCGCTTTACCCCGGCGGCGATGCTGCATCTTCAGGCGCATGACTGGCCGGGCAACCTGCGCGAATTGCGCAACCTCATGGAATCGCTGGGCGCGACCTCGCTGAGCGGGCTGGTCGACGTGGCCGACCTGCCGCGGCACCTGACCCGGCCCGCCGGGCCGCGGGCCGAAAGCACCCTGCGCGACCGCGAACGGGCCGAGATCGCCGCCGCCGTGGCCGAGGCGGGCGGCAACATGACCGAGGTCGCCCGGCGGCTGGGGATCGCGCGCTCGACGCTGTATCTGAAGCTGGACCAATACGGCATCCCGCGCCCGCGCCGCGACTGACGCGCCGGCAGCTGTCCGCCCGCTGTCCGACACATCGTCCGAAAACCGGACAACACGGGCCGGCCCCCCGGTTCCATCCTGTCATCACGCCACGGGGAGGTGGCGCAATGGGAGGAGAAAACCGTGCCATTGGACAAATCCAACAATCGCAAGGTGCAGGTGCTGGGCATCGACGCCGGCGGCACCATGACCGACACGTTCTTTGTCGACAGCGAGGGCGAATTCGTCGTCGGCAAGGCGCAATCGACGCCGCAGAACGAGGCGCTCGGCCTGATCGCCAGTTCCAAGGAAGGGCTTGAACACTGGGGCCTGACGCTGGAGGAGGCGCTGTCCGGCATCCAGACCGGCGTCTATTCCGGCACCGCCATGCTGAACCGCGTGGTGCAGCGCAAGGGGCTGCGCTGCGGGCTGATCGTCAATGCGGGGATGGAGGACTTTCACCGCATGGGCCGCGCGATCCAGGCCTATCTGGGCTTTGCCTACGAGGACCGCATCCACCTGAACACGCATTACTACGACGAGCCGCTGGTGCCGCGCCACCTGACCCGCGGCGTGATGGAGCGCGTGGACATGTCCGGGACCGTGGTCATCCCGCTGCGCGAGGATACCGCGCGGCAGGCGGCGCGCGACCTGATCGCGCAGGATGTCGAGGGCATCGTGATCTCGCTTCTGCACAGCTATCGCAACCCCGGCCATGAACGCCGGGTGCGCGACATCGTGCAGGAAGAGGTGGCGGCCTCGGGCAAGTCGATCCCGGTCTTTGCCTCGACCGACTATTACCCGGTGCGCAAGGAAACCCACCGCACCAATACCACGATCCTGGAAGCCTATGCCGCCGAGCCGTCGCGGCAGACGCTGAACAAGATCTCGTCGGCCTTCAAGGAGAACGGCTCGAAATTCGACTTCCGGGTGATGGCGACCCATGGCGGCACCATCAGCTGGAAGGCCAAGGAACTGGCGCGCACCATCGTCTCGGGGCCCATCGGCGGGGTGGTCGGGGCGAAATACCTGGGCGAGGTGCTGGGCTATTCCAACATCGCCTGTTCCGACATCGGCGGCACCTCCTTCGACGTGGCGCTGATCACCCAGAACGAGCTGACCATCCGCAACGACCCCGACATGGCGCGGCTGGTCCTGTCGCTGCCGCTTGTCGCCATGGATTCGGTCGGCGCCGGGGCGGGCAGCTTCATCCGGCTCGACCCCTATACCAAGGCGATCAAGCTGGGGCCGGACAGCGCCGGCTATCGCGTCGGCGTTTGCTGGGCAGAATCGGGGATCGAGACCGTCACCATCTCGGACTGCCACGTCATCCTGGGCTATCTGAACCCCGACAACTTCCTGGGCGGCCAGGTCAAGCTGGACCGCGAGCGCGCCTGGTCCGCGATGAAGGAACAGATCGCCGATCCGCTGGGCCTGTCGGTCGAGGATGCGGCGGCGGGCGTGATCGAGCTTCTGGACAGCGACCTGCGCGACTACCTGCGCTCGATGATCTCGGGCAAGGGCTCGACGCCGGGCAACTTCGTCTGCTTCAGCTATGGCGGCGCCGGGCCGGTCCATACCTACGGCTATACCGAGGGGCTGGGCTTCGAGGACGTGATCGTGCCGGCCTGGGCTGCGGGCTTTTCCGCCTTCGGCTGCGCGGCGGCGGATTTCGAATACCGCTATGACAAGTCGCTGGACATCAACATCGCCACCGACGCCAGCGCCGACCTGAAGGCCAACCAGGCCAAGACCCTGCAAGCCGCCTGGGAGGAACTGCGCGAGCGCGTGCTGGAGGAGTTCGAGATCAACGGCTACAGCCCCGACCGGGTCAAGCTGCAACCGGGCTTCCGCATGCAGTATCGTGGCCAGCTGAACGACCTGGAGATCGAAAGCCCGATCACCGAGGCGCATTCCGCCGAGGATTGGGACAAGCTGGTCGAGGCGTTCAACGACACCTATGGCCGGGTCTATGCCGCCTCGGCGCGCTCGCCCGAACTGGGCTATTCCGTGACCGGCGCGATCATGCGCGGCACGGTGCCGATCCCCAAGCCCAAGATCCCCAAGGAAGAGTTGCAGGGCGAAACCCCGCCCGAGGATGCCAAGCTGGGCACCCGCAAGTTCTATCGCCACAAGACATGGGTCGATGCGCAGCTCTACCAGATGGAAAAGCTGCAACCGGGCAACCGCATCACCGGCCCCGCGATCATCGAATCCGATGCCACGACCTTCGTCGTGCCGGGCGGTTTCGAGACGTTCCTGGACGGGCATCGCCTGTTCCACCTCAAGGAAGTCTAAGGGAGGAATGACACCATGAACATGCAAACGAAGGTCGACACCGGCGGCATCGTCCGCGGCGGCGAGACCCTGAAGCAGCACCGCGACCGGCTGATGGAGGCCACCAAGCGGACCAAACATTACGCCGGCCTCGAGCGGCTGGACCTGCGCGACAGCGATCCGATCAAGTATAACAAGCTGTTTTCCCGGCTGCGCGCCGGGGTGGTCGATGCGCGCGAGACCGCCAAGAAGATCGCCGCCTCGCCCATCGTCGAGCAGGAGGGGGAACTGTGCTTCACCCTCTACAACGCCGCCGGCGACAGCATCCTGACCTCGACCGGCATCATCATCCATGTCGGCACCATGGGCGCGGCGATCAAATACATGATCGAGAACGGCTGGGAGCATAACCCCGGCATCCGCGACAGGGACATCTTCTGCAACAACGACAGCCTGATCGGCAACGTCCATCCCTGCGACATCCACACCATCGTCCCGATCTTCCACGAGGGCGAGTTGATTGGCTGGGTCGGCGGCGTGACCCATGTAATCGACACCGGCTCGGTCGGGCCGGGGTCGATGTCCACCGGGCAGGTGCAGCGCTTTGGCGACGGCTATTCCATCACCTGCCGCAAGATCGGCGAGAACGACACGCTGTTCCGCGACTGGCTGCATGAAAGCCAGCGCATGGTGCGCACCACCCGCTACTGGATGCTGGACGAGCGCACCCGCGTCGCCGGCTGCCACATGATCCGCGACCTGGTGCAGGAGGTGATCGCCGACGAAGGCATCGAGTCCTACTGGAAATTCGCCTATGAGGCGGTGGAACACGGCCGCATCGGCCTGCAGGCCCGCATCAAGGCGATGACCATCCCCGGCAAGTATCGCCAGGTCGGCTTCGTCGACGTCCCCTATGCCCATGACGACGTGCGGGTTCCGTCCGACTTTGCCAAGGTCGACACGATCATGCACACGCCGTCCGAGATCACCATCCGCGGCGACGGCACCTGGCGGCTGGACTTCGAGGGATCGAGCCGCTGGGGCTGGCATACCTACAACGCCCATCAGGTCAGCTTCACCAGCGGCATCTGGGTGATGATGACCCAGTCGCTGATCCCGACCGAGATGATCAACGACGGCGCCGCCTACGGCACCGAGTTCCGGCTGCCGAAAGGCACCTGGATGAACCCCGACGACCGCCGCGTGGCCTTCAGCTATTCCTGGCACTTCCTGGTCAGTTCCTGGACGGCGCTGTGGCGGGGTCTCAGCCGGGCCTATTTCGGCCGCGGCTACCTGGAAGAGGTCAATGCCGGCAACGCCAATACCTCGAACTGGCTGCAGGGCGGCGGCTTCAACCAGTATGACGAGATCCATGCCGTGAACTCGTTCGAATGCGCGGCGAACGGCGTCGGCGCCAGCGCGCATATGGACGGCATCAGCCATGCCGCCGCGGTCTGGAACCCGGAAGGCGACATGGGCGACATGGAGATCTGGGAACTGGCCGAGCCGCTGGTCTATCTGGGCCGGCAGATCAAGGCCAGCTCCGGCGGCGCGGGCAAGTATCGCGGCGGCTGCGGCTTTGAATCGCTGCGCATGGTCTGGAACGCCAAGGACTGGACCATGTTCTTCATGGGCAACGGCCATATCAGCTCGGACTGGGGGCTGATGGGCGGCTATCCCGCCGCCTCCGGCTATCGCTTCGAGGCGCATGACACCCGGCTTCAGGAAATCATCGCCCAGGGCGGCGCCATCCCGCATGGCGGCGATACCGACCCCGAGAACCCGACCTGGGAGGCGATGCTGCCCGATGCGCGCATCAAGCGCGACAAGCAGGCGATCACCACCGAGGCCATGTTCAAGGACTACGACCTCTATCTGAACTACATGCGCGGCGGGCCCGGCTTCGGCGATCCGCTGGACCGCGAGCCGCAGAAGGTGGCCGACGACGTGAACGGCGGCTATCTGCTGCCCCGCTTTGCCGAAAGCGTCTATGGCGTGGTGCTGAAGGACGCGGGCGACGGCATGAAGGGCGTGGACGGTGCCGCAACCGCGGCGCGGCGCAAGGCAATCCGCAAGCAGCGGCTGGAGGAATCGGTGCCCACCCAGGAATGGATGGAGGCCGAGCGCCAGCGCATCCTGGCCAAGGACGCGGGCGTGCATGTCCAGCAGATGTTTGCCGCATCCTTCAAGCTGGGGCCGCGGTTCGAGCAGCAGTTCCGGGACTTCTGGAACCTGCCGGTGGACTGGAAGCTGATGGAGGCGGACCTGCCGATCCCTTCCTACGGGCGCGAATACTCGATGGACATCTCGGAACTGCCGGACGTGCGCACCGTGCAATTCGTCGAGGAATGACGCCCCGGCTGCGTCCGGTCCCCCTCGGGCGCAGCCAACCCCTTCAAGGCCAATCCAAGGGAGGACATGATGGCCTATACCAAAGCCAAGATCAAAGACCTGGTGGACGGCAAGATCGATCGCGACACGCTGCACACCATGCTGGCCACGCCCAAGGACAAGGAGCGTTTCCAGATCTACCTGGAGATCCTGCAGGAGCAGGTGGACTGGGACGACCCGATCATCCTGCCGCTGGGGCCCAAGCTCTACATCGTCCAGCGCCAGTCGGACAAGAAATGGATGATCCGCAGCCAGGCCGGTTACGATTTCTGCGAATGGGACCAGAACTGGAAGCTGCATGCCCGCATCCGCGTGCGCAGCACCCCGGCGCAGATGGAAGAGCTGTATCCGCGGCTGATGGCGCCTTCGCCGGAATGGCAGGTGATCCGGGAGTATTTCTGCCCGCTCTCGGGCGATCTGCTGGATGTCGAGGCGCCGACGCCCTGGTATCCGGTGATCCATGATTTCGAACCGGACATCGACACCTTCTATCGCGACTGGCTGGACCTGCCCGTCCCCGAACGCGCCTGACCGCCGGTCCCGAGCCATGCCCGACGCCGCGGCTGCCCCGATGCGGGCGGCCGCGGTTTTCGCCGCGGTTTTCCATGCCGATCACCCGCCCGCCCGTTCGTTTCCCGATCGGGACTCGCGACGAGGCGGCCTTCCGGGTTAGGATCGCCCGGCACGAGGCAGCAGGAGGGGTCTGACCATGCGCATCGATCCGACAGCCGACCTGGGCACGCATGAGGTGCTGAACCAGCCGCCGGGCCCCGGCGACCGCGACCTGTGGCGCGACGATCCCGCCCTGCGCGCCATGCTGGAGGCCGGCGGCGCGCAGCCCGAGGGGCTGGCCCGCTATGGCGCGCAACTCGGCCGGGCCGAGGCGGCGGGGGCTGCGCGCGATGCCAACCGCCATCCGCCCGAGCTTGTCCTGTTCGACAGCGGCGGCCGGCGGCTGGACGAGCTGCGCTTTCACCCCGCCTGGCATGGCTTCATGCGCGATTCCATCGCCGCCGGCTATCACTCGGTCGCGTGGGAGGGCGGGCCGGCCGGCCACCTGACCCATGCCGCCATGGTCTATCTGGCCAGCCAGGTCGAGCCGGGGCATTGCTGCCCGCTGACCATGACCTATGCCGCCATCCCGGTCGTCTCGGGCGCCGCGGACCTGCCCGGCGACTGGCGGGCGGCGCTGCTTTCACGGCGCTACGACCCGGCGGTGCTGCCGCTTTCCGCCAAGCAGGGCGCGACGCTGGGCATGGCGATGACGGAAAAGCAGGGCGGTTCCGACCTGCGCGCCAACATCACGCGGGCCGAGCCGGACGGCGATGCCTGGCGGCTGACCGGGCATAAATGGTTCTGCTCGGCGCCGATGTCGGACGGGTTCCTGACGTTGGCGCAGACCGGGCGCGGGCTGACCTGCTTTCTGGTGCCGCGCTGGCTGGAGGGCGGGCGCAACGCCATCCGCATCCAGCGGCTCAAGGACAAGCTCGGCAACCGCTCGAACGGCTCGGCCGAGATCGAATATTGCCGCGCCCTGGCCTGGCGGATCGGCGACGAGGGCGAGGGCATCCGCACCATCCTTGCGATGGTGCATCACACCCGGCTCGACACCGCCCTGGCGCCGGCCGGGCTGATGCGGGCGGCGCTGCGCGAGGCGCATCACTGGACCGCCCATCGCAGCGCCTTCCAGCGCCGGCTGATCGACCAGCCCCTGATGCGGGCGGTGCTGGCCGACCTGGTGCTGGACTGGCAGGGCTGCCTGGCGCTTGGCCTGCATGTCGCCGCCAGCTTCGACGGCTGCGAGGCCGAGGATCGCGCCTTTGCCCGCATCGGCGTGGCGCTGGCGAAATACCTGTCGAACAAGCTGTGTCCCATGGTCGTGGCCGAGGCGATGGAGGTGCTGGGCGGCATGGGCTATGTCGAGGACACGCCCCTGCCGCTGCTGTACCGCGAGGCGCCGCTGAACGGCATCTGGGAAGGATCGGGCAATGTGATCTGCCTCGACGTGCTGCGCACGCTGGCGCGCGAACCCCTGGCGGCCGAGACGCTGGCGGCGCGGCTGGATAGCGCCCTGGGGCTGGACCCGGCCTATGACGCGGCGCTGGCCGCGCATCGCGAGCGCTGGGGCGGCGGCGTGCCCGAGGCCGAGGCGCGCTGGTTCACCGAGCGCAGCGCCCTGCTGCTGGCCGCTGCCGTGCTGCTGGTCCAGGGCGATGCCGACCTGGCCGGGGCTTTCGTGCGCACGCGCCTTGGCGCCGAGCGCGGCCGCACCCCCGGCGCCATCCCCGCCGCCATGGCCGAGCGCATCCTGGCCCAGGGCTTTCCGGTCGAGGCGGAAACGGCCGATCAGCGCGACAGGTAGAAATCGGCGGCGCTGGCCACCCGGATCTCCATCTCGGGCGAGGCGCCGGCCATCACGTCCAGCTCGGCATAGGCGGCAAGGTCCAGACCGCTTTCCTGCGCGATGGCGCGGATCGGCACCTGGCTGTCGCGGAAATCGCCAAAGACGAAGCGCCCGCCCGCCGGCCGGGGCAGGTAATCCATCTGCGAGCGGCGATAGCCGATGGCGGTGAGTTCCCCGGTCCCGGCATGGACGAAGGCCAGGATCTTCCAGAAGGCGGTGGGGATCTGCCGGTTGTAATAGACCGGATCCTCGGCCGAGAGGATGGGGCCGGTGATGACCGTCACCTTCAGGTTGACGCGGTCGGCATTGTCCAGCACGTAATCCTCCAGCGCCAGCCAGATGCCGCCGTTGAAGCCCTGCCGCTGCGGGGCGGCATTGGTGATGTGGAATGTGTCCGCTTCCGCCTGCCGCGCGATCTCGGGCGGGCCCCAGTTCGGGTCTTCGCGCCGGGTCAGGTGGCCGCGACTGAACAGGCCCTGGTGGTCGTTGCCATAGCCTTCGCGCAGGTTCTGCGCCTGCGGGTCGATGCGCGGGTCGCGCCGCCAGACGTCGCTGCGCGGCAGGCCGCGCCGGGACCGGCTGCCGTCGATGTTGCAGGCGCTGCAAAGCGGCAGGCCGCGCGACCGCGCCATGCGGACCGAGAAATGGGTATAGCGGATCTCGGTCCCGTCCCCGCCGGGATCGCGCGCCTCGGGAAGCAGGCCCACCAGATCATCCGCCCAGCGGCCTGGGCCGGGCAGGGGCAGGGGCTGGTCGGGCAGGATGAAGCGCGGGTCATAGCCCTGCCGGTCGCCATAGCTTTCCAGCGGCAGCGGCGTTTCGACCACCCGCAGCGGGTCCGGCCCGGCGGGCGGGCCGGACCCGCGCCGCATCAGCGCAGCTGCGCCTTGTGCGGAGGATTGAGCCGGAAGATCTTTTCCTGCGCCAATTGCCAATGCGCAAGATCGCCCAGGCATTTGCGCACGTCCTTCACGCTGCCCTTGACCCGGATGGTCCCCGGCACGACCTCTTCGGCGGGAAACGGCTTCAACTGGTCCAGCACCTCGGCGGTTTCCTCGCGGCTGGGGTCGCGGTCATCGGAATAGACGAGCACGCAGCTCTGGGTCTTCTTGCGTTCGGCCTTCATGGTCATCACCTCTGTGCCGTCATTTCTGGTCGATCAGGCCGGCGCCTTCGTAGCGGGGGCCGAAACCGATCGGAACAGCATGGCTGTTCGCCAGCTTGATAATGTCGTCAGAGCGCTGCTGGTTGCGCTCTGACGAAAGGATCTCGGGGGTGCGGGACAGCAATCGCGCCATCAGCCCGGCCACGGCGGGACAGGCCATCGAGGTGCCGTCCATCACCCCTTTCGAGGTCTTGTCGACCCAAGATATAATACCCACGCCCGGTCCGATAAAGTCCACTTCCGGCCCGATATTGCTGAATCGGGCGAAAAAGCGGTCCTGGACCGGGGCAGGGTCGCCTGCGACATTTCGTCCGGTGATCGCGCCCTCGGGCCAGGCGTCCAGCACGCCGCCGGCGGATACCGCCGCCACCACGCCCGAGCGCGCCGGATACGACACGGGCGACATGTAGTCGTTGCCCGCCGCCGCGACGCAGACCACGCCCAGGGCACGCGCGCGGCGCACCTCGCGCGAGATCGCGATCGGCTCGGAGGACTGGCCCAGGCTCAGGTTGACGATGTCGCAGCCGTCCTCGACCGCCTGGCGGATGGCGCGGGCGATGGCGAATTCGCTGGCCCCGCCCTCGCCCTTTTCGAAGACGCGATAGGAATGCAGCACCACCCCCGGCGCAACCCGTGCCACGATGCCGGCGACATGGGTGCCATGGCCGGTGCCGTTGTCGAACCATTCGTCGGCGGGCTCGGTCCCGGTGGTGTTCAGTCCGCGCTCCAGGTTCAGCCCCTTGGCGGGATCGACGCCGGTGTCCACGATGGCGACGCGGACGTCCCGCCCGTCGGTTTTCTTCGCCGGCGCCAGCATCCGGTCCAGCCCGTCCGCGAAATCCGCGGCGATGGGGACCAGCGGCAGCTCCAGCCCGGTCACGCCCTCTTCCTTGACGAGGATGTCCTCGGCCCCGCCGGGCCAGTATCCGGCCAGCGGCTGGCAGATCACCGCGTCGATCCGGGCCTGGCCCGCGGGCAGCGGCGTGCGGAACCGCCCGTCCTTGTCCGTCACCGCATCCGAGATGCCGAAGCCGCGCCGGCCGTCCAGCACCACCACCACCGAGGCCCCGGCGACCGGCTTGCCGCTGGCCGCATCGACGCAGCGCAGCTCAAGCTCCTTGGCCGAGCGGAAGGCGGCGGGCTTGGCCTCCTTGCGGATGATGTTGAGCCGGCCGTAGCGCAGCGGGTAAAGCCGCAATTCGCGCCGCACCCGCAGGCCGGGATAGGCGCGCTGCAATTCGCGCGCCTGCTCGGGCGTCATGCTGACCAGCGAGGCCTCGTTCTCGCCGATGGAATCGAGCAGCCGGATGCGGCCGACCTCGGTCTCCAGCATCCGCAGCCGCGGCCTTGTCGCCGGTGCCGAGCCCTCGCAGGCGCCCTGCGCCATGCTGTCGGCGGGCCTTGCCCCGGCCGCGCGGAACAGCCGCCGGTGCATGGCGCGGAACAGCCGGAAGCTGGTGGTTTCCATGCTGTCGTTGAAGACGTTGTCGTCGGGGACGATCACATAGCGGGCGGTCTTTCGGGACATGCGCATCGGCTCCTAGCTGCAGTCACAAGGCTACACCTTTGACGCGATTTCGCCAGATGCGGTTTGCGGCCCGGCGGGCATGTGCCGGCACGCCTATCGCCTTTCCTGGTCGCGGCGGGCCGTCGTTTCGGGCCTTGGGGGGAACCGGGGCCGTTCAGTCGTTCCAGCGCAGGGCGGGAATGAAAAGGCAGGCCCTTTCCACGATGTGCAATGCCTGTGGCAAGTGCGAGCCGCGGGCATTGGACCGCAAGGAAGCAGCAGCACCGGCTTTGCCCTCAAGGGCTATGTCATGGCCTGGCTTGTATCTGTCGGATGGGTTTCGGTCGCGATTGTCAGCGCTTTAAGGACGCGCATCGGGAGACAGGGCCGCGCCAACCGCCGTGATGGCGAATGACGCGGCAGTATTTTCGCAAAGAGCGGTGGATGATCCGCGCTGTCGATTGCCGGATTTCAGCGGCCGCCCCGATTCCGCGCCAAGCGTAGCCGAGGCGGTCCCGGCGGATGTGCTCCAGCCTTGGCTGGAACAGATCCGAGTCCCTTGTGCCGCCAACCATAAAATGACCCATCTCAATCAGGGCGATGCACAACAAGCTGAAAGGTCTGCATAATTTTCATTGGTTCCTTGGAGGCTTCAAGTCTTTGACCCTTTTGCAAGCATAAAGTGACCCTCGAAACTTCGAGTTTCAGGCAAGAAAAATGCCGCCCGAAGGCGGCATAGATAAAGTCCGAGAATTGGAAGCGGTCGGAGGATGCTCGGGGGCGGATGAGGCGGAATCACCAGATCATGGATAACGTCCGAGCCGAAAGCGGATTCCGCCGGGAGAGGTTCAGAGCACGAAGGGCATGTCCTCGTCCGGAATCCTGGCGGGCAACTCTTTCACTTCTTGCGGATCGACGAGCAGACCGCCGAGACCGGGTTCGCTCTGCAGACGGAACACGCGTTCCAGATAGTGCCGGAACACGCCGATCAGGATGACCTCCATCGGCACCCGGCTCATCTCGGCGGCCTTTGCCAGCGTCACGTGGCCCGTTGGCGCGGTTTCCACCTTTTGGAAGGTTTGGTTGATTTTGTTGATCAGCGCTTCCACACGTAGGCCGTCAATCGAACGGCTGACCTTGCCCTGTTTCTGACCGTTGCTTCCGTGCAGGGCGGCCAGAAGGCCGGTGTTGATGAGACAGGTCACCATCGGGCGCGAGGCGTTCAGCAATCCGGGCAGCGCGGTGACCGCGACGGCCCGGCGCATCTCTAACGCCACCCTGTGTCCGATTTGAAAATCCACGAGGGTTGCTGAGCAGGACTGATCTTTCGCTTTGGGCGGAATGGCCCGGCTGGCGATCAGCACGTCCCTCAGGGTGAGTGGATGCACGCCGCCGGATTTCGCGATGGAGGAAATGCTGCTCCATTTCGGAATGCCCACGGCTTCGCCGAGCAGCACCTCGCCTGGCTTGGTGTCCATCGTGTCGATAATGTGCCGGCGCAGCACTTCGCGGATAGGACCGGGGTCTTTGATAAGTTTTGGCGAGGAAAGCCATCGGTAGAGCATGCCGAAGGTGGCGAACCGGTTGCGATGACCGACCATACCCCGTTCAACTGCCCTCTGTTGCAGCATGTCCAGCCCGGATCGGACACCGGCCTCGCCCCGCCTGACATAGGGCCAAGCACTGTTGCTGGCACGATTCCAGTCGGTCATGGAGAGTTCCGCCGGCTTGGCCTGCGTCCCGAACTCCAGCACTCCGCCAAGCATTTCGGTTGCGCGGGTGACCTGTTCGATACCCTGACCATCGGCCCATGCGGGATCCGATTGGCCCTCCAAGCGGGCAAGAACATAGTCCTGCAACGGGGAGGGCTGTTGGACAGGGGCGGTTTCCGCCAGGGCCAGTAGCGCCCGTTGGTCTTCCGGCACGAGAACCGAAAGCTCATGTGCGATATCGTCCCATCTGTTCAGCCGACGCGAGATCAGCGTCAGATGATGGACCGGGCAGACCCGGACCGGTTGCAAGCGCCAGATGAGCCGCCCGCGGCGCAGGGCGTCGGGCCGATATCCGTCCGCCTCGTCTTCGGCCAGGCAGGCCGGGCAGAAGCGTGTCTCCGGCCCGGTGGTCATCTCGGCGGCGAAGGGCTCGTCGCGCAGAAGGAACCGGCGCTCTCCCAAGGCATGAATGGTGTTGCGCAGCACCGGATCCGGATCCTGATCCGCGATGTCGCAGAGGCGCGTGATCGCTTCTGTCGCGCCCGCG
Organism: Paracoccus versutus; assembly: GCF_000763885.1. Lineage (GTDB taxonomy): Bacteria > Pseudomonadota > Alphaproteobacteria > Rhodobacterales > Rhodobacteraceae > Paracoccus > Paracoccus versutus. The sequence goes on along the minus strand of NZ_JRKO01000052.1, from coordinate 15,117 downwards.
ACCAGATCCACGAGCGCGATACCGAGATCGTTGAGGAACGGCACCAGCCGCCCACCGGTATGGAAGGCGGCCAGACGCGCGGCCCAGGAGAGCGGCGTTTCGTCGGGGACGAAAGGCAGACGGGGGAAAAGACGGGCCATGGTTACTTGCTCCGCTTCCGGCGCGGGTTGACGACAGGCATGTCCTCCTCCGGCTCGCGGTCGGGATCGATGAGCCACCATTCTTCCGCGAGGAAGATATTGCGATGCGGCTCGCTCCCCTCCTTCAGAGTCCAGTCCTCGGCGAAATGACCCATGTCCAGACTTTCGTGCCCTTGGATCAGGGCACGTTCGATGGCGCCGATAACGGCCTCGATGCAGCGACCGAAACGGTGGCGGGAAGCATGGACCAGCCGGTCGACCAGATCGGGCTCGGCGGGCGGCTCCAGGCCGGCGCGCTCACAATAGGCCGCGATCATGTCGGTGATATGGGCGCGGTCCGCCACCGCGTCGACAGGCGGCAGGAGCAGCGTGGTGAAGCGGCGCTGGACCTGCGGATCGGACCGCAGGATATCGCGCAGCTTCCCGGTGCCGGAGAGAATGATGGCAACCGCCTCGTCGCCCTGCATCAGCGATTTGATCGCCCGCAGGATCAGGCCGCGATCGGCGCAGAACAGGTCGTGGGCCTCGTCGATCAAAAGGACCGCAATGCCGCAAACCGTGAATCGGGCACGCAGCAACTGCACCAGCGACCATGCCTCCCGGCGGCCCTGGATCGGAGGATAACCGCTCTGTTCCAGAAGATGGCCAATCATGCTCTTGAACGTGGCAGGCGACGGAACCGAGCCGGCAAGCCATGCCTGCTGTCCGTCCGGCCCGGCATTCAGTGCCGGATGGCGCCGGAGAGCATGGTCGATGAGGGTGGACTTGCCGCCGCCCGGCTCGTCGATCACCATTACCCCGCGGGTTTCGCGGGTTGTGGTAAAGCGTTGCGCCACGGGCAGGAGGTTGCCCTCGGCGTCGCGGGAAAGCAGGCGGTCCAGGTGGTCGGCGAAGCTATTGTCGCGCTCGGTCCGGATATAGAGGCTCCGGATCTTGTTCATGGTCTCGGTGATATCGGCGGGGTTACGCATGGTCATTCCTCGATGCTCCAGTTTTTGTCAGAAGAAACTTCGCCGCTTGGGCCGGAGGCGGTGCGGCCGGACATGTCGAGCTTGCGCCGGGCAGGCTTCTCGGCGGTGCGCGGGATCGGCAGCCGTTCATCCTCGTCGTCGTCAGGTGCAGGGATCGAACGGCCCGGGCCATCGGTGGTCGGCACTCCAGGCTGCGGACGGGCGGAGGTGCTGAAGCCGATGAGGAGCCGTTGCCGCGCCTGTTCGATACGTTCCTCGGTCCATTCGTCGACGAAAAGGTCGGCCAGGCACCGGGCCTGCGCGTTGCGCTCCTCGATCGCCCGCATCGCCTCGTCGATCATGTCGAAGTAGAGGGTCTTGCGGTCCGGATGGGCGGTGCGGAGGTTGCGAATGGCATCCAGCCAGATATTGGCGCTTTTACCGACCAGTGCGTCCCAGGTCTCGAAGCCGCTCTTCACGGCGGGCACGGTGATCCATTGGTCTCCGATGTAGACCTCGATGCCTCCGAGATCGCGGGGATGCCAGCGCACATGCAGCTTTTGTTCCCCTTTGCGGGTCATCCAAAGCGCCAGCGCCTCGCAGTGATAGCGCACCCCCAGAACCATGATGCCGCGTTTGTCCAGCGTGCGGATCAGGCGTTCTCCGAACACCATCCGCCAGCGCTGGTTGTCAGGGGACGGAGCAACCCCGTCCCGGGCCACGAGTTCCTGCCAAACCTGCCGGGGTGTCTTGCCGCCCAGGCCCGAATGCGGCGTGTTGTGATAGGCGTCTGCGATCCATCTGGTCAGGCAAAAGGCCAGATCGTCGAAGGTCAGGGCGGCGAGCGACTGTGGATCCGCCTCGCCCTTTTCAACCACATCACCGAAGGTCCGGCCGCTCAGCAGCGGAAGCAGGCGCAGGTTGAGTGTTCCGAAGATTCTCTCGATGAAGGCTCGAAGCTCGGGCAGGCCTCCGACAGCGATCTCGGTGGCGGTGCCGAGGTCGGCGCAGGCCATCTTGAACTCGGGCGCGATAAAGGCGGATCCGCCATCCGAGACGATCAGTTCGGGGACACAGGCCATGTCCCAAGGATCATGGGCGTCGGCAGCGCAGGCCCATCTGCCCTTGTTCACCATGGTCATCTGCAGCACTTGCCGTGCCGCGCGGTGATTGGGTGTCCGGCTGATCGCGATACCCAGAATGCAGCGGGTCCGGACATCGATGGCCACGGTGACGGTCCATCGGATGGATTTTTTGTCGACGCCGAGCCGCTTGCGCAGCGCCGCAGGGATTCCGTCGATGAACATGCGCATCTCCGGAATGGTGAAGAGGTCGATGGAGATCTCGTCGATTTCGACCCGCTCACCGGCCCGGGTCACCTCGATGCCAGCCCCTACCGGCCTGAACTTCGTCCGGGCGGCACCGAGGCCGATGCGTGCGAGCGTTGCGCCGAAAGGATCGATCAGCGCGATCTCCTTTCGCACGGTCTCCCGCGAAGGCGGCACCAGCGGCAGCTGGCCGTCCATCTTGCGCTGTTCGTTGGCGGCCTTGAAGGCGCGCCCGACCGCTTCCCAGACCTGCTTTGCCTCCTTGCGGTTTTCGTCGAGCCAAACGCGCCGGATCGTCCTGACCATCAGGGCGATGGCCTCGCCATCCATCTTTCGGTTTCGGTTGCCGCGCTTGTGAAAACGCCCCGGCAGCGCGGCCTCGCCGCCGAGGCGAGCGCGCTTCTGCCATCGCTTCAGCGTCGACCAGGATGGAACCTTGCGGAAATCCGCCGACCTCGAGAGACTGCCCCCGGTCGTGGGGTTGAGTTCGTCAACCAGTCGCGAAGCCGTGGCGAAAAGCAGGGCCTCATTCGCCGTATACGACTCTTGGCTGGCCTTGATCAGCCCTTCCAACCTGAGCTTCTCGTAAGCCGCGAGATAGGCGCTGCTCTTCAGGAAAGCGGCGAGTTGCTTTGGCGGGAGCGCGGAAATCAGCGCCCGGGACGGCCTGCCCGAGCGCGCCCGTGCCCGGTTCTGGTCAAAGTATCCGCGTTCGTGCCGGATATGGCCTGCCCTGTCGAGACCGGCCAGCTGCATATGCGGATAGACCTCAGGCAGGCCGTTCCCTTCGGTCTCGGCCAAGACCCAACCATGATCATTGCAGCTGATCGGGCGCAGCGGCACCGACATGCCGGCGATGGTCAGGCGGTCGTAGGTGCTGAGGGCCAGCCGATGGGTAGGGTTCGGTTCAAACGTGATGTGCTGCATGTCATCACGCCCTGTAACCGGGGGCGGCATATACGGCGGTCTGGTAGCCGATACGCACATGGTCGAGGAGACGGAGGCGGTGGCGGCGGATCAGCCGCACCACGGCCCGGTAGCCGTCCGCGCCCATACCGATGCGCCGGACCAGATCCTCGATCACGGCGATGCCGGTCATTTCCGAGATCACCCTTTCTGCTGCGATGTCCGCCTCCGGCTGCGACTGCCGCATGCCGTGCATCAGCTTCGCGTTGAACAGGGCGACGGGATCCAGATCGTCGTCGGTCAGCAGGCGGACATCATGGGCAAAACCGCGCTTCCGCGCCTGGTATGCGATCCGCGGCATGGTCGCGCCGAAGCGACCACGGGTGCGGGCAGCGGGCCGGACCGCGCAAGCGATCCGCTTCCCGTTACGCTCGGTAAGGAGGAAGTCGAAGTAGTGGGTATGCATCTCCCCGTTGATGTCATACCACTCGAACCCGGCCTGTTCGCGCAGGTCCTTCGTTTCCGGGCGGGCAAGAAGGACGAGGCACCATTTGAATTCGAGGTTGCTCTCCACCAGCATCAGCTGCCCGGCCGCATTTCCCTTGGGGTCGCCGGTCACGATCCGGCCAGTGAAGTGACCTTTCGAGAAGCGCGCGATCTTCCGCTCCGCCCGCGAGGGCAGGTGCAGATCGAGACCGTTCCCGAAATAGTTCGGCCCGGAATACCCCGGATCCGCCGGCCGCATAGCCTTGGTGCCCTTCTTCGTCGTGTTGTTCGCCATGGGCAAACCTCTCTCGTTGCCGGAAGCGACGCTTCCGGCGAATGTGGGGTGGGCATGAGAGGCACAGCTTGCCGGCCTGTCGGACTTCGGATCAGCCGTGGTGCCTCATGACCGTGATGTTCGGAGCGTCCCCTGCGGGGGACGCGGTTCACTCACAGCCGCTTTCCGGTTCCAGGGCATGAGGGCGCCGTTCCCCGCCACGCCGGATTCACGGGCGGGACAAGGCCGGCTGTCAGCCGCGTCAGGAAAGAGGCCTGCTATGGTGAGGAAGACCGTCGCCCATGGCGGATCCTTGCGGCGGACCGCTGAATCTGCTAAAGGACCAGTATCAAGGCTGGTGGACTTCGGTCTTCCTGAAAACGATCACGTCGGAATGCTCCAACATTCCGGCGTTTTCGTATCTGGGGGCATCAGGTCTTCATCGTTTTATCCCTCCGAAAGCCGCGCGACCGTCGCGCGGGACAATATCCTGCAGTCCACCGGATTGGAAGAAAACAAGTCTTATCAACGGGTTGATATCGCCATCAAAGAGGTTTCCGTTTTTCGCATCCCGTTTGGCACCCGCTGAGGGCAGGTCTTGTGGACCGGCCTCCTGGAGCCGCGACAGACAGTTCTTCCGCTCCGGTCCGGATCGGGCAACGGCCGTGCGAAAAACAATCGGCCTGACTGCCGAATTTCGCCTGCCGCAGAAAAGCTCGGGGGTGATGGCCCTCTGAATGGTCCGGGCGGCCTTGGAACGGCCTGTTGGATGACAGGCGATTCGAGGCCGTTTGCCGGCGATCAGTTCAGTGGGGACATCAGGCTGAGCGATACCCTGCGCCCGATCCGGAGGGATCAGCGTATCAGGCGGAAGGCCGCAAGGGCGATATGAGGGATCATGTTCGGAACCAACTGTCTGAAGGCAATAATTCGGGATCGCGAAGGGCGGTTGTGTGGGTCAGGCCTCAACAATTTGCACCAGCTTGCGGAAAAGATTTCCGCGCAGAATGAGCCGACGCTCCCACTCCGGTTCGGCACTCGGATCCGCCCCTTGCGCGGCAAAGCCGAGTTCCAGTCGATTGCCGGACCATTCCAGAACAAAATCGGCCCACGGGCCGCTCAGCCCGACTTCAAGGCGGGCAACGCCCTCTTCCTTCCAGGGCAATGTGGCATCGAACAGGCCGTCAATCCAGTTGCCCATGAACGCGCCGAGGGTTGAGGTGACCTCAACGCCGGGCAGCAGATCCTGCTTCATGAGGCCAAGCGTGGAACCTCGGGGCGGCTGATTTCCCGGTGCCCATAAGACCTGCTCTCCCTGCAGGAGAGCACCGCTCTTCAGCTCCATGTCGATGACGTTGCGGACGAAGGCCGGAGCGGCGGTCATGCCAACACCAGCGGCAAGAACAATTGCCAGGTTGAACGTATCCTGTCCGACCATGTTGCTTGCCCCGCGACCCTTGCCGCCATCGGTTCGCAGACCCGCCTGTTTAAGGGCCCGGCTGAGTCCCTCGACGCTCGTCAGGGTCTGGCCGAAGATGGTCGCGAGCGCGACTGCCATATTGGTCGAGTTTGCCATGCCGGTCTCCTTCCGTCTTGAGGGGAAGGTGTATGCGAGGCTCCGACATGAGTCAACTTTTTCCGAAAATTTAACGGATAAAAATATCGCAAAACAGGCAGCCGCGGAGGACCACGGTCCCAGGGCCGTCAACGACGGTGCAGCTCACCCGCCAGATTCACGAGTGAGCAACGCCCCCGCAGGACGCAGCGCGTCCGTCGACGAAACCTACCTGCGGGAAGCAAATAACAAGGTTCGCTCCACGAAGTCAGTCAACTCAGCATCGTTGATTGCGGCAACCTGCCAAGCAGGATTCGAGTCGTGGTGAAACCGATTTGCGTAATCCTTCAGCCTGTTCAGTTCTGTTCTGTTATATCTCTGTTTCGACATGCAATCTTGACCCCCTAGGGGGAGGTAGCTTTGCAGGCCGATTGACAGCGCGCTGGCTGCGACCGTAATCTATTGGTTGTGAGTCCTGACCGTAGACAACGGCAGGATCACTGAGCAGGAGTTCAGAAAACGTAAGGATCACATTGACAAAAGGCTAATATCCGGTTCGTTTTAGGATTCTGATCCTAGGAATATTATGGCCTGGATCCCTGACAATACCCCGGTGTCTTGCACTGGTTCATAGATATTGACCAGCAGCGGATAGTGTATTGACCGCAGAGAGCTCCACGTAGAATATGTGAATGAGGCCGACACATTGAAAGGATCGCGCGCATGTCGGAAGTAAAAATTTATAAGCTTATAAAGCTTGAAGGTGAGCCGGAGCTGGAACTTCTCCGTGTTGAAACAGAGCTAACAAAAGAAGAAATCTTAGCCGCCATGCAGGAAGAATCTCGGAAAATGGGTAAAGAACTTCGTAGTATTGTTTATCGCGGCCGAATGGTTGTCTGCGCTGATGACAAAGTCTGCATAGAGATATGAATTTTATCTTCGAATTAAATTCGCCTAGGCGCCAGAAACGAGCTTGGACTCATTCGGTAGTTATGACAGCTGCGCCTGTTAGCGAGATGATGGTCTCGCCATAAAATATGACATGTAGACCTGCCGGTTGGGCAGTTAAATATCTCCCCGCCCCCCAGCGCAGCTAGGAGGTTGGCATGTTCTGAGCATCTGAATGCCTCAGATACATATCTCAAGGTGGTGAGATCCTCCTCGTCACACCCAAGTATTCACCATCCTTGAAATCCGCCTCGTAGGCAACCCCACCTTGGGTGAGCAAGGCCTTGCCTTGGGCCAAGTTGTCCACGAAATTTACTGACACATGGGTGTTGCCGCCGTGGAGGATCATTTCGCCTTTGCCATTCATTCTGCAGGCCTGTGCCGATTCCACGAGGGTGTCCAAAAACTCACACGGAGCCCTTGAAATGACTTGTTTTTCATAGTTAATCGAATGCGCTAAATATCCTTCATCTGTTCGGTCAACAAAAAGCCTCAACAGGTCACGCCCCCAAAGGGCCAATATCTTGCCTCCCCGGATGCCCGAAAATACATCGAGAGATTTACCCTTCAAAATCACCCCGGATGCCTGCTCCAGGCCATCCCGGAATGTAAGCTCCAACCCCTCAGTTTCCCCTGTAAAAACAACATTGATACCGCCACCCATCACTTCGCCGGACGTGGTTTCGAGCCCCCCGAGAATGACAAGTCCCAGCAAATGGAAGGGCGTCAGATCAGCAGCTGTCTCGTGGGAAGAAATACCAAGATCAAGCAATTCCGGGAAGGTCCCCAGAACATCCGAAACATCGTAGTTTTTGAAGCCATTATCGATCTCGATGCCTCCTCTTGAGAGAAACCGTGAAAGGCTGAACAGCGCGACGTCGACTGCTCTGCGTGCCCAGGAATCTTCGACATGTCTCGGATTGACGCTCGGCATCTTGTGAAATTCTATAAGATCTGCACTGCAATAATATCCAAGCCCAGCATCATTGCCAGCTTTGGCCGCTCTCAAGACACCATCGGAGAATCGCGGATGAGTAGAATTGGTCGTAATGTATGGCCCCAGATTCACACCTGAAAAATCTACGTCTGAAAATATACCTGACACGATGAAATATGATTCAATTAGATTATAGTAGGACGCAATTGAAAGATTTCCCAAGTCTCGAATGCCGATACCGTCGGAAAATTCTACTATCACCCCGTCAAATTTCGCCGTGTAGACTGCAAGGCATGCTGCTCGATTGGCCGTCACAGCTAGAATAATAGTCCTTTTGCCTCCAGCCAGCAATAAATCTCCAGCGGAAAGGGCTGGGATATTATTCGGATGGGTATGCGCAGTCCTTGTAATGCCATGACAATTGCTCGAAACGGTGAACTCGTTTCCCCTATGCAACAGTTCAGATCTGAACCTGTTGCGGTCGGCGATGAAAGTGCTGGTGCCGTCCAATAGCTTTCCAGTGGAAAAGTCTCCGGGCCCTAAAAGGCAGGTGCTGTATTCGACTCCGTCCTCATCTGTCTTCTCCGCAATGGTTGCGAGGCTCTTCGTCCAGGCATCGGGCAGCAGGATGACAGGGGGGAGATCCTCGGGCGTGGAAGCCACTTCGACGCCGAGCAGAAGCTTGTCTGAGCGGCTCAGAGCGTCTTCGGCAACGGCCACTGCAGAACTCCAGGCAAGTGTTGCCCAGATCAGAAATCCCGTGAACTTACCGTGCATGAAACCACCTGCCGATCACGGGGTCAAAACTTAGGTTTTGGCCACTCCTGTCCCTAAGAAACTCTGGTGCAATCAATCTGCCCTCATCGAATAGTGCTGTGATATCTCCTCCCGGAAAAGAAATCATCACTTCTCCATGGGGCACGCATCGACGCACCGGGGCGAAGAGATCCCGACCAAACTCTACGTCCATCAGTTTGCATTCGGCTCGTATAACGAAACTGTCTCCGCCGATAATCTCGGTTATATGAACCTTGTTCGCATATGCGCCCTGTGCCAATCCGAGAGAGGCAAGATACTGATAGCCGTCGCTGATTTCAGCCAGCAGATGCGCAACAGGAAAACTTTCCGGCATATCGCCACTGTAGAAAACGTTCCACAGGATACTTTCTTCATCTGCAATGCTGACATGAAATTCATGCCGTTCTCCTGATTGCGACGAATTGGAAAGCAGAAGACCGTTCGTTGTCAGGTCGAATGTGCCGTTCTCATAGATCTGCCTAGACATTGTTCCTGCGATAAGCCGCAACGTCTTGCCTGAATTGTATCCGGGCGGAACTTTCTTGTCTGAGTATCGTGTCCCTGCGCCAAGATAACGGAAACTAAAGTATTTTTCGAACCAATCCTTGGAAACTTCTGTGAGCGGATATGTATCCGGAAATTGATCTTCCTTTGCCATCCGCCCCTGCCAACTGATGATCATTATCAGGTTGGTAAGCAGATGTGCCTCATTGGAGGTCAGATAATCAATACCATAATCCGGCACCGGTTCGGGAATAACTCTATGAAACTCTCTTCCATTATCACTACAATGCAGCGAAACTCCAAATTCGTCAAGCCCGCTGGCTATATTCACGACAAGATTGTCAGGGACATTGAGGTTTCTATTTTTCTCCATCAGCCGCCTGCTGCGATCCAGCATGATCAGAAACACAGTATTCTGCCCATGCAAGAGAGTCATGTCGTGAATCGGATCCTCGATAAACGACCCGGAAACGATATCTGAAAGCCTTGCCTCAAATGAACGCGGGATAATGCTGATGCATAATTCACCTCCCTCGATCGAAAATGCCGTCACATGCCTTGAAAATATTGACCCTACCATGTGTCGAATCGCGGATCTGAATGTAAGATCGGTCTTTTTTATCAGATCGAGCCGCCCTAACCCGTTGGCGCATGATCCGAATTCATGGTTTTCTGAGGTTGGCGCCGGAAGAACCCGAAAACCGGCAACGTCCCGAATCTTCTCGCTTCCGTGTAGTGCTTGTCCGGGAGCGAGCAGACAGAAGATGGTGGGCTGATTTATGTCATGTTTCTTCTGCCTAAGCTCCGCAAAAGCATAAGCCCAAGGTTCCGGGACGAGAAACGTGTCTGGCAGGTCCCGTTGGGTCGGAACATTTACCTTTCCGGCAAGGATTTTCTCGAACTCGGTCAACTCCGCAAGGGCATCAGACGCCTCGCACGATAGCAGGAAGGCAACGCACATGGCAAGCCGGGTAAAACACATGGTGAGTCCATATAACTGATTATGGTCCGATATCAACACAGGGCGCCAGTTCGGTCAATCACCTCCGCGGCCCGTCCATCTCGTTTTCCCACGCGGACGCTTTGGGTTTTCAACCCAATTCCGTAGGCTGGCGACGCGCTGCTCGATCTCCGGCAGCGTCACAGGTCGGAAGTCCCAGAGGTCACGTCCGTCAAGCTGGTGTAATTTTCTGGATGGCCTGAGGGCATGATCAGGCGGCTTTCGTTGTGATGCTAAGAACAGGGTCGATTTCCCGAGGCGATCACCGCCACCTTTCCGGAGGCCATGGTCCAGACCTGCATCGTGCATCTGGTTCGCCACAGCCTGAACTTCTGCTCATGGAAGGACCGCAAGGCGGTGGCGGCCGACCTGCACCGGATCTACAGGGCTGCAACCGCCGACATGGCCGCCGCCGCGCTTGATGCTTTCGAGGAAAAATGGGCCGCGAAATACGCATCCATTGCCCCGGCCTGGCGGCGGTCGTGGCAGGAGGTGATCCCGTTCTTTGCCTTCGATCCGGCGACCCGAAAGGTGGTTTATACGACCAACGCCATCGAGAGCCTGAACCGCGTGATCCGCAAATCCATCAAGACACGAGGCTCGTTCCCGACCGATGATGCCGCCACCAAGCTGATCTACCTGGCGATCCGCAGCTTCGAGAAAGATGGCCGCAATGTCCGGGAATGGTTTGCGGCCCGCAACCAGTTCGCCATAATGTTTGGCGAGCGCTACGCCGCTTGAGTGTCTGAAACCGCATGGAACGGGCCAGATACACAGAATTCAGGACACTCCCAACGTCAGGACCATTTTCCTGACGGTCCATAACAAAGGTGAACGTCCCAACCCTGAAGGATAGGGTCGTTTACGCTAGGGTAGATCATGCACAGCTATCCAGCACCGCACGGAAAGCGGAGTTCATGCTTTTCGTTCCGAAGCTGATATCGAACCAGAAGGCGTCATGATGGTAGATTACGCGCAGGTCCCCTGGGCTGCGCGCGACATCGCGCATGAAATCCATCAAGCGTGTTCCCTGCCGCACCGGGATGACGAAGGCATCAGGCTCATCTGTCGGTTCCAACGCGGCGAGTAACATCGCATCCGCGCCATCGAGCAGGATCTGGCGGTCGCGAAATGCGTCATCCCGGTCACCATAGCGGTCGATGCCGGAGACAAGCAGAAGTGTGAGGACTACGTCCAGACCGCCTTCGTGGGCGCATTGGATTTCCATTGTGGCTGAACGCTTCGCCGTAGCCACTTCGGCTCTGACTGTCCCGGCCCGCAGATCCTCGATCTGTTTCCACTCCATCTGCTCAGAGACGGTTCGCGAGCCCGCTGCGGTGGCCAGGAGAAGCCAGGTCGATATCAGCAGATTGCCATTACGGAGCAGGTTGGGCATGATATGAGACCAGTCGATCTTCATTGCATCTGTGCGAGATAGCCGAGGAAATGTTTGCCATGAATCGTGTAGTCGGAGAGTATCTCGTAGTCGATCCACCCGCCATTGTGATGTTCTTGCCATCTATCACCCCAGGTATTTAAGACCTTCAAAATCTTCCTGCAATCATCTGTTCCGGGGCGGCAGGCATTTGCGGAACCAAATATGGCAATATTGTGCTGCGAACCAGTGGGACATTCACGAACTGGAACCTGCGTCAGGCAAACTGTTGCATGGGCGAGCGGTGAACCACTCCTTAATATTTCCCTTATCTCGTTCCATGTCTCGCCACGGATATCTTGCATTTCAGAAATATCGACCTCCGGGAAGAAGTTGTATTTAAAGTTTGCCGACAAGCCTGTCAGATCAACTTTTTCGGAGCTTCTGAAGCAATTATTTTGAGCCATGACGTCGCGGTAAAATAGGCCGATATCCTCCTCGGTTAGTGACCATAACACGTCCAGAATATCTGTATGTGAGTCAAAATAAGAGCTCAGTAAATTAAACATACCCTCGGCATGTCCCGCTGAAGCCTTGACGATACATTCATCGCAGGAGTCATCCAGGTTAATGTAAACATTTTCCTGATAATCTTGGTATGTGGAGGCCAGAGTAGATAGCAAGTAGTTCATTACCGGTTCGGAACGGTTTTTCTCGATGATGGGCTTGAAAAATTTCTCAAGGCTGGCGCAGGCTTCATTGCCAACCGATCCCACCTTCATTGCAATAATGGCCGCATTGTGAGGATTCCCACCGCTATCCATGGATAGCGAGGAGTATGCGGCTTTGTTGGGTGGCGCGCTATTGGATTGTGGTTGGTAGCCGCTCATATCGAGTATTGATATCCTGTTCTCCGGTGAAAGGCTCCTGCAATCCAAGCCTTCTCTCTCGCAATATGCATATTGCAATATGCTTGCAGCAACACCTGCATAGCAAATACCTGCACCATATTGAGAGAATGAACTTGGGATATTCTCTAGCTCTATCAGGTCGCGAATCTCTGAGAACTGCCCATCGACGACCTGGAAAGCCGGATGGAACTGTGCTGATGCCACCGAGGGCAGCGCCAGGGCAAGCACCGCCAGCAAACTCTTGAAACAAGACATCTGGACCACATTGCTCCATCGACGGAATCACTCATCGAATATGTCCGGTGATGCCGTGCCACGCAATTGTTCTTATTGGCAGTCGGAGGGTTTGGCTCCTTGACAGCCTGGAGACGAGCCGGCTCACGCCGTCCGCTGTTCTTGCATTGCAACTGCAACAGGATGCGCCTGCCGTCGCTGTGGCAGGGATTGCCGTTCCGGTCGATCCTGGCCCAGGCCATGTGAACTTCGTTCAGGTCCACCTCGATGGCGCCGGCAAAGGCACCGGTGACGCGAGGCGCCTCGGCCGCGCGCCGGCGGTATTGGGGCGAAACAAAGCGCGGCCGCCCGATCTCTGGAACCGGCACCTCCAGGCTCACCATTGCCCGTCATGGGGACAGACACGGCCCTGGACCGCCAGTCCGGATCACCCAGGAAGCGCCAGCTCATCGCCACATGCGCCTCTAGGATCTCGATCTGCGGAGTTCGGCCGCGAACAGATCCTGGCTGCGCTTAGAGCACATGCCCGCGGCGCGGGTGGCGCGAGCCATCCTCCGCACGGATGGTCTCGGTCAGGCGCAGCCGAATGGCGCGATTTTCGGCATCCGGGTGCGCCGCCAGCTTCCTGGCCAGGACACGGCTGAACGACTTCAACCGCGAGGCTGCTCGATGAAGGTCAGAGACCAGGGTCGAATAGCTGCCCGACGTCTCGAATGCGACGCCGGGCGGCTTCATGCATCAGTAGATCGCAAAGATCTTCCTGACGGTCTCGATGACGTCCCAGCGGCCGGTCCAGCCCGGAGGCAGGATGACCAAGTCGCCGGCGCCGATCCCGGTGACCGTGCCGGTGGCATCGTCGGTCAGGGTTGCCTGGCCGGAGATGATATAGGTGAACTCGGTGTCGGGGCGGTTCACCACCGGCCAGCCTCCCGGCTGGCATTCCCAGATGCCGGTGCTGCCCTTGGCCTCGGGGGCCAGCATCTGCATGCCCAGTTGCGGATCGCCGCTGTCGGCGCCGGCGCGCTGGCCGGCAGCGGGCAGCGCCGCGCCGACGATATCCGCGGCTTTCACGATCACCATAGAAGTCATGGGTCTTCTCCTTGTTGCATGGGGGATTTCAATGCGCACCGGTCAGCGCTTCCAGCACCTTCGCCACACGGGAAGGACGGCCGGTCAGGCGTTCTTCGCCATCGCCGATGCCGGCGGTGGTCAGGCCGAAGTTCACGCCCAGCCAGCGCAGCGGTTCGCGCTCCCACAGCGGCGAGCGATGGTTGACGATGGGCAGGCGGTTGATTGCTTCGCCCCGTTTCAGGATCAGGTTGCGCAAGAGCCGCCCGGCCAGGTTGCTGGTCGCCACCCCGTCGCCGACATAGCGCCCGGCCCAGGCCATGCCGGTGGTTTCGTCCAGCCCGACCGAGGGACAGAAATCCCGCGCGACGCCAAGCGCGCCGCCCCAGCGATGGGAGATCCGGACATCCTTCAGGTCGGGAAAGAATTCCAGCATGGTGTCGTAAAGCTTGGCATGGATACTGTCCACCAAGTCGCCGGTCATCTTCGAGCCCAGACGATAGGGTGCGCCGCGCCCACCGAAGACCAGCCGGCCATCCGCCGTCATCTGGGCATAGACCCGCAGGTGGCGCAGATCGTTGAAGGCGCGGCGATGGTCGAGGCCAAGGGTCTTTTGCACCTCGACCGGCAAGGGCTCGGTCGCCATGACCAGCGAATAAAGCGGCACCACGGTCCGCTTCTGGCCATCCTGCTGGCAGGTGAAGGCCTCGGTCGCGCGCAGCACGATGGGGGCGGTCAGCCGGCCATGCGGGGTGGTGACGTAGCGCGGCGCGATCCGGGTTGCGGGAGTGTTTTCATGGATGGTGGCGCCGAGTGACTCGACCAGCCGGGCGAGGCCCCGCACCAGCTTGCCGGGATGGATCAGCGCGCAATGCGGGGTGTAGAGTCCGCCCTTGACGCCCTGGGCGCCGACCATTTCGGCCGCCTGCCGCGCGTCCAGCGCCTGCCATTGCTCGGGCAGTCCGAATTCGGCCGAGTCTCGCACCGCGCCCGCGACCCGGCTGAGTTGCGCATCCGAACGCGCCAGCGACAACAGGCCCTGCTTGGCAAAGTCGGCCTCGACCCCCTCGGCGGCCAGCACCCGGCCGATTTCATCCACGGTATCGTTCATCGCCGCCTGCAGATGCAGCGCGTCGGCGTGGCTGGAAAACTTCGCCACCTGGTGCAGCGAGATCGGGAAGATCGCCGAGGCCCAGCCTCCATTGCGCCCCGAAGCGCCGAAGCCGACATGCTCGGCCTCGACGATGGTGACGCTCAGGTCGGGCTTCGCCTTCAGCAGATAATAAGCCGTCCAGAGCCCGGTATAGCCCGCGCCGACGATGGCGACATCGCATTCGGAGTCGCGCTGCAATGCCGGGCGGCGCGGGGTTTCCTGAAACCAGACCGGCAGGTTCGGCAGCTTCAGCATTTCGGATTTGGCGGTCATGGCTGGCTCTCCCAGAGAATTCTCCCCCAGCTAGAGGATGCCCGGCCTGCCTTGCTATTCGAAACTTGCGGAGAGCAGGCTATTCCGATCATACATTTGTATAAGGCGCGCCGATAAGGCTCGGTCATGATGCGTGGAGGAAGATGTGCTTGTTGAATGTCGCTGAGAACTGACCCGGGTATAGCGGAAATTTTCATTGAGAATTGACCCATGTGATTGGCTCGCCCCGACTGCATCAGGCAGGGGGCAAAGGAGTGATCGACATGGCTTTTTTGAG
>NZ_JRKO01000051.1 GCF_000763885.1 Paracoccus versutus | reverse complement strand
GACGATTTTGCGTTTCATGGGATCTCCTGTCGGTCTCTAGGCGTGTTCGGGGGCGGCAGGCGTCTTGCGGGTCTCGCCAAGCGCCTTGAGGACCGCGACCAGCTGGTCGTCGCGCTGCCGGCGCAAGATGGCGTAGTCGCGGCCGTCGATTTCCTCGGCCAGGCCCTCGACCAGCCTGTCGATGGTCTCGGGCGTCAGCTGCGGCTTGCCCAGGTCGTCCCACCATTCGGTGTAGCTTTGGGTGAACTGCTCGCAATAGGCGCGCAGGCCGCCTGGCTCGAGGATATCCACGGCGACAGTCCGGCACTGCGCGCGGCGTGGCAGATCGTGCGCGACCTGCGCGGCTGGAAGAAAGGCGAGATCGGCTGGCAGGACCTGACCCGGACGCTGCTGCTTTACGGGCCGCCCGGCACCGGCAAGAGTTGGATCGCCCGCGCGATGGGCAACAGCGCAGGGTTCAGCGTCGTGACCGGCACCTTCGGCGAATGGCAAGCCGCGGGCCATCTCGGCGACATGCTGCGCGAGATGCGGCGGACTTTTCGTGATGCGCGCACCAAAGCCCCCTCGGTCGGCAACTGCAATCACCCGGACTTGATCGATCCGGCGGTTCTCAGGGCCGGTCGCTTCGACATGAAAGTCGCCCTGCCGCTGCCGGATGCCGACACGCTCTTCGGCATCTTCCGGCATTGCCTGCCGGACTGGCGCGAGGCCGATCTGCGCGATCTTGCTACGCGTGCCGTCGGCTGCTCCGCCGCCGATGTCGATGCGGCCATCCGGCAGACGCAGACAATGGCGCGGGGACAAAAGCGTGACATGACGCTGGATGACCTGCACCAGATCTTCCGTCTCACCCATGACGCCGACATCGACCGCCGCGTCGCTCTGCATGAATGCGGTCACGCCATCGCCTGCGCCCCCCTTCGCCTCGGCCCGGTGCGCCGTATTTTCCTGGGACGCGACGGAGGCGGCGGCACGGTGTTCGATGCACATGCCAAACATGGCTTGCTCAGCGACATGCAGGATCGTCTGGTGCAATTGCTGGCCGGGCGTGCCGCCGAGCGTCTGATCCTCGGCGATGTTTCGGCCGGTGCGGGCGGCAGCGCCGACTCCGATCTGGCAATGGCCACCGCCATCGCTTCGGGAATCCAGATGCAATACGGGTTGGGAGGCCACGGCCCGGTCTGGACCGCAGATCCTAAGACCCTGCTCGCCCTTGACCCCGACGTGCTGTTCCGCGTGCGCCGCGAACTCGAAGCTGCGGAGAAGCGTGCTGTCCGGATCCCCAGCGTCCATCGCAATCTGCTCGAGGAGATGGCCGAAGCCCTGATGGCATCGCGCGACATGGACCGCGCCGAGGTGCAGAACTGGCTCGCGCGGATGCGCAATGCCGCGCCGGACGAAGACCGTGACGCGCGCCCCGCGCCGCAACCGCAATAGAGACAGAGGGGCCGACGATCACGCATCACCCCATCAAAGCGTGCTCCCCGTAAACATAAGACAAAAAACCAAAGAGAGCGGCAAAGCCGCCAGTTCAAAACCTTAAAAACAAAGACAGCACTCCCAGCGGCGGGCCCTGCCCGCCGCCCACTCCATGTCCACGGGATAAAAAAGAAAGAACGCAAAGACCAGGAACCAAAAAATCAAAAGACCCGGAATACATCCGACGTTTCCGCAAACTCGCAGCAGGAGCGAGAAGGACAGCGGCGCCCGGAGTGCTGTCTTTTGGCACGGTGTGCTGGAGGGCATCATTGTCCCGCCAGCGCATTCCAAAAATCCGGATAATTCGCGCCCGATGTTCCGCTTCGCCCGGCTATTGCCTCGTGGGCCGGTCCAGATGCGGTGGTCGCGCAAATCCAGGAACGACAGTCATCTCCGGCCCGCCCCTCTTGCGCGTGAGATTTCCGTATTTTCAGCTGGTTATCCACATTCACATGACACGAGAGCCGTGTTTTGCCCTGAGAGAGCCGTGCCCATGCCCTATGATCATCTGAGCAGCAGCGGGCTCATCCCCGCCCAGAATCATCATCATCGAACGCCGACGGGCCCTGCCCTCAGGCGCGGGGAGCAGCTCGGCCCATGGCACGAGACCGGAGAGATATTGCCGACAGGGAGGATGCCGCGCAGGCGGCGGCTGTCCCGTCGGCACCTCCGGCCGACAAACCCCTTGCCGGGAATCGGCAACCCGCGCAGCATCACGACCAGCTGCTTGCCCTCGTCCGGGCCCTGGCCCGCGATGCCGCCCGCGCCGATCACGCCGCAGAACGCGGCGCGCCTGACGATTGACCTTCCCCTCCGCACGGAGATCCGCCCATGACCCTGCGCGCCGTCATCTACGCCCGCTATTCCTCCGACCTGCAATCGGCCTCGTCGATCGAGGACCAGATCCGGCTCTGCCGCGAACGCGCCGCCCGCGCCGGCTGGCAGATCGTGGGCAGCTATGAGGATGCCGCCACCTCCGGCGCCTCGCTGATGCGCCCCGGCATCCAGCGCCTGCAGCAGGATGCCCGCGAGCGGCGCTTCGACGTCGTGATCTCGGAAGCCCTCGACCGGCTCAGCCGCAACCAGGCCGATATCGCGGCGCTCTACCAGAACCTGACCTTCGCCGGCACCGCCATCGAGACCCTGGCCGAGGGCCGCATCGACGAGATGCATATCGGCCTCAAGGGCACGATGAACGCGCTGTTCCTGAAGGACCTCGCGGCCAAGACCCGCCGGGGCCTGCGCGGCCGCGTCGAGGCCGGCAAGTCCGGCGGCGGCAATGCCTATGGCTATACTGTGCTGCGCCATATGGGCGAGGACGGCGAGGTCAGGCGCGGTGACCGACAGATCAATGAGGACGAAGCCACCGTGGTGCAGCGCATCTTCCATGCCTACGCGGACGGAATGTCACCGAACCGCATCGCCGACCAGTTGAATCGCGAAGGCATCCCCGGCCCGCGCGGCCGGGCCTGGGACAAGTCCACCATCCACGGCAATCCCAAGCGCGGCACCGGCACTCTGAACAACGAGATCTATATCGGCCGGCTGGTCTGGAACCGGCAGTCCTTCGTGAAGGACCCGGCCACCGGCAAGCGCCAGGCCCGCCCGAACCCGCAATCCGAATGGATCGTCACCGAGGTGCCGGAACTGAGGATCATCGACCAGGCCCTCTGGGACCGGGTCAAGACCCGGCAGGAGGGTCGCAAGATCGAACAGACCGACCGGGAGGCCTGGGAACGGCGCAAGCCCCGCTTCCTGCTCACCGGCCTGGTCAAATGCGGCTGCTGTGGTGGCGGCTTCTCCACCGTGGGCAAGGACCGTTTCGGCTGCAGCAATTCCCGCAACAAGGGCACCTCGGTCTGCACCAACCGCACCGGCATCACCCGCCAGGAACTGGAGGGCCGGATCCTGGCGATCCTCTCCCAGCAGCTGATGGACCCGGAGCTGGTCAAGGTCTTCGTCGCCGAATATATCGCCGAGCGCAACCGCCTGGCCGCCAGCCATGTCGATGATCGGGCCGTCAAGGAAAAGGAGCTGGCAAAGGTCATCAAGGAGCAGGACGCGCTGGTAAACGCGCTGCTCTCCGGCCTGCCGCCCGAACGGATCAAGGCAAAGATGGAGCAGCTCGAGGCAAGACAGAAGCAACTCGAGGCGGAGCTGGCCGCGGCCCCCACGACGACGACCCGCCTGCATCCGCGCATCGCCGAGACCTATCACGACCGGATCCAGGTGCTGATCGCCGGGCTGACGGAACCGGACCGGGAGAGCGAGGTCCGCGAGGCGATCCGGGGCCTGATCGAGAAGATCGTGGCTACCCCCGTGCCGACGGCCGGCAAGCGTAACAGGCTCGAACTGACGCTTCACGGCGATCTGGCGGGGGATTCTTTCGCTGAGCCTGAATGTGGACCAGTTGGCCGGACAGCAAAAAACCTCCTGTGAACAGGAGGTTGAAGAAAGTGCAGGATTTCTGGTTGCGGGGGCGCGCAACCAACGATACTTGCGATTGGTCGAGCGCCAAATCCCCAAGCTCGCAGCCAAATGTAACCTATTCTGAGCTGGCCAAGGTAGCGCTAAACATTCAGCCCCGCACCCACTCGACCAGCCTGTAGCTGGTGCTGCGGCCACCGGCGTCCTCCTTCTCCAGCACAGCTTCACGGATACCGCCCGAGAACATGCCGCTTTGCGACGCCGGCAACGCCTCGAACGCGAGGCTCTATCGTTGCTTGCTGATCTGATAGCCAAGGCGCGTGGCAGGGATATCAGGTTCGCCCCAGTCATACGATGATTAGAATTTCAAAGCTGCAAACGCGCTGACTGAGTTGTCGTCCACATCGCTCACGCCGTACTTGTTCTTGTAATACGTATATTCCAGACCCAAGATGGCACCGCCTTCCTTGCCGACATCCCAGCGCAGTTGGGGAGAGAAGACGATCTGGCTTTCGAAGCCATCGCCTTGTTCCCCGATAAAGTCCGCAAATCCCCGGATCGACAGGTTTTCATTGCCTATCTTGAAGGGATAATCCCAGACAAAGGTTATCTGGTATGTCGTGTCGAGGTCGCGATCAAATGGATCGTCGACATTTTTATAGACATAGGCCCCGGCCGTGAGGACGGAAAAACCGCTCACGTTCAGGTCAGCGCGGACACCCGGAGCGATGACCAGAAAATCCTCGCCATGGTTGATGCCAAAGTCCGGCCCGACGTCCTTGACAAACGCGCCGTCGGGGAATGTCAGTCCCATGGCTTTTCCGCTCAAGTGCAGCCAGGCTTCGGCATAGTGACTGTTTTCCGACCCGGTTCCTTGATGGTCCTTGTTGAGATCGACGAAATAGAAAAGATCGCCCCAGTTGAACAACGTGTATTGTTCAAAGGTCAGGGTGGTGCGGGTGGTCGAGTCAAGGCCGTTGGCGCCCAGATGAAATCCGTCGCCGTAGTGCAGCTGTATCTCGCCTGTGGAAAAAAGCACCTCGGCGTGAGCTCCATGCCCGATAATTCCTAGGCCAAGAGCCAGCATCGACGCCGGGATGATGCTGTGTTTGGTCATAAGTAATCCTCCTGTTGTAGCAGGTTTTTCTGCTTTTGTGATGTTCTGGACGATCATCGGCATGCGCCCGGGAAGCGCATGGCCGATGAGAGGATCAGCCTGTTCCGAGGCCGATCCTGAGGCAATGACAGCGATTATCTAATTCTGCAGCCGCGAGTCGATACCTTGGACAAGGAAGTCCATGCTCTTGATCTCAGATGTGTTCAGCGTCTTTCCGGAAGCGATCGCCTCTGATCCGGCATTGTTCATTACCGGTCCGGTGAAGGGATCGAAACTTCCGTCGCGCATCGCGTCCTGCTTTGCCAGGATCGCTGCCCGCTGCTCATCCGTCAGGTCCTTCGACAATCCCGCCACTTCGATGGCTCCTTCGGCGACTCCGGCAAAGGTATCCTTCCCTTCGAAGGTTCCATCGATCACAGACTGCACGACATTGGCATAGACGACACCGAAATTCGCCTGTCCTGCACAAAGATGCTTGTTCGGCGCGTGAGCAGAATTGTCGCTGAGCGTCGTGACAGCATAGACGCCCTTTTCCTCGGCCGTTGCGAGGGCTGAGGGGGTGCCAGGGAATAGCGAATAGACCACGTCGGCGCCTTGCGAAATCAGGCTTTCCGCCGAGGACCGGTCGCGCGGCGGATCATACCAGGAATTCAGCCACACCACCTTCACCGGCTTGAGATCCGGGTTGACGCTCCGTGCACCCAGAACATAGGCGTTAAGGATGCCAAGGACTTCCGGCAGCGGGAAAGCGGCCACGACACCAAGCTGCTGGTTTTTCGTCGCATAGCCAGCCGCCATGCCGCACAGATAGGATGCTTGGTAGTGCCGGACCGTGAATGTCGCGAAGTTCGGAAGGTTCTGGTACCCGCCGATATGCAGGACCTTCAGGTCGGGCGATTTTTTGGCCAGCGCCATGCCATCGCTCATGTGTCCGAACGAACCCAGGATCAGGACGTCGGTTCCGTTCGCCACAAGCCGGTTCATGGCGCGCGCGGCGTTGGGACCCTCGCCGACCGAATCCACGACCGTCACGTTTATCTTATCCGCGAACCGTTCCTCGAGAACCTCTTTGCCACGGACAACCTCGTGGTCCCAGCCGACATCGCCGATCGCATTAGGCGCCACGATTGCCACGTCGAGCGGCTCTTGAGCGAACAGCGTCCCGGACCAGCACATGGAAAGGACCGCACCCAGCAAGGGTGCACGAACGATCTGATACATGATTGCTCCTGTTGGTCGCTTGCTATTATTTTGATGGTTGGAAGTTCTGACCCAGCGAAACCGGTGCGTTCAGCCGGATCAGCAGTGCATTCCTGGACACAGCCGCAAGAACGATGATGGTCATCACGTAGGGCAAGGATGTCATGATTTGCGGCGGGACGCTGAAACCCATGGCCTGCACGGCCAAATCCCCAAGCAGGAGCGCCCCGAACAGATAGGCTCCGAATGCGATCCTGAGCGGCCGCCAGGTGCCGAACACCACCAGTGCAACCGCAATCCACCCCCGGCCGGCGATCAGGCCGTCAGACCAGCCGGGCGTCAGGATCGTCGAGGCATAGGCGCCCCCAAGGCCCGACATGACGGCGCCGAAGATGATCGCGAAAAGGCGGATGCGGATCACGGCAAAGCCTAGGTTGTGCGCGATGGCCGGATCTTCGCCCACGACTTTCGTGATGCGGCCATGGCGCGTCTTGGCAAGAAACCACCAGGTCAGGAACGCGACCGCAAAGGCGAAATAGGTGATGGCGCTCTGTCGGAACAGGATCGGTCCGACAAGAGGCAGATCCGACAGGACGGGGAGCGAAAGGTTTGCCGGAGCCATCATCGTCAGGTTCTCGAAACTGCGCCCGGCCAGGCTGGAAAGCCCGAGGCCAAGAATTCCGACGGCAAGCCCGGAAACGATCTGGTTTGCCGAAAAGCCCAGCACAAGGATCGAGAAGACCAGGGACAGCGCCACGGATGCGCCGACCGCAAGGCCGAAGCCCAGCACGATGTTTCCCGTCTGATAGGTCACGGCAAAGGCCACGGCTGCCGCGAATGCCATCATGCCTTCCACGGAAAGGTTCATGACCCCTGCTTTCTCTGCCACAGCCTCGCCGATCGCGGCAAGCAGAAGGGGTGTTGCGGTTGCGAAGGCGCCTGCCAGGACGAAGATGATCGTGTCCGTCATGCCCTTGCCTCCGGCTGGACTCGTACGATGCGGTATTGGACCAAGGCAAAGGAGGCGAGGTAGAACACGAGAACCATTCCCTGGAAGATTACCGGCGCTGCCGGGGGAAGGCCCACATCGATGATCGCACCGTCCGCGCCGACATAAACGATTGCCATGAATGTCCCGGCCAGCAGTATCCCGACCGGATGCAGGCCGCCGAGATAGGCCACGATGATCGCGGCAAAGCCGTAGCCGGGGGACAACGACGGCTGGAGCCGGCCGATCGGCCCCGAAATCTCGCCCACTCCGGCCAGGCCCGCCGCGGCACCGCCGATCAGCAGCGTGATCCAGACCGCCTTCTTGGCGCTGAAGCCTGCATAGCTGGCGGCACTTGGGGCAAGCCCTCCCACAAGCAACGTGTATCCCGAGAAGGTGCGCGTGACATAGATCAGCGCCGCAATCGACAGCAGGATGACCACGAGGATGGACGCGTTCGCCCTCAGCATCCCGTCATCCGACAGGAGCGGATACATCGCCACCGGAGGAAAGCTTACCGACTGGGGATAGGAGAACCCCATCGGATCCTTGAGCGGCCCGTTGATGAGGAAATACAGGATCTGCACCGCGATCTGGTTCAGCATCAGCGTCACGATGATCTCGCTGGCGTTGAAGCGCGTCTTCAGCGCGGCGGCGATTCCGGCCCACGCCGCCCCCGCGATCATCCCGGCAAGCATCATCGCCGGAAGCATCAGGACGTTCTGGCTTTCCGGAAAGGTGATGGGGATGACGCTTGCCGCCACGGCGCCAATGATCAGCTGGCCTTCTGCGCCGATGTTCCAGACCTTCGCCCGGAACCCGATGGCCAAACCTTGGGCGATCAGGATCAGCGGCGCAGCCTTTATCACCACCTCGGAAATGTTGTACGCCGATGCCAGCGGATCAATCAGCAACCTGTATAGGACTTCGAGAGGCGGGGCGCCCAGAAAGCCGAACAGGACCATGCTTCCCAACAATGCCAGAACGAAGGTCACCAACGGCACGAGCATGATGCTCTTGAGCGACACCTCGCTTCGCTGGACAAGTGCATACCGACCCATCATCACGCCGCCCTCATCTTCTGGTCGAATTCGCCCATCATCATCCGCCCGACATCTTCGGCGGTCACCGACCTGGCCTGGACCGAGGGGGACAGCCGTCCATGATACATGACGTGGATGCGGTCGGAGATCTCGAATATCTCCTCCAGTTCCTCGGAAATCATGAGGATCGCCGTGCCCGTGTCCCGCAGGTCCACCAGCTTCTGCCTGACCATCGCCGCCGCTCCGACATCGATACCCCAGGTCGGCTGGGAAACGATCAGGATGCGGGGTTTCAGCAGGATTTCGCGGCCCAGCACGAACTTCTGCAGGTTGCCGCCAGAGAGGCTGGATGCGATAGATTGTCGACCCCGCGAACGGACATCCATGGCCGAAATGCATTTGTCGGCAAAATCGGCCTGCTGCCGTCGTCTGATCAATCCCTTTCGGACCAGGCCTGCCCCGTGGGCGGTAAGCAGCACGTTGTCCGCCAGGCTCATGGTAGGAACCGTGGCGCGCCCCAGTCGTTCTTCGGGAACGAAGGTCACCCCCATTTGTCGGCGCGTTCCGGGCGGAGCGTCCCCCACGGGGTGATCGAAAACCTGGATCCTGCCGGCCATGTGGCCCTGCAACCTGATTTCACCTGACAAAATCCGCGCCAGTGTGGACTGACCATTGCCCGACACACCGGCAATGCCGACGATCTCGCCTGGGCGGACCGCCATCGACACGCTGTCGAGGCTTTCTCCCAGCGGATCGGGATTTTCATAGGTAAGGTCGCTAACGGTCAGGGCAGGTTCGCAGCTCGGTTTCGCCTCGGCGTGGCGGGCTGTCGGGATGTCCTGCCCGATCATCAGGCGGGCCAGTTCCGCCGATGTAGCCTGCCGCGGGTTCGCCGTGCCCGTGACGCGGCCCTGGCGCAGCACGACGGCGCAATGGCACAGGTCCCTGATCTCTTCCAGTTTGTGCGAGATGTAGAGCATAGCAACGCCACGCTCGGATAGTTTCCTGAGCGTCCCGAAAAGCTGCTGCACGCTGTGGGGCGGCAGCACCGATGTCGGCTCGTCCAGGATGAGCAGCTTCGGATCCTGCATGAGGCAGCGGATGATCTCGACCCGCTGCCGCTCGCCGACCGAAAGGCCATGCACCGGCGCGTCAGGATTGACATGAAGGCCGTATTCATCCGCCTTCTGCCTGATTATTTCGGCCAGGTCCGGCAATGACCCAGGAACGGTCAGCGAGATGTTTTCAACGACGCTGATCGTTTCGAACAACGAGAAATGCTGAAAAACCATTCCGATACCCAGATCTCTGGCAACACTCGGACTGGTGACGGCGACCTTCTCGCCGTTCCAGACAATCTCGCCCTCATCCGGTTGCTGAATACCGTAAATGGTCTTCATGAGGGTGGACTTGCCTGCACCGTTTTCACCAAGGATGGCGCAAATCTGGCCGTGCTCCAGCGCAAGATCCACGCTGTCGTTTGCCACATATGTGCCGTATCTCTTGGTAATGTTCCGCAATTGAAGCAATAGGGGGGATTCACCTGCCTTGGTCTTCAAATGCTGCTCCCTGTTGTTGATGACGACGCGTAATGGCGCAGCCTCGATCACGTACGCCAAGCTTGCGACGAAAGTCGTGTTTTTGTTCTTTCTGCAGGCATGGATCGGCTGAAACGTTAAGCTTACCGGTCCGCCAAACGCTGATGCCATTTTTGGTATCAAGGCCATCAGGGGACGAATAGATAAACAAAAGAGACGTTCTGTTCCAGAAATCGAACGCCACCCAAGGATGAAGCAAGTCTAGGCTCCAGACCCATTGATTTTAGGTCTTTGGCGTGATTCAGACTCTGCAAGGAGACCTGATCGATGAGCACTCTTTTCTGGCTAGGTGATGTTGACAAAAGGGGTTCCACCGGCGTGCGCGCTCTGATTCAAGCTGCTCTCTACGTAGGAGATGAGCTTGGCACGCAACCTGATGTCCGACGACGAATGGGGATTCTTTGAGGGCTTCATCCGAGCCGTCCGGCATCCGAACGGGCGCAAGCCTGCGGACCATCGTCTTGTTCTGGATGGCATTTTCTGGATCGCAAGGACTGGTGCGCCGTGGCGCGACCTGCCCGAAGAGTTCGGCAAGTGGTCCTCGGTCTACCGGCAGTTCCGCCGTTGGACCCTTGCCGGGCTGTGGGAGGATATCCTGGACGCGCTGAACCACGCTGGGATCGCGCCGGACAAGCTGCAGATGATCGACAGCACCGTGATCCGCGCCCATCATCATGCGGCGGGCGCAAACGTATGGCCCGCCCCGGTTGCAAGCGCCGATTGGGTGATGGTGTGAGCAGTCTGCACAAACGTATCCGGCATGTCGGCTCTTCGGCCGCTGCCAAGATGGAGATCCGCGCATCCCGATCCTCATAAAGGGGCCGGCCTCGTCGGGCCATTTTGCGCCAGAGGCTTTCGGGACACCGGTCGACTGTCAGGCCATCTTCCTATCACCACTCGCAGCTTGAAGCGCTTGGCGGCGTTCGCGCCGAGCGCCGGTTCGATATTTTTCAGTTCGCCGTTATCGAGCAGCCTCGAAGTTGCGTCCATGATGAAGCAGGGCCCACACGATCCGTGCCATTTTCGCGGCCAACGCCACGACGGCGACGTTTGGGTGTGCTCGGGCGAGCAGCGCACGCAGCCACCTGCCGGTCGTGGTGTCTCCTCGTGACACGACGGGCATGGCGGAGCGCGCGCCTTGGATCAGCATCTTTCTCAGATACCGGCTGCCTCTCTTGGTGATGCCGAGAAGCTTGGGCTTTCCGCCGGTCGTCATCTGGCGAGGGACAAGGCCCAGCCATGCCGCGAGATCCCGGCCTTTCGAGAACGTGGCCGCGTCGCCGACCGCGGCCACCAGCGCCGTGGCGTTCAGTGCGCCGATTCCGGGAATGCCGGTCAGCCGCCGGGCCCGGTCGTCGGTGCGCGCCATGGTGGCGAACTCGGCGTCGAAGGCGGCGATGCGCTGGTCCAGCTCCGTCCATCGTCGGCGCATGTCTTCGAGCAGGAATGCCATGCGCCGGCTCACTGCCGCCGTGTCGGGGTCGAGCAACTCGATCAGTTTGTGCCGCAGCTTGGCGTGGCCCTGCGCCACGGTGTGGCCGCGCTCGAGCAATAGGCTCCGGATCTGGTTGGTCAGGGAGGTGCGTTCGCCGACCAGGCGGTCGCGCACCCGATGCAGCGTCTGAACGTCGAGCTGCTCCTCGCTCTTGAGTTCCACGAAGCGCATGGTGGGCCGGGTTGCCGCTTCGGCGATCGCCTCCGCATCGCGGTCATCGTTCTTCTGGGCCTTCACGTAGGGCCGCACATATTCCGGCGACATCAGCCGAACCTCGTGCCCGAGCGCCGCCAGCGCTCGTCCCATGTGATGCGCGCCGCAGCAGGCCTCCATCGCCATCGTGCAGGGCGACAGTTTCGATGCGAAGGCGATCACGCTGTCACGACGCATCCGACGTCGCAGCACTACCTTCCCGCTGTCATCCAGCCCCACCAGGCTGCAGCTGTTCTTGCCGAGATCAATACCGAGGATCACAATGCTCATGGTTCGCTCCTTCCTCCTTTGAACGCCGACAGCCTACACCAGCGGCGGCGGGAGGGGCGGGCCATCCATAAAGGGGGACTCCGAAAGAGGCTCTTGGCCGTTCGAGAGGTGGCTTCTCGACCAAGATCCATCTCCGCATCAACGGCGCTGGCCTCCCGATGAGGACCGAGATCACGCCGGGGCAGGATTCCGACTACACCGGCTATGATCTGGTGATGGCCGACAACCTGCCGCAGCCAGCCGTCCTGGTCGCAGACAGGGGCTATGACTCTGATAAAATTCGGGAAGACATCGAGAGCCGCAACGCCCTCCCCATGATACCGATGCGAAAGAACCGAAGGGTGCGCAAGGCTGTCGACATGACCATCTACACCCTGCGCAACATGGTCGAGCGCTGCTTCAACAAGCTGAAAAACAGCCGTCGGCTGGCAACCCGCTACGACAAAACCGCAGAAAGCTTCCGCGGCTTCATCGACATCGCATGCATCAAGCTCTGGCTCCGCCATTTGTCAACATGACCTAGGATCGTGCCTGCGCCCAGGCCGAGAAATGTTTTCGAGCTGCCGTGAAGCGGTCCGTGCTTTGGGTCGATCGGATGTACAGGCATCCGGTCGGTCGAAAGGCCTTTGGGCAGCCCGGATCATGCAAGCCGAAGCGCGAAAGCACCTGCAATCGCTTTGAAAATCTGGGTCGAAGAGCACACGGAAGCAGGGGCATGTTCTCGGTAAAAAGTCGCATTCAGCGACAGGTAAAGGTTGACTGCCGGATTGCGAATCGTCGCCTGTTCCGCAGTGCTACCCAGCGTTTCCTGTCAACGGCGGCGTAAAAACCTGCCACTGGGCGGCGCAAAAGTCGGCCACCGTTGTGCGCGGCTGAGACCGCTGCGAGGGCGTAGCCCGAGCGGGGGTCTCAGCCGCGCGTTGCGGTTTTCGAGGAGGGGGGATCAGCCGGCCTTTCTGGCGCGACTGTTGGCGAGGCGGTAGCTTTCGCCATTCATCTCGAGGATGTTGACGTGGTGGGTCAGCCGGTCGAGAAGCGCGCCGGTGAGGCGTTCGGAGCCGAAAGTTTCGGTCCATTCGTCGAAAGGCAGATTGCTGGTGATCAGGATCGATCCGCGCTCGTAGCGTTGCGAGATCAGTTCGAACAGCAGCTCGGCGCCGGTCTTCGACAGCGGCACGAAGCCGAGTTCATCGATGATGAGCAGCTTGTATCCTGCCATCTGCTTCTGGAAGCGCAGCAGGCGGCGCTCGTCGCGGGCCTCCATCATCTCGCTGACCAGGGCCGCGGCGGTGGTGAAGCCGACGGACAGGCCCTTCTGGCAGGCGGCCAGACCAAGGCCGAGCGAGATGTGCGTCTTGCCCGTGCCACTGGGGCCGAGAGCAATAATGTTCTCGCGCCGCTCGATCCATTCGCACCGGGCCAGTTCCAGCACCTGCATCTTGTTGAGCTTCGGGATGACCGTGAAGTCGAAGCTGTCCAGGCTTTTGACGGCCGGGAACCTGGCGGCCTTGATGCGCCGCTCGACCATCCGCCGTTCCCGGTCGATCAGTTCCAGTTCGACGAGCCGGGCGAGATATCGGACATGGTCCACGCCTTCCGCCGCACATTGCCGGGCCAGTTTCTGGTGTTCTCGCAGGAAGGTCGGCAGTTTCAGCGCCTTGAGGTGATGGGCAAGCAGGATTTCCGGGGCGTCGCTCATGCCACGCCCTCCGCATTGACAGACAGCAGCCGCATGTAGGAGCGGGCCTCGGTCTTCTCGACCGTTGCCCTGGGCAGGTAGGGATAGCAGTCCAGATCCAGCCGGGGTGGCCGGCGCTCCACCCGGCACAACAAGAGATGCTTCACCGCATCGAAGCCGATCGCCCCCATCTGCAGCGCCTGCCTCACGGCCGCATGCAGATCGGCCAGATCGAAGGTTTCCAGAAGCCGCAGGACCTGGACATATTCGCGTCGGCCGTGCCGGTTCATCCGTGCCTCCATCAGCCGGCGCAGGGTGGCGAACTCCTCTGGCAGGTCCCAGTCCTGCAATGGTGCCGCCTGATCCAACGCATTGATCTTCTGCTCGATCAGCGGAAGGTAATGGAGCGGGTCGAAGACGATCTCGTCGCGATCCCAGCACCGGGGATGGCGGGCGATCACTTCGCCCCGGCAGCCGATCACCACCTCATGGATATAGCCCCGGATCCAGACATCCTGATGGCCGTAGGCGACGGGCACCGAGTAATCGTTGGTCTTGTAGCGCACCAGCGATTGCGACGACACGCGGCCGGTCGCCTGATCGCAGGCATCAAAGGGCGCCGCCGGGAGCGGGCGCATCGCGGCGAGATCGCGCTGCAGTCGCTCGCCGATCGTTTCGCTCTCGCCGCGAAGGACATCGTGCTGACGCCGCTTGCAGCGCTCCTCCAGCCAGAGGTTGAATTCTTCCCAACTGGCGAACTCAGGCATCGGCACCATGAAGTTGCGGCGGCAATAGCCCACCAGGCCTTCGACATTGCCTTTGTCGTTCCCCTTGCCAGGGCGGCCATAGCGATCCCGGATCAGGTAATGCGACAGAAACCCGCTGAACAGGGCGGCTCGCTTGCGGGTGCCATCCGGCAGGATCTTCGCCACCAGGCAGCGGTCATTGTCGTAGACGATCGACTGCGGAACCGCCCCCAAAAAGGCAAAGGCATGGACATGACCGTCCACCCAGGCCTCGGCAACCGCCGCCGGATAGGCACGGACGTAGCAGGCGTCGCTATGCGGCAAGTCCAGCACGAAGAAATGCGCCTTCTGTTCGACACCTCCGATCCGAACCATTGCCTCGCCGAAGTCGGCCTGCGCGTGTCCTGGGGGATGCGCCAGCGGCACGAACACCTCCTGGCCCCGCCGCTCACGTTCCCGGATATAATCCTTGATGATCGTGTAGCCGCCGGTGAAACCGCATTCTTCGCGCAGACGGTCAAACACACGCTTCGCCGTATGCCGCTGCTTGCGCGGCATGGTCCGGTCCGCCTCCAGCCAACCCTCGATGATCGGGATGAACGGATCGAGCTTCGGGCGCCTGACCTCGGCCGTCCGCCGGTAGCCCGGAGGAACCGAGAACGTCATCATCTTTGCGACCGTGTCGCGCGATATGTTGAATGTCGTCGCCGCCTGACGCTGGCTCATACCAGCAGCACAGGCCTGACGAACCTTGAGATAGAGTTCCACGCTGTAGATCCTCCCATCCTCCCTGCAGCCGCAGAAAGGGAAAAGGTGGACGACTTTTACGCCGCCCGCAGCAGCACCATGCCGCCGCTAACGTGGACTAATTTCGCACCGCCATTCTCACGTTTCCGAACTGTCGTTCAAAATCCGAAACGCAAGGTACAATTTAATGCACTTTTTGAAACGCGCTGCCTTCCGTTAGGCTTTTATGAAGCAACTATTACAACGGTAGCTAACCGGGGGAAATAATGAACGCTTTGACTCCACTCACCGCAGATCAAAGCTATCTGCGCCATTTCTGGCATCCTGTCGCAACCGTGAACGAACTCGAGGCTGCCGATCCGGCAGGCAACGGTCCGATCGGTAGGACGCTTCTTGACGAACCACTGGTCATCGCGAAGCTGAACGGAAAATACGTCGCCATGCGAGACCGCTGCGCGCATCGCTACGCGAAACTGTCCGTCGGGAAGGTGCTTGAGAACAACCGCATCCAATGCCCGTATCACGGCTGGGAATACGGCGCCACGGGCCGCTGCGAGCTTATGCCGGCCTGTCCCAGCGACGCGATCCCGAAAAAGGCGTTTACGCCCGCCTATGCCTGCGAAGAGCGGTACGGAATCATCTGGGTCCGCCTCGACAGCTCGTGGGATTGCACGAACATCCCTTACTGCGAAGCTTGGGAAAACCCCGAATTCAAGCGTCAAATCATCGCGGAGCCCTACAACTGGAACAGCTCGGCCGAACGCCGCTGGGAAAACTTCACCGATTTTTCGCACTTCGCCTATGTGCATCCGGGCACCCTCTATGACCCGGCATATTCGGAACCGGCGATCGTGCCCGTTGACCGCGTGGGCGGCGAACTTCGCTTCTTCATGGAGCCGGGCCGCGACATGCTGGACACGCTGCCGGACGATAGCCCGCTGGGAAGCTGGAACTACCGGAACTCCATGCCGTTCAGCGTCAACCTGTCGATCAGGTTGTACAAGAACGACAAGCCTTTCCTACTCTGGACCACCTCCAGCCCAGTCTCGGAGAACTCGTGCCGCAACTTCATGATCATCGCGCATACCGAAGACGACTTGCCCGATAGCCAGCCGCTCAACTTCCAGAAGCTCGTCTTGGCCGAGGACCAGCCGGTCATCGAGACGCAGCCTGGCCCGATCTACTTGGACGAGGTTTCGCTGCCGACGGACAAGATCTCGAACCAGTACCGGAAATGGCTGCGCGAACTGTCCACTGCCGCGGCAAAGGGCGAAGAAGCGTTCAAAGCGGCCCTGTTCACCGACGTCACCGAAAGCAAGTGACCGGCATGAACGCATGTGAAGACGCTGTGGTTTGGAACCGTTGGTACCCGCTCGGGTCGCCAACGGACATCCGGCGGAGGAATGCGACAAGGACCCGGCTTCTGGGCCATGACATCGACCTGGAAATCCACAAGACCTGGATTTCCGCGTCGAGCGACTCCCGCCCTTTGCCGGTGACTGAGCGGCTGGGATATGTCTGGACTAGCCTGGGCAAGCCCGACGGACCCCCACAGCAGCTGCTGGAATACTACGAGGTTGATCGCTTGGTCATGAACATCTGGTCCACGCCCATAAAGTGTTCGGGCCTGCGGATCGTGGACAACGTGATCGACAACGCGCATTTCCCCTTCCTGCATCCCAACATCCTGGGCGACGAGAATCACCTGGATTTGGTTCCGGGAGAGGCCAGCGTCGATGCAGCGGGGGCGTTGTGGCTGAAGTCGCAGAAGGCTTGGCTGCCGTTGACGAACTCGGTCGCGGAATACACCTACCGGATTTCGGACCCGTATTCGGTAGTTCTTTTCATCCATCGCCCGTCTACACCGGGTCGATACGACTATCTCGGCATATTCGCACAGCCTTTGGATGAAGAAAACTTTATCGCGCACAAGCTGCTTGCATGGATAAGGGAAGACTGGATGGACGAGCGTCAGTTGAAAGCCGACCAGCAGATCATCTCGGCGCAGGACAAGTATGTTCTCGAGCGGCATGTCCACAAGAAGCTGCCGCTCAACGGCGCGGAGACCTCCATCGAGGTGGACAATTCTTCGCTGAGCTACCGCGAATGGCTGCGCGCCAACCATGTAACCTATGGGGCGATGACATGACCTCGTATGTTGTTGCACTCGAAAAAGACGTCCGCGACTATTCGATCGTCAGGTCAATGATGGGCGACAAGCCCTTGGTCATCTGGCGGGGCGCCAGCGGCGCGATCAACGTTTGGCTGGATCGCTGCCCCCACCGCTCCGTAAGGCTTAGCGCCGGACGGAACATGGGCGGATACCTCGAAGGCGTGTACCACGGCTGGCAGTTCGACGAATCGGGCAAGGTGACGCTGGTTCCCGCGCTGCAGGGACGCCCGTCCCACGACATAAGTGCGACCGTCTATTCCACGGCCGTGGCGGACGGCTTTGTCTGGGCGAGCGTGGAAGAATGCTTGCCCACGGGCAGCGGAGGCGAGCCTTGCTATCCGGTCCACATCGCGGCGCCGGTCGATCAGGTCAGGCTGCATGTCGATTCCAGCGTCGATCATCTTACCCCTTGGGGCGTCGATGGGACGATGGTTTACCCGACAGGCGATCCGGCGCAAAGGCGCGCGGAATTGTCAGCGATCAGGCGCAGATTGGAGGAGTCATGATACAGTTCCATGACTATCCACTTTCGGGGAACTGCTTCAAGGTCCGGTTCCTGCTGGAGCAGCTTGGCCTGGAATACCAGTCGATCCTTGTCGACTTTTATCCGGGATACGAGCACAAGTCGCCGCGTTTCCTTAACATAAACCCGCTGGGACAGCTTCCGGCCATCATGGATAAAGGTCAAGCGGTTCGCGATGCGCAGGCCATCCTGGTCTACCTTGCCGCCGCTTACGACAAGTCCGGCAAATGGTTT
This sequence comes from Paracoccus versutus, assembly GCF_000763885.1. Classification (GTDB taxonomy): domain Bacteria; phylum Pseudomonadota; class Alphaproteobacteria; order Rhodobacterales; family Rhodobacteraceae; genus Paracoccus; species Paracoccus versutus. The sequence continues at coordinate 20,514 of NZ_JRKO01000051.1, read as the reverse complement.
CCGCGCGATCACCAGGGCGAGGTCTATCAATGGCTCGCCTTCGCGGACCAGCTGACGGGCTCCATTTCGGCTGCACGGCTCCATGATGCGATGTTCTATCGGCTGGACGTGAGCAAGGCCCGGACCGAAGGCATCAAGCTGCTGCGGATCATCGACGAGCATCTCTGGTTCGCCGAAAAAGACGGCCATGACTGGCTGCTGCCGTTGCCGCATCCGACCATCGCGGATGTCGCGTGCCTTCCCTACATTGCACTTGCCGAAGAAGGTGGCATCGACTTGGCTCCATTTTTTTCCGTTTCGCGGTGGATGGAGCGCTTCATGAGACTCGAGAAGTTCAAGCCAATGCCCGGCATGATGCCTCTTCAAATGCCGAAGGAAACGCCATGAACACTCAACGGGTAAAGATCAGGCGGATCGTAGAGCAGACGCCGGAAATCCGTTCGTACGAACTGGTCCCCTGCGATGGATCGTCCGTCAAGTTCACACCAGGCGACCATATCGACGTCTGCGTCGGCGACGGCATCGTCCGCCAGTACTCGCTTTGGAACGCCCCCAAGGACTGCGATGCCTATCACATCGCCGTCAAGCGCGAAACGAACGGCCGAGGCGGATCGGCTGCGATGCACGCGCTGAACGAGGGCGACGAGATCGAGGTGGGCCTGCCACGGAACAACTTCGAGCTTCGGTCGGACGAGGGTCCGGTGATCCTGATCGCCGGGGGCATCGGCATCACCCCGGTGCTGGCAATGGCGCGCCATCTTCAGTCCGTAAGCCGCAAATGCGTCCTGCATCTGTTCGCCCGAAGCGCCGAACATGTGCCGTTCAAAAGCGAAATCGCCGCCCTGGACGAGGCTCCAGTCTATCTTGGCCTTGTTCCACCGACGCTCAACGCCGTTCTGACCGGGATCCTGTCCAATCCGCCCGCCGATGCTCGCCTGTATTTCTGCGGACCCGGACCCTTTATGGACCTGATCGAGCAACTGGCGAAGAACTGCGGCTGGAAAAGCGACCGCGTCCACCTGGAACGGTTCAGCGTCGATGCGGCCACGCTGGAACTCGACGGCGACAGCTTCGAGGTGGTGCTGCAGAAATCGGGTGTCACCCTGACGGTCGAGGAAGACCAGACCATCATCGGCGCTATGGAGGCTGCCGGGCTGGAGCCGATGACATCCTGCGAACAGGGGGTTTGCGGCACCTGCCTGACCACCGTTCTGGAGGGCGAACCGGATCACCGCGATTTCTACCTCAATCCGGCCGAGAAGGAATCCGGGACGCTGATCCTGCCTTGCGTGTCGCGTTGCAAGGGCAAGAAGCTGGTGCTGGACCTGTGACATGGTAACGCGGCGCGTATCTCTTGAGGGAGCTCTCAAGACCGAGTCCTGCCTTGCCATGGTCAGCCACTTTGCTCGGCGCCTTTCGTTGTCGAGCACGATCACAAGCGCGACCCCCAAGTACATCACGCTGATCCTGACCGGGGATGAAAGCCTTATCGACATGTTCGAGATTGCCTGCTGGCTCGGGCCGGACGACGTGAACATCGACACGATCACGCTTGAGACCGTCTGACGCGGTACAGAATCGAAGCCCGGCGCCGCCAAGGACGCTGAAACGGACGGGCTGGACTATAGCCCAACCGACCAGTGTCCAGGGCTTAAAACACAGAAATGGAGAGTGGAATGAAACCTTCAGAACTGGAAGCCGGGTGGTTCCCTGCCGGACTTCAGAACTACGTCCTTCCCAAGACGGCAGGACGTGTCATGATCGCCGACAACGACATCGCCCTGTGGCGCGGTGAGGACGGCCAGATCCGCGCATGGGAAAACAGGTGCCCCCACCGGGGCATGCGCCTGTCCTACGGCATCGTCCGGGGCAACACGCTGACATGCCTGTATCATGGCTGGTCCTATGACGGGGCGGGTGCCTGCGCGGGCATCCCGGCGCATCCCGACCTGACTCCGCCCAAGACGATCCGCGCCAAGGCCTATCGCGCGGCGGATTCCGGCGGGTTCATCTGGGTCGCCAATCCCGGCGAGACGACGGCGGCGCCATCGATCGACGGCGACTGGGTTCCCAACCGTTCGGTCCATATCGACCAAGCCCCGGCTAGCCTGAACGAGCTTGCAGATGGCATGGGCGCCGGCCTCATGTCGAAAATCACCGACCACGCCGCGATCGTCCGCGTTCCCGGTGTGGAGGGAGAAATCCTCCTTGCGTTCCTGGACATGAAGGAACACGGGGCGATGATCCACACCTCGGTTCCGGCCAGTGCATCGGAGGATGCCGCGATCGCCGTCAGCAAGCTGTCCACCCGTCTGCGGCAGGTATTCAAGGCATCAAGCGCCGCTTAATAGGCATCGCAGCCTAGCAAGTTGATCGTCTCACTTCGACAAGCGAGGAGAAACACTATGACACCCGACACTTTCACCCGTTCGCAATGGTATGCAATCGGCCGCCTTCCCGATTTCGAAGGTGCGGAAGCGAAACCCGTCCGACTGCTTTCGCAGGATCTGACCGTGAGCGACGCGGCTGGCGTTCTTTCGGTGAACGATGCCGATGGGCGCAGCCTTCTGACGCAGATCCGCTACGGCCATCTCTGGACCACGCTGAGCGATACGCCACGCCCGCTTTACGACATGCCTGAGTTCGACGAGCCGGACCGGCGTCTTGTGACCGTAGGCGGCGTGGGCGTTCGCTGCTCGGGACTGCGCTGCGTAGAAAACTTCCTAGACATGGCGCATTTTCCCTTCGTCCACACCGACATCCTCGGCGTGGAAGAGCATCCGAGCGTCGAGAGCTACGACGTCAGCATGGATGCGGAAAAGGACGAAATCTGGGCGACCAAATGCAAATTCTTCCAGCCCATGGCTTCGGCGGCGGCATCGGGCGGCCAGATGACCGAATACAAGTATCGCGTCCCGCATCCCTATTCGACGATCCTGTACAAGACCTGCCCGATCCGAGAGGATGTCTGGGATCTGGTCGGGCTGTTCATCCAGCCCGTGGAAGAGGACGAGTGTATCGTCCACTCGTTCATTCTGGTCTTTGACGAGGAAAACACCGACACTGGCCTTCTCCACTTCCAGCAGAACATCTTCCTGCAGGACCGGATGATCCTCGAGAACCAGGTTCCCCGGAAGCTGCCGCTCGATCCCCGTTGGGAATTGCCGACCCGCGCGGACGCGTCCTCGATCGCCTACCGCCGCTGGCTGAAGGCCAATGAACTTCAGTGGGGGGTCGCCCTCTTCAACGAGGCGGCATGAGATGAAGCTGTTCGACTATGTCCTGTCCGGCAATTGCTACAAGATACGGCTGTTGCTGGATTTCCTTGAGCTTTCTCATGAAAAGCAAGCCGTGGACTTCTTTCCGGGGCGTGAACACAAGTCCGATGCATTCCTCCAGATAAATCCGCTGGGACAGATCCCGGTGCTGGAGGACGACGGAGCCTATATCCGGGATGCGCAGGCCATTCTCGTGTATCTCGCCTCGCGCTACGATCCGACGGGAACGTGGTGGCCAGTCAACGATCCGTCCGAACTGGGTCGGGTCGCGCAATGGCTGGCCTTCGCGGACAGCATCACATCCACGGCCTCGGCGGCGCGGCTGCATGACGTGCTGGGCTATGACCTCGACGTGGCGCAGGCAAGGGCCGGCGCTCACAAGCTGTTCCGGATCCTGGATGACCATCTGGCCAACCAGGAGCTGCAAGGGTTCAACTGGATCGCGGGATCGAACCCCACGGTGGCGGATGTCGCGTGCTTCCCCTATGTGGCGCTGGCAGGGGACGGCGGCATCGAGCTGTTCTACTATCCGGCAATCCAGCGCTGGATACGCAGGTTCGTCAATCTTCCGCGCTTCAAGCTGATGCCGGGGATCAACATCTTCAACTGACCTGCCAGACTGCCACGACCGGGAACGTCACCTGTCATCAGGATGCCGTGCCCGGTCCTTTTGATGATCTTCCCACGCCAACAGTAGCCAGGCCGATCCGCGTCTGGCGGCGGTGCAGGTCTCTCGGCCGTTCCGTACTGACGACATAAACGACCAGCCGCTGATTTGTCGCTGCAAACTGCCGCGCCAGGGCGGGTGGAACCGGAACGTCGCAGCTGGATTGCAACCCGCGCACCACATTCATTCCGGGCATCGTCGACCCGCATCAGATCAGGCAGAGGACGACACACGCTCTTGCACGGCATTGGATGGCTTGTGCAGCCTGCTAGGCTTCGCTGCTGCGCAGGATCGTTTCGATGCGCTGCGCGTCCGACTTCGACAGCCGCCCGCTTGCGGTGCCCTGTCTGACCTTTCGGTAAATGGCACTCGCATGCCCGTCCGTGCGACAGCCCGTTCTGGTGTGGCGCAGGGGACGGGTTTCCGAAGCGTCGAGGGTCGGAAAGCACGACCTAAGGAAGATCGTCCTTGTCTCCGAATAAAGTTCGGCGCTATCGCCGCAGATTGCCCTTATGCCCTCCGAGAAGGCCCAGTCGAACAGGTTTTCCTGTGTTTCCCGGGGTGAGGCACTGCCCGAGGCGACGAAAAAGGGATGTGCCGGATCGTCTCCCAAGCAAATGTCGCAGCTTATGCCGGTTATTCCGGCAGGCAGGCGCGCGGCAAAAATCTTCAGGCCATTCAGCTCAAGCTCATCCGACAGGCTTCGAAACGAGCGGGAACCGATCCCCAGTCGATGCTGGATCATGTCCGCCATGCCGGTGGCAGTCCGATGCTTCGGATCGCAAAGGTCCATCCTGCTGGGCGGGGTGATGGTTCCGGTGGCCAGAAACTCGGCCGAGATATAGTTCTCGACGGCAATATATGTCGCCACCAGTGCCCGTGCCCTGATCGCCAGAGAGTCGACGGCATCGCCGAAGTATCTCTGCACCTTGATGTCTCTGACAAGCGGCGGCAGGAAAAAGCAGAGCGAGATGCCCGCCAGCGAACCGATGGCCGTCAGCTCACGAAATGTCGGCGATGCCTCGTCTGCCTCCCACCTGGCAAGGGTGGCGGCGTTGCCACCCATGCCAAGCGCCGAGGCAAACTCGGCAATCTCCATGTCGAGGCTTTGGCGCGCAATCTGAATTCGTTGTCCAAGCATCGCCGTCCCTTAACGATCAGTAAAGCACCACCGACCGGATGGATTCGCCGGCATGCATCAGGTCGAAGCCCTTGTTGATGTCCTCGAGCTTCAGCGTGTGGGTGATCATCGGATCGATCTCGATCTTGCCGTCCATGTACCAGTCGACGATCTTCGGCACGTCGGTCCGGCCGCGCGCGCCGCCGAAGGCCGAGCCCTTCCAGACCCGGCCGGTGACCAGCTGGAACGGGCGGGTGCTGATTTCCGCCCCCGCCGGCGCCACGCCGATGACGATGGACTGGCCCCAGCCGCGATGGGTGCATTCCAGCGCCTGGCGCATGACATTGACGTTGCCGGTGCAGTCGAAGCTATAATCGGCGCCGCCGATCTGGTCGAAGGGCGTCTTGGTCAGGTTGACGATTTCCTGAACCACGTTCTCGACATTCTTCGGGTTGATGAAATGGGTCATGCCGAAATGCTCGGCCATTTCGCGTTTGCCGTCGTTCAGGTCGACGCCGATGATCATGTCGGCGCCGGCCAGGCGCAGGCCCTGCAGCACGTTCAGCCCGATGCCGCCCAGGCCGAAGACCACGGCCTTGGCGCCGATTTCCACCTTGGCGGTATAGATCACCGCGCCGATGCCGGTGGTGACGCCGCAGCCGATATAGCAGATCTTGTCGAAGGGCGCGTCCTCGCGCACCTTGGCCAGCGAGATTTCCGGCAGAACCGTGTGGTTCGCGAAGGTCGAGCAGCCCATGTAATGCCGGATCGGCGTGCCATCCAGCATGGAAAAGCGGGTGGTGCCGTCGGGCATCAGCCCTTGGCCCTGGGTCGCGCGGATGGCGTGGCACATGTTGGTCTTGCCCGACAGGCACGAGGCGCACTGGCGGCATTCCGGGGTGTAGAGCGGGATGACGTGGTCGCCCGGCTTGACCGAGGTGACGCCGGCGCCGACTTCCAGCACCACGCCCGCGCCCTCATGGCCCAGGATCGCGGGGAACACGCCCTCGGGGTCGGCGCCCGACAGGGTGAATTCGTCGGTGTGGCAGATGCCGGTGGCCTTGATCTCGACCAGAACCTCGCCGGCCTTGGGGCCTTCAAGGTTGACCTCCATGACCTCCAGCGGCTTCCCGGCCTCGAGGGCGACGGCGGCGCGTGTTCTCATCATCTGTTCCTTCGTTCCATGCCTGTCCATCAATGCGGGATAAGCGACCTTCGTGTGTTAAGGATGCTGGCGAAGCCTCGACAATTGGGAGGATCGAGGCTTCGCTCCGTCTGGCGGCGGAGATTGTGAGCGCCAGACGTGTCTTACTCGACAAGAGGCAAGAATAAGGTCATTCACCGTTCAAAGGAGCCATTTTATCTGGACCTAACGTCCAGAAATTTGGACGGCGCATGGCTCTTGTGAACTTGCTACCTTTTCGACCGGACACCCAGGCCTGAACAGGGAGGCTTAGGCTTATGCCTGAGCACATGTTTATGGCGAACGTAGAGATCATCACCGATGACGGCCTGCCGTTCAACCCAACATGGCATCGGCAGTATGGGCGGCATCGCAGCCCGGAAACTGAAAATGGCCGCGTAAGTTCTACGAATGCGCCTCGTTAAAAACGGGAGAATTACAACGGCAGAGATCATGTTGCTGATTTTAGACACCCTGTTCACATATAAATTCTATGTAACAGAGACATGTTGGGATGACACTGCTGGTCTATTCTATGCAGCAAAAGCTACAAAAGGAATGCCGGTATGGGCGCACGTCCCTTAATCGAGAACATGGAATTTCTCCGCCATTTTTGGCATCCGGTCGCGACTCTCGACGAATTCGAGAAGGCCGACCCGCTGGGCAATGGCCCCATGGCCGTCACCTTGCTTGACGAGAAGGTCGTTCTTGCTCGTCTCGACGGCAAGATGATCGCAATGAAGGACCAGTGCGTCCACCGTTCGGCCAAGCTGTCCGGCGGCAAGGTCAAGGGCGACCAGCTTCAGTGCCCGTACCACGGATGGATGTACAATGCCGAGGGCAAGTGCACCCATATGCCGGCATGTCCGACGCAGAAGATTTCCTCGCGCGCCAAGGTTCCAAGCTACCAATGTGAACTGAAGTACGGTTTGGTCTGGGTCCGTCTGGACAGCTCGTGGAACGTGACGGAAATCCCGTATTTCAGCGTCGCTGATGACCCGAAGATGAAGATAGTCGTGCAGGAGCCCTACTGGTGGAATGCCAGCGCACCGCGCCGCTGGGAAAACTTCACGGACTTTTCGCACTTCGCGTTCGTTCACCCGGGCACGCTGTTCGATCCGAACAACGCCGAGCCGCCCATCGTGCCGATCGATCGCGTGAAGGGCCAGCTGCGCTTTGTCTATGACACGCCTCCGGGCATGGATGTTCCCGATCAGGCACCCATCGGCAACTTCACCTACCATTGCAGTATGCCGTTCACGATCAACCTGGCCGTTCAAAAATATGTGGGGAACAACCTTCACGTCCTCTTCAACGTGTCCTGCCCGGTGAACGCGAAGCAAACGAAGAACTTCCTGATCTTCGCCCGCGAGAAGAGCTTGAACGATTCGGATCATCCCCACATCGCCTTCAACGACCTGGTCTTTGCCGAGGACCAGCCGGTCATTGAATCGCAGTGGCCAGAAGAGATTTACGACGACGAACTGTCGGTCGTGACCGACAAGATCTCGATACAGTACAGGAAATGGATCAAGGAACTGGAAAACGCCCACGCGCAGGGCAAGGAGGCTTTCGAGAAGGCTCTCCTGACGCCGGTTCTTGAAAGCGACCGGATGCACCCTGAACTGCAAGCGGTCGCGGGCTGACGCTCGGCCGGATTTCAGGAGATATCCCAGTGTCAGTCCATTTCATGACCAGTTCTCCCGATGCGCTGCTTCGGGAGTTCAACCGGAGAATTGTCCAGGAAGAAGCGTGGGGGAAGGCGGAAGGCTGGATGCTGAAGGGTGATACCTCCTACCAGCATTCCGAAGACGTGTCGGATATCGGCGCAATGCTTGTGCCAAGCGTCGATGCGGGCACGTTGACCTTCGAACTTCATGCCGACGGCGGCAAAGGCATCCCGCCTGACGTGGTCAAGCTGTACTACACGAGGCTGGTGGAAACCTTCCTCCGGTGGATGGACGTGCGCTTTGATGAGGTTCGACTGAACTGAGCAGTCACGAAACCTGTCAGGCGGATAGATTTGGAACGGAAAGGAAGAAAGTTGGCCTTGTATGTGAACACCGCCGAACCGGAGAAGGCACTTAGGGCCTTCAACGCGTCGGTCGGCAATATCGATCAACCTCATGACGGCGCAAGATGGCTGCGACCGAAGAACTCAGACTACTTCACGCATGCGGACCCGGAATGGGCCTACAAGTCCTGGGTGCTGCCCAGTGTCCGCCAAGGATCGCTGATGTTCAACATCATCAGACCCGAGGACCGCTATGTTTCAGTGAAAGCCTATGCCGCCTATCACGCCGAGCTTGTCGGGACGCTGATGGATGCGGGACTGGCGGCCCCCCTGGACATAAAGATGTCGTCTCGATGCGCCGACGGCGACCTCAATGCCTGATCTCAAGAGGAGCGTGGACACACCGATGGCCAGTGCAGACAAGTTCCAGCCTATGCACAACATCTTTTGCGATGATGTGGAGAAACAGAAACAATTTTACGCTGCAATCCTGGGTTGGGACGACATTCCCGAGGCCTCTTCGCCGATCTACCGGGTTCTGCAAGGCAACGGCTTCCAGCTGGCCTTCAACGGTGTCCCGGCCTATGAGCTTCTGGGCCTGAAGGATCGTGAGAGACGCAGGACACCAACATCCAGCACCGGCACGATGGTGACGTTCGTGGTTGAAGACTGGGCAACGGTAGATGAGATCGCGCACAAGGTGCCCGAGCTTGGCGGGTCGATCGTCAAGGGGCCGTTTGCAACCTATTACGGGCAATGGCAGTTGGTCTTCAACGATCCGGAGTTCAACATCGCGCGCATCACAGCCATGACCATTCCCGAGGGTGCCGAAATTCCAGTTGTCAACTTCGACTAGGGCCTGTGCCTACGCAGGCCCTGTGCTGCCAAGCCGAGCCGTTATCTAGGGCGGCATCCCCGGTGATTGTCAGCCGGAAGCCGACGCAGGCACGACACAACGGTGCCCTTGACCACGACTACCCCCGGCCCATAGCTGAACCCTCTTGTCTTCTAGCGATGACAAGCAACTGCCGCGCCCTCTGGTGCGGCTCTTTCGTTCGGCCTGTCCACTCCGGCCCTCGGGCCGGGGCCCGCAAGGAATGCAGTGCATGGGCTTATCTGATGCACAGCGCCCTTCCCGCTGGTGTTTCGACGGACCCACTTACCGCACCTTCCCTTGCGCTCACCGGGTACAAGGGCTACGCTCGTCCCCTCAGGCACCGCAAACGGATCGAGGAGGCTTTCGGCTGGGCCAAAACCATCGGAGGCGCCGTCCAGACCGTTTATCGCGGCATTGAATGCGCACGGTTTCGCTTCATCATGACGCTGGCCGCCGGAAATCTCCCCAGACTGCCAAAGCTGACCCGGCTTGAGCAGAAGATGACGTCGCAAACCGACCAAACCCGCCACACAGAACAGATGAACAAGCCAAAGCCGCAGCAGAGCTGAAAATGACATCTTCAGCGCGGCACTAAACCAGCGACCTGTTGGTCTCCGAGTGCTACCCTCCTCACGCTTTAGCGTTCTCGGGCGGAATCCCCACCAAGTGCTACTTAAGTAGCTATTTTTGTTGTCACCTTTGCATAAAATGGCAGCAAAGTGCTAACCTCGCCTGCCGAAGACAGAACGCTGTCATAATTTGGTAGCAACGCGTTGCCACCCGGAGTAAACCAACTGACCAGACCTTCCGTTCGAGGTTTGGAACACAGCCCAGGCCCCCATGACGACCAAGGTTGAATTCAAGGATATCAGCAATTTCGTTCATGTCGCGAGGACGGGAAGCCTGACGCGCGCCGGTATGATTTCCGGCGTACCAAAGGCAACGCTCAGCCACAGCATCCGCCGCCTGGAGGATTTGCTGGAAGTTGAGTTGTTTCATCGTTCTCAGAGAGGCTTGCAGCTCACAGATGCTGGACGTGCCCTTCTAGATAATACCGGCCGTATATTTGACAGCATCGAACTGGCTGCAAGTGCGGCTCAACGTGCCCATAGCTCCTTGAATGGTAAAGTGAGGATATTAGGAAGTGCGGAGTTTGGGACCAGCATTATTGGCGCAGCAACTTTGTACTTGGCAAGAGAGCATCCGGGGCTATCCTTCGAAACACGAATGTACCCTAGTGACACTCCATTGCCAGAACAAACAGAATTTGATTGCCTTATTTTTGTTGGCACTGCCCCATCATCTGATCACGTTTGTCGAAAACTAGGCAATGTTGGGTATCGCGCCTACGCTAGTCCGCTACTTCTGCAGCGGCTAGGAACCCCTAATTCCGTTGAGGATATAAGGGAAATGCCCGGCATAGAATATACGCGCAAGGGAATAGCGGAGCCTTGGCTACTTCAAGACACAGACGGACAGCGGATTGGCGATTACAATGTGCGATTCAGCGTTCATGATTATTGGATGGCAAAATTCTATGCAGTTTCAGGAGAGGCAATAGCATATCTGCCGGACTTTTTTGTGCACTATGAAGTTGCTCAAGGTCACCTCATACCGCTCCTCCAAGAAGCCAACGAGAGTGAAAAAATATCTGTCTGGGCAATATATGGCGCCGCCCGCCATCGCAACCCTCGCGTTAAACTAGTAATTGATACGCTTTGCCAAAACTTCGACAAATTGATTCGTCACCCAGGCTATGCACTCGTGCGTCAGGACCTATAACTATAAACCCAAATACTCAACACACAGTGCAAGGAGTAATATTAGTCAATAAGGTCAAAAAAAGCAAAAGTACATCGACTTGCAGGAGGACAATCAGTCGATCTTTGCCCTGACCAAGAATCGTGGCGAGGAGTGGTTACTTATCTCGGCCAAGGGGCGCGCTCGTCATGATCCGGATGACAGCCTAAAGTGCGAAAATGTAGACGCTCTGTTTAAATTATTCGACATGCAAACCGATCTACCCCTGGCTGAAATAATGAATGGGGAGCTATTCGAATCTCTGAAAAGGAGTGATCGTTGCGACATGGACCTGCGCCATCTTCGATACGTCGTCGCCACAGCTCGGAACGGCAGCTTCAGCGCGGCTGCGCTGGAACTGGAGGTCCAGCAGCCGGTCGTGAGCAGACGAATCCGTGAGCTCGAGGAAGAGCTAGGCGTTGCCCTGTTCGACCGCTCCACCGCAGGGGCGAAGCTGACGCCCGTCGGCGAGGATTTCGCGGTCATGGCCGGACGCATCCTGGACGATCTTCAACGGCTGATCGATCGCACAAAGGCGGCAGTGCAAGGCCGGCGGGGTAGCGTCGTGCTGGGTTTCTACAAATCCTTGTCCTCGGGAAATCTTCGCTTCATCCTGCGCCGATTTCGCGAAAACCAACCCGAAATCGGCCTCGATCTGCTGGAGGCGCCCTTTGTCGAGTTGATGGCCGATATCCATTCCGGCAAGCTGGACATCGCGGTCATCCTTGGCGATCCGGATCGGTGCCCGGTGCTGAACACCATGGCGATCGGCACCGAGCAGTTGGTGGTTGTTTTGCCTGAGAGCCACCCGCTGGCTGAAAAGTCCTTCGTTTACTGGTCGGACCTGAAAGGAGAACGCCTTCTGATCTCGCACCAGGATCCTGGTCCTGACATCCGCAACATCCTGATCGGCAAGCTCGCGGCGCCATCGGACAGCCCCGAGATCGCCAGCCTGCATGTCAGCCGCGAGAGCATCCTCAGCCTGGTCGGAGCGGGCGAGGGCATCAGCCTGCAATGCGAATGCGCCAGCGGCTTGACGGGTCTGGGCGCGGTGTTCCGGCCGATTCATGACGCCAATGGCGCAACCCGGATCGGCTACGTCGCTTGCTGGCATCCGGAGAACGACAATCCGGCTCTGAAGACTTTCCTTGAGGCGCTTCGCGCGGAAGCGTGAGAGGCATCGCAGGCAACCCTGTGCCGCCTTCGCGGAAAATCCTTGCCGCAGGTCTCCTGTATTTTTTCGCCCTGCTACGATCCGCTAAGATTTCCACAAGATAGCTGTTGCACGGCTCGGTTTTGCGGCTCTTTTAGTCGACCCCATCCGGGGATCTTCTCTCGCCGCCCCGGTGAACGGGGGACGGGATGGCAGGTTCAGACCACAGAACGGCAACAGTGGAGCGCGGTGTCCGCATGCTCCGCACCGCGCTGGGGCCTGCCATCTCGTCCCTGCTGCGCGATCCCGAGGTCGTCGAGGTGATGCTGAACCCGGACGGCCGGATCTGGGTCGACCGGCTGCGCGACGGGCTGGCCGATACCGGCCAGTTCCTGTCCGCATCGGATGGCGAGCGCATCATCCGGCTGGTCGCGCATCATGTCGGCGTCGAGGTCCATGTCCGGTCGCCGCGCGTCTCGGCCGAACTGCCGGAGACCGGCGAACGTTTCGAGGGGCTGTTGCCTCCGGTGGTCGCCGCGCCCGCCTTCGCCATCCGCAAACCCGCCGTCGCCGTCTTCACGCTCGACGATTATGTCACCGCCGGGATCATGACCCGGATGCAGGCGGAAGCCTTGCGCCTCGCGGTCGCGACCCGCGCCAATATCCTCGTCGCCGGCGGCACCTCGACCGGCAAGACCACCCTGACCAATGCCCTGCTGGCCGAGGTGGCGAAGACGCAGGATCGGGTGGTGATCATCGAGGACACCCGCGAGTTGCAATGCGCCGCGTCCAACCTCGTCGCCATGCGCACCAAGGACGGCGTCGCGACGCTGTCCGATCTCGTACGCTCCTCGCTGCGCCTGCGTCCCGACCGCATCCCGATCGGCGAGGTGCGCGGCGCCGAGGCGCTGGATCTGCTCAAGGCCTGGGGCACCGGCCACCCCGGCGGCATCGGCACCATCCATGCCGGATCGGGCATCGGTGCGCTGCGCCGCCTCGAACAGCTGATCCAGGAGGCCGTCGTCACCGTCCCGCGCGCCATGATCGCGGAAACCATCGACTTGGTGGCCGTCCTGTCTGGGCGCGGCTCGTCGCGCAGGCTGGTCGAACTGGCCCGCGTCGATGGGCTGGGGCCGGACGGCGACTACCGCATCGCTCCCGTCATTCCCGACATCGACACCACGCTCAGCACTGGAGAACCAGAATGATCCGTCCTGCCCTGCGCCTCTTCCATCATGCCACGATGGCGGCAACCACTGCCTATGTCAGCCTGCTCATGACCCCGGCCGCCCATGCTGCCGGTTCCTCCATGCCCTGGGAGGCACCGCTGCAATCCATCCTCGATTCCGTCGAGGGGCCGGTGGCGAAGATCGTGGCGGTGATCATCATCATCGTCACCGGGCTGACGCTGGCCTTCGGAGACACCGGCGGCGGCTTCCGGCGGCTGATCCAGATCGTCTTCGGCATTTCCATCGCCTTCGCGGCCTCCAGCTTCTTCCTGTCCTTCTTCAGCTTCGGCGGCGGGGCCCTGGTCTGATGGCCCAAGGCTTCGAACAGCTTTCCGAGGTTCCGGGTTTTTCGGTCCCGGTGCATCGCGCCCTGACCGAGCCGATCCTGCTCGGCGGAGCGCCGCGTGCCATCTCCATCCTCAACGGCACGCTGGCCGGGGCTGTCGGTCTCGGGTTGCAACTCTGGCTTGCCGGTCTCCTGATCTGGGCCGTCGGGCATATCGCCACCGTCTGGGCCGCGAAACGCGATCCGCTCTTCGTCGAGGTCGCGCGCCGCCATCTGCGCCTGCCCGGCCATCTCTCGGTGTGAGGACGAACCATGATGAACCTCGCCGAATACCGCCGCACCGCTTCCCGCCTCGCCGACTACCTGCCCTGGGTGGGGCTGGTCGGCGATGGTATCGTCATGAACAAGGACGGCAGTTTCCAGAGGACGGCGAAATTTCGCGGTCCCGATCTGGATTCCGCGGTCGCAGCCGAACTGGTCGCCGTCGCGGGGCGGTTGAACAGCGCCTTCCGTCGGCTCGGCTCCGGCTGGGCGATCTTCGTCGAGGCGCAGCGGTCGGAGGCCGCGATCTATCCCGACAGCACCTTCCCCGATCCGGCTTCGGCGCTGCTCGATGCCGAACGCAAGGCGGATTTCGAGCAGGAAGGCAGCCATTTCGTCTCCGGCTATTTCCTGACCTTCCTCTGGCTGCCCCCGGCCGAGGAGGCCGCCCGCGCCGAAAGCTGGCTCTACGAGGGGCGCGAGACCTCGGGCGTGAATCCCTGGGAACAGGTCCGGGGTTTCGCCGACCGCACCGACCGCGTGCTGGCGCTGCTCGACGGCTTCATGCCCGAATGCCGCTGGCTGGATGACGCCGGCACGCTGACCTACCTGCATTCGACGATCTCGACCAACCGGCATAGTGTCGGCGTGCCCGAGGTGCCGGTCTATCTCGACGCGCTCCTGACCGATCAGCCGCTGACCGGCGGGCTGGAGCCCCGGCTCGGTGAGCAGCATCTGCGGGTGCTGACCCTGAACGGATTTCCCACCGCGACCACGCCTGGTATTCTCGACGATCTGAACCGCATCGCCTTTCCCTATCGCTGGTCGACGCGCGCCATCCTGATCGACAAGCCGGAGGCCACGCGGCTGCTGACGAGGATCCGGCGGCAATGGTTCGCCAAGCGCAAGTCCATCGCCGCGATCCTCAAGGAGGTGATGACCAGCGAACCCACGGCGCTGGTGGACACCGACGCGGCGAACAAGGCCGCCGATGCCGATATGGCCTTGCAGGAACTTGGGGCAGACATCGCCGGCATGGGTTTTGTCACCGCGACGATCACTGTCTGGGATGAGGACGCCAGCGTCGCCGACGAGAAGCTGCGGCTGGTCGAGAAGATCGTTCAGGGCCGCGACTTCACCGCAATGATCGAAACGGTCAATGCCGTCGATGCCTGGCTGGGTTCTCTGCCGGGACATGCCTATGCCAATGTCAGGCAACCGCCGATCAGCACCCTGAACCTCGCCCATATGATCCCGTTGTCCGCCGTCTGGGCCGGCGAGGCGAAGGATGTTCACTTCGATGCGCCGCCCCTGCTCTACGGGCGCACCGAGGGATCGACCCCGTTTCGGTTTTCGCTGCATGTCGGCGATGTCGGCCACACTCTCGTCGTCGGACCGACCGGCGCCGGCAAGTCGGTGCTGCTGGCGCTGATGGCGCTGCAGTTCCGCCGCTATCCGCGCGCGCAGGTCTTCGCCTTCGATTTCGGCGGCTCGATCCGCGCCTCGGCTCTCGCCATGGGCGGCGACTGGCATGACTTGGGCGGCGAGCTGACCGAGGCAGCCGAGACGTCGGTTTCGCTACAGCCACTGGCCCGTATCCACGAAACGGCGGAACGCGCCTGGGCCGCCGACTGGATCGTGGCCATCCTGCGCCGCGAGACCGTCGAGATCACGCCCGAGGTGAAGGAGCACATCTGGACCGCGCTGACCTCGCTGGCCTCGGCGCCTGTCGGAGAACGCACCATCACCGGTCTCGCCGTGCTGCTGCAATCCAACGAGTTGAAACAGGCACTGCGGCCCTATTGCGTCGGTGGACCCTATGGCCGGCTGCTCGACGCCGAGGCTGAGCAACTGGGCTCGGCATCTGTGCAGGCCTTCGAGATCGAGGGGCTGGTCGGCACCGGCGCCGCCCCGGCGGTCCTGTCCTACCTGTTTCATCGCATCGGCGACCGGCTCGACGGCCGCCCGACGCTGCTGATCATCGACGAGGGCTGGCTGGCGCTGGACGACGATGCCTTCGCCGAACAGCTGCGCGAATGGCTGAAGACGCTGAGGAAGAAGAATGCCAGCGTGGTCTTCGCCACGCAATCGCTGAGCGACATCGACAATTCCGCCATCGCGCCGGCGATCATCGAGAACTGCCCGACGCGGCTGCTGCTGCCGAACGAACGCGCCATCGAGCCGCAGATCACCGCCATCTATCGCCGCTTCGGCCTTAACGACCGCCAGATCGAGATCCTCGCCCGCGCCACGCCGAAGCGGGATTATTACTGCCAGAGCCGGCGCGGCAACCGCCTGTTCGAGCTCGGCCTTTCCGAGATCGGCCTCGCGCTCTGCGCCGCCTCCTCAAAATCCGATCAGGCGCTGATCGGTCAGATCCTCGCTGATCATGGCCGCGACGGTTTTCTCGCCGCTTGGCTCCAAGCCCGCAGCGTGGACTGGGCGGCGGATCTGATCCCGGATCTGCCCAATCTGGTGCCGGTAGATTCCAGAGCCCCCGCATCTGGACTAATTGGTTCGGAAACCGCGCCCACTGACGGCGATATCGGCGCCGCCAATGCTGGATTTCCTTACCCAGAGACCGGGCCCGACGGTGACGGGATCGGCCTCGATGGCGCCGAAGCCGCGTCGATTCCCACGAATGCAGGACCAGAAACAGTAGCAGGAAAGGAGACCGCGCCATGACGCGCAGCACGACGATCACCAGGCAACATCCCATTGGCACCCTTGCTCGCACCTCGCTGCTGGCGCTCACCCTTGCCGCCCCGCTGGTGCTGGCCCCGATCCTGACGCCCCCGGCCCATGCCTTCTTCGGCGGGTTCGGGCGTATCGTCTACGATCCGACCAACCACGCCGAGAACCTGCTGACCGCGGCACGGACGCTGGAGCAGATCAACAACCAGATCGCCTCGCTGCAGAACGAGGCCCAGGTGCTGATCAACCAGGCCCGTAATCTCACGAGCCTGCCGCATTCTTCTCTACACCAATTGCAGCAGAACGTCAGCCGCACCCAGCAGCTGCTCGATGAGGCCCAGAACATTGCCTTCGACGTGCAGGACATCGACCGGATGTTCCAGCAGGACTACGGCAATCTCTCCCCGGCGGCGAGCGACGCCCAGATCATCGCCGATGCCCGCACCCGCTGGCAGAACTCCGTCGGCGGCTTGCAGGACGCGATGCGCGTCCAGGCCGGCGTCACCGGCAATATCGACAGCAACCGCGCGGAAATGTCCGATCTTATCAACGAAAGCCAGAACGCCGTCGGCGCGCTGCAGGCGACGCAGGCCGGCAACCAGCTGCTCGCGCTCCAGTCACAGCAGATCTCGGATCTCATCGCCGTCGTCTCGGCCAATGGCCGCGCCGACGCCCTTTCAGAGGCAGAGCGTGCAACCGCCGCCGAACAGGGCCGCATCCAGCGCGAACGGTTTCTGACCCCCGGCGCCGGTTACCAGCCCGGCAATGCCCGGATGTTCAACAACTGACCGCCCGAGGAGGCGCATCATGGGAGGCAAGGCGATGGCCCGGCTGATTGCCATCCTGTTCCTGGCGATCGTCATGACCGTGACGCTGATCGGGATGGAACGGAGCGGCGATCTGCCGCCCCTGCCGGGGCGCAAGACACCTGCACGGCAGGAAGATTCGCTGCGCGAGGGCCAACGCCGCTGCCAGCAGATGGGCGAAGCAGCGGCGGAGGATGCCGAATGCCTGACGATCTGGGCCGAGACCCGCGACCGCTTCCTTGGACGGCGGCCTGATCCGTCGTCCCCGGCTACATCCATGGAAAGGGAATAGATCGTGGGCGGCACCGGCGTCATCGACGAGTTCCTGGCGGTCTTCACCAGCTATA
The DNA here is from genome assembly GCF_000763885.1 of Paracoccus versutus. Classification (GTDB taxonomy): domain Bacteria; phylum Pseudomonadota; class Alphaproteobacteria; order Rhodobacterales; family Rhodobacteraceae; genus Paracoccus; species Paracoccus versutus. The sequence continues at coordinate 2,799 of NZ_JRKO01000051.1, read as the reverse complement.
TCGACAGCGGCTTCGGCTTGCTGGGGAGCGAGGTGGCCTTCATCGCCACCACCCTGATCGTGATCGACGTCACGCTGGCGGCGCTGTTCTGGGCCTGGGGCGCCGAGGACGACATCATCGCCCGGCTGGTGAAGAAGACCATCTTCGTCGGGGTCTTCGCCTGGCTGATCTCGAACTGGAACAGCCTCGCCCGGATCGTCTTCGAGAGCTTCGCCGGGCTCGGGTTGCTGGCCTCGGGCACCGGATTCTCCGCCGCCGATCTGCTGCGGCCGGGCCGCGTCGCCCAGACCGGGCTCGATGCCGGCCGGCCGCTCCTGGAATCCATCTCAGATCTGATGGGCTGGGTGGCGGTCTTCGAGAACCTTATCCAGATCCTCTGCCTGTTCTTCGCATGGGCGCTGGTCATCCTCGCCTTCTTCATCCTGGCGATCCAGCTCTTCGTCACCCTGATCGAATTCAAGCTGACCACGTTGGCAGGGTTCGTGCTCATCCCCTTCGGATTGTTCGGAAAGACGGCGTTCATGGCCGAACGCGTGCTCGGCAATGTCGTGTCGTCGGGCATAAAAGTGTTGGTGTTGGCGGTGATCATCGGCATCGGCAGCACCTTGTTCGGCCGGTTCACCACCGGCTTCGGCGGCGTTTCCCCCACCGTCGACGATGCCATGGCCATCGTGCTGGCGGCGCTGTCGCTACTCGGCCTCGGCATCTTCGGCCCCGGCATCGCCACCGGCCTCGTCTCCGGCGGGCCGCAGCTGGGTGCGGGCGCCGTCGCCGGCACCGGGCTGGCCGTGGGCGGCGCCGCGATGGCCGCCGGGGGTGCGACGGTGCTGGGCGCCAGGGGTGTCGCCGCGACCGCGCGGGGCGGGGCCGCCACTGCGGGGGCCGCCTCCGCCGCCTATAGCCTCAACTCCGCCGGACAATCCGGGATCGGCGGCGCCCTCTCCGGTGCCGCCGGCGTCGGCAAGGGGGCGGGCATCGCCGCCATGACCCCGCTGCGCCGGGCGGCGGCCAGTCTCAAGGCCAACCGCGAAGCCGGCGTGAAGGCCGGTTTCACCGGCACCGGAGGCAGCACCACGCAGGGCACGCTCGGCGGTACGAGTGCCGGTGGTGCGGCTGCGGGGGCTGGCAGCCCGCCTGCCTGGGCGCAGCGCATGCGCGGGCAATCCCTTGGCCGGGGCGCGACCGTCACCGCCCATGCCGTGCGCTCCGGCGGCAGCCATGGTCCCGGCGCCTCCGTCTCCCTTTCCGAAAGCGACAAGCCATGAACCTCTTCAGACGTCCGACCACCCATTACGGCAAGATGCCGGAACCGGTCACACCCTATCAGAAGGCGGCGCAGGTCTGGGACGAACGCATCGGCTCGGCCCGCGTGCAGGCCAGGAACTGGCGGCTGATGGCCTTTGCCTGCCTGACAGTCGCTGCCGGGTTTGCCGGGGCGCTGGTCTGGCAGTCGGCAAGGGGCACCGTGGTCCCCTGGGTGGTGCAGGTCGACGATCTGGGGCAAGCGCAGGCCGTCGCGCCCGCTTCTGCCGATTACCGCCCCACCGACCCGCAGATCGCCTGGCATCTCGGCCGCTTCGTCGAGCAGGTCCGGTCGATCCCCGCCGATCCGGTGATCCTGCGCCAGAACTGGCTCAGAGCCTATGACTGGACCACCGACCGTGGCGCGGCGGCGCTGAACGACCATGCGCGCGGCAACGATCCCTTCTCCAATCTGGGCGAGCGGCAGGTCTCGGTGGAGGTCTCTTCGGTCATCCGCGCCTCGCCCGACAGTTTTAGGATCGCCTGGACGGAAAAGCGCTACGAGAACGGCCAGCTTTCGGCCACCGAGCGCTGGACCGCGATCCTGACCGTGGTGATCCAGACGCCGCGCAGCGCCGAGGCCCTGCGCGCCAACCCCCTCGGCATCTACGTCAATGCGATCTCATGGTCGCGGGAGATGAGCCAATGAGCCTTGTTCTCACCGAAGGAATGTTCGGAACCCTGGCGAAACGCTTGTCCGGTCCACTGCTGGCTGCCGTTTTGCTTTCGGCTACCGTACTGGCGGGCTGCACCACCAGCAAGGCCCCGCAGTTCAGCTACGACGACGATGTCCCGCCGCTGCCATCGCCGCCCGCTGCCGTTCAGGCTGACCCGGCACCAAAACCGCTGCATGTGCCGCCGGGCTGGACGCCGGCGCGCGGCGGCAATGGGGCGGAGAGCCCCGCCGGCCGGGTGACGAATGCCAATCTCGCCGCCCGCGTCGAGCCGCGCCGCGAGGGCTATTACAATGCCATCCAGGTCTATCCCTGGTCCGAGGGCGCGCTCTATCAGGTCTATGCCGCGCCTGGGCAGATCACCGATATCGCGCTGGAGCCTGGCGAGCGGCTGACCGGCACCGGTCCCATCGCCGCCGGCGACACCGCGCGCTGGATCATCGGCGATACCGAGAGCGGCAGCGGCGCGTCCCGCCGCGTGCATGTGCTGGTCAAGCCGACCCGTCCCGACATCAGCACCAATCTGGTCATCGCCACCGACCGGCGCAGCTACATGCTGGAACTGCGCGCCGGCGAGGAAACCTGGATGCCGGCGGTGTCATGGCATTATCCGGAAACTTCGTCGTCCACGGCCACGCAGCGGCGGGTGGGTTCCGCCGCCCCCGGGGTCCCCCCCGCCCCCCCCCGCCACCCTCGCCACCGGTTGCAGGGCGAGGGGCCCAGCCCCCCCCGGCGGCCGGGTTCCGTCTTCGACGACGGCCGCCGGGGCCCCGTGGGCTTTCCCCCCCGCATCCCCCACGGCGGGATGCCCCCGCCCCTCGTC
>NZ_JRKO01000050.1 GCF_000763885.1 Paracoccus versutus | reverse complement strand
CCCGTGTGGCAAGCGCCCCTGCGGCGCCGGGTCGCGCCCGCCGCCGCAGGGGCGCTTGCCACACGGGCGCGGGGCGCATGTTTTCTGCCCTCGGGTCTGCTTGCAGCCCGCCAGACCCCTTCCTATATAGGCCCATGAAGTTCGAAGGGTTCCCGAACCAGGCGCCCTTCGGTCAACCCAGGGATCGGGCTTCGGGGGCCGCTTGTGGACCCAAGGCCCAGAATATCGCCGCAAGAAAGGTTATTGCATGTCCAAAGTCATCGGCATCGACCTCGGAACCACCAACAGCTGCGTCGCCATCATGGATGGCAGCCAACCCAAGGTCATCGAGAATTCGGAAGGCGCGCGCACCACGCCCTCGATCGTCGCCTTCACCGACAGCGAGCGTCTGGTCGGCCAGCCCGCCAAGCGCCAGGCCGTCACCAACCCGTCGAACACGGTCTTTGCCGTCAAGCGCCTGATCGGCCGCCGCACCACCGACGCGGAAGTCGAGAAGGACAAGAAGCTGGTCCCCTATGCCATCGTGGACGGCGGCAATGGCGACGCCTGGGTCGAGGTGCGCGGCGACAAGTATTCGCCCAGCCAGATTTCCGCCTTCATCCTGCAAAAGATGAAGGAAACCGCCGAATCCTACCTGGGCGAGACCGTCACCCAGGCCGTCATCACCGTGCCCGCCTATTTCAACGACGCCCAGCGCCAGGCGACCAAGGACGCCGGCAAGATCGCGGGCCTCGAAGTGCTGCGCATCATCAACGAGCCGACCGCGGCCGCGCTGGCCTACGGCCTCGACAAGAAGGACAGCAAGACCATCGCGGTCTATGACCTCGGCGGCGGCACCTTCGACATCACCATCCTGGAAATCGACGACGGCCTGTTCGAGGTGAAGTCCACCAACGGCGACACCTTCCTGGGTGGCGAGGACTTCGACATGCGCATCGTGAACTACCTCGCCGAGGAGTTCAAAAAGGAACATGGCGTCGACCTGACCAAGGACAAGATGGCGCTCCAGCGCCTGAAGGAAGCCGCCGAGAAGGCCAAGATCGAGCTGTCCAGCTCCAGCCAGACCGAGATCAACCAGCCGTTCATCTCGATGGACAAGGATTCGGGCACGCCGCTGCACATGGTCATGAAGCTGACCCGCGCCAAGCTGGAAAGCCTGGTCGGCGACCTGATCAAGCGCACGATGAAGCCGGTCCAGGACGCGCTGAAGGACGCCGGCATGTCCAAGGGCGACATCGACGAGATCGTGCTGGTCGGCGGCATGACCCGCATGCCCAAGGTGGTCGAGGAAGTGACCGCCTTCTTCGGCAAGGAACCGCACAAGGGCGTGAACCCCGACGAGGTGGTGGCGCTGGGTGCGGCCATCCAGGCCGGCGTGCTGCAGGGCGACGTCAAGGACGTGGTTCTGCTGGACGTGACGCCGCTGTCGCTGGGCATCGAGACGCTGGGCGGCGTGTTCACCCGGCTGATCGACCGCAACACCACCATCCCGACCAAGAAGTCGCAGATCTTCTCGACCGCCGAGGACAACCAGAACGCCGTGACCATCCGGGTCTTCCAGGGCGAGCGCGAGATGGCCGCGGACAACAAGCTGCTGGGCCAGTTCAACCTGGAAAACATCCCGCCGGCGCCGCGCGGCATGCCGCAGATCGAAGTGACCTTCGACATCGACGCCAACGGCATCGTCTCGGTTTCGGCCAAGGACAAGGGCACCGGCAAGGAGCAGAAGATCACCATCCAGGCCTCGGGCGGCCTGTCGGATGACGAGATCGACCGCATGGTCAAGGACGCCGAGGCCAATGCCGAGGCCGACAAGCAGCGCAAGGAGCTGGTCGAGGCCAAGAACCAGGCCGAAAGCCTGATCCACACCACCAGGAAGTCGCTGGAAGAGCATGGCGACAAGGTGGACGGCTCGACCGTCGAGGCGATCGAGTTGGCCGTGGGCGCGCTGGAAGAGGCCCTCAAGTCCGAGGATGCCGGCAAGATCAAGGGCGGCATCCAGAACCTGATGGACGCCTCGATGAAGCTGGGCGAGGCCATCTACAAGGCCAGCCAGGCCGAGGCGGGCGCCGGCGAGACCGAGCGCGACGCCGGCCCGCGCGACGTGGATGACGAGATCGTCGATGCCGACTTCGAGGATCTCGGCGAAGACAAGCGCAAGTAAGCGCGATGTGAGCCACCCGGCCGGCCCGATGCAGACCCGCACGGGCCGGTCATTTCTTGAAAGACCCCGGACGCGATGAACATGGCGAAACGTGATTATTACGAGGTGCTGGGCGTTCCTCGGGGCGCCTCGGCCGACGAGATCAAGAAGGCCTACCGCTCCAAGGCAAAGCAGCTGCACCCCGACCGCAACAAGGATTGCAAGCTGTCCGAGGCCGCGTTCAAGGAAGTGAACGAGGCTTACGATTGCCTTAAGGACGACCAGAAGAAGGCCGCCTACGACCGCTTCGGCCATGCCGCCTTCGAGAATGGCGGCGGCGGCTTCGGCCGCGGCAACGGCCAGGGCGATTTCGGCTCGGCCTTTGCCGACGTGTTCGAGGATCTGTTCGGCGACATGATGGGCCGCCGGGCCGGGGGCGGGGGGCGCTCGCGCGCCAGCCGCGGCCAGGATCTGCGCTACAATCTGCGCGTCTCGCTGGAGGAAGCCTTCAACGGCGTGCAAAAGACCATCACCGTGCCCGGTTCGGTCGCCTGCGGCGCCTGCAACGGCACCGGCGCCGAGGGCGCGGTCGAACCCGCCACCTGCCCGACCTGCTCGGGGATGGGCAAGGTCCGGGCGACGCAGGGTTTCTTCACCGTCGAGCGCACCTGTCCGACCTGCAACGGCCAGGGCCAGATCGTCAAGAATCCCTGTCAGGAATGCCGCGGCGCCGGCCGCGTCCAGAAAGAGCGCACGCTTTCGGTGAACATCCCCGCCGGGGTCGAGACCGGCACCCGCATCCGCCTGGCCGGCGAGGGCGATGCCGGCATGCGCGGCGGTCCGGCGGGCGATCTCTATATCTTCATCGAGGTCAAGGAACACCCGATCTTCATGCGCGACGGCCGCATGCTGGCCTGCCAGGTTCCGGTCAGCATGGCCACCGCCGCCTTGGGCGGCGAGATCGAGGTGCCGACCATCGACGGCGGCCGCTCGCGCGTCAAGGTTCCGGCCGGGACGCAATCGGGCAAGCAGCTGCGGCTGCGCGGCAAGGGCATGCCGCCCCTGCGCCACGGGCCGGGGCTGAACGGCGAGCCCGGCGACATGCTGATCGAGCTGGCGGTCGAAACCCCGGTGAACCTGACCGCGCGCCAGAAGGAGCTTTTGCGCGAGTTCGAGGCGATCCACGCCGACAACAACCCGCAAACCCATGGATTTTTCCAGAAGATCAAGGGCTTCTGGGACGAGATGAAAGGGTGATCCGGCGTTAACCGCCCGTTCATCTTTCCATGCCAGTCTGGCGGCATGGAACCGAATCGCGCCTTTCACGAAGCTCCGCTTCCGCTTTTCGCCCCCGTGCCAGGATCCGCGGGGGACGAAGCGCCGCTCGCCGGGACTGCCCTCCCGGCGCGCGGCAACCGCATGCCCAGCTATATCGCCGATCACCGCGCCCGGCTGCGCGACCGCTTCATGCAGGGCGGCGCGGCCGCGATGCCCGATTACGAGTTGCTGGAGCTGGTGCTGTTCCGCGCCATTCCGCGCCAGGACGTGAAGCCGCTGGCGCGCCGGCTGCTGGACCATTTCGGCGATTTCAACCGCGTGCTTTCGGCCCCGCCCGCCCGGCTGGCCGAGGTTGCGGGCGCCGGCCCCGCCGTGGTGCAGGAGCTGAAGATCGTCGAGGCCGCGGCGCAGCGGCTGGCGCGCTCGCGCGTCATGCACCGCCCGGTGCTGACCAGCTGGGACGCGCTTCTGGACTATTGCCACACCGCCATGGCGCATCGCGAGATCGAACAGTTCCGCGTGCTTTACCTCGACCGCAAGAACGTGCTGATCGCGGATGAGGAGCAGGCCCGCGGCACCGTCGATCACGTCCCGGTCTATCCGCGCGAGATCATGCGCCGGGCGCTGGAACTGACCGCCAGCGCGCTGATCCTGGTGCACAACCACCCCTCGGGCGACCCGACGCCGTCGCAGGCCGACATCAGCATGACCGCCCGCATCGCCGCCGCGGCCGAGGTGATGGGAATCGCCGTCCACGATCACCTGATCATCGGACGCTCGCGCGAGCTGAGCTTTCGCAGCGAAGGACTGCTTTAGCGCAAACAGCCGAAAAGCCGGCGCTTCCCGCGCAACCAAAATCCCACACCTGCGTCGATTTGCGGCGCTGGCTCGCACCGGGGCCGCTGGACTGACGCGGATTTGATCGCTAGAACCGCCCGGCGAGGGCTGTGCGATAAACACGACCCGTTCCGTCGTATCGCCCCGATTACGGGGCATAAATGGAGATCAGAACCGTGTCCCACGCAGACGAACACGCAGGCGACCACGGCGCCACCCGGAGGGACTTCCTCTACTACGCGACGGCCGGTGCCGGCACCGTCGCAGCCGGAGCCGCCGCCTGGACCCTTGTCAACCAGATGAACCCCTCGGCCGATGTCCAGGCGCTCGCCTCGATCCAGGTCGATGTCAGCGGCGTCGAGACCGGCACCCAGCTGACGGTGAAATGGCTCGGCAAGCCCGTGTTCATCCGCCGCCGCACCGAGGAAGAGATCGAGGGCGGCCGCGCGGTCCAGCTAAACCAGCTGATCGACCAGAGCGCCCAGAACCCCAACAAGCCCGACGCGCCCGCCACCGACGAAAACCGCACGCTGGACGAGGCCGGCGAATGGCTGGTGATGATCGGCGTCTGCACCCATCTGGGCTGCGTGCCGATCGGCGACGGCGCCGGCGATTTCGGCGGCTGGTTCTGCCCGTGCCACGGCTCGCATTACGACCAGGCCGGACGTATCCGCAAGGGCCCCGCGCCCGAGAACATGTGGATCCCCGTTGCCGAATTCCTTGACGAAACCACCATCAAACTGGGCTGAGGAGGCGCACATGGCCGGTATTCCCCACGACCATTACGAGCCCAAGACGGGTTTCGAGCGCTGGCTGCATCGCCGCCTGCCCGTCGTCAGCCTGGTATACGACACGCTGATGATCCCCACCCCCAAGAACCTCAACTGGTGGTGGATCTGGGGCATCGTGCTGGCCTTCTGCCTGGTGCTGCAAATCGCCACAGGCATCGTGCTGGTGATGCATTACACGCCGCATGTCGACCTGGCCTTTGCCTCGGTCGAGCATATCATGCGCGACGTGAACGGCGGCTACATGCTGCGCTACCTGCATGCGAACGGCGCCTCGCTGTTCTTCCTCGCCGTCTATATCCACATCTTCCGCGGCCTCTACTACGGCTCCTACAAGGCGCCGCGCGAAGTGACCTGGATCGTCGGCATGCTGATCTATCTGATGATGATGGGCACCGCCTTCATGGGCTACGTGCTGCCCTGGGGCCAGATGTCCTTCTGGGGCGCCACGGTGATCACCGGCCTCTTCGGCGCGATCCCCGGCATCGGCGAAGCGATCCAGACCTGGCTGCTGGGCGGCCCGGCGGTGGACAACCCGACGCTCAACCGCTTCTTCTCGCTGCATTACCTGCTGCCCTTCGTCATCGCGGCGCTGGTGGTGGTGCATATCTGGGCCTTCCACACCACCGGCAACAACAACCCGACCGGCGTCGAGGTCCGCCGCACCTCGAAGGAAGAGGCGAAGAAGGACACCCTGCCCTTCTGGCCCTATTTCGTGATCAAGGATCTGTTCGCGCTGGCCGTGATCCTGGTGGTGTTCTTCGCCATCGTCGGCTTCATGCCGAACTACCTGGGCCACCCCGACAACTACACCGAGGCGAACCCGCTGGTGACGCCGGCGCATATCGTGCCGGAATGGTATTTCCTGCCCTTCTACGCCATCCTGCGCGCCTTCACCGCCGACGTCTGGCTGGTGATGCTGGTCGAATGGCTGTCCTTCGGCATCATCGACGCCAAGTTCTTCGGCGTGATCGCGATGTTCGGCGCCATTCTGGTCATGGCGCTGGTGCCCTGGCTTGACACCTCGCGCGTGCGCTCGGGCCAGTATCGCCCGCTGTTCAAGTGGTGGTTCTGGCTGCTGGCGGTGGATTTCGTGATCCTGACCTGGGTGGGCGCCATGCCGGCCGAGGGGATCTATCCCTATATCGCGCTGGCCGGGGCGGCCTATTGGTTCGCCTATTTCCTCATCATCCTGCCGCTGCTGGGCATCATCGAGAAGCCCGATCCCATGCCGCAGACCATCGAGGAAGACTTCAACGCCCATTACGGGCCCGAAACCCATCCTGCCGAGTAAGGAGAGGCAACAATGACCCTGAGAAACGCATCGCTCACGGCTGTTGCGGCCCTGACGGTTGCCCTGGCAGGCGGCGCCGTGGCGCAGGACGCAAGCACCGCGCCGGGCACGACGGCCCCCGCGGGCTCGAGCTATCAGACCAACGACACGGCCGCCCCGGCGGCCGAGCCGGCACCGGCGGCCGAAACCGCCGCGCCTGAAGCCGAAGCCGAAGCCACGGAAGAAGCCGCAGAGGAAGCACCCGCGGAAGAACCCGCCGCCGAGGAGCCTGCGGCGCAGGAAGCTCCGGCGGCAGCCGAGGAACCGGCCGCCGAGGCCGAGCCTGCTGCCGAGGAACCGGCGGCAACCGCCGAGGAAGCCCCGGCCGAGGCGGTCGAAGAGGCCCCTGCCGAGGAACCGGCAGCCGAGGAAGCTCCGGCTGAAGGCGAAGCCGCCGAGGCCGAGCCCGCTGCCGAAGAGCCTGCTGCTGCGGAACCAGAAGCGGCCGCGGAAGAAGCCCCTGCCGAAGAGCCTGCCGCCGAGGAACCGGAAGCGGCCGCGGAGGAAGCCCCCGCCGAAGAGCCTGCCGCCGAGGAAGCCCCGGCCGAAGAGGAGGTTGTCGAGGAGGAAGCTGTCGAGGAAGCCCCGGCCGAACACGCCGAGGAGGCCGCCGACAGCCATGCCGTCGCGCATATCGAGGACATCTCGTTCAGCTTCGAGGGGCCCTTCGGCACCTTCGACCAGCACCAGCTGCAGCGCGGCTTGCAGGTCTATACCGAGGTCTGCTCGGCCTGCCACGGCCTGCGCTATGTGCCGCTGCGGACGCTGGCCGACGAAGGCGGCCCGCAACTGCCCGAGGACCAGGTCCGCGCCTATGCCGCGAATTTCGACATCACCGATGCCGAGACCGGCGAGGATCGCCCGCGCGTTCCCACCGACCATTTCCCGACCGTGTCCGGCGACGGCATGGGCCCGGACCTGTCGCTGATGGCCAAGGCGCGCGCCGGCTTCCACGGCCCCTATGGCACCGGCCTGTCGCAGCTGTTCAACGGCATCGGCGGCCCGGAATACATCCACGCGATCCTGACCGGCTATGACGGCGAGGAAAAGGAAGAGGCGGGGACGGTGCTGTACCACAACGCCGCCTTCTCGGGGAACTGGATCCAGATGGCGCCGCCGCTCAGCGACGACCAGGTCACCTATGAGGACGGAACCCCGGCGACGGTCGATCAGATGGCCAGCGACGTGGCCGCCTTCCTGATGTGGACCGCCGAGCCGAAGATGATGGACCGCAAGCAGGTCGGCTTCGTCTCGGTGATCTTCCTGATCGTGCTGTCGGCCCTGCTCTACCTGACCAACAAGAAGCTGTGGCAGCCGATCAAGCATCCGCGCAAGCCGGAATGATCGCCCGCTCCTGATCCTGAAACGCGCCCCTCGGGGCGCGTTTTTCATGGCCCGGACGCGCTTTCGTCCCGGCCGATATGGACAAGCCGCCCGCGCGCCGTTCAGATGGGCCGGCGCGACACCGGCGAGGGGCGGGACATGACGATCTATAATCTCGGCTCGATCAACATCGACCATGTCTATCGCCTGCCCGCCCTGCCCCGTCCGGGCGAGACGCTGCACGCGCAATCCTATGCCCAGGGGCTGGGCGGCAAGGGGGCGAACCAGTCCGTCGCCGCCGCCCGCGCCGGCGCCGACGTCATCCACCTGGGCGCCATGGGCGCGGGCGACGACTGGGTGCCGCGGCGGCTTGCCGCAGCGGGGGTGCAGACCTCGGCCATCGCGCGGCTGCCAGGCCTCGCCACCGGCCATGCCATCATCCTGGTCGATGCGGCGGGCGAGAACTCGATCGTGCTGCATGGCGGCGCCAACCTGGCCCTGCCGGCCGAGCTGGCCCGCCCCGCCGGGCTGGGCCGGGGCGACATCCTGCTGATGCAGAACGAAACCAACTTGCAGGCCGAAGCCGCCCTGCACGCCCGCCGGGCCGGGGCGCGGGTGATCTATTCCGCCGCCCCGTTCAGCATCGCCGCGCTGCGCGAGGTGCTGCCGCATGTCTCGATCCTGGCGGTGAACGAGATCGAGGCCCGCGACACCTTCGCCGCCCTTGGCGAAGACCTGCCGGTCGAGGGCCTGCTGATCACACGCGGCGCCGAAGGGGCCGAGTTCCGCGACCTGCGCAGCGGCCAGGCCTGGCACCAGCCGGCCTTCGCGGTGCAGGCGGTGGACACGACCGGCGCCGGGGATTGCTTTACCGGCTGGTTCGCCGCCGGGCTGGCGCGGGGCGAGACCCCGCCCGATGCCCTACGCCACGCCGCCGCAGCCGCCGCGCTGCAAGTCACCCGCAAGGGCGCGGGCGACGCCATGCCCGACCGCGCCGAAGTCCTTGCCTTTCTGAAAGCGCAGCGCTGACCGCTTGCCCGCAGCCCCGCAGCCCCCTATCTGGAAACCCATGAGAATACCGTTCCTGAACCGCCCGGCCACCGTTGCCGTCCTGCGCCTGCAAGGCGCCATCGGGGTTGCCGGCCGCGGCGGCCCCGGCCTGTCCGACGCCGCCCTGGCGCCGCTGCTGGAGCGCGCCTTCAAGCGGCGCAAGCCCGTCGCCGTGGCGCTGGCCCTGAACTCGCCCGGCGGCTCGCCGGTGCAGTCCAGCCTGATCGGTGCCCGCATCCGCCGCCTTGCCGAGGAACGCGAGATTCCGGTCCATGCCTTCGTCGAGGACGTGGCCGCCTCGGGCGGCTACTGGCTGGCGACGGCGGCGGATTACATCTGGGCCGACGACAGTTCGGTGCTGGGCTCGATCGGGGTGATCTCCTCGGGCTTCGGCTTTGCCGAGCTGATCCAGCGCCACGGCATCGAGCGGCGCGTGCATACCGCCGGCCGCTCGAAGTCGATGCTGGACCCCTTCCGCCCCGAGACGCCCGAGGATGTCGCCCGGCTGAACCGCCTGCTGGGCCCGATCCACGACGCCTTCAAGCAGCAGGTGCTGGCCCGGCGCGGCAACCGCCTGCCGCAGGACAGCGACCTGTTCACCGGCGAGATCTGGACCGGCCGCGAGGCGGTCGAACTGGGGCTGGCGGACGGCATCGCCCACCTGGTGCCCAAGATGCGCGAGCTTTACGGCAAGGAGGTGCGCTTCCTGACCTATGGCCAGCGCGTGCCCCTGTTGCGCCGCTTCGGCCTTTCCGCCGATGACCTGATCGACGGGATCGAGGAACGCGCCGCCTTCGCACGCTTCGGGGCGGGGCGCGGATGATCAAGACCGTCATCCTGTGCCTGCTCATCATCATCGCGCTGGCGCTGGCCGCCGGTCCGGGGGTGCGCCGCGTGATCGCGCGGCTGCTGGGGATCGGGCGGAAATGACCGCGCTGGTGACCGGAGGCGCCCGCCGGCTGGGCCGGGCCATCACCCTGTATCTGGCCCGGCGCGGGCTGGACGTGGCGATCCATTACCAAAGCTCGGCCGCCGAGGCCGAGGCCACCGCCGCCGAGGCCCGCGCCCTGGGCGTGCGGGCCGAGGTCTTCGGCGCGGACCTGCTGGACCTGGACCAGAGCGAGGCGCTGGTGGACCGCGCCCATGCCGCGCTGGGGCCGCTGGCGCTGCTGGTGAACAATGCCTCGATCTTCGAATACGACAACATCGCCACGGCGACGCGCGACAGCTGGGACCGGCACATGGGCTCGAACCTGCGCGCGCCCTTCGTGCTGACGCAGGCCTTCGCCCGGCAGGCCCCCAGGGCCGACCGCAGCGGGGCCGAGCCGGTGGCGCGGGCGCTGGTGGTCAACATGATCGACCAGCGCGTGCTGAAGCCCACGCCCGAGTTCATGACCTATTCGCTGGCCAAGGCCGGGCTGTGGTGGCTGACGCGGACCTCGGCCCAGGCCCTGGCGCCCGAGATCCGCGTCAATGCCATCGGCCCCGGCCCGACCATGCAGGGCACCCGCCAATCCGACCGGCATTTCGCCAACCAGCGCGCCGCGACCATCCTGCAACGCGGCGCCGGGCCCGAGGATGTCTGCGCCGCCCTGGGCTACCTGATGGACGCGCCCTCGGTCACCGGACAGCTGATCTGCGTGGACGGCGGCCAGCACCTTGCCTGGCGCACCCCCGACGTGCTGGGCGTCGAATAAGGCGGAAAATCGCCTGTCCGCGGCAAGTTGTCCACTTTGCGGAAGGCGTTCACGCAATCTTCACGATTCTGCTAAGAAATTCAGTCGATTGCGGAGGAGAGAAAAAATATCATAGTAAATCAAGTGGTTACAATACTGCCTAGAATTTGTGCAAAGTAACGAAACCCCAAGAAACGCTAATTGAACATGTGATACTCCCAAGCTCACTCACAGAGTTATCCACAGATTCCGTGGACAGGATTCAGCTTGAACTTTCCTGCCCGAACTTGCAGCCGAGCCCGAGAATCATTTTGTTAACAAGATGACCGATTCCACCCCAGAAACGCGCCCCTCCAAGACCGGCCATGCGCTGATCCAGGACTATTTGCGGACGCTCGACGGCTCGCCGGGGGTCTATCGCATGCTGGACCAGCAGGGGGCGGTGCTTTACGTCGGCAAGGCCCGGAACCTCCGGGCCAGGGTCTCGAACTATGCGCGCGGCACCGGGCATTCGGCACGCATCGCGCGGATGATCCGCGAGACCTGCTCGATGATGTTCCTGACCACGCGCACCGAGACCGAGGCGCTGCTCTTGGAGCAGAACCTCATCAAGCAGCTCAAGCCGCGCTACAACGTGCTCTTGCGCGACGACAAGAGCTTTCCGAACATCCTGGTCGCCAAGTCGCACCCCTTCGCCCAGATCAAGAAGCATCGCGGCGCCAAGGCGGAAAAGGGCGATTACTACGGCCCCTTCGCCAGCGCCGGGGCGGTGAACCGGACGCTGAACCAGCTGCAGCGGGTGTTCCTGTTGCGATCATGCACCGACGCTACCTTTTCCAGCCGGACGCGGCCCTGCCTGCTTTACCAGATCAAGCGCTGCAGCGCGCCCTGCGTCGGCCGCATCGGGCTGGAGGAATACAACAGCCTGGTCGCCGATGCCGAGCTGTTCCTGCAGGGCAAGACCACGCGCATCCAGGCCGACCTGGCGCGCGAGATGGCCGAAGCCGCCGAGGCGATGGAATACGAACGCGCCGCCGCGCTGCGCGACCGCATCAAGGCGCTGACCGCCGTGCAATCGGTGCAGGCGATCAACCCGCGCGGCGTCCCCGAGGCCGACGTGATCGGGCTGCACATGGAGGGCGGGCAGGCCTGCGTGCAGGTCTTTTTCATCCGCGGCAACCAGAGTTGGGGCAACCGCGACTTCTACCCCAAGCTGAACGGGGTGGAATCGGCCGACGAGGTGATGCAGGCGTTCCTGGCGCAGTTCTACGACGGCAAGGTGCCGCCGCGGCTGATCCTGCTGTCGCATGGCATCGAGGATCCCGACCTGATGACCGATGCGCTGTCGGAAAAGGCCGGGCGCAAGGTCGTGCTGGGCGTGCCCCGGCGCGGCGAAAAGGCCGAGCTGGTGGAAAACGCCCTGCGCAACGCCCGCGAAAGCCTGGCGCGGCGCATGTCCGAAAGCGCCGCGCAGCAGCGGCTGCTGGAGGGCCTGGCCGAGGCGCTGGACCTGCCCGCGGTGCCGCAGCGCATCGAGGTCTATGACAACAGCCATATCCAGGGCACCAATGCCGTGGGCGGCATGGTCGTCGCCGGCCCCGAGGGCTGGATCAAGAGCCAGTATCGCAAGTTCAACATCAAGGGCACCGAGATCACGCCGGGCGACGATTTCGGCATGATGAAAGAGGTGCTGACCCGCCGCTTCTCGCGCCTGCTGAAAGAGGATCCCGACCGCCAGACCGACACCTGGCCCGATCTTTTGCTGATCGACGGCGGCGCCGGGCAGGTCTCGGCCGTGCATGAGATCATGGCCGAGATGGGGGTCGAGGACATCCCGATGGTCGGCGTCGCCAAGGGTGAGGACCGCGACCACGGCAAGGAAGAGTTCCACCGTCATGGCCAGCGCCCCTTCGCGCTGCGGATGAACGACCCGGTCTTGTATTTCATCCAGCGCCTGCGGGACGAGGCGCATCGCTGGGCCATCGGCACGCATCGCGCCAAGCGGGCCAAGGCGGTGATGGCGAACCCGCTGGACGAGATCCCCGGCATCGGCGCGGCCCGCAAGCGCGCTCTGCTGCAGCATTTCGGCAGCGCCAAGGCGGTCAGCCGCGCCGGCCTGGCCGATCTGGTCGCGGTCGAGGGGATCAGCGAATCCATGGCGCAGAAGATCGTCGATCACTTCCACAAGGGCTGACAGGAGGAAGCCATGGAGGACAGCATCCGCGCATTCTTCGCCCGCTACGAACGGCTGTTCACGCAGGCGCTGGCCGGCGAGGCGGATATGGAGGAGGTCGCCGCGCTTTACGCGCCCGAGTTCATCGCCGCTTCTCCGGCGGGTGTCAGGGCGGGCCGGAACGACGACCAGCTAAGGCAGGCGATGGCCCAGGGCTATGCGCATTACCGCGCCATCGGCACCAAGGCGATGACGATCCGCGAGATCCGGCTTTCGCCGATGGACGCGCTGCATTGCCTGGCCCATGTCGGCTGGCGGGCCGTCTATGACCGGGGCGAGGCGCCCGATGTGACCATCGACTTCGAGGTGCATTACCTGGTGCAGATCCTCGACGGCACGCCCAGGGTATTCGGCTGGGTGACGGGCGACGAAGAGGCGCTGCTGAAGCAGCACGGCATCCTCTGATCAGCGGCAGCGCGCCGGGTTCACCCCCACCGCGTTGAGGCCCCAGTCGGTCATCTGCGCGACAAGCTGCTGGCCGGCCGCGTCGAAGGCCGGGATCAGGTCGGCCGTCTTCGTCGTCGCCGCCTGGGCCGTGGCGGTGAAATGTCCGCGCGAGACGACGCGGGCGTCCATCTCGCGCACCATCTGCGCATCGACGGACAGCTTGATGACGGCCCCCTGCCCCGCGACCTCGGCGTTGAAGTCGTTGATCTCGGAGATCAGCGCGTAATCGCCCGCCGCGCCCAGCGGCGCGCGGCCGACATGGGTGAAGGCATCATAGACGGCAAAGCCGCGCACCAGCAGGGTTTGCAGCGTCACCGGCACCGTGTCGCCCCAGCGCGCATCGGGCAGGTATTGCGTCTGCAACTGGTTTGGCCGGATCATGATGCGGTCGGTGTCCAGCGTGCCGCGCGCCTTGGGCGGCTCGATCACCAGCTCGGCCAGCCGGCCGCGGCCGCAGCTCCGCGGCACGTCCGAGGGCGGGCGCAGCTCGAACACGTCGCGGTCGGGCTCGCCCTCCAGCGCGCGCAAGGCGGCGCAGCCCGGCAGGGTCAGGGTCAGGACAAGCAAGGCGGCGGCAAGACGCATGGCGGACCTCTCAGCGGCGGAACTCGGGCGCACGCGGCCCCGAGAAGATTTGCGAGGGGTTGCGCCGCAACGCCGAGACCAGCTCGTTCAGATTGCCCACCAGCCCGCGCAGATCGGCGGCCATGCGGGTGAATTGCGGCAGCCCCTCGCGGGTGAAAGCCTGCACCGGGGCGCGGGCGCTGTCCAGCATCCCGCGCAGGCTGGCAAAGGCGGTCTCGGCGCTGTCGGCGGCATTGCGCAGCCGCTCGGTGATCTCGGGCAGGTCGGCAACCACGCGGTCGATGGCCTCGTTCGCCTTGCCCAGCGTCACGCGCAGGTCGGCCACCACCGGCTCGACATTGCTGTTGATGACCCGGTCGGCGCCGTCGAAGGCCCGCTCGGCCGAAGCCAGCGTGCGGCTTCCGACCTCAAGGGCCGCGTCCAGGTTGTCGAGGCTCTGGTCCGCGCGCCCGGCCAGCCGGGTCAGGTCGGATTGCAGCGTGGCGGCGGTCTGGTCCAGCCGCTGCGTCAGCGCCTTGAGGTCGCCCGCGACATAGGCGCGCACCTCGTCCAGCGTGGCGGTGCCCGAATCCAGCGCCGTGTCGACCTTGGCCGCGCTTTCGGTGAACTTGGCCAGCGCGGTGTCGGCATTGCCCAGCGTCGTCTCGGCCGCGGCGCTGAGCCCGTCCAGCCGCTCGCCGAAGGCCGAGATGTCGGATGCGGCCGAGGCGATGGAATCGGTGGCCGTGGTCACATCGGCCAGCGCCTTGTCCAGGTTGGCGCTGGAGCGTTCCACATTGTCCAGGATGTTGCGCACCCGGCTTTGGTTTTCGTCGCCGAGAAGCTGGGTCAGCTGCTCGGCCACGGTGTTCAGCCGCGAAATCATCTCGGGGCCCTGGTCCGACAGCGTTTGCAGCGCCGAGCGGTTGGCGGCGATGACCGGGATCGAATCCGGGTCCACGTCGCGCAGCAGCGGCGAATCGGGCCGGCCCGAGGTGATCGCAACATTGGCGACGCCGGTGACGCCCTGGATCTCGATGGCGGCGCGGGAATCGGTGCGCACCGGCGTATCCTCGGCCACCTCGATGCGGACCCGGACCGCGCCGTTCACGCTTTGCGACAGCTGCATGTCCACCACCTTGCCGACGGAAAGCCCGGCGAAAAGCACCTCCGAGGATATGCCCAGACCCGACACTTCCGGGAAGTAGATGTCGTAATAGGCGAATTGCCGGTCCAGTTGCAGCTTGGCAAACCACATCAGGAACAGCAGCATCCCCAGGAAGCCGGCGATGGTGAAGGCTCCGATCAGGACGTAATTGGCCTTGGTCTCCATGGGCTTACTCCTTTGCGCGGCCGGTGGCCATGGCGGCGCGGGCGCGGGGCCCGTGGAAATATTCATGCACCCAGGGATGATCGACCCGGAGCATTTCGGCCATGGTGCCGCTGACCAGCACCTTGTTTTCCGCCAGAACCGCGATGCGGTCGCAGCAGGCATGCAGCGTATCGAGGTCATGCGTGACCAGGAACACCGACAGGTCCAGCGCATCGCGCAGCTCGACGATCAGCCGGTCGAAGGCATCGGCGCCGATCGGGTCCAGCCCCGCCGTCGGCTCGTCCAGGAACAGGATCTCGGGGTCCAGCGCCAGCGCGCGCGCCAGCCCTGCGCGCTTTCTCATCCCGCCCGACAGGTCCGAGGGGTATTTGTCATTGGCGCTCCACGGCAGCCCGGCCATCGAGACCTTGAGTTCCGCCAGCCCACGCCGCGCCTCGGGCGCAAGCCCCGGCACGGCGCGCAGCGGCACCTCGACATTCTCGCGCACGGTCAGCGAGGAAAACAGCGCGCCGCCCTGGAACATCACGCCCCAGCGCCGCTCCAGCGCCTCGCGCGCGGGGCCGGCCAGCGCGCCCACGTCCTGGCCAAAGACCCGCACCGTGCCGGCGGTGGGGCGGTTCAGCCCGACGATGGTGCGCAGCAGCACCGATTTCCCGGTGCCCGAGCCGCCGACGACGCCCAGGATCTCGCCCTGCCGCAGGTCGAGGTCCAGCCCGTCATGCACGACATGGCGGCCGAACTGGGTGCGCAGGCCCCGGACCTCGATGATATTGCCGCTCACAGCCCCACCTCGGAGAAGAAGATCGAGAACAGCGCATCGGCGACGATCACCGCGAAGATGGCGTTGACCACGGCGCGCGAGGTCTCGGCGCCCAGCGATTCCGCGTCCTTGCCCACCTTCATCCCGGCATGGCAGCCGATGACGCCGATGATCAGCGCAAAGACCGGCGCCTTGGACAGGCCGACGATGACATGGTCCACGCTGGTATCCGCCAGCAGCCGATAGCGGAACATCGAGGGCGAGATGCCCAGCTCGATCCAGGACATCAGCGCGCCGCCGACCAGCCCGGCGATATTGGCGATCAGCCCCAGGATCGGCAGGGTGATGATCAAGGCCAGCACGCGCGGCAGGATCAGCACCATGTCCGGGTCCAGCCCCAGCGTGCGCATGGCGTCGATTTCCTCGTTCATCTTCATCGAGCCGATCGAGGCGGTCAGCGCCGAGGCGGTGCGCCCGGCGACGATGATCGCGGTCAGCAGGATGCCCAGTTCGCGCAGGATGGAAATGGCGATCAGGTCGATGACAAAGACCTCGGCCCCGAACTGGCGCAATTGCACCGCGCCCTGAAAGGCCAGCACGATGCCGATCAGGAAGGACATCAGCGCCACGATGGGCACGGCGCGCAAGCCCGTCTCCTGGCAGTGATACACCAGCGAGGTGAAACGGAAATCGCCCGGATGCCGGATGCCGCGCGCCAGGGCGGCCAGGAAGCGGCCCAGGTATTCCGCAATCTCGCGCAGGAACAGCAGCGCCGCGGCCATGCGGCGGCCGGTCTGTTCCAGCATCCGCCGCCAGCCGGCGGGGGCGGCGGTTTCGGCATCGGGCTGCGGCAGCGCCTGGCGCACGGTGTCGAGCAGCCGGGCCTGCGCCCCGGTCAGCCCGTCCAGCTGCGCGCCTTGGCGTTCGCGCCCGACCAGATACCAGGCGGCGGCGGTGTCGATGCGCGTCAGCCCCGACAGTTCCAGCCGATACGCCGCGCCGGCCTCGGGCGGCAGCTGGCCCAGCGTCCAGACCGTGAACTCGCCCGCCAGCAGCAAGGCGCCGTCCGAAACCGCGGCGCTGAGCTTGGGATCTGCGGGAAGGCTGGCCATGACGGTCCCGTTCGCAAAGGGTGAGTGGGATTCATCCAGCGATTGCGCGGGTTTGTCAAATCCGCAGGACCGTTCCGGCCCAGGGCTGTGGCCGATCCGCCCCGGCCCAGGCGACGCAGCCGCCGGAAAAGGAAAATTTAACCAAGGTTCCCAAATTGTACATATTGACTAGAACACACGCTCTGGTTTAGTTGGGCGCATTCCGTTTTCTTCGCGCGGGCGGCGGTGCCGCACCGGGCGGGCCGGGGCGAAACGCGCTGCGGGCCGTGTGGTCCATAGGGCGTGGCCGGCCAGGAAAATCGCTTGCGGCATCGCCCGCGGCCCCTGCGGCCAGGGCCATGCCGGGGAAGGCTCCTCGGGATCCGGCTGAACGAGTGTCATTTTGACCATGATCCCGAGGACGGCCACCCCCTAGCCCTGCGCCAGGGCGCGCATCATCCTGACCGGCTCGGTCCGGGCCAGGCGCAGTACATGCGCCATATAGGGTTGTTGCAGATCCTCGGTCCGCAGCGCGGCGTAAAGCCGGCGCAGCATGCCCTGGCGACCCAGCGGCAGCAGCGCCAGTTCGGGATTGCCGGCCTGGGCGCGCAGCACCCAGTCGGGCATCACCGCCACCCCGCGCCCCGAGGCGATCAGCATCAGCGCGATGGCGGTCTGCTCGACCTGGCGGACCTGGGCGGGCTCGACCCCGGCCGGGTCCAGGAATTGCGAAAACACGTCCAGCCGCACCCGCTCCATCGGATAGGTGATCAGCGTCTCGCCCGCCAAATCGGCCGGCTCGGCATAGCCCTTGGCGGCCAGCGGATGGCTGGCGGCAACCACCATCGTCGGCGCATAATCGAAGAGCGGCTGGAAGGTGATGCCCGAAATTTCCTCGGGATCGGACGAGATCACCATGTCCACCTGCCCCCGCTGCAAGGCGGGCAGCGCCTTCAGCGCCAGGCTGGAGCGGATGTCCAGATCGACCTCGGGCCAGGCGCGGCGGAACTGGTCCAGCACCGGCAACAGCCAGTCGAAGCAATGGTGGCATTCCATCGCCATATGCAGCCGGCCGGCGCGGCCCAGTTCGACGGCGCGGAACTCGGCCTCGGCCGCGTCGATCAGCGGCAAGACCTGCTCGGCCGTGCGCAAGAGCCGCATCCCCGCCGCCGACAGCCGCAGGGGCTTGGTCTTGCGCAGGAACAGCTCGACCCCCGCCTGCTCTTCCAGCGCCTTGATCTGGTGCGACAACGCCGATTGCGTCAGGTTCAGCACCTCGGCGGCGCGGGCAAGGCCGCCCTGTTCATGAATGGCGCGCAGGCTGCGCAGGTGGCGAAGTTCAAGGTGCATCTTGACTGGAACTCATGACGATCTTGAGGATTATGAATTTGTCTCACGTCGCGCGGCATGTCACAAGACCTGCGACAAAAGGATGGCACCATGACGACACCCGCGATCAGCTTCGAGTTCTTCCCGCCCCGGAACCTGGACCAGTCGTTCCGGCTGTGGGAGACGGCGCGCGCGCTGGCGCCGCTGGGGCCGGATTTCGTCTCGGTCACTTATGGCGCGGGCGGCACCACCCGGCAATTGACGCATGAGGCGGTGACGGCGCTGGCCAGCCATTACGGGCTGAACGTCGCCGCGCACCTGACCTGCGTCGATGCCACGCGCGAGGAGACGCTGCAGATCGTCCAGGACTACGCCGCGGCCGGCGTGCATGAGATCGTGGCGCTGCGCGGCGACGCGCCGCAGGGGCAGGACCGCTTTACCCCGCACCCCGAGGGTTTCGCCAATTCGGTCGAGCTGATCGAGGCCATCGCCGCGCGCGGCGACATGACCATCCGCTGCGGCGCCTATCCCGAGCCGCATCCCGAAAGCTCCGACACCGCCGCCGACGTGGCCTGGCTCAAGCGCAAGGTCGATGCCGGCGCGACATCGGCGATGACGCAGTTCTTCTTTGACGCCGAGACCTATTTCCGCTTTCGCGACGCCTGCCGCGCGGCGGGGATCGAGGCGCCGATCATCCCCGGCATCCTGCCGATCCAAAGCTGGGCCGGCACCCGCCGCTTTGCCGAACGCTGCGGCACCTCGGTCCCGCAATGGGCCGAGGACGCCTTTGCCGCCGCCGGCAAGGAGGGCGAGGCGCAGCTGGCGCTGGATGTCTGCGTCAAGCTGTGCGAGCGGATGGTCGAAGGCGGCGTGGACAAGCTGCATTTCTATACGCTGAACAAGCCCGAGCTGGTGCTGAAGGTCTGCGCCGCGCTGGGAATCGAGCCCAAGGGCGAATTTTCGCGCGTGGCCTGAACCGGCAGCGGCACCCGCGCGGCATCAGCCATCCGGCCCCTGTCCCGCGGGTGCCGCGCTTTCCGGTTGCGGCACAGTCGCCGGCCGGGCCGACGCTTCGGGAAGCCGCAGCCTTGCCCTGACCAGTCGGCGATGCGGACGCGGCGGGGCGGCATCGGCCAGCGCCCCGGCCAGCAGCGCCGGGCCGGTATAGGGGTGCGGCACGGAAGGATGCAGCATCTCGGACGGGTCCGCCCCGGCCAGGCGCGGCGCACGCGCCAGGAAGGCCTTGCCCCAGTTGCGCCACGACCCGACCGAGGGCGCGGTCGCGTCGCAGTCGAAATGCCCGCGCCAGCCCTGGGGCAGCGGCAGGCCAAAGGCCTCGGCCCGCGACATCATCCAGACCAGCGGGATATTGGCCAGCGGCCGGGCATATTCCAGCCCGGACAGCTGGCCACCCACATCCGGGTGGCAGCCGCGGAACCACATCTGCTCGATCCGGCCGGGGGCCGAGGCGCTGTCCCAGATCAGCGGCTGGAAGGCGGCCCGCGTCTCGTCCAGGGCCAGCGCCTGCACGCCATGCTCGACCTCGGCGCCCAGATGCGCGTCGTGAAAGCGAAAGCGCGGCTCGGTCAGCATCCACAGCAGCGGCAGCCGGATCCCCAGCGCCATCACCGTGTCGAAGACCCCGATCATGCGGATCGGCACGACCGGGTGGCAAAGCGCGGGATCCAGCCGGCCGACCAGCCGGTCGCGGCCCTGGCGGTAAAGCTGCCAGGCCTGCTGCACGTTGCGGCGCGAGGCATGGGCATGGGTCAGCAGCCCCACGCGCCCGATCATGCCGGCAAGCGAGCGCGCGGCAAAGGCGCCGCGGGAATAGCCAAAGAAGAACAGCGGATTGCCCGGCCGCCATTCGCGGGCAAGCCAAGCATAGGCGTCGCAGATATGCCGTTCCAGCGCCGAGCCCATGGCCAGTTCCGGCAATGTGCGCCAGGCATCCCATTGCTGGCCGGGCGCATAATGCACCCCAAGCGGCGCCGGCAACGCCCCGCATTCGCCCGACAGCAGGGCATGGATGCGGGCGATGGACGACCTTCGCCCCTCGGTCAGCGAGGCGAAGGTGCCGTCCATCAGGACGACCTGGCATATCGGCGGGCGGGACGATTCCATGGTCCGACGCTAGCATGGAAACGCAAAGCGTCGATTAATCCCTATTCAAGCGCGTTCACGGTCAGGTGTGCCATCAGCCCGAACCCGTTGAAGCGGGTATTGGTGACGGTCGAATAGGCGCCCGCGCCGTGGAAGACGATATAGTCGCCCTCCTGGATATCGGCCGGCAGGGGCAACTCGCCCGGCAGCCGGTCCACCGAATCGCAGGTCGGGCCGAAGATGACCCGCGGCATCGGCTCGTCCTCGCGCGGGGTGCCCTCGGGCGTCAGCACCTGCAGCCGGTCGAGGTTGCCGACGATGGGCAGTTCGAACAGCCCGCCATAGACGCCGTCGTTCAGGAAGACGTTCTGGCCGTCGCGCACCGCCTTGACGCGGGCGATCAGCGCGAAGGCATCGGCGCATAGCCCGCGCCCCGGCTCGCAGACCAGCTGCGGCGCGTCAGCGCCGAAGGCTTCGTCGGTCACGCGCCGGATCAGGCCGAAGATCGCGGTCAGGTCCGGCTCGACCCCGGTCACGCGATGCGAGGGGAAGCCGCCGCCCACGTTCAGCCGCCGCGCCCGGACGCCGGCCATGGCGCAGATCTCGGCCGCGGTGGTGATATAGCTTTCCCAGGCATGCGGATCGACGCATTGCGTGCCGGGATGGAAGGTCAGCGAGGGGATATAGCCGCGATCCGCCACCGCGCGCAGCAACTCCGCCGCCAGTTCCGGCGAGGCGCCGAACTTCGAGCCGAAGTCATAGGCCGCGCCCAGCACCGGCAGCTTGAAACGGGGCGAGATCTCGCAGCCCTCGGGGGCCACGCGGGCGAAAAGCTTGTCCAGCTCCGAACGGCTGTCCACCGACCAGGACTTGATCCCGGCCTCGACGGCATGGGCGATCTCGGCCTGCGAGCGCACGGGGTTGTGGTAATGGCGCGCCGCATCGGGGGCCAGCCGGCCGATCAGGTCGATCTCATAGGGCGAGGCCACGTCGAAGCCCTTGATCCCGGCGGCGGAAAGCGTGCGGATCACCGCCTCGTCCGGGTTCGACTTGACCGCATAGGTGACGAGGCCGGGAAAGCCCTGCAGGAACCGCTGGGCGGTGGCGCGCAGGACCGAGGGGGCAAAGACCATGACCGGATTTTCCGGCGCCAGCCTGCGGATGATCTCGGCGGGATTGTTCCAGACGGTCTTGGGGCCGCGGCCCTCGGTCAGTCCCATCGGCATGTCCTTCCTGTGCGCGTGTGGGGGTGGAAACAAGTCTGCGCCCTATGGGTTCCGATTGCTGCAATGAAAAGGGTGGAAATGGGCCGCGGCTTCGTTAATATGCCGAAAGCTTCGGCAGATCGACAGGTGGGCGGGTGGACGAACTTGATCGCGGGATTCTGGCCCATCTGGCGCAGGATGCACGCATGTCCGTAGCGGTTCTGGCGCGGCGGCTCAAGGTGGCGCGCTCAACCGTGCAGGCGCGGCTGGAGCGGCTGGAAACATCGGGCGCCATCGCGGGTTACACGCTGCGGCTGGGCGATTCCGCGCGCGAGCATCGCATCCGCGCCACCTGCCTGCTGACCATCGAGCCGCGCGCCCAGGCGGCGATCCTGGCCCGGCTGCGCAGCCTGCCCGAGGTCGAGCGCATCCATACCACCAGCGGCCGCGTCGATCTTTTGCTGCAACTGGCCGCCATATCGACCAGCCAGCTTGACGATGTGCTGGACCAGATCGGCGGTTTGACCGGCGTCCGCTCCAGCGAGAGCCTGATTCACCTGTCCACCAAGCTGGATCGCGCCGCCTGATCGTGTCCCCTGCGCAACAATGTGACAATCGTGTCGCCATATTTGCGCTGGTCGATCTGCTCCAGCCCCGCGACCGGGCCGGGCGGGGCCGATTCCTCCCAGACCACCACGCCGCCCGGTGCGATCCAGCCGCCGGCCAGCGCCGATTCCAGCGCCCGCTCGCCCAGCCCCTGGCCATAGGGCGGGTCCAGGAAGACCAGCCCATAGGGCGCGCCGCGGTTCTCGCCCAGCCGGGTCGCGTCGCGGCGCCAGACATCGGTCACGCCCATGGCGCGGGCCTTGTCGATATTGGCGCGCAAAAGCGCCCGCGCCGCCACGCCGTCATCGACGAAGGCAACGCGGGCGGCGCCGCGGGACAGCGCCTCGAGCCCCAGCGCGCCGGTGCCGGCGAACAGGTCCAGCACCCGCGCGCCGGGGATCGGATTGCCATGCGTGCCGTTGATGAGCAGGTTGAAGATCGATTCGCGCACCCGGTCGGTGGTCGGGCGCAAATGCGCCGCCGGATCGCCCGCGCCGACCTCGGCCAGTTTCAGCCCGCGCAGGGTGCCGCCGACGATTCTCATGCCATCAGCGCCTTCAGCTCGGCCGCCTCGGCCACCGCCTCGGGCTCGGGCGAGCGGCCGGCCTCGATCAGCCGCTTGCCGATCATATAGGCGCGGGCATCGTTCAGCGCATCCACCGCGATCAGCCGGCCGCCCCTGAAATACCAGACCGAGCCGCCATTCGCCGCCGGCCGCGTCACCACCCGGTCGTAACCCAGGTTCAGCCCGGCGATCTGCAGTTTCGCGTCGAACTGGTCCGACCAGAACCAGGGCTTGGGCACATAGGGGGCATCGGCGCCCAGCATGTTCGCCGCCACCGCCTCGGCCATGTCGATGGCATTGCCGACGCTTTCCAGCCGCAGCCGGCCGTCCGAAGTAGGGAAACTGGCGCAATCCCCCGCCGCCCAGATCGCCGGGTCCGAGGTGCGGCCAAGCGCATCGGTGGCGATGCCGTTGTCGATGGCCAGCCCGGCGGCCTCGGCCAGCGCGGTTTCCGGCGCGATGCCGATGCCGCAGATCACCAGGTCGGCCGGCAGGCGGCGGCCGTCCGTCAGCTCGACCCCATCCGCGGCATCCGAGCCGGTGATGCGGGCGATGCCGGTGCCTTCGACGATCTCGACGCCATGGGCGCGGTGCAGGGCGCGGATCATGTCCGCGGTCTCGGGCGCGGCGACGCGGCCCAGGATGCGCGGCGCGGCCTCGACCAGCGTGACCGCCAGCCCCAGCTTGCGGGCCACGGCCGCGGCCTCCAGCCCGATATAGCCGCCGCCGATCACCACCAGACGACGCCCGGCGACCAGCGCCGGCTGGACGCCCGCGATGTCGGCCAGGTTCCTGACCACATGCACGCCCGGCAATTCGCCGCCCATCGCGGCCGGCAGGCGGCGCGGGGTCGCGCCCAGCGTCAGGGCAAGCTGGTCATAGGGATATTCGCCGCGCTCCGTCGCCACCACCCGACGGTCGCGGTCGATGCGCGTGGCGCGCTCGCCCAGGTGCAGGGCAATGCCCTGTTCCTGCCACCAGTCCGGGGCGCGCAGCGTCAGCCGGTCCAGCCCCATCTCGCCCAAAAGGTAGGCCTTGGACAGCGGCGGGCGCTGATAGGGCGGCGCGGGCTCGTCGCCGATGACCACGATGCCGCCCCGATGCCCCAGCCCGCGCAGCTTCGCCGCCAGAGAGGCCGCCGCCTGCCCCGCGCCAAGGATCACGATGTTCATTCTTCGCCCTCGCTGGTTTGCCCGCGGCGCAGAGCCTATAGTCGCGCCCGGAACGATGCAATTGACGGAGGAACCGCGCATGTCCATCGCAAAAGGCGACAAGCTGCCCGAAGGCAAGCTGCTGAAACTGGGCGCCAACGGCCCCGAGGAAGTGGCCGCCGCCGACCTGGCCCAGGGCCTGGTGGCGATCTTCGCCGTGCCCGGCGCCTATACGCCGACCTGCACCAACGCCCATATGCCCAGCTTCGTGAAGAATGCCGGCAATTTCCGCGACAAGGGCGTCTCGCGCCTGGTCTGCATCACGGTGAACGACCCCTTCGTCGCCGGGAAATGGGCCGCGGATACCGGCGCCGCCGATGCCGGAATCGAGGTGCTGGCCGATGCCGACGGCAGCTTCACCAAGGCGCTGGGGCTGAACATCCAGGGCGGGGGCTGGATCAACGGCCGCTCGAAACGCTATGCCATGCTGGTCAACGACGGCACCATCGAAGAGCTTCAGGTCGAAGAGGCGCCCAGCGCCTGCTCGGTCTCGTCGGGCGAATCGCTGCTGGACCTGGTCTGAGGCTCCAGGCGGAACAGCGCCGTGAACTGCTGCGCGGCGCTGCGGTCGCCGCGCAGCGCCACCAGCCCGGCCGAGGCCAGCACCGCCGGCCCCGGCCCATAGACCGCCGCCGCCAGCGCATTGCCCGAACCCTCCAGCACGAAATCCGCCTCGGGCGCACGCACCGCCCGCACCTGCGGCGCACCTTGCGCGGAAAGCGCGACCTCGAACCCCTCCTTGCCCGAGACGAAGCCCGCGCGCAGCGGTGATCCGGCGGCAGCCGCCTGGTCCACCGTGGCCGCGATCGAGATCATCAGCGCGGAAATGCTGATGAATTTCCGCGGGTCGTGCCCCGGCATCAGCAGCGCCCAGCGGCACAGCTCGCGCAGCACCGGATGCAGCGCCCGGCCGGCATCGGTCAGCGCATAAAGCCCCAGCACGTCGTCATGCGCCACCACCCCCGCCTGCACCAGCTGGGTCAGGCGCTGGGTCAGCACGCTGGCCGTGACGCCCGGCAGCCCGGCGCGGATCATCTGGAAGCGCTTGGGCGCAAACATCAATTCGCGCACCACCAGAAGCGCCCAGCGGTCGCCGATGAAATTCAGCGCATGGGCGCCAAGGCACCCTTCTTCATAGCGCAGTCGCGAGATCTTGCCGGTATCAGTCATGTTTGGATATTAGCAGTTGCTTTTTCATACTGCAACTGCCAGCCTGCGACTCATTGGCGCATCTCGCGCCCGATGAGGAGGAAGAGAGATGACCTACTACTCCGGTTTCCTGCTGGCGGTTCCGACCGCGAACAAGCAGAAATACATCGACATGGCCAATGCGGCCTGGCCCATGTTCAAGCGCTATGGCGCGCTGCGCATGGTCGAGGCCTGGGGCGTGGACGTGCCCCGCGGCAAGGTGAACGACTTCTACATGTCCACCCAGGCCAAGGACGACGAGACCGTGGTGTTCTCGTGGATCGAATGGCCCGACAAGGCGACCTCGGACGCGGCGCAGGAAAAGATGACCTCCGACCCCGAGATGCAGGCGCCGCCCGAGATGCCCTTCGACGGCATGCGCATGATGTGGGGCGGATTCGAGCCCATCGTGGACGTGAAAGCCTGACGGAGGGAACCATGTATCACGGCAAACCCTGCTGGTTCGAGCTGTCCACCGCCAAGGGCGGGCTCGACGCGACCGAGATCTTCTACGGCAAGGTCCTCGGCTGGACCACCGCCGATTCCGGGATGGAGGGCTTTACCTATCACCTCGCCAGCCACGGCGACGACATGGTCGCCGGGCTGATGGAAATGCCGGACGACTGCGCCGGCGTCCCGCCCTTCTGGATGATCTATTTCGACGTGGACGATGCCGATGCCACCGCGGCCAAGGTCAAGACCCTGGGCGGCAAGGTGTTCCGCGAGCCGGCCGACATTCCCGGCACCGGGCGCTTTGCCGTCCTCACCGACCCGCAGGGCGCGACTTTCGGCATCCTGCAACCGGCGCCGATGGACCCGCAGCCCCCGGTCGAATCCGGGGCCTGGAACCAAGGCAAGGAAGGCCACGGCAACTGGACCGAGCTGATGTCCACCGATCCCGCCGCGGGCTTCGACTTCTATGCCGAGCTGTTCGGCTGGACCAAGTCCACCGCCATGGACATGGGCGAGATGGGCACCTACCAGCTGTTTTCCTGGCAGGGCGGCGACATCGGCGGCATGATGGGCCTGGGCGAGGCGCCGGTGCCTTGCTGGCTGGCCTATTTCGGCGTGAACGGCGTCGATGCCGCCATCGCCCGCATCCGCGAGGGCGGCGGCGAGGTTCTGCACGGCCCGATCGAGGTGCCCGGCTCGGCCTTCATCGCGGTGGCGCGCGACCCGCAGGGCGCGCATTTCGCCGTGGTCGGGCCCAAGGACGAAACGCCATGATCCGCGCATCCGTGATCGCGCTTGCCCTCTGGGCCGCACCCGCTGCGGCCCAGGAGGTGACGCCGGACAGCATCCCGCGCGGCCAGCAGGACTATCACGCCGCGGCCGCCGGGGCCTATCGGCTGGACCCGGCGCATTCGGCGGTGCAGGCCCGCGTGCCGCATATGGGCTTTTCGGTCAGCGTGTTCCGCTTTGGCGCGGTCTCGGGCCAGCTCGACTGGAACCCGGACGACCCGACGCAAAGCCGGCTCGAGGCCGAGGTCGAGATCGCCTCGATCATGACCCCGGTCGCCGGCTTTGCCGAGATCCTGACCGGCCCGGACTATCTGGACGGCGCGGCGAACCCCACCGCGCGCTTCGCCGCCGACAGCTTCGCGGCGGAAAGCCCGACCCAGGGCAAGGTTTCGGGCCAGCTGACGCTGCTGGGCCAGACCCGGCCCGCCACATTCGACGTGACTCTGATCGGCGCCGGCAAAGGCTATACCGGCGACGAATCCGGCAATCCGATCATCCGCGACCTGATCGGCATCCATGCCCGGACCCAGATCGACCCGCAGGCCCATGGCATGAACGAATTCTTCACCGATCCGATCACCATCGAAATCGACGCCGAGTTCGCCCGGCAGGAGTAAGCCATGACCTTCGTCATCACCACCTATGATTGGGTGCCGCCCTTTGCCGTGGGCTATGTCCGCGACCTGCGCATCCGCTGGGCCTGCGAGGAAGCCGGCCTGCCCTATCGGATCGAAACCACCAGCGTGCGCGAAAAGACCGCGCAGCATTTCGCCCGCCAGCCCTTTGGCCAGGTGCCGATCCTGCGCGACGGCGATCTGTCGCTGTTCGAAAGCGGCGCGATCCTGCTTTACCTGGGCGAGCGCGCCGAGACGCTGATGCCGCGCGACGCCGCCGCGCGGGCCGAGACGCAGCAATGGCTGATCGCCGCGCTCAACACGCTGGAGCCCCCGGTGATGGCCATGGCTCTGGCGCGGATCTTCGACCAGGACGCACGGGCCGAGGAACTGGCCCTGCCGCGCCTGCGCGAACGCCTGGCCCAACTGGTGCCGGTACTGGAGGGGCGGGATTTCATCGCCGCCGGCCGCTTCACCATCGCCGACATATTGCTGGCCGACGTGCTGCGCCTCGTCGACAGCCTGGGCGAGCTTGCCGCCTATCCGGTGCTGGCGGCCTACATGAACCGCATCACCGCCCGCCCGGCCTTCCGGCGCGCCCATGCCGCACAGGTCGCGCATTTCGCGCAGGCCGCGTGATGCTGACGCTCTATGGCCACCCGCTGTCCTCCTATACGCAAAAGGTGCTGATCGCGCTTCACGAACTGGGGACGGATTTCGAGTTTCGCCACATCGACCTGGGTGACGAAAGCGACCGGGCGCTGATGCGCTCGGTCGAACCCATGGGCCGGATGCCGGCGCTGCGCGAGGGCGATCTGGTGCTGTCGCAAAGCTCGCTGATGATCGAATGGCTGGATCGGCATCATTCCGGGCCGCAGCGGCTCTTGGACCCGGACCCCGATGCCTCGCTGCCGGCGCGGCAATGGGATCGCTTCCTGGATTTCCAGGTCATGCAGATGATGCAGCAGATCGTCGATGCCCGCATCTTCATGGCCGAGGGGGCCGAGGAGCGCGTGGCGCCCTTTGCCCGCGGCAAGCTGGACCTGGCCTATGCCGCGCTGGACCGCCAGCTTGACGGCCGCGACTGGATCGCCGGCCGCTTCGGCCTGGCCGATTGCGCGGCCTTTCCGGCACTGTTCTATGCCGGCGCCATCCATCCCTTTGCGGATCATCCGCGCCTGAGCGCGTATTTCAAACGGCTGGTGGCGCGACCCCCGGTCCAGCGGGTGATCGAGGGCGCGCGGCCCTATTACGGCTGGTTCCCGTTCAAGGACGGGATTGCGGCGCGGTTTCTCTAGCGCCTCTTGGCCTTTCGCCGTGGTTTCGCTATCCCCTTGGGCAATTCAAGGGGTGAGCGACATGGCCATGGACAAGAATTTCGACGCCGGGACCGCCGAGGCGCGGATCGCGCGGGAATGGGCGGCAAGCAATGCCTTCGCCGCGGGCGCCAATGCGAAGCCGGGGGCGGAAAGCTTCTCGGTGGTGATCCCGCCCCCGAACGTGACCGGCAGCCTGCATATCGGCCACGCGCTGAACAACACCTTGCAGGACATCCTGGTGCGCTGGCACCGGATGCGCGGCTTCGACACGCTGTGGCAGCCCGGCCAGGACCATGCCGGCATCGCCACGCAGATGGTCGTGGAACGCCGCATGGCCGAGCGGCAGGAACCGAACCGCCGCGACATCGGGCGCGAGGCCTTCCTGCAAAAGGTCTGGGCCTGGAAGCAGGAATCCGGCCATACCATCATCGAGCAACTGAAGCGCCTGGGCGCATCCTGCGACTGGTCGCGCAACGCCTTCACCATGTCCGGCGCCCCCGGCGCGCCCGAGGGCGAAGAGGGCAATTTCCACGACGCCGTCATCAAGGTCTTCGTGGACATGCACGACAAGGGCCTGATCTATCGCGGCAAGCGGCTGGTCAACTGGGATCCGCATTTCGAGACGGCGATTTCCGACCTCGAGGTCGAGAACCGCGAGGTTCCCGGCCATATGTGGCATTTCAAGTATCCGCTGGCCGGCGGCGAGACCTATGAATACGTGGAACGCGACGCCGACGGCAACGTCACCCTGCGCGAGACCCGCGACTATATCTCCATCGCCACCACCCGGCCCGAGACCATGCTGGGCGACGGCGCGGTCGCTGTCCACCCGGACGATGCGCGCTATGCCCCCATCGTCGGCAAGCTTTGCGAGATCCCGGTCGGGCCCAAGGAACACCGCCGCCTGATCCCGATCATCACCGACGAATATCCCGACCCGGATTTCGGCTCGGGCGCGGTCAAGATCACCGGGGCGCATGACTTCAACGACTATGCCGTGGCCATGCGCGCGGGCATCCCGCTTTACGTGCTGATGGACGGCAAGGGGCGGATGCGCGACGACGGCCTCGGCTACGAGGAAAGCGCCGAGATCGCCACCCGCGCCGCGCGGGGCGAGGACGTGGGCGACGTCTCGAACGTGAACCTGGTGCCGGAAGAGCTGCGCGGCCTCGACCGCTACGAGGCGCGGGCCCGCGTGGTCGAGGCGATCACCGGCGAAGGGCTGGCCGTCACCTATCTGCACAAGTCCATCGACAAGGAAACCGGCGCCGAGCATCTGGAACGCCGCGCCCTGGTGGACAGCAAGCCGATCATGCAGCCCTTTGGCGACCGCTCGGGCGTGGTCATCGAGCCGATGCTGACCGACCAGTGGTTCGTGGACACCGCCAGGATCGTCGGCCCGGCGCTGGAGGCGGTGCGCTCGGGCCAGACCCGCATCCTGCCCGAGCAGCATGAAAAGGTCTATTTCCACTGGCTGGAGAACATCGAGCCCTGGACCATCAGCCGCCAGCTGTGGTGGGGCCACCAGATCCCGGTCTGGTACGGGCTCGACCTGCGGCTGGAGGGCCAGGTCGAGGACGACCATGACGGCGTGCTGGACGAGGTCGAGATCTTTGCCCTGCTGGAAGAGGGCCTGGTCCATCGCGACGAGATCCACCATGCCGCGTCGAGCTTTGCCGAGGTGGTCGAGAAGTTCCGCGATTCCATCGCCGAACTGCCGGTGCCGCTGGAGATGGCCCGCGTGGTCGAGGTCGCGGGCCGCGAGGCCGCCATCGACGCCTTTGCCCAGGGGCTGGCCGATTACAACCTGACGCAGGATCCGACGAAGCTGGTCTATCCGGTCTGGCGCGACGCGGATGTGCTGGATACCTGGTTTTCCTCGGGGCTGTGGCCCATCGGCACGCTGGGCTGGCCCGAGGACACGGCCGAGCTGCGCCGCTATTTCCCGACCGACGTGCTGGTGACGGGCTTCGACATCATCTTCTTCTGGGTCGCCCGGATGATGATGATGCAGCTGGCCGTGGTCGGGCAGGTGCCGTTCCGCACCGTCTATGTCCACGGGCTGGTGCGCGACGAAAAGGGCGCCAAGATGTCGAAGTCGAAAGGCAACGTCATCGACCCGCTGACCCTGATCGACGAATACGGCGCCGACGCGCTGCGCTTTACCCTGACCAGCATGGCCGCCATGGGCCGCGACCCCAAGCTGGGGCCGAAGCATGTCGAGGCGAACCGCAATTTCGTCACCAAGATCTGGAACGCCACCCGCTTTGCCGAGATGAACGGCGTTCGCGGCGGCGGTGCGCGGCCCCAGCCCCGGCACGTGGTGAACCGCTGGATCATCGGCGAGGTCGCCCGCATCCGGCAGGCCACCGACGAAGCGCTGGCCGGCTTCCGCTTCAATGACGCGGCCTCGGGGCTTTACGCCTTCGTCTGGGGCAAGGTCTGCGACTGGTATGTCGAGTTCTCGAAGCCCCTGTTCGACGGCGAGTATCGCGAGGAAACCCAGGCCACCATGGGCTGGGTGCTGGACCAGTGCTACACCCTGCTGCACCCGATCATGCCCTTCGTCACCGAAGAGCTGTGGTCCTTGACCGGGGATCGCGAACGGATGCTGGTGCATGGCGACTGGCCCGCCTATGGCGCCGAGCTGATCGACGCCGAGGCCGACCGGCAGATGAACTGGGTGATCTCGCTGATCGAGGCCATCCGCTCGGCCCGCGCCCAGATCGGCGTGCCGGCCGGCGCCCGCCCCGACCTGATCGTGACCGAGGCCGACGATGCGGCGCGGGCGGCGCTGGCCGCCAACGCCCCGCTGATCGAGCGGCTGGCGCGGGTGAACGCACCGGTCGAGGGCGTCATGGGACCGGGCATGATCTCGGTCGCGGCGCTGGGGGCGAGCTTTGCCCTGCCGGTGGGCGCGATGATCGACGTCGGCGCCGAGACCGCGCGGCTGGAAAAGGCCGCTGCCAAGGCCGAGAAGGACGCCTCGGGCCTGCGCGGGCGGCTGGCCAATCCGCGCTTTGTCGAGAATGCCGAGCCGGAGGTGATCGAGGAGACGCGCGAGAAGCTTGCGGCGCTCGAGGACGACCTGGCCCGCATCCGCGCGGCGCTGGCGCAGCTGGCGGCGATGTAAGCCCCCGGCCCTTGCGCCGTGCCGGTGGCTCGGTCGCAGGGGTATTGGGGAAACGGAAAGGCGGGCGAGATGCGCTGGCTGGAACGGATTGCCGAACGGATGATGCTGAAGGCCAGGGCCGAGGGCAAGCTTTCAGGCCTGGAGGGCGAGGGCAAGCCCTTGCCGCAGCGGCATGAGCCCGAAACGGGCGAGGCCATCGGCTTTCGGATCATGGCCGAGGCCGGTGTCCTGCCCGAAGAGATCGTGCTGAAGAAGCGTATCGACGCCGAGCGCACGGCGCTGGCCGGGGTCCCGGAAGGGGCCGAGCGCGATGCGGCGCTGGCGCGAATCGCCGATCTGGAGATGCGCCGCGCCATCGCCATCGAGGCGCGGCGGCGGTTCATGAAGAGCTAAAGCGCGCGGCCGATGGCCCTGGCGATCATCGCCGGAACCTCGGGGGCAAGGCCGACGGGGGGCAGGAGGAGGCCTTGGAAGCCCGCCTGGGAGAGGGCCGCGGGCAGGTCGTCTGTGACGTGATCGGCCTGGGTGGCAAAGAGCGGCAGGCAGATCGCCTGCGCGGGCAGGCCGCGGGCGGCCTCGGCGATATGGGGCGCTTCCTCGATGAAGCCGCAGGTCGCGGCGGCGGCGTGCGGGGCGAGGCTTGCCGCGATCTGCCGTGCGGCCTCGGACGGCGCGCGCGAGCGGCCAGAGCCATGGGCGGCGACCAGCACATGGGTTTCGGCCAGCCGCCAGCCCTGCGCCTCGGCCGCCCCGGCGACCTGGGCGAGGCAGAGCGCGGGCAGGCCGGGATCGCTGCCGAAGGGCGGCAGGATGCGGGCCTGCGCCGCGCCGGCCAGCGCCAGCCGGCGGGGCAGTTCGCTGCGGGTGAACCAGCCCGTCGCCATGAACAGCGGATAGATCAGCGTCTCGTCGTCGGCCCGGTCCAGCGCGCCGGGCATGGCCAGCGTCGCGCCCCGGACCTGCGCACCGGGGACATGGATGCGGGCGGCCAGCGCCTCGATGGCCTGTTGCTGCGGGGCGGGGTCGCCGGGCTGGCCATGGGCGACGATCAAGACCTGGGGCGGCACCCTATGCACGGAAGGCGGCGGCGAAGGGCTCGGGGATGGCGAATTCCTCCAGCGCGCGGGCGCGGGCCATGGCGGACATCTTGCGCGCGGTCTTTTCCACGATGCGCTGCAATTCCTCGGCGTCGCGCCCCTCGGCGAAGGGGCCCATGTACCAGCGGATGAAGGTGAAGCAGGCCACGTCCTCCAGCGCCTGCACCGCGCCGTCGCGCTTGATGCCCTGCTTGGTCAGCATCTTTTCGGCCGCCGCGACGTCTTCGTCGCCATAGCCGGCCTCGCGCATGATGCCGGCTATGCGGGCGGCGTGGCGGCGGCCCTGTTCGGTCCGCCAGGCCAGGTAGCCGGCGCGGTCCATCGGATACGCGTCGCGCGGCAGTTGCCAGCGCTCGACATGCTGGCCGCGGCAGGCGATGCGCAGCGGTTCCGAGGCGTCGGGATAAAGCGCCTGCTGCTCGGCCGTCATGCGCTGGCCGTAGAGCAGCGCCTCGGGCTGGCCGTCGGGGCTGAGATGCGGATCGGCGGCATTGGCCTTGTCGATGGCGTCGAAGGCTTTCTGAAGGCGGGTCATGCGGTCCTCTTTTTGCGCCATCATGCCGCAGGAACGCGCGGCGTCAACGCGGATTGCCGTCCCGCGGGCGCAAGGCTAGGATTCCGGCATGGAATGGGGCGAATTCGCATTGGCGCTGGCGGCCTTCCTGGGCTCGCATGTCATACCGGCGCGGCTGCGCGGGCCGCTGGTCGCGCGGCTGGGCAAACGCGCCTATGTCGCCGGCTACAGCCTGCTGTCACTGGCGCTGCTTTACTGGCTGATCCTGGCCGCGGGCCGGGCGCCCTTTGTCGAGATCTGGCCGCAGCAGCCCTGGATGCGCTGGCTGGTCAACCTGGTCATGCCGGTTGCGGTGCTGGCGGCGACCCTGGGCGGCATGGCCGGGCTGATGGCCGGCTTTACCCTGTGGGGCGCGGTGCATCTGGTCGCGAACGGCGACTTGGCGCATGTCATCCTGTTCGGGCTGTTGCTGGCCTATGCGCTGTTCGGCCTGGCGATCAGCTTGCGGCGGGGCGCGTCGCTGCGCCTGACCTGGCCGCGCCTGGCCCTGGCAGCGCTGGCCTGGGCGGCGCTGCTTTACCTGCACCTGCCGGTGATCGGCGTCAGCCCCCTGCCCTGAGCTTGGGCCAGAAGCCCGGCGGGATGCGGTCGCGACCCTCGAGCATCAGGTCGGCCAGCATCGCGGCAATGGCCGGCGCCATCGCCAGGCCGATCTTGAAGCCGCCATTGGCAACGTAATGGCCGGGCCGCCCCGGCCATGGCCCGACCAGCGGCGCCCGCGACCGGGCACGGGGCCGGATGCCGGCCCAGCGGTCGATCACCGGGGCATCCGCCAGCGCCGGGCACAGCACGCGGGCCTTGTCGATCACCGCCTCGAGCTGTTCGTCCGTCCGCCGGTCCAGCACGTCGCGTTCGGTGGTCGAGCCGATCGCCACCGTCCCGTCGGCATGGGGAATGACATGGATGCCGTCGGCAAAGACCTGCGGGGCATCGGCCATGTCCAGCGCCAGCAGGGCCGACTGGCCCTTGACGCCGTTGCCGCCAAAGGGCGCCAGCCCCGCCGCCCCGGTCGCCCAGATCGCCGGGGCATCGGGGGCGGCCTGCCCCTCGACGATCTCGCCGCCCTGGGCACGAATCGCGGCGGCCAGCGCCGCGCCGGCCCGGCGCGGGCTGATCCGGGCGGTCAGCCGGTCCACCAGCCACAGCCCCGAGGGCGAGACCGGGACCAGCGCCGCCTGCGGCCGTTCGGTCAGCTCCATCCCCGCCCATTGCGGCCAATGGGCGCGGGCGGCCCTGATCCGCTCGGCCATGCGCGCCTCGGCGCCTGGGGCCACGGGCTGGATGCGGCCGGTGCGGGCATAGCCGGGATCGACGCCGCCCGCGGCCCCGACCTCGGCCCACCAATCCGTAGCCGCGACCAGCGCGTCCAGCTGCACCTGCTTCTTGTCGTTCCAGTTCTCGGGCGCATGCGGCGCCAGCGCGCCCACGTGCCCGCCCGAGGCGCCGGCGCCGATCCGATCCGCCTCGAACAGCCGCACCTTGCGGCCGCGCCGTGTCAGTTCCCAGGCGCAGGCCAGGCCGAAGATCCCGCCGCCCGCCACCGTGATTTCGCTTGCCATCCGGTCCCTTTCGCCGCATCTGCCGCTGCAAAGAGGAGTTAGCGCGAATGCAGCCGTCCGACCAGAGCAGCGCCGATCTGGACTGGCGCGAGGGCGCGATCCCCGTCTCGCGCCGCTTCGACGATCCCTATTTCAGCCTGAACGGCGGGCTCGACGAGACGCGCCACGTCTTCCTGGCCGGCAACGACCTGCCCCAGCGGCTGCGGCCGGGCTTTCACGTGGCCGAGCTGGGCTTCGGCACCGGGCTGAACCTGCTGGCGCTGGCCCAGGTCGCCACCGTGCCGATCCGCTTCACCAGCTTCGAGGCCTTCCCGATGAGCAGGGGCGAACTGGCCCGCGCCCATGCCGCCTTTCCCGAACTGGAGCCGCTGGCGCGCCAGCTGCGCGACAATTGGCCGCAGCCGCGTTTCACCCTGGGCACCGTCGCGGCCGAGATCATCCGCGCCGATGCCCGCGACGTGCTGCCGCGCTGGCAGGGCCGCGCCGATGCCTGGTTCCTCGACGGCTTCTCGCCGGCCCGCAACCCCGAGCTTTGGGGCGAGGCGCTGATGGCAGAGGTGGCGGCCCATACCGCGCCGGGCGGCACCTTCGCCACCTATACCGCGGCGGGCCATGTGCGCCGGGCGCTGGCAGCGGCGGGCTTCGCGGTCAGCCGCGCCCCCGGCTTCGCCGGCAAGCGCCACATGAGCCGCGGCCAGCTCTAGCGCCGCACCCACGGGATGCGCGAGGGGGCATAGGTCGGTGCATGCGGCGGCCGGCCATGGGTGCGCCGCCAGAAGCCCGGCCCGCCCCGGCGCAAAAAGACCGGCACCGCCAGCACGATCCCGGCCAGGAAACCGGCGGCATGGGCGACATAGGCCACGCCGTCGTCGACCATGCTGGCACTGGCCAAGAGCTGGATGCCGAACCAGGCCAGCAGCAGCACCCAGGCCGGGATGGTGAAGCGGCGGATGATGACGATGATGATGGCGATCACGTCGACGCGGGCGCGCGGGAACATCAGCAGGTATCCCCCCATCACCCCGGCGATGGCGCCCGAGGCGCCGACCATGGGAATGTCGTCCATCGGAACCGCGGCGATCTGTGCCCCCGCCGCGGCAAGCCCGCAGGCCAGGTAGAAGACCAGGAAGCCCAAGCCGCCCATCTGGTCCTCGAGGTTGTCGCCAAAGACCCACAGGAACAGCATGTTGCCGGCAAGATGCAGGATCCCGGCATGCAGGAACATATGCGTGGCCAGCCCCCACAGCCATTCGCCATGGGCGATGGCGACCGGGTAAAGCGCCAGCCGGTGCCACAGCCCGACCTGCCCGCCCGCCCAGGGCATGGTGATCAGGAACATCGCCACGTTCAGCAGGATCAGCGCATGGGTGACATAGGGCGTGCGCGCCGAGGGGTTATGGTCGCGGATCGGGAACATGGCCACAGCCTGAAGCATCGCATGGGCGCGCGCAAGCGGGCCTGTTCGGATCGCCGGGCCGCGTATAGCATCACCTGCGAATCGCATCGAGGAGGGGCCGATGACCAGCCTGACCGACCGCAGGAACGCCGCCATCTCGCGCGGGGTGGGCATGACCACGCAGGTCTATGCCGAGCGCGCCGAGAATGCCGAGATCTGGGACAAGGACGGCAATCGCTATATCGACTTCGCCGCCGGCATCGCCGTGGTCAATACCGGCCACCGCCACCCGCGGGTGGTCGAGGCGGTGAAGGCGCAGCTCGACCGCTTCACCCATACCTGCCACCAGGTCGTGCCCTATGAAAACTACGTCGCCCTGGCCGAGCGGCTGAACGCGCTCGTCCCCGGCGAGGGGCCA
Organism: Paracoccus versutus; assembly: GCF_000763885.1. Taxonomy (GTDB): domain Bacteria; phylum Pseudomonadota; class Alphaproteobacteria; order Rhodobacterales; family Rhodobacteraceae; genus Paracoccus; species Paracoccus versutus. Next base: position 3,847 of record NZ_JRKO01000050.1, on the reverse strand, counting down.
AGGAAGACCGCCTTCTACACCACCGGCGCCGAGGCGGTCGAGAACGCGGTCAAGATCGCCCGCCACCACACCGGCCGCGCCGGCGTCATCGCCTTTGCCGGCGGCTTCCATGGCCGCACCTTCCTGGGCATGTCGCTGACCGGCAAGGTCCAGCCCTACAAGGCCGGGTTCGGGCCGATGATGAACGACATCTGGCACCTGCCCTTCCCGAACCAACTGCACGGCGTCACGGCCGAGGACGCGCTGGCCGCGCTCGACCGGCTGTTCAAGGCCGACATCGACCCCTCGCGCGTCGCCGCCATCATCGTCGAGCCGGTGCAGGGCGAGGGCGGCTTCTACGAGGCGCCGCCGGGCTTCATCCAGCGCCTGCGCCAGATCTGCGACCAGTATTCCATCCTGCTCATCGCCGACGAGGTGCAGACCGGCTTCGCCCGCACCGGCAAGCTGTTCGCGATGGAACACCACGGCGTCGCCGCCGACCTGACCTGCATGGCCAAGGGGCTGGGCGGCGGGCTGCCGATCAGCGCCGTCACCGGCCGCGCCGACGTCATGGACAGCCCGGCGCCGGGCGGCCTGGGCGGCACCTATGCCGGCAACCCGCTGGCGGTCGCCGCCGCCCATGCCGTGCTGGACGTGATCGCGGACGAGGGGCTTTGCGACCGCGCCACCCGCCTCGGCCAGCGGCTCAAGCAGCGCCTGGCCGGGATCGCCGAGACCGTGCCCGAGATCGTGGACATCCGCGGCCCCGGCTTCATGAACGCGGTCGAGTTCAACATCGCCGGCACCGACAAACCCAGCCCGGATTTCGCCAACCGCGTCCGGGAAGAGGCGCTGGCGCGCAAGCTGATCCTGCTGACCTGCGGTGTCCATGGCAATGTGATCCGCTTCCTCGCGCCGCTGACCATCCCCGACGCGGTCTTCGACGAGGCGCTGGACATTCTCGAGGCATCCATCCAGGCCGCCCGCGGCTGATTGCGCGCTTTCACCGTTTCGCAAATACTCCTGCGGCCGCGCCCAGGGGCAGCGTCGGCTGGGTATTTGGAGAACGGAAAGAGCCGCCCCGCAAACCGCGGCGCGCCCGGTGCTTCTTCGTTGTCCAAATACCCATGCGGCAGTGACCGCTGGCGCCGCCGCATGGGTATTTGGACAACAGAGAAGATGCGAAGGCTCGGCACCGGATCATGACGAACCGGACCGGGGAGGCGTCGCACACCTGTTTTCGTTTTTCGACCAGCCGACGAGGGGGCGGCGGGCGTTCAGGCCAGCGCCTTCGAGCCCATGGCCAGGAATTTCTGCCGCCGGTCGCGGATCAGCTCGGCGGGCTTCCGGCCGGACAGCTCGCCCAGCATGGCCGCAATCGCCTCTCCCACCGCCGCGACCGCCTCGGCGGGGGCGCGCTGCGCACCGCCCATGGGTTCGGCGATGATGCGGTCGATCACCTCGAGCTTCTTCAGATCCTGCGCCGTCAGCTTCAGCGCATGCGCCGCCTCGCGCATCTTCTCGGCGTCCTTCCACAGTATCGAGGCGCAGCCCTCGGGCGAGATCACCGAATAGATCGAATGCTCCAGCATGGCGATGCGGTTTGCCGTGGCAAAGGCCACCGCCCCGCCCGAGCCGCCCTCGCCGATGATGACCGAAACCAGCGGCACGCCGATCTGTAGGCATTTCTCGGTCGAGCGGGCGATGGCCTCGGATTGCCCGCGTTCCTCGGCGCCCTTGCCGGGATAGGCGCCGGGCGTGTCGACCAGCGTGATCACCGGCAGGCGGAAGCGGTCGGCGACATCCATCAGCCGGATCGCCTTGCGATAGCCCTCGGGGCGGGCCATGCCGAAATTGTGAAAGATGCGCGACTTGGTGTCATTGCCCTTTTCATGGCCGATGACGACGCAGGGCTGGTCCTTGAACCGCGCCAGCCCGCCCATGACCGCGTGATCCTCGCCAAAGGCGCGGTCGCCGGCGAGCGGCGTGTATTCGGTGAAAAGCGCCTCGATGTAGTCGCGGCAATGCGGCCGTTCGGGGTGGCGGGCGACCTGCGTCTTGCGCCAGGGATCGAGCTGCCGGTAGAGGTCGCGCAGCATCTCCTCGGCCTTGCGGTCCAGGGCCGCCGCCTCCTTTTCCAGATCGACGCCCTCGCCCTTTCGGGCCAGCGCCCGCAGTTCCTCGGCCTTGCCTTCAAGATCGGCAAGGGGCTTTTCGAACTCCAGGTAAGTCATGCAGGGCTCCGCGCTGTCATCCGGTCGTCTGGTCCGCGCCCTATATGATCGCCGCAGGGCGGGATTGCAACGTCAGCCTTGCCACCGCGACAGCGCGTCCTCGTCCTCGGCTCGGGCATCGACCCAGGCGCCGGGACCGTCCGGGCCGATCTCGCGCTTCCAGAAGGGGGCGCGGGATTTCAGCCAGTCCATCAGGTATTCCGCCGCCTCGAAGGCCGCCGCGCGGTGGCGGGCGGCGGTGGCGACCATCATGATCGGCTCGCCCACCGCCAGCCGGCCATGGCGGTGCAGGATGCGCCAGTCGTCCAGCGCAAAGCGCCCCGCCGCCTCTTCGCCATAGGCGGCCAGCGCCTTTTCGGTCATGCCGGGGTAATGCTCGATCTCCAGCGCGACCAGCCGGCCGCCTTCGTCGCGCACAAGCCCGGTGAAGGTGACGACCGCGCCCGAGCCGGCGCCGAAGCCCGCCAGTTCGGCGGCAAGCTCGAAAGCCGCGCCCTGGACCCTGGCCGACATCTCAGCCCCCGGTCATCGGCGGGAAGAAGGCGACCTCGCGCACCCCTGCCAGGGGCGCGTCCAGGTCGGCCAGTTCCTGGTCGACGGCCACGCGCACCGCCGACAGGTCGGCCAGCGCCGTGGCATGCCATTCATCCATGGCGGCAAGCTGCGCCACCAGATCGCGCACGGTCGCGGCCTCGGTCTCGATCCTCTCGCGCGGCTGGCCGATGCGTTCGCGCAGCCAGGCGAAATACAGCACGTCAAGCGCCATGGTCATCCCTCAGGAAGGGCCGGGCCTTGGCGAAATAGTCCCAGCCGGTGATCGCGGTCAGCACCGCGGCGATCCAGATCAGCGCCAGCCCGGCCTGGGTCGCCAGGTCCGACCAGTTGTCGGACCAGGGCAGGCTGGTCTCGCCCACCAGGGGCGGGTGGCCGGTTTCATAATAGTTCAGCCCGGTCCCCAGGAAAAGCACGGCGATCGCCACCATCTGCGCCGTGGTCTTCCACTTGGCAAGCTTGGTGACCTTGAGCAGCCGAGCCTTGTCGCCCAGGAATTCGCGCAGGCCCGAGACGAAGACCTCGCGGAACAGGATCACCGTCGCGGGCAGGATCAGCCAGGGATTCATGCCGGAATAGCCGGTGATGACCACCACGGCGATGATGACCATGGCCTTGTCGGCGATGGGGTCCATGGCGGCACCGAAGCGGCTTTCCTGGCCCCAGGCGCGGGCCAGGTAGCCGTCGAACCAGTCGGTCACGGCCGCGACCAGGAACAGCGCCAGCGCCGCGAAATCGGCGAACGGCCGGCTGAGGAAAAAGAACATCAGCGGCACCAGCGGCGCGGCCGCAAGTCGCAAAACGGTCAGGATATTGGGCAATGTCCAGCGCATGGGGGCAATCTAGGCTTTCGGCGCGGCGGGGGGAAGGGGGCCCGAGGCCATCAGTCGCATCCCGCTGTCAGGCCGGCTCGCCCTGCCCCGCCGCGCCGTGGTCATGGGTGCAAAGCGCATGGTTGCCCAGCACCTCGATCACCCGGCAGTCGGCGATGGTGCCGCAGGCGCATTGCGCCAGCATGCGCTGCAATTCGTCGCGCAACACCGTCAGCCGGGCGATGCGGGCATTGACCGCCGCAAGCTGGC
>NZ_JRKO01000049.1 GCF_000763885.1 Paracoccus versutus | reverse complement strand
CGAAAATCTCTCGGAACGAAAAAGCACCGCAAACCACGCGATGCAAATGGCGCGGGGTAGAGCAGCCCGGTAGCTCGTCAGGCTCATAACCTGAAGGTCGCAGGTTCAAATCCTGCCCCCGCAACCAACGATAATTGCGAAACCTCCGTAGCATTAAGCGCGGAGGTTTTTGCGTTTCTACGCCCCGGCTTCCGCGAGCCGCCCGATTGCGCCAGCAGATTGTCCAGCGCCTCGGCTTCCGACAGGAAATCCGGATCCTTCTTGCCGGCCGCGAAGCGCAGGATGGCGCCGAGGTCGCCGCGCAGCACGATGGCCAGTTCGCCACCCTCCGGCACCAGCGTCACCTGGTCGACCAGCGCGCGCAGGATTTCCGCCGCCTGCGCGCGGCTGTCCTCGTGCCGCAGGTTCTTGGAAAGCTCGGCGATGCGTTGGGCATAGAGCGCCGCCATGTTCGGGTGCAGCAGGGGTGGCGGCTCGTTCGCATTGGCCAGCTTCTCCGTCAGCTCTGCCTTGCGGGCTTCCAGTTGTGTGATCTTGTCCTTGAGCGTCAGCGGCGGGACGCCCTGCAGGATGGCGTCGATGGCCTTGTCGAGTTCGCGGGTCGTGCGATCCAGGCCCCGGCGTGCGACCTCGAGATCGGCGCCGCGCTCCATGCGCAGCCGGTTCACCTCCCTGGTGAACTCGGCGCAGAACTCCCGGAACAGCTCCGGCTCCATCAGGTGCTTGCGCAAGCCGTTCAGGACCGAGGCCTCGAGCGCGTCGCGGCGGATGTTGACGCGATTGTCGCAGGTGCCCTTGTTGCGCGCCGTCGAGCAGCCCAGGAGATCCTTCGAGATCATCGAATAGCCGCCGCAGCAGCAGCCGCATTTGACCAGGCCGGCGAAAAGGTGCTTCGGGCGGCGGCGGTCGTTCAGCGGATTGCCTGCCTGCCGGCTGCGGGTCGAGAAGGCGAGTTCGCCCTGCCGCGCCTTCACCGCGTCCCAGAGCGCTTGATCGACGATGCGCAGATCCGGCACCTCTTGCACCACCCATTCGCTTTCCGGATTCAGCCGCGACACCCGCCGGCCGGTATCGGGATCCTTGACGTAGCGCAGCCGGTTCCAGACCAGCCGGCCGACATAGAGTTCGTTGTTGAGGATGCCGGTGCCGCGTTCGCGATTGCCATGAATCGTCGACGGCCCCCATTCCCGGCCTTGGGGACCGAGTACGCCCTCGCGGTTCAGCGCCATGGCGATGGCGCGCGAGGAGAGGCCGGCGTTATAGTCGGCGAAGATGCGGCGGATCACGGCGGCCTGAGCCTCGTTGATCGTGCGGTCCCCCCGGATCGGTTCGCCGTGGGCGTCTAACTTCTTCACCACGTCGTAGCCGTAGGCATTGCCGCCGCCGGATTTGCCGTCCTCGACCCGGCCGCGCAACCCCCGGCGGGTCTTGTCGGCCAGGTCCTTGATGAACAGCGCGTTCATCGTGCCCTTGAGGCCGACATGCAGCTCGCTGATCTCGCCCTCGGACAGGGTGAACATCTTCACGTCGGCATAGCGCATGCGCTTGTAGATGCCGGCGATGTCCTCCTGGTCGCGGCTGACCCGGTCCAGTGCCTCGGCCAGCACCAGGTCGAAACGGCCGCGCGCGGAATCCATGACCAGCGCCTGGAGGCCGGGACGCTGGATCATGCTGGAGCCCGAGATGGAGTGATCGGAATATTCCTCGACCACCTGCCAGCCTTCCTTCTCCGCCCGCAGCCGGCACATGCGGAACTGGTCGGCGATCGACGCTTCGCGCTGCAGGTCCGAGGAATAGCGGGCGTAGATGGCAACCTTCATATGCGGACCTCCTGGTCAGTCGGGGTGGTTCCTGCCGCTCTCGCGCTTCTCGGCCTCGATGAAATCCCGTGCCGCCCGCCGGGCCAGCAGGCGGACCAGTTCGACAAGGCGCGGGTCGGAGGAGGGCAGGGGAGCGGCGGACTCCCGGACGGGTTCTGGGACCACCCGCAGCCGTTCCGCCACTGTCTGCCTCTGCCGCGCCATCGTCCCGTTCCGATCCTCGCGCGGCAGGATCCGCGCAGGCACAAGCGTGACGCAGGACTAGGCAGAATCACAGGCAGGTTCGGACGCATCGCATCAGGCCTCGGCGCAGCACAGCGTAAACCGGCGCTGCCGCGCTTACCGCTTAGGGCGCTGCGCGGCGGCACCTTCGCAGAGTGGCGTAAAAGTACAAAAAAGTCGCGGGATATATCGTCGCAGGTCACACCGTCGGCGGGGTTCCGCAGCTCGGATGAAAGGTCGCGGGAGGGTGGGACCCTAGTAGAGTTCGGCAAGCCACGTGTGGGAATCTCTGCAAGGCAGCTGCAGGAGCTTGCAAAAGCTCAATCTTTCCGAAGTCGGCTGGCCGCCCGCCCGCGTGCAGCAAAGCCAAGTTCCACGCCCGGAACCAGCGTCGGCACCCCGCCCATAGATACGGGCGGGATGACGCAGGAATGTCAGCCCTTCTGGGAGGCGAACGGCGCGCGATACTGCGACTGGCGTTCCAGCATCCAGCCCGGGTATTCGGCGGGCAGCTTCGTCACCCTGTCGAGCGCGGCCAGATCCTCGGCCGTCAGCGCCACCTCGGTCGAGCGGATATTGTCCTGCAACTGGTCGATCCGCTTCGCCCCGACGATCACGCTGGTCACCACCGGCTGATGCAGAAGCCAGGCCAGTGCCACCTGCGCCACCGTGCAGGTCTTGGCCGATGCGATCCCGCGCATCACGGCGATGGCGGCATCGCCGCGCGCCAGGTCGACCGGCGGGAAGTCGAAACCCGCGCGGCGGCCGTCGTTCGCCGTGTTGCCGCCGCTGTATTTGCCCGACAGGAACCCGCCCGCCAGCGGGCTCCAGACCATCAGCCCGATGCCCTCGGAACGCAGCATCGGCACGATCTCGCGTTCCAGGTCGCGGCCGACCAGCGTGTAATAGGCTTGCAGGGACAGGATCGGCGCCAGCTTGCGCGCCTCGGTGATGCCGACCGCCTTGACGATCTGCCAGGCGGCCCAGTTCGACAACCCGATATAACGCACATGGCCCTGCCGCACGAGCGTATCGAGCGCTTCCAGCGTCTCGACAATCGGCGTCAGCGGATCGAAGCCGTGGATCTGGTAGAGGTCGATGTGGTCCATCTGCAGCCGCTGCAGGCTGGCCTTTGCCTGCGCCAGGATATGCGCGCGCGAGGCGCCGCGGGCGTTCGGGCCTTCGCCCATCGGCCCCAGCACCTTGGTCGCAACCACCACCTCGTCGCGCGGAATGCCGAGGTTGTGGATGGCCTGGCCGAGGATCCGCTCGCTCTCGCCGCCGGCATAGACATTGGCGGTGTCGATGAAATTGATGCCGGCGTCATAGGCCGCCTTGACCAGCCTGTCGGCCTCGTCCTGGCGCAGCTGGCCGATCTGGCCCCACATGCCGTCCGAGCCGCCGAAGGTCATGGTGCCGAGGCAGAGTTCGGAAACCAGAAGGCCGCTGGGGCCGAGAGTGCGGTAGCGCATGGAATATTCCTTCATGTCGGAGACGCCGGGGGCGGGATGCCGCCGGGTCGGGGCAAAGATAGGGCTACTGTGCCCAGGGCTGCGACGCCGATCCTCGCAAATCCTTGCACGATCCTCTCATGCGCGCCGATTCCGGGCTGCGAACCACGCGCATAGATCCTAGATTGCGAGCCATGGAAAACGATCATCTCGCCCCGCTCAAGGACCTGATCGCCCGCCAGTGGCAGGCGCATGGCCGGGAAACCCCGATCGAGGGGCTGTTCCTGACCTCGGTCACGGCGCCGACCGGGCCGATCCATGCCGTCTATCGCCCGTCGCTCTGCGTCGTGGTACAGGGCGCGAAGACCAGCATGCTCGGCGAGCGCGCCTATCGCTATGATGCCGGGAAATGCCTGATCGCGTCGATGGAGGTGCCGATCCGGGCCGAGATCACCCGCGCGACGCCGGAGCGGCCCTACCTGGCCTTCAGCCTGGCCCTGGATCCCGCGACGATATCCGATCTGCTGCTGGAACGGGATGGCACCGACGACGCCCCCGCCGGTGCGGCGCTGGCGGTGCATGCTTTTGGGCCGGAGCTTGCCGATCCGCTCTGCCGGTTGCTGGCCCTGTGCGACCGACCGCGCGACATTCTGATCCTCGCGCCGCTGGTCCGGCGGGAGATCACCTGGCTTCTGCTGAACGGGCCGATGGGGCCGGCGCTGCGCCAGATCGGCCTGGCGGGCAGCCGCATGGCGCGGATCGGCCGGGCCATCGCCTGCATCCGCGAGGGCTTCGCGGACCAGTTGAACATACGCCATCTTGCCGAGGTCGCCGGGATGAGTCCTGCAACCTTCCACCGCCACTTCAAGGCGGTCACGGCGATGTCGCCGGTGCAGTACCAGAAGCAGCTTCGGCTGCAGGAGGCGCGCCGCCTGCTGCTCTTCGACAATGCCGATGTCGCCCGGATCGGCTACGCCATCGGCTATGAGAGCCCGTCGCAGTTCAGCCGGGAGTATCGCCGCCTGTTCGGATCGCCCCCGGGCCGGGATGGGCAGGAGATCCGCAGGACCCTCACGCCGCAGGTAGATGGATGAGGGGAGGCGTCGACATGTCGGGCGGAGAGCGGGCATTCGGGTGATAATTGGCGCTTACGTCACAGGAGGTGGGAGAGCCGCCTGACAACAACGGCATGGTGGCGGCAGCCTTGCGAACGGGGTGCAGTACAACAAGCCTGCCTAAGACAGATCGAGAAAAAATAGTCTATCTCGGTGGCTTTTATTATCGATTACGCTGCCAAAATGCTTAGGGCCTTATTATCTTGCCTCTTTCGACCGTCTTCTGAGTTTCAGATGCGATCTAGACCCAGCGCACTCCAAAACTATGCCCACTCCCACAGCTGGGAAAATAAACTAGTGTGGATGTGGCAAGTCCTCCCTCAATGCGATTCCAGGTGTGCTCAACCAGTTATAAAAATCGCCACGACTAAGAACTCCCTCCCTCATGCGGACGGCAGCCTCTGCTAGATCGCAAACCTCCACAACAGACAGGCGACCACAAGCCTCTATCAATCTCGGCACGCTTGGCTCAACAGCCGGATTACATACCGTTAGGCATGGGTTGTTCCGATAGCCTATTAGTTCCGACGCCGAGAGCACCTCTGTAGCCGCGTTGAATGCAACAAAATCATCATCTCGAGCCTTGGATTTCAATTCCACAACAATACCTGGAAAGCTCTCGATGCTAACTAGAAAGTCGGGATAGCCTACCTTGCCAGGACCATCGAGCAGCTGATACGGAATGGCAAGATAGTCAAGAAGTGCTGAGAAAGCCTTTTCAAAATCATTCCCACGGGCACTGTATAAGGCTTCGATTACTTCACTTCCGCCGAGGACTGAAGCACGCCTTAAATGAATGCGTCGACAGTATTCACGATCATCCTGCTTCCAACGCCTTGCAGCATCACGGACTAGGTTTGCTAGCCGTGGATTAGTAGTCGCATCAAGCGCCTCACGCCGGGCAGTATCAGCCGGAGGGGCGCCATCCATTATGTCAATCGCTTTCACTAGGCCTTTAGTGCGTAGAGCAAGTAAGTGAGGCCGTGACAACCTCCGGGGACGATCCTGTAAATCCAGAGAGCTAGCCCATAAAATGTCGCCAGGTAGCCCAAGATTGATACGCGCCGCCTGCCGCCTGATTGGGCGAATTATCTGGCGCACAAGTTGGCTTGTCTCTTGCGAACGCAATACTGCAGGCTTACTCTCATCAGCGAGCGTCGGGGAGGTTACTGCACTCAAGATTTCTGCAACACCTGTCAAGATCCAAGCCACATCACGAGCGATTGCTTGCACCGTTCCTAGCCGAACGCCACCAACGCGCGCCTCTACTGCTCGTCTTGCCTCTCCTGCGGCCCAGTCTGCCAATAGAAGCGCCCCATTTGCAGCCCCTACATCGCCCATCCATGGACGAGAGAACAACATCCCATCCAAGCGTCTGGCATACGGGTTGCTAACAAGATTGGGCTGAGTAATCCGCCAGCTTACAATACGTGAAGCTCGACCACTGGAGTTGGAATATTCAGGGGATGCCAACGCCGCTTGCGCAAGAACAAAGACAAGATCATCCTCACTACCTACGCCTGAAGCAGCAGGAAGAAGATTCCTCAGCTGGGCGCCGAGCCTAGCGCTATTGTCGATGAAGTAGATTGCCGTTTCTGGCTTGAGGCCACTCCTTGCCACTGCCTCTCCAAGCGCAGTGACAGTGAGCAAGGTTCCAGCCTCTATCAAACATCCCAAGCCAATTAGTCTGTCGACATGCACATCAAGCTTTGGTCTCCAATGTGTCAAGCCAGCCCTATTGCGGTTAAACTCTCTCGATGCGCTCAGAGTTGACGTGAGCAGTGCAAAAGCTTCGTCCCTAGATGCGCAAAGTTTTCCAGCCAAAATTTGAAGTACGAGTGGACCGAAGTCATCGGGAGTGATGCCGCTACCAAGCTCATCTTGGTTTGACATATCCATAAGTCGCCGAGCCTCTTGAAGCTCAGAGCTTCCAGCTGCACAGAGTACTACCTTTCCTTCATCGCTTGCTTGCCCCATCCTTCCGACGCGACCAGCCATATTCTGAAATTCGGCTCGACTAATAGCTTCTCGGCGGCCTCGATCAAAATTCCATCTCTTCCAGGAGGAGAACACTGCGCTTCCGAGAGGGAAGTTTACTCCTGCCGCCAACGTGCTGGTCGCAAATACAACATCAACTCCTCCACTGGCTAACTGGGCCTCGACAAAAAGCCGCTCCTCTTCACTTAGTTCGGCATTATGGTATGCGATGCCTTTGCGAAGAAACTCCAAAAGGCGGTTATCAATGTCGACACCAGAGGGAGTCGCGACAACCTTCGTGGTTGAGCTTACAGCAGCCGTAGCGCTTGCTAGGTCAAAAGTATCGTCAACCTTCATGCAGAAGACGATGACCGGCCGATGATTAGCATTTGAAACTAGTTCACGGAGTACTTCGTGAGTAGAGAGAGCTACTGTCGTTCTTGGCCTATTTTCATCCCAAACCGGATCGCGAGAAGGTGAAGAGGAAACGGTAATCAGTCGCTCAGGAGATCGGCATTCAATCGTGAGTTTCTTCTCTCTATTGGGGTTCCTCACTAGCCTCAGTTCAAGCCAATCAGATAGAGATGTGGCGTCACCATCAGACAAGACGGCTGAAAGGCCAATAAACTGTCTCCATCCTGATTTCTTTATCAGCGTAAGGAGAAGTTCAACGTTTTGCCCTCTATTCTTCTCGCCAATAAGCTGAATTTCATCACAAATAAATGTAGTATCAGTGAGGTCGCGTGGCGGCCCGCCTGTGGATAGAAGCCCCAAAAATTTCTCGTAGGTGGCTACAACAATACTAGCAGAGAGGGGAGAGCTTGTTTTCCTGCCAGATGCATCCTCGACACTATCGCCCGTTGCGCAGACAATAGAGGATCGATCACCCTGTAAATAGGTATCAAGAAATAGACGCTGGGCCTCCTCAAACTTCTGATGCGCTAGCGCTCGGAATGACACCAAGTAGACCACCCGACTACCCGCAGCTAACGCCGAGGTGACACCCCACCATCCAATCAAGGTCTTCCCGGTGGACGTTGGAGCGCTGACTAGGACATCTTCACCTCGTGCAACCCCGGCCGCGAGTGCATCGTATTGGGCATCTGTCAGGGACGGCTGCCCATTTTCACTAGGAAGTAGGAGCTCGTTACCGAGCACGCTCGAAGCAAGCCCATGATTTTGAGGCAAGGTGAACTTCATGATGAACCCACAAATAACGTATCGGTCGAGCGAGATTGCCGACCGCGGAGACCTTGGTGCGATGATGATGGAAGCGGGATGCCGATCCAAGCGGGAAATCTGGCTCGGTGCTGAATATTTTGATGGATTATAGTAGTGCCGTCGGCTATTTTTGCTCACTCACGGATGTGATATGTGGTCACATGTTCGGCGGCGTTCCGGCTTAGCCAGATCAAGGTGTTAGACTCCGAGCATTATGGCGAAGCCCGATCCGGGTCAGATGTTTTCGAGGTACGAGTCCGGTTCGGCTCAATCACCCGATACAGGTGTAGGAACTCGCTACGTCAAGGCGCTTCTCGCAGCCTTCCATGTTGACGACGAACGATTGGGAGTGATCGATCCGGCCGGCCACATCCTGCTGCCTCAGGCCAGCGGCCTTCTACGCCGACCAGATGATTTAGAGGCGGCGGGACGGGAGCGTCGGAAATACTGCGGTTCGCGAGAGCTGCAGTTTTAAAAATGCGCTGATCTTAGGTGGCGGTCACCTCAACCGACACCTTGGTCACGCTGTAGAGTTCCACACCACCGCCGACCGCATGCCTGGGATTGAACAAAGCAAGATTGATGCCGTCACTGACTGAGCTACGATAGACAACGCCATCGAAACCGCTCTTTTTAATGAATTCACATAGATACTGGCTCGGAATATAGTCGATTGCTGCCCCCGTCGGCTGGACGGGTCGCGTCAATTCCTCGCCGAGGCGTTCGAGGAAAGGTAAGTCGGCGCGCAACTGGCCGATCTCACTCGCGTCGGTCAGGATGAAAGGTGAGACGAGCTTTCGTGGGTTGCGCAAGTCCACTGCCCTAATCTCGGGGATTGTAAAATCAGCCACACAAGCGACTTCGCCGGTATGAGGCCTAATCTCTGAGACAGCGGTATCGGGAAGAGAGCCAAGATAGAGATAGGGGATGCCCGCCGGATTAGCCCGACCATGTGACGAGCGTCGCTTCGGCGGTGCGCCCATCTTTTCGATGGTGAAGGGGTCACCATCGGTGCGGATGCGCGCGCGATACCATTGCCGAGGCAACTGCGGCGCCAGCAACATGTCAAGCAGCTGGCGTAGACGATCTAGGTCGATGGCAACATCAAGAAACCAGCGATTGGCGTACATCATCTCGTCGCGCAGCTTGCCCCACTGTGCAAGGCCTTCGCTGATATAGCTTGCCGATGGTGCAAAGTCACCTCGGACGATCTCACCGTCATTGAGAATCTCGCCGAGCAGTTCCTTAGCGTGAGCAATGTCCATGCGCTGATGGCTGAATAGTTGCCAGTCGTCCTTCATCCACTCGACCAGTGACTTCCCGTCATCACTCGGCTCGTACACATTCACTAGCAGCTCGAAATAATTGGCAAGCCTACTAGGCTCAACAAGCTGAGTATCAGCTGTCCCGCAGAAGTCGCATGTCCCCTGGGTAGGATCGAGCGACGGGAAAAGTTGATCGCGAAGGCTGTGATCGTCGAAGCATTCGGGGCAGCAGAAGCGCTTTGCCATGGAAATCAGCCAAGATAGTCGGCAAGCGTCTCGATGTGATGCTTCATCGAGAGCTTTTTGACGTAGCCAAGGCCCGGAAAATGGCCTTTAGCATGGAGATCGCGGAACTCCTGAATCGCTTCGGTCTCAAGAATATGAGAGGTGCCACTGTTCAGTTTTTCGATCAGCTTTGCCAATGCCTGAGCGAACTTGCCGGCGGGATCGGTCGGGGTGTCCTTCGTATCCGAGACAAAGTGATAAATATACATAACATCGTCTTTATCAGGATCGATGAAGGTCAGGTGGATCGCGACAGCATAGGCCGGGCCACCACCCTCGCTGTAGGCATCGCCGACCATTAGAAAATCGCCAAAGCCCGCCATGCCAAGATCACCATAGGTAACATGGAGATCGGAGAACTCTTCCATCTCGGGATAGTCGGCATTGCGCTGCCGCTTGAAACCGTCGCGCACAAGGATGCGCGTGCTTTTATCGAAATGCTTCCGGTAGAGCAGCTTTGCATGGTCTTCGACGAAGACGTTAGTGAGGCCTGGCATTGCGACTTCCAACTCGGACGCCAGCGCCTTAGGAGCCGTGAAGCCCGCGTGGACCAGCACGGGATGATGATCAGCATGATGGTTGTAGCTGGCCATAACTTCTTCAACCGTCATGTCGCTACGCAGCAGGATGCCAGCGGCTATGTTGTCGACGCCAATATAGCCCTCTTTGAGGAGATCTGTGATACTCGTTCCGTCTTCCTGATGGTCACCATGATAGGGATTCACGATCACAATCGCCCGCCCGCCGGCGGCGCATACAGCACTCAAGGTCTTCTTGAGCCCGCTAAGTGCTTCGCGTACCGGCTCGATCACAGGTATAAAGTTCTTCTCGGCGAGTAATGCCGCCATCTCGCGGATTGTGATGAGCTCGAACTGCTTTCCGCGGAAGTAAGGGTGGTACATTCGTTGTTCAGCTCCAGGCCATGGCCGCGTTCAGCGGGGTCTCGATAGCGTCGACTAACCGCGAATGGTCAGCACGACGCACCGTTACCGACAGCGCAGCAGCTTGCAGGGACTTCGGTAGACGCTCGACGAGCTCTCCGAGCGGCGCAAGATCGCGTGTCCGCTTGAGAGTCCGTACCATCTCGACATGTAACGCAACAGGGTCGAGCGTGGCGAAGAGGTCGCGCATCGCAGCGTGCCGCTGAGTATTGGGAACCTTCGGCACCGTCACGCCCATTGCCTGTAGGATCGTGACAGCCTCGGCCACGCGCAGCGACTCGAAGACGGTCACCGGGCAGATGCGCGCCGGGCAGTCGACCGCCTCGCGTAACGTCGTGATCCGATAGCGTTTGGAAAGGCACATCACTCCGATATCGTCGGAGACCGTTGCAAGTACACTCTCGATATGACCTTCGCTCGCGATCACATTCACCTTGGCGAAAACGCGCTTATAATCCTCGATTTGACTGGTGAGCCGCGTAAGTGAGTCCCGCTCCGACTTGATTTCATAGACGGTCGCAGTGCCGTTCAAAATGACGAGATCTGCCTTGGAGCTGCCGGCACGAAACTCATTGAGCATTGAGGCCGTTCGAAGCGAGTGCGTTCCCATCAGCACTTTTTGGCTGATAGCCGCGCGATAGATGTATTCATCGCGGTGCCCCGCAACCTTCAGAATCTCGAACGCGGAGTCGAAGGCGTCACCGACAGTCGCGCGCGGGTCGGCGCGCCCGATCAGATCGGTTTGCTGGAGCAGCCGACGGAACAAACCGGACCGGCCTCTCTTCGCCATCTCATGGAAAACGGTGGCGGAGAACAGCCTCGTCAAAGCAGACAGTTGTGCTCCGCTGTACATGTTCATGTCGCTACTGTATCCACAAATCGCATCGTTTAGTCCGAACCCCTTCTAACGCAGAACGCTCCAAGATGGAATCGGGGATGTGCCGGATCGAGGTGACCAGACTGGTGAGATCGTCAACCAGGCGCTCCTGATCGAGCAGGATCGCCAACGGTTACTTCCTATTTGTCAGCTCGGCCTCCTGGAAGCCGACGGTCTACTACGCTCTGTAAGCTGGAAAGTCGTCGTTGGTGCAGCCAACGACCGCGAGGTCCCGCAACGCTGCCATACCGACGACAGTTCCGCCGCACAGTGCCCGAAGACGGCTTTCGGGAATGCGACCTTGTGTCGAGACCTCCACCCGACCGGCGGCCATGGGCCGAGACTGTTGCTGTCAGCGATGTGCCAGATAGTCCGCTGAAACGTAACCCGAGATGGCAGGTCTGTCGGTCAGCGAGACCCTGCACCAGACCTTGCCGTTGTTCGTGACGCAGTTCTGGCGGGTGAGGCGCGTTCCGTCGGGCAGGCCGATGATGATCTTGTGGTCGAGACCAGGGCCTTCGCGAAGCTTCAGCAGATCGTCTGGCCCGACGCCCTTGACCACGGCACCGGAACCGACCGCGCAGCCGGCGGCGACCATGAGAGCGAGAAGAGCGGCAAGATGAGTGCGCATGATCCAAACTGAATCGTTTTGCCACCATTACGATACCATCGCGCCAAATGACAGCAGGCAGGTACCGGACGCGGATAAGGGGTGGCACAAAACCAGCCATCAAAGGCCGGTTCCGTCTTATAGTGCGGCGATTCTGGTCAGGATTTCGCCGCGGCGCTAGTCTGCGGCAGCTTCGGAGAATCCAGCCTCGCCGCAAGGGGTGAACTCGACGGGCAGCACTGCGGCGCGGGATTGTCCAGCCGGGTGCCCAGAACATCGGCGTGTCGATGTTGCGCTACGGCTCGAACCTGCCTCCCTGCCGGACTTCCGCTGCGGTGTCCGATCCCCTAGCTTGCCCCGTAAACCGCAATCCTACTCTGACGGAGCCGAACCATGAGCAAGCTCTTCACCCCGATCACCTCCGGCAGCCTTTCGATGCCGAACCGCGTGGTCATCGCGCCCATGTGCCAGTACTCCGCCGAGGAAGGCCGGATGACCGACTGGCACATGATCCATCTCGGCCAGCTTGCGTTGTCAGGCGCGGGACTGCTGACCATCGAAGCCACGGCGGTCAGCCCCGAAGGACGCATCACCCACGCCGATACCGGCCTGTGGGACGAGGCGACCGAGGCGGCGATGGTCCCGGTCCTGCAGGCGATCCGGCGATGGTCGGACATTCCGGTGGCGATCCAGCTGGCCCATGCCGGACGCAAGGCCTCGACCGAGAAGCCCTGGCTGAGCGGGGCGCAGATCCTGCCTGGGCATCCGAATGGTTGGCAGACTGTCGGCCCGACTGCGCTGCCCTTCGCCTCCGGCGAGAACGCGCCCGAGGCGCTGGACAGGGCCGGGATGGACCGCATCCGCGACGCCTTCGCCGAGGTCGCCCGACGCAGCCTGCGGCTGGGGTTCGACGCGATCCAGATCCATGCCGCGCATGGCTACCTGCTGCATCAGTTCCTTTCGCCGCTGTCGAACCGGCGCGAGGATGCCTGGGGCGGCAGCCTCGAGAACCGGATGCGCTTCCCGCTGGAGGTCTTCGAGGCGGTGAAGGCCGTCGTGCCGAGCGACTACCCGGTCTCGGTCCGGGTGTCGGGCACGGATTGGGTGGAGGGCGGCTGGGACGTCGGCCAGACCATCGCCTTCGCGCAGGAATTGCAGGCGCGGGGCTGCGCGGCGATCCATGTCTCCAGCGGCGGGTTGGACCCGCGGCAGCAGATCCCCGTGGCGCCCGGCTATCAGGTGCCGCTGGCCCGTGCGGTCAAGGCGGCGGTCGAGATGCCGGTGGTGGCGGTGGGGCTGATCACCGATTTCGAGCATGCGGAATCCATCGTGGCGACGGGCGATGCCGACATGGTCGCCCTGGCCCGCGGGATCCTCTACGATCCGCGCTGGCCCTGGCACGCGGCGGCGCATCTGGGCGCGCAGGTGCCCGCCGCCCCGCAATACCTGCGCTGCCAGCCCCGCATGCACAAGGAACTGTTTCGTCAGGCATGAGGCGACGGGTTCGGCTCGACCAGGCGCAACCCCTATTTGAGGATAGCCCATGTCTGACCATATGTTCATCGTGACCGGCGGCCCCGGCTCTGGCAAGAGCAGCCTGATCGACGCCCTGACCCGGCGAGGCTTCCGCACCATGCCCGAAGCCGGCCGGGCCATCATTCAGGATCAGGTTAGGATCGGCGGATCGGCCCTGCCCTGGGCGGACCGGGCGCTGTTCGCCGAACTCATGCTGGGTTGGGAACTGCGCTCGTGGCGCGAGGCGCTGGCGATGGACGGCCCTGTCCTGATGGATCGCGGCATACCCGATGTCGTCGGCTACCTGACGCTCTGCGGTCTGCCCGTTCCGGCGCATGTCGAGGCGGCGGCAAAGCTTCATCCCTACAACAAACGGGTTTTCTCGGCGCCATATTGGGACGCTATCTTTGCGCAGGACACTGAGCGCAAGCAGGACCGACAAGAGGCCGAGGCGACGGGCAGGATCATGGCGGAAACCTATACTCACCTGGGCTACCAGATCACCGAACTGCCGCTGGCGGGAATCGAAGAACGCGCTGATTTCGTGTTGGATTGCCTGAAGGCCGCGTGACCGGATCGCTCGTCGCTCCAGATATGCCGTGCCGGGCATCAGTCCGTCACGCTCCGCGGATCTTTGACGGTCTGCCCCGCCTGTGCGAACAGGTGAGGCGGCACATCGCGGAGGGGCGTAAGCGACATGAGCAGCACGGCCATCAAGGACGTCTTCAATCTGGCGCTGCTGCGCGGGATCGCCGCCGAGCTGCAAAGCGCTCATTCCCCGTTCGACGCCACCGCCTTTGTTGCGCGCTCTATGGACGGCCTGCACGAACTGGAACTGACCGGCCGCGCCGCCCATATCGCCGAAGCGCTGCACCAACATCTGCCCCAGCCCTTCGCCACAGCGGCGGCGGTGATCGAGGCGTCGCTGGGGCCGGAGATCCCGGCAACCGGCGAGATCGGCCGCGCGGCGATACGCTACATGCCGCATCTGGCCTTCGTCCGGAAATACGGCCTCGACGATTACGAGGCGGCCATTCGGGTGCAGGCCGAACTGACCAAGCGGTTCACCGCCGAATTCAGCATCCGCGCATTTCTGGAGACATACCCCGAGCGCACCCATGCCCAGATGCTGGCCTGGGCGGTTGACGAGAATGCGCATCTGCGCCGTCTTGCTTCGGAAGGCACGCGCCCACGCCTGCCCTGGGCGCCGCGCCTGCGGGGCTATCAGCAGGATCCGCGCCCGGTGCTGGAATTGCTGGAACTGCTGAAGGACGACCCGGTGCCCTATGTGCGCCGTTCGGTGGCGAACAACCTCAACGACATCGCCAAGGACCATCCCGCCCTGACCGTCGAGACCTGCCGCCGTTGGGCGGAGGATGTCCCCGCAGGTCGCGCCTGGATCGTGCGCCATGCGCTGCGCTCGCTGGTCAAGGCCGGCGACCGGGACGCGATCCGCATCCTCGGTGGGGCGGCGGATCCCTCGGTGCGCATCGGCCGCATCACCATCACGCCGCAGCGCGCCGCCCTGGGCGGCACCGTACACCTGTCCTTCGAAGTCGAAAGCACCGCATCACAGCCGCAGCACCTGCTGATCGACTATGCCGTGCATTTCGTGAAGGCCAACGGCGGCATCCGCCCGAAGGTCTTCAAGCTGCGCAGCCTGACCATGCAGCCGGGCGAGATAGCCGCGCTTTCGGCCACGGTGTCCCTGGTCCCGATGACGACACGCCGCCACTTCCCTGGCTGTCATCGCATCGACGTTTTCGTCAATGGCGAGACCCATCCGCTCGGTGGCTTCGAGGTGACGGCGTAAACCCCCCGGAGCAAGAGGCACAGAGGCCTGGCCTCGTCATTCCTTGGGGCTCTCCTGGTTTTCCCGCAACTCCCCGATCAGCGTGTCGATCTTGCGCATTCGCTCCTTCGCTTCGGCGATCAGCGCGTCCACCGCATCGCGCTTTGCGCTCAGCAGGCGGATCGCCTCGTCGCAGGAGATCGGATGCGGGCCGGAGCGGACCTCGACGCTGGCGATCTCGCGCAGGGTGAAGCCCAAGCCCTGCGCCTGTTCGATGAAACGCAGAAGCGCGACCAGTTCCTCGGGGTAATCGCGATAGCCGTTTGCCCCGCGTGCGGCGGGCGCGATGATGCCGCGCTTTTCGTAGAAGCGGATGCGCGAGGTGGTCACCCCCGCCGCTTTCGCGATCTCACCGATCTTCATGGCGACCCCTTGACCTTAAACCTAGGTCCAAGCCCTATATCCCGATGCGTCACGAGAGAAAAGGATCGCGCCGCATGTCGACTTCCCCCCTGTTCCAGCCGCTTCGACTGCCGAACGGCCAGACCATCCCGAACCGCATCGCCAAGGCGGCGATGGAGGAGAACATGGCCGACCTGCGCCACCTGCCGGGCAAAAGCCTGCGCCGGCTTTACCGGCAATGGGCGGAAGGCGGTGCCGGACTGATCATCACCGGCAATGTCATGGTCGCGCCCGATGCAGTCACCGGGCCTGCCGGGGTGATCCTCGACGCCAGCCAGCCGCTGGCGCCGTTCCGGGACTGGGCGGCGGCGGGGCGTATCAATGGCGCGCGGTTGTGGATGCAGATCAACCATCCCGGCCGTCAGGTCTTTGCCCGCACCACACCCGACGCAGCGGATGTTGCCAAAACGCGCGCACCTGAGCCATGCGTATTCCCTTGAAGATTAAGGGAGAACTCGGCTCAGCCTGCTGCTCGCTCCTGTCTCGTGTGAAAACTTCTCAGGACAAATCTATCCATACGAAGCTGCTTGAATCAAGAAGAAAGCGAGCTCATGCTGCACCAAATGGCCGGGCGGGACCGCTCGCTTATCCGACGCGGAAACGGCGGGCTATGAGCCGATAGGCGGGTGAGCAGCCTGCCGTATGCTCAATGCTAAGGAACCGCGCTGGATTCTTGATGTCGTTGGAGGGTGGATAAAAGCACAAAGTTCCTTCTCAACAGAATGAAAAAAATTCTAGCGATGTCGCGGTAAAATTTTACTAGAAACGAATCACTTCTTGTGAATATCCTTCTATGGTTGCGTTGTGGAGTGGTCGCGATGGACAGTATTGCATGGGTGCAGAGGCGCCTAATCATGCACGGGTTTGATCCTGGAATAGTAGATGGGATTTGGGGGGCAAACACGAGAAATGCATTGATTGCATTTCAGCAAAGATCAGGAATTCCAGCAAATGGAAGGGTGGATAATGCTACCCTTCACGCGCTGCGAGCAGGTTGGTTGGGCAATCCTCCTGGTCCAGAGTGGCCTCCAAGAATAGCTTTGGATTATTTTCCATGGATGCAGATTGCGCTTCTGAAAATGGGTTTGCACGAGAGGAGGGATATAATAGAGCTAAGTAAATTTCTTGTTGCCGATGGAAGGACTCTAGGTGACCCAAGTAGAAATCTATGGTGTGGAGATTTCGTTCAAACCTGTATTGCAATAGCCATACCGGAAGCGCCGGTCCCTGTTAACCCTTATGCCTCCCGAGAGTGGATGAAATTTGGTCAAGCTGTTGAGCCATGTTTCGGGTCTATTCTGGTGTTCTGGAGGAAAAGTGTATCGGGAGGTGAGGGACATGTCGGATTTTATTATTCAGAGGATTCGGAATCATTCCATGTTCTGGGTGGCAATCAGGGGGACTCTGTCTCGATTTCGAAGGTGCATAAGTCCCGTTTCCTTTCCGCACAGCTTCCAGCAATTGGCGGCCCGTATCCTCGGCGCAGGATTACCAGCGCAGCTGACTGGAGTAAGTCTTACGATGAAGCGTAAATATTGACGTCACTGGTCATTTAGCATAGCAGTTGCATTTTCAGTTTGATATGGCGTTGTTGCAGAAGTCAGGGTGTGAGCGCAGTTGCCCCTTCCCCCATTGTGTTCATGCCACGCGTTTGATCTCGGCGGAGCCGAGGGCATTGAAGCGGTTCATGAGGGCTATGCGGATATGGATTTCGGCGGCTTGGCGGTCGGGGTCTCGTGATGCGATCCTCTCTCCGAAGGCCTTGAGGCACCGCATCCTGGCCTCGATCCTGCTTCGGACATGATAACCTGACCAGCGCTTCCATATGGCCCTGCCCAAGCGTCGGGTTGCCCGGAGGATCTCGTTGCGGGCTGTGGCGGCAGGGCAATCCTCGCGCCAGAGGCGACCGTTGCGACGGATCGGGATGACGGCGGTGCCGCCCCGATCAAGGACCGCAGTGTGACATCGCCTTGTGTCGAAGGCACCGTCGCCGGTGACGGTGCCGATCTGTTCATCCGCCGGTATCTGGTCGAGCAGGTGGGGCAGCATAGGGCTGTCGCCCTTGTTGGCGGAGGTGAACTCCACCGCCCGGATGTCACCGGTGGCGGTGTCCATGGCCAGATGAGCCTTGCGATACTGGCGGCGGCGATGCGTGCCGTGCTTGCGTGCAAGCCACTCCCCATCGCCAAGGAACTTGATCCCTGTGCTGTCCACCAGCAGGTTCAGCGGCCCCGGTGCACGGCGGCTTGATATCTGTATCTCGATGGTCTTCTGCCTGCGGCTGAGCGTCGAGAAATCGGGCACAGGCCAATCGATGCCCGCCATCGACAGGATGCTCGCCACCATCCCGGTCGTCTGCCGAAGCGGAAGCCCGAACAGGACTTTCACCATCAGGCAAAACTGGATCGCCGCATCGCTGAACACCGGAGGGCGGCCGTTGCACCCGGTCTTGGGGCCACGCCACGCCATCTCCTTGTCCAGCCAGATCAGTAACGACCCCCGCCGCCTCAAGGCGTCGTTGTAGGATTTCCAGTTCGTCGTGTGGTAGCGGGCGGCTTCGGGCTTGCTCATCCAAGCCTCTTAACCAACTGGATTCGCCAAGTGAATCCTTCCAGAATAAGAGTTCTGCAACAACGCCGCTAGAGCCACCCAAGAAAACGAACTGTAATCCTAACCTTAGTCGGTAGAATTCTCTTGCATTGCCTCACCAAGTAATTCACTTGGAAATAGAAGGTTAAATGTCCTGGCGATAAAGGCTCCAAAAACCGTTTCCAACCCTCCAACAAATATTGTGGCGTCGTCTATTACTCCGGGGCCGGGAAAGAAAAATATTGGCGACATTACTAGGATTAAGCTAAAAATTCCGATAACTCCACATTGTGTTAGAAGGCTCGCTCTGCCTATCTGCCGTCCAACTTCGCTTGCGATCTCAGTTGGATTTACAGCTATATACCGATAGTAAGTTATTGCATACAGTCCTGCTATTGGTGTAATAGCGACCACGTTACGTACCAACTCTTTCGTAGGGAGGTCGTACCATAATGAAAACCCAGCCATGAGGAAAATGGCCGAGAAGTGGGATATTAGGATGATTGATCCAACAAGGATTCTAAAGGTCCGCAGGCGCATCATTCTTCATGTTCTCCCCATATTGCAGCTATTTCTTTTTCCGCGCCATGCCTAATGGCTGCATGAATGTGCTTTTCGAAGCCCGCAGTCCAACCTTCTCCTGGATCGAAAATTTTTGTGTTGCCGCCTTCCGTAAAAATTTCGTCGCTATTTTTTCGATTCCCAAGCGCAAGTCTTAAATAAATATACGGAATTTCGGCGCAATCTGACGAGTAAAATAAAATTATCCGTATTACTAAACGCTCGTAACCCACTCGATATGTGCCAGTCAAGAATTTCCCAGGTCCTGCTATCACTATTTCATGCTCTATGAATCCTTGTTCGGACGTGGTAATAGGAGAGATCGATACCCACCAAGGGTCGGACTTCCAGACCCAGTATCCTGAATAAATGCAACTTGCTTTCTCGCTCATGCTGGAAGCAATCCAATTGCACACATTTTGCAGAGAATAAACTTTTTCTACAGATCTAATATGCAGTGGAATTTCTTTGCATTGCTGTGCGAAAGTATTGCTGGAGAGCAATATGCAGAAAACAAAAGAAATTATTGTCTGTTTTGTGGCAAAGAAGACTATTCTGCACAATTTTATAGACCTCCCATATTATTTGCATTTGGAGTAGGTTCTGGGATCGGTAATGGCGGTATTTTTGGCATGCCGGGAATTTTGCTACCCCCGGGGTAGCAATTGGGGCAGTAGAGAAGGCCAAGATTATCTATAATTTCTGGGATTTGATCGTCATTTATCCCTGGGTCAAGTGGAATAAGTCCGAATTCTCCGGATTCTAGATATGGAAGAAGGTCTCCTAACTTGCTTTTTTGAGAATCATCAAGTTGCGGTTTTTTGGGTGAAACCTGTTCAACGATGGGCTGTGCAGTCGCGTTCGAAGAAAATGTGAGAAATGCTACGATCATGACGATCTGTTTTTTTGTTGTTGGAGGGATATAAAAAATAGACAAGATTTCCTCCTATGTGTTGACCAATAGTGACATATGTTTAAATTGCGTCAAGTGGTTTTGGGAGTCCTGGACCGTTAAGAACTGGTGGCGCGCCAATCATCATGTTTCCGACAATTCCGGCCACTCTTTCCGCCGCTGTCGCGAGATACTGCCCGTCAAGATGGGCATAGCGTTCCGTGCTGGCAGGTCTGGCATGACCGAGGAGTTTCCCGGCAATGGTCAGGCTCTGGCCCTGCATGATGGCGTGGCTGGCATAGGTATGGCGCAGGTCGTGCAGCCGGATATCGTCGGGCAGGCCCGCCCGCCAGCGGATGACGGACCATTGATGATCGATCTTGCCGATGGGGGCATTCGGCAGGCGTGACGACGGGAAGACGAAGGGCGAGATCGCGCCCTTCTTCCGTTTCGCAAGCAACCGGATCGCGGGCGAGGACAGCAGCACCTCGCGCGGCCCGGTCTTGGTCGCTGCCAGTGACAGCCGATCCGGCAGGACCTCGGACCAGCGTAGCCGCAGGATCTCTCCCGACCGGCAGCCGGTCAGCAGGATCAACCGGACGGCATCGGCCGCGTCGCGATGCGACGGCGGGCAGGATCTCAAGGCCTTGCCGAGGGCGGTGATCTGATCGCTGGACAGCAGCCGTCCACGCGCCTTGCGCCGGTTCTTGCGGATCGGTGCGCAGGGGTTGGGCGCATCCTTCGGGATCAGCTTGGCGGATCGCGCGAAGTTCAGCATGGTGACCAACAATCCAAGCGCCTGATTGGCACCACCGGGCCGGGTGCGGGAATAGCTGTGGAACCATTGCGCGATCTCTGGCGTGGTCAGCCGCAGCACCGGACGCTTGCCGAAAGCGGGACGAAGCTGGGTGTCGAGGTAGACGCGACAGGAAGCCAGCGTCTCGGGCTTGTAGACACCCTGCCTGGCCGAGAGGAAGGCGTCGGCCAGGGCATTGAAGGTCAGCGCGGTGGCCGAGAGGGGCGGGGGAGGCGGGGCCTCCCCCGCGATCAGCTTCAGGGCCTGGGCGCGGGCGTCGGTCAGGTCGATCCGATCCACCGCGCCGATGGTGATGCGGCGATTCCCCATCCGCAGGGTCCATGACTTGGCGCCCGAGGGCTGCACCCTCAGGCCGAGGCCGGACACATGGGCATCGTGCAGGGTGTATTCGCGCTTGCCGGGACGGGCGTTGCGGATCACCGCCGGGGTGAAGAGGTTGGGGACGGTCATTGGCCGGGCTCCTTCTGATTGAGCGCAAGATCGGCTTTCACCGCCTTCCAGAACAGTTTTGGGTCCAGTCCATGCTTTTCGCAGAAGGCCGGGATCAGCAGGCGGGAGCGTTTGTATTCCCGCAGCAGCTGCGGCGGGATGGCGGGTTGGCTCGCTGGCGGTTTGGCGGCCTCGGCAGATTTTCCGGCCCTGACATCGGTGGCGGGCTGGCGGCCCTTCCGGGTGAGGGCATCGTTCAGATGCTTGCCCACGCTCGCCGCCGCCTTGCGCAGCGTATCGTCGGCCAGGTGGGTATAGCCCTCGGTGATCGCCAGATCGCTGTGACCCAGCAGCCCGGCGACGGTGCGCAGCGGTTCGCCCGCACTGACGGCGGTGGTGGCGAAGCTGTGGCGCAGGTCGTGCAGCCGCAGACCCGGCATCCTGATCGCGGTCCTGATCTCGCGCCACAGCTTGTCGAGCCGAGGAGTGCTGACCGGCGTGCCATCCTGCCCGAAGACCAGATCGCCGGTGCGCGGCAGGGAGGCCAGGAGATCGAGGGCGGGCGTCCCGAGCCAGATCGAGCGCGGCCCGGCCTTGGCATCGGGCAAGGCGGCGCGCGGCCCGTCGATCCAGTCCCAACGTAGGGTCGCCGCTTCGCCGCGCCGGCAGCCCGTCAGGGCGAGGAAACGGATCAGCGCAACCAGCAGGGGCGCCTGCCCCTCCCGCGCGTCGAGGGCACGGCCGAGCCGGACATAGTCCTTCGCGCGCAGCACCGTGGCGGTGAAGCCGGATTTCTTGCGCCGCATCCCGGCGCAGGGATTGCTGCCGGGTGCGCGCAACCCCAGCAGTTCGGCATGGCGCATCATGCCGGAGAGAACCGCCAGCACCCGGTTGCGGCCGCCCGGCGCACAAGGCAGGGCTGCGAACCAACCCGCGACGTCCTCGGCGGTCAGCGCCGCGACGGGCGTCTCACCGAGAGAGGGCAGGATGTGCCCCTTGATGCCGTAGCGATGCCCCACCAGCGTTGAGGGTTTCCACTGGCCCGCGCAATCCGCCAACCACCGTTCCGCGAACTCGGCCATGGTCGTATCGGGGCTGATCGCCGCCTCGGCTCGTTCGGCGCGCAGCGTATCGAGGACGGCTGCTGCTGCCTGGCGGGCGGCCTCCTGAGTCAAGGTCGAGGCCGCGCCGAGTGTGCGCCGGGTGCTGCGCCCGCCGATCCGGGCCTGGACGATCCAGCTTTCCCTGCCGAAGCGGTTGCGCAGGCCGAGGGCGGGAAGCTCGCTGTCCCAGGTCACGACATCGGCAAGGGGGTCATCGTCACGCCCCACGGGCGCGGGCGGGTGTTTCGGGGCAGCGGCAATCTGCGGTCGGGCCATCTTGGTTACTCCCGCTTTCCGTCAGGACGAAATCCACGCAGTCCCCGGAAAGCGCTCAGGACAAGGCGGAAAGCGCTTTCCCATTTCGACTGCGTGAGCTGTTCTGGCGTGTCGGGATTTCAGCTAACCGCTTGCGTCGGCTGGCTGATCCGGGCTTCCTGCCGCAAGGTGTGACCCTGCCACAAGGTGGCGTTTTCGGTCACACCTGAGGCCATCGCGCCCTCTGCGGTGCCGATGCGGATGGAGGGGGCATCGCGCCTGTTCGCCAAGCCCCGCGCCATGACCGGGGCCGAGATCGAAACGGTGATCGCCCGCTTTGCCGAGACTGCCGCGCTGGCCGAACAGGCGGACTTCGACGGGGTGCAGATCCATGCCGCGCATGGCTATCTGCTCAGCCAGTTCCTGTCGCCGCTGACCAATCTGCGGACGGACGGTTGGGGCGGCAGCCTGGAGAACCGCGCCCGGCTGCTGGTCGAGATCGTCCGGGCGGTGCGCGCCCGGGTCTCGCCCGGCTTCGGGGTCGGGGTGAAGCTGAATTCCTCGGATTTCCAGAAGGGCGGCTTCGGGGCCGAGGATGCCGTCGCCGTGGTGCGGATGCTGAACGACATGCCCGTCGATCTGGTCGAGCTGTCGGGTGGCAGCTACGAAAGTCCCGCCATGCATGGCCGTCCCGCCGCCGCCAGCACCGTGGCGCGCGAGGCCTATTTCGTCGATTTCGCCCGCGACGTGGTGGCAGAGGCGCGGATGCCGGTGCTGGTCACGGGCGGCATCCGCCGCCGCACCACGGCCGAGGCCGCGCTGGCCCCCGAGGACGGCCGCCCCGGCGTGGCCATGGTCGGCCTTGCGCAGGCGCTGGCCTTTGCGCCCGACCTGCCGAACCGCTGGCGCGCGGGAGAGGCAGCGGTCGAGGTGCCAGGGATCCGCTGGAAAAGCCGCCCGCTGGCGAGCCTTGCCACCATGGCGCTGGCGAAACGGCAGTTGCGCCGCATGGGCGCAGGCAAGCGGCCGACGCCCCGTGCCTGGGCGCCCGGCGTGGTGGCCTGCGACCAGCTCAGGACAATCTGGCGCAGCCGCCGCTATCGCGCCTGGTTGCAAGCCCGCCGTCAGGCGTGAGAGGATCGGCCATGAAACGCATCCTGCATGTCGTGACCAATGTTGCGCATTACGACGACCCGACTCACCCCACTGGCTTGTGGCTGTCGGAACTGACCTATGCTTGGGACATCTTCGCCGCCGAGGGCCACGCGCAGCACCTGGTCAGCCCGGAGGGCGGCCGCGTGCCGCTGGAACCGCGGGCGCTGAAATGGCCGCTGCTGGACGCCTCGGCGCGGGGCTGGTTGCACGACCCCGCCCGGATGGTGCTGCTGGAGGATACCGCCGCGCCCGACAACATTGACCCGGCTGAATACGATGCCATCTACTTCACCGGCGGGCATGGCGTGATGTGGGACTTCCCCGACAGCGCCGGATTGCAACGCCTTACCCGCGAGATCTGGGAGCGGGGCGGCATCGTCGGTGCGGTCTGCCATGGCTACTGCGGGCTGCTGAACACCCGGCTTTCGGACGGCACGCTTCTGGTCTCGGGCCGCCGTGTCACCGGGTTTTCCTGGCGCGAGGAAATCCTGGCCGGGGTGGCGAAAGCGATGCTCTTCGATGCCGAGGCCGAGATGGTCCGCCGCGGCGCGCTCTATCGCAAGGCGCTGCTGCCTTTCCTCCCGTATGTCGTCACCGACGGGCGGCTGGTGACAGGACAGAACCCCGCATCGGCCAGGGCAACTGCGAAACGGATCGCTCGCCTTCTACGCGGGTAAAGGCAGGGAGACGCCGTGTCGCGGCTTTGAAACCGCTATAGCGAACCCGCTGGATTCAAGGGCGTTGAACCGAAAGCAACGTTCCAAACAGGAATCCCGCCATGAGGATGATATCGCCGCTTTGCCTTGCCCTTCAGGTGCTTGCCGGATGTGAAGCTGCGCCCGACGGGGACCGGCAATACGGTTTCCGGAATGGCCGCATCATCGTCCTGGAACCGCAGCGCACCGTGGTCAGATTCGAGGGAGCAGTCTGTGCCCTGCATCATCGCGACATTGCGCTAATCTATGCCTCGGCTGACTAGGCGGCCACTGAGAGAAAGCATAGGAGTGTGCCGCCATATTTCCTCGTGAAGCCTCTACTTGACGGAATCGTTCTGCGTATTCATCATTCTGTACTGGGCTTTGCGTCT
The DNA here is from genome assembly GCF_000763885.1 of Paracoccus versutus. Taxonomy (GTDB): domain Bacteria; phylum Pseudomonadota; class Alphaproteobacteria; order Rhodobacterales; family Rhodobacteraceae; genus Paracoccus; species Paracoccus versutus. The sequence continues at coordinate 17,583 of NZ_JRKO01000049.1, read as the reverse complement.
CCGTGATGCCCAAGGTATTCATGGAGAACACGCATGTCTGGTCCAAACCCCGTTGATGATAATAACGACAATTCCGCGCAAGGCACTCTTTCTGAAATTGCTGTTGCATCGTTGCGCAAGAACCTCGCTCTCGGGAATATAACCCGGCATGTCATACGCGGCGGTTTTTTGGAATTCGTTGTGATGGCACATTTTGACATGCAGCCGAGCAACATCCAATTCCTCACCGGAACAGCAGCTAGCCTTATCTTCGATACGGCTTCCCCCGTCGCGAAGCGAATCGGAATGAGCTCGCTTATGGTGGGCGGCGGTCTTATTACCCTGATCTTCGATAGTATCGCAGAATATGATCGCGTAGAAGCACTGAAAAAATCTGTCCGCGAAGACGAGCTTTGGCTTGAGGTCTGGAACAGCATGACTGAGGAAGAGCGGCAACGTGCGCGCATTGCGAACCTGCGTGAGAAGAGCACCATTCGTATGGCATCTCGGTCACTATCATCTGGTCGTATGCAAGGAGCACTGTTCGTTTGAGCAGGGGGCTTACGTCACCGCTTACCGATCCAGTTCCGCCGCCGCCAGCTCGGCGATCTGCAGGTCGATCCCGGCCAGGGGATCGCCGTCCTCCAGGAACCAGGCCGCCGACAACCCGGTCCATGCCAGGATCCATTGCAGCAGGTGCTTGCGCTCCAGCCCCGCTGCCTCGGCAACCACATCCACACGGCGGGCGAAACGGCCTGGCTCGGTGGCGACGGGCCGGCTGGGATCGCTCAGGTCCGGGTTGGTGAAGATATTGGCGAAGTCGAAGCCTCGCTCGCCGAGCAACCCGTGGGGATCGGTGGCGCGCCAGCCGCGTGGGCCGAAGTCCAGCACGTTGTCATGGTGCAGATCGCCATGCAGCACCACGCGATCGCGCGGCTCGGCCAGCAGCATCCGGGCGGTGTCCGCGCAACGCAGAAGGATGCCGCCATGTTTCGCGGCGGCGGGCTCGAGGTCTCGGAACCACCGGGTCAGAGGCACCAGATCGGGAAGGGCGCCGGGCCGGGGGGCGTGGAGCTTCGCGGCGGTGGCGCAGAGGATGCGGCAGGCTTCATCGTCGCAGCCTTCGCGTGCCATATCGGCCAGCGACTGCGGACCCGTGGCGCGTTCCATCAGCAGGGCGTTCTCGTCCCGCGCGAAGACCTGCGCCGCGCCGTCCCCGTTCCACCATTCCATCAGCCCGGCGCCGCGCTGCTGGTCCTCTTGCGACGACAGTTTCAGCATGGCGGGTCTGCCGCGCCGGAGCACCGGGAACAGGGTGGCGGTCGGCGTGGTGATCGGCTCGCCATCCGCGATCAGACCCCAGCGGAGCGAGTAGGGATCGAGCATCAGCATTCTCCGGGCTGCAGGGCACGCTGGCAATGCCGTGGGCCCGGAGCCAAGCGGATGCACGGTATGGCGGCCATTTCCCGTCCCAGCAACCCCGTCAGTTCTTGCCGCAGCATTGCTTGTACTTGCGGCCCGAACCGCAAGGGCAGGGATCGTTCCGGCCTGGACGTTTGCCTTGCGTGGGGGCGTGAGGGAGATTGCTGGGCTCCAGCACGACGCCTGGGCGCGAGACGAGCAGGATCGCCGCGACGCAATTGGGGATCAGATCCGGGGCATCCAGATCGATCTCGTCGATTTCCTCGTCGGTAAAGGTGCTGGTCCCCTCGTTGATGTCCTGCAGGGCCATCAGGAAGATCAGGGCTGAACGCGTTTCCTCATCGGCCTGTTCGAGCATCGCCTGCCAGGCCTCGGGGCGCAGGCGCAGGGCACGGGTGAAGCCATCGACCCAAGGCTCCCAGAGCGTTTCGTCGCTGTTCGGATCCACCTCGTAGATCGGCTCGATCCATGGGCTTCGCGCGATCTCCGCGGCGACGGCATTGTAATGCGCCATCACCGCCGAGATCGTCGCCTCCGCCGTTGCCAGGTCGGGGAACCGGGCATCCCCGGTTTCTCCCCAGACATGGGGAAGCCATTCGGAGGGCGGGATGAGATCCGGGCAGGACAGGATGCCGGTCACATAGCCGTCGAGCTCGCTCAGGCTCATCGGATAGGTTTCCTGCGGCAGGGCCCACAGGAGTTCGTGGAGATGGTCGAGATCCCGATCCGATCTGCCCATGACGCGGCTCCTTCGTCCTGACGCTTTGCCTATCCGCCCGAAGGCCGAATCGCAATGCGGCCATGGGCCACCCATCGCGCGGTTCCGGCATGGATGCGCCCGTTCCAGAGGAGCGGGCGCGCTTTGTCAGGAGGTTCGCACCTTTTCCAGCCAATGCCGATGCAGTTTCTCGACCTCGCCGCTAGTCAGCAAGGGCATGGCGGCGTGCAACCGCTCATCGGGCCAGTCCCGCCACCACATCTTTAGCAGCGACCCGATCAGCCGGGCGGCATAGTCCAGCGCCGTCTCGGGATCGTGGATCGAGCAGTGGCCGACCACGACCAGCAGCCGCGCTGTCACCTGGTTTCTGCGAGGTATCTGGCTTGGAAGCGCGGCGCTACGCCCTTGCAACCTGTGGAGCAGTCCCTATCTCATTCCGACACCGACCCATGAGGCCCTTTCGCCATGCGCAATCTTCCCGCCGCCTTCGCCCGTCCGAATCCGCTGCGAGAAGTTATGCCCCATGCCTGCCTCCGTCACGCTTTCCGGCCTGTCACACACCACCCCTGACGGCACCCCGCTTTTTACCGGCCTGAACCTGAGCTTCGGCCCCGAGTGCACCGGCCTCGTCGGGCGCAACGGCAGCGGCAAGACCACGCTTCTGCGCCTGATCACGGGCGAACTCGCGCCGCAATCGGGCAGCGTCCATGCGCCGCCGCGCCTGGTCGTGCTGCGGCAGGACGTCGAACCCGCGCCCATGGGCAGCATCGCCGATCTGTTTCACGCAGGCCCCGCGCTGGCCCTGCTGGACCGGGCCGAGGCCGGGCTGGCCGGTGCCGACGATCTCGCGCAGGCCGACTGGACCCTGCCAGCGCGGATCGAGGCCGCGCTGCTGCGCTGCGGGCTTTCCGTTCCGCCCGATATCCCGCTGGCCTCGCTTTCGGGCGGGCAGCGGACGCGGGCGGCGCTGGCCGCGCTGGTCTTCGCGGAACCCGATCTGCTGCTGCTGGACGAGCCGACGAACAATCTCGACCGCGAGGGGCGGCGGGCGGTGGCCGAGTTGATCCGGGGCTGGCGCGGCGCGGCCATCGTGGTCAGCCATGACCGCGAACTGCTGGAAGGGATGGATGCCATCGTCGAACTGACCAGCCTTGGCGCGACCCGCTATGGCGGCAATTACAGCACTTATCGGGCGCTGAAACAGGTGGAACTGGATGCCGCCCGCCGCGATCTGGCCGATGCCGGAAAGGCCCGTGCCGAGACCCGCCGCCGCGCCCAACAGGCTGCCGAGCGCAAGGCGCGCAAGGACCGCGCCGGGCGGCACCTGCATCTGAAGGGGGGCCAGCCGCGCATCATCCTCGACGCCTGGAAGGACCAGGCCGAGGCGGCGGGCGGTGCGCATCTCCGCCTGCGCGAGGCGCGGATGGCCGAGGCGGAGGACGCCTTGGCCTTAGCCCGCGAGAAGCTGGAGGTGATCGAGCCCTTGCAGATGCGGATCGCGCCGACCGGCCTGCCGCCGGGCAGGCTGGTCCTGCGGCTGGACCATGTGACCGGCGGGCATGATCCGGCGCGCCCGGTGATCCGCAATCTGTCGCTGGCGATCACGGGCCCCGAGCGCATCGCGATCCACGGCCCCAACGGCAGCGGCAAGACGACGCTGCTGGCGCTGGTTACGGGGCGGCTGGCGCCCTTGCAAGGCACGGTCGATCTGCGGGTTCCCTTCGCGCTGCTGGACCAGCATCTGGGCCTGCTGGACCCCGGCCTGACCCTGCGCGGGAATTTCCTGCGCCTGAACCCGCAGGCCGACGAGAACCAGGCCCGCGCGGCGTTGGCGCGCTTCCGCTTCCGTGCGGATGACGCCTTGCGGCAGGCGGACAGCCTCAGCGGCGGCGAAAGGCTGCGCGCGGGTCTGGCCTGCACCCTGGGGCAGGCCGTGCCGCCGCCGCTGCTGATCCTGGACGAGCCGACGAACCATCTGGACCTCGACGCGACCGAGGCGCTGGAGGCGGCGCTGGCCGGCTATGACGGCGCGCTGCTGGTGGTCAGCCACGATGCCGCGTTCCTCGACAGGCTGGCGCTGGACCGGACCGTTAGGCTGTAGGGGCTCAGCCGCAACCGCCCCGCCGCCATTCGTGGCGGTTCAGGTCGCGGCAGAAGCCCGCAGCCGTCATCGCGTCGTGAATGGTGAACAGGGGCGCGATCACCGTGCCGGGCCCGCTTTCGCAGGTCAGTGAGGCCAGCAGGTCCTCGCCGCGCAGGACATTGACGCCGGCCTCCAGGGTTGGGTCTTCCGTCAGCCGGTCCACGCTGTGCCATGCCTCGTAGCTGTGGCCGCCGTTGCGGAAGGCGACGCTTTCCCAGATCGCCCTGCCGACGCCGCTCCAGGGCGTGGCGGTGCCGGCGCTGAGTTCCTCGCGCAGGGTCAGGTCCGGCTGCCCCTTGGGACCGAAGGCATAGGTGAAGGCGCCGTTGCCCTGGGAATCCCCCGGCTCGATGCAGACCTCGAGGTGCCTGCCTTTGCCGGTATCGCAGGAGATCAGCACCTCGCCGTTGCACTCGGCCAAGGCGGCCTGCGGCAGGCAGAACAGGGCAAGGGCGGTCAGGCAGGGGCGCATGGAACTCTCCGCGAGTGGCCCGATCATCTTGCCCGACATGCCATTGCCGACAAGCCCGAACTTGCCTGGATCCGGGGCCGCATGGCAGCCCCGGACCTTGGCGGTTTCAGTAGGTCAGCCCGCAGGCTCTGCGGATCGCGATCTGGACCGGCGAGGGCGGCAGGGCGGGGTCGAACTCGCCCCTGGGCAGCAGGGGCGGCTGCGCCATGAAGCGGGGCCGCAACCCCCGATGCGGTTGCGCCGCATGGACCAGGAACGGGTGGCACAGATAGACTGTGCCTGCCGCGCCCGTCGCCAGCGCCTCGGGGCAGCGTTCCGTCGAGGCATAGCCGTCCGCCGACAATTGCCGCAGCGTCGCGCCGGCTTCGCCATGGGGCAGCAATTCGCGCGCGATGGTCATATGCGAGCCCTTCTTGATCCGGGTCGGCGCGTCGTCGGGTCCCACATCCGAGAACAGGAACAGCATCAGCAGGGCGCGGCGGCTGCTTTTGACATTGGCCCGCCACTCCATGAAATCCGGGCTGTCGCCGAAACTCATATCCACATGCCAGCCGTCGTCGCCGAGGGCATCGGGCGAGGGAAAGCGGATCGGGAAGCTGCCCAGCCCCCGCGGCGGGATCCAGCGCCCCGGCCCGGCAAGCTGGTCGTAGGCTCTGTGCAGCAGCGGGGTGTTGGCGGCCTGGACGAAGGCAGGGGTGGACATCGACGCGATGCGGATGATCGGCTGTGTCCAGCCTTCGGGCCGGTCGGGCGCAAGGCCCATCTCCGCCCACAACTCGTCCCGGCATTGCCGGGCGAGATCGGTGGAAAAGGCACCGTCGATCCTGACGAAGCCGTTGTCGATGAAGTTCTGGACCTGACGCTCGGTCAGGCCGGATGGTTTGGAATTGGTCATGATGCATTCTCCGCTTGGCGCCTGGATCGCAGGCGCCGGTATCGATCTGATGGCGCGAACGCGCCGTACGGGCAGGGCCGTTCAGATCAGCGGGAAGAATGTGGACATGAACATCATGGGCGGAATCTAGGGGCGGCAGGCGAAGGCTACAAGGGTCGGCATCGGCTCCCAGTTAGCCCAGGACGGAAGCGACATAGCTCTCCAACGAGATTCTGCCCCGGATCGGCTGATCCGTCGTGTCGGCCTTGCCGTCGATCAGCCGACGGGTCATGCAGGCATAGGATGCCGCTGCCGCTGCCGAGAACCCGGACTGTCGAAAGACGTCCTCCAGCGCATCCCGCGGGATCTCCTGCACCGCCACCTTTTGGCCCATCGCCCGCGCGAAGGCGGCGGCGACGTCCTTGGCCGTGTAGCGGTCCGGCCCCTCCACATGCTTGATGCCGACGTCCTCCGTGCCCGACATGAGACGTCGCGCGGCCGCCTGGCCAAGATCGGCCGGCGCAACCATCGGAATCACGAGATCGGCGGGAAGAAAGCTGGGCAGGCTGCCGCCGATCCGCACCGCTTCCGCCATTCCGGCCCAGTTGCTCATGTAATATCCGCCCCGGTTGATCGCGGCGGGGATGGGCTGCTGCATCAATGCCCGCTCGAATTCATGCAGGACGGTAAGATCGCCGCAGCGCGTCCCCTCAAAGGCCCCATAGGTCGATTGCCCGACGACCTTCTCAAGCCCCGACCCCTCCAGCGCCGCAACGATGGCCGCCACATTCCTGCGCTCTTCCGCATCGGTGTCGCCCGACGGGTCAGCTGGCGGGTTGAGCAGGAAGGCGCGCCGGCCGGTCCGGAATACCCGCCGCAAGGCATCGACGTCGCGGATATCGGCAACGGCGATCCTCGCGCCCGCCTGCTTCAGCTCTTCGCCACGGCTTTCGTCGCGGGTGACGACCGTTACCTCCTGTCCTTGCTCCAGCAGCGCGCGGGCCGCCGCCGATCCGACCCGCCCGGTTCCGCCAAGAATGATATGCATCCCGATCTCCTTTCCGATTGATGGGTCGGGGTTTACCATCGGGAATCGACAGAAGATGTCAGGAGCCGGGGCTCAGATATTCGCATGAGGTTCGCTGCGGCGATAGGCGGCCAGAAGGTTGTCGCGGGATCGCGGGATCTCTTCCTCCAGCAGGGACAGGGCGTCGATGCGGTCGAGCCGGAAGTGCCGGAAGCCATCCCGCAACTCGCACCATGCTGCCAGCATCTCGGCCCGGTCGAGGAAACCAAGCGCGACAGGCCAAACGATGCGGCTGCGCAGAATCGCGTTCTGGGCCCGATAGGTGATCCGCAATTTCCGGCGATTCCGCATGGCCTGCCGGATCGCCGCCAATTCCTCCGGTCGACCGTTCTCGGACGGGCCGACGGTCAGGCCGCTCCTGCGCATCCGTGCCTCGGCGCCGTCTCCCATGCCCTCCGCGATCTTGATCAGGGCGGTATCGGCGGCCTTCGCGATCTCGCTGTCGCCGCGCGCCTGCACGAAGCGCAGGCCCAGAAGGACGGCATCGGCTTCGTCCTGCGTCAGGGCCATCGGCGGCAGGAAGAAACCCGGGCGCAGGACGAAACCCGTGCCCGCTGCGCCCTCGACCGACACGCCGAGTTCCAGCAGGGTTTCCATGTCGCGGTAGATCGTGCGCTCCGAGACGTCGAACCGTTGCGCCAGGGCTTTTGCCGTGACGGCGCCCCGCCGCTCACGGAGCGTCTGCAGGAGTTGAAGAAGCCGACCGGAGCGCTGCATCTCCCAAGCATAGCGAAAGCAGGGGAATGCGCAAAGTTCCAGCCGGCCAGTGAGCATCTCGTCGCGTGCTGCGGTCTTTCTACCGCCTGGAAGACCGGTTGGCGGCAACCTTTCCCCAGCAGTCAGACGCGGTCACCGGTTTCCAAAGCGCTCAGCCCTCGGCCTGCATCATTGCCCTGGCAGTCCTGTCGTCGGCTGGAAGGAACGCCTCGATGGTCATCTCGGACAGGGTCACGTCGGTGGCGGTGCCGAAGACGGTGGTGGTGCTGAGAAAGGACAGGGCCCCCGCACCGCTTCGCAGCCTCAGCGGCACCGCGATGCGCCCTTCCCGGTCGGGATCCGAGGCTGGTGGCGTCGTGCTTGCGGGGAACGGAAAGGCGGCGATTTCGTCGTGAAGCGCGGCCAGCGTCGGATCCGCCGACTGCCTGATGTCGTGCTTCAGCCGGGCCAGCAGGTGGGCACGCCATTCCGGCAGGTTGAGAATGCGCGGGGCCAGCCCGTCGGGGTGAAGGCTCAGCCGCAGGACATTGACCTCGCCCTCCAGCAGATGCGGAGCGACGCCGGCCATCAGCTTCAGGGCCGCCGGATTCGCTGCCAAGAGCGTCCAGTGGCGATCCACCGCAAGGGCGGGATGAGGCAGATGGCCTTGCAGGACGCGGTCGATCATCCCGCGCACAGCCGAGAGTTCCGGGGCATCCGGCCCGCGATGCGGGTAATGCGGTGCATGGCCCGCTGCGGACAGGATCAGGTTGCGCTCCCGCAGCGGAATGTCCAGCCTTTCGCCGAGATGCAGCACCATGTCCCGGCTTGGCCGGGATCGCCCGGACTCCAGGAAGCTGAGATGACGCTGGGAAATCTCCGCCTCGCTTGCCAGCGCAAGCTGGCTGAGCGCGCGCCTCTGCCGCCATCGGCGCAGCAATTCCCCCGCACTGCCGGTCACGTCGCTCATGGCAGGACGCTCGACGCAGGCGCGGCGGCGAAACGATTACCTGCGGGGTAATCGCTTTCGCAACGCCGATTCGCGATGAAGGGGCATCGCCCCGCCATCCGGCAGGGCGGCACCCGCTTTAAGGAGATGATCATGCCTGAAGACTACCACCGCCCGCCGTCGCAAGCCACCACGTCTGCCGAGGACGTCGCCGACCGGACCCGGGCCGTCGTGCAGCAGTTCCTCGCCGCCCGGCTGGCGGGCGACACGGCGCGCCTGGCCTCGCTGTTCGCCGATGAGGTGGACTGGCTGCTTGCCGAGAACCCGGCCGCCCCCTGGATCCGGCCGCGATCCACCGCTGCCGACTGCGCGGCCCAGTTCACCGAACTGATGCAATATACGGTGCCCGAGGACGTGCGGGCCTCGGTCGATGCCTTGCTTGTCGATGGCGCCGACGCCGTCCTGATGGGGCATCTGTCGGGCACAGTGCGGGCGACGGGCAAATCCTTCGAAGGTCCTTTCGCCCTGCGCCTCACGGTCGAGGATGGCCGGATCACCCGCCATCATCTCTATGAGAACAGCCTGTCCATCGCCCAGGCCTGCGCTTCGTGAAAAGCGCGGTCCAAATCCGGCGCGTCGGAAGGGGCGGTGCCGTGGTCCAGGCCAGCGCATCGCGCTCGCGAGCCGAATACGAGGTTTGGTCACGGTGGCGCGGATGCCGGTGCTGGTCCGTATCCGCCGCGCCGCAGTCATGGCCACGCCTGTCCTGCCGACAATCCTCGGGACCGGCCCCAAAGGTCGCGGCAACCCGCATTGACAAAAATATCTGTCAATGTGATGATGCCTCCATGCTCGATCTCGATGTCATCGACAATCCCGCTGCTGCCGTGGCTGCGCTGGACCCGATCAAGGCCCGCCTACTGGCCGAGCTTTCCGAGCCGGCATCGGCCGCCTCGCTCGCCGCGCGCGTCGGGCTGACACGCCAGAAGGTGAACTATCATCTCCGGGTGCTGGAGGATCACGGCCTTGTCAGGGCGGTGGAACAGCGCCAATGGGGCGGGCTGATCGAGCGGCTGATGGCGGCGACGGCGGCTTCTTACGTCGTCTCGCCCGCGGCCCTGGGACCGATCGGTGCTGATCCGGCCCGCAGCAACGACCGTCTGTCGGCGAGCTATCTGATCGCGCTCGCCGCCCGCATCCTGCGCGAGGTGGGCGCCCTGTGGCGCGCCGCGCGGCAAAAGGACAAGCGGCTTGCCACGCTGTCCATCGACAGCACCATCCGCTTCCGCTCGCCGGCCGAGCGGGCCGCCTTCGCCGCCGATCTGACCAACGCCGTCGCGGCGCTCGCGACGCGCTATCACGACGAAAGCGCGCCGGCCGGCCGGCCGCACCGGCTGATCGTCGCAGCCTATCCGGCCCCGGACGAGGCCCAACCCTGAAAGGATATCCCTCATGCCCGTCAAGAAGGACGACAGCGGCAAGCGCTGGGTCGAGATGGAATTGCTGGTGCCCGGCACGCCCGAACAGGTCTGGCAGGCGATCGCCACCGGGCCGGGCAATACCGCCTGGTTCACCCCGGCCACGATCGACGAACATGTCGGCGGGGCGCTGCGCTTCGACATGGGCGAGAACGGGGAATCCACCGGCGAAGTGACGATATGGGAGCCGCCCTCGCGCTTCGGCTATGTCGAGCGCGACTGGGCCGAGGGGGCGCCGCCGCTGGCCACCGAGATCACCGTGACGGCCAGATCGGGCAGCCGCTGCGTCATCCGCATGGTCCATTCGCTGTTCGCCTCGACCGACGACTGGGACGACCAGATGGAGGGATTCGAGGGCGGCTGGCCCGGCTTCTTCCAGGTGCTGCGGCTCTACCTTGCGCATTTCGCCGGGATGCAGGCGGCTGTGGGTTTTGCCATGGCGAGCGTCGAGGCGCCCCAGCTGGCGGTCTGGAAGCGGCTGACCCATGGGCTCGGGCTTGCCGGCACGGATACCGGCGAGACATTTGCCCTCCAAGCGCCCGAGTCCCTGTCCGGCACCGTCGAATATATCGAGCAGGGCGACAGCCAGCGCTACGTCCTGCTGCGGCTGGAGCAGCCCGCGCCCGGCATCGCGCTGATCGGGACCTATGGCATGGGCGGGACGACGAATGCCAGCATGAGCTTCTGGTTCTATGGCGAGGACGCCGGGGAACGCGCTGCGGCGAGCCAGCCGCGATGGCGCGAATGGCTGCGGGAAACCATCGAGAAGGCAGGGGACGCGTAACATCCTGGCCGGGATCGGAGGAATCCTCGGCGCCAGCCCATCGTCGGGACAGTGGCCTGATATCATCCGAAGCGCCGGGGGTTGATCGCCCGCCCCGGTCCCCCTGTTCGGCTCAGTATTGGTCATGCAGCCTGAGCTAGGTCATGGCGCTGGTCTGGTTTCGGCCATCTTGTCCCTGCGCCAATGACGACGCCAGTTTGAGGAAGACGCATGAACGATCATATATTCGTCGTGACCGGTGGTCCCGGCTCGGGCAAGAGCAGCCTGATCGAGGCGCTCATCTGGCGGGGCTATCGCAGCATGCCGGAGGCCGGTCGTGCTATCATACAGGATCAGGTCAGGATCGGCGGATCGGCCCTGCCTTGGGCGGACCGGGCGGCCTTCGCCGAACTCATGCTGAGTTGGGAAATGCGGTCCTGGCACGAGGCCGCGGCGATGACGGATATCGTCATCATGGATCGTGGCATTCCCGATGTTATCGGCTATCTCACGCTTTGCGGTCTGCCCGTTCCTGCCCATGTCGAGGCGGCGGCGAAGCTATGTCCCTATAACAGGCATGTCTTTCTCGCGCCCTATTGGGAGGATATCTTCACGCAGGATACGGAGCGCAAGCAGGACAGTCTGGAAGCCGAGGCGACCGGCAGGATCATGGCCGAGACTTATACTCGGCTTGGCTACCGGATCGTCGAACTGCCGCTGGCGGGAATCGAGGCGCGGGCCGATTTCGTCGCGAAGAACCTGCGCATCGCCTGATCGGGGATCGCCTGCACGCGGTCCTTCAGAACCGATAGGACGCACGGACCTGCAGCAGGTCGGCGTCCAGGTCGATGTCGGTATCCACCACGTTCTGGAAACTCGACCGGCTGTATTCCAGGCCAAGCGAAACAGTGTCGTTCACCAGATAATCGCCGCCGAAGCCCCAGGTCACCCCGGTTTCCGATTCGCCGGAATCCGACAGCCGCGCCACGCCAAGCGTCAGATAGGGCTGGAACCGCCCCATGTCGTAGCCCGCGCGGCCACGCAGCCGCCACATGTCGCTGCTGCCGGCCGTCCCGTTCTGCAGGTCGACATTGTTGTAGTCCAGCTCACCGCCCAGCACGAACCGGCCCATGTCGCGCAGATAGCCCAGATGCACACCAAAGGCGTCGATGTCGCCCAGATCGGCGCTCGCCCGGCCGCGCGATGCGGTGAATTCGCCCTGGCCATAATGCAGGCCGGCATAGAAGCCCGTCCAGTCGGTCTCGGCGGCGGCTGGCGCGACATCAGCCGGCCCGACCGGAGCGGCGAAGCCACCGGCGAACGAGGCGCCGGCCAGGAAAGAAGCCGCAAGGGCGTAAACGGCGATTTTCAAGTCAGTGTCTCCGCGAGCGATGCCTGTTCGCCGCATATCCCCGGAGGGCGAGCCGGGGAAGCCGCCGGAATCCGAGGTTCGCCCCCGCGTGTCATTTTTACGACGCGTCCCTTGCCAACGCACTGATCACAGGGGAGTTTGGGCCGTCCCCCGGCAGTGTATAGCCGGCCGCCGGGCGCTCTCGGCATCTATCCGCATCATCTGTCCGGTCTTCCGCCCGTTCGCTTGACCCATCGCAGGGTGTTGGGAATGCTGTTTTTCGCAGCAACGGCGTAGTGAACCCTGGTCGCAGGCGGAGCGTATCACCTTCTGGCAGCCTGTCGTGAACGATCCCCGATCCCCTTGATCCGGAGGCTTCCATGATCCTGATCCTGCTTGCCGTCATGCTCACTGCCGCGCTTTGCGTCATCGCCTGGTATCTCGCCACCTGGGCCCTGCCGGTGATGGTCGCGGTCGAGACCTTCCGTTTCATCCACGCGACCGAGGCCGGGTTCCTGCTCTCGGTCCTTGCGGCAGCAACCGCCGCGCTGCTGTCGGTCGGGCTGGTGCTTCTGGCGCTGTTCAAGGCGAGGAACCCGATCCTTGGCCTGCTGGCGCGGGCCGTCTTCGTGATCCCGGCGATGATCGCCGGATATGCCGTCGTCCATGGCGTCACCCATACCGCCATCGAATCCGCCATCGCGCTGAAACTGCTTTGCGGCACCGCCGGATTGATCACCGGCATCGCCGCGCTGATCAATCTGAATGGGTTCGGAGAACTGGCGCCGCAGGCCTGATCCCGGTCGTTACGGCCATACCGCAGTCATGCGATCCTTCCGATCACTCCCGAAGACAGGGCAAGGGTCGAAAGAAGAATAATGCAATAAGCCATTTGTTCTGAGGTGAAGGGCTTGGGGCGCTGCCCCAGGCGCGCCGCAAGAAAACTCTTCGGCCTTTCGCGGCATAAACGGCCTCCTCCCCGCAAGCGGGTCCCCTCCAATTATTCCACGGTGCCAAAGACTTCTCTTGCGCCTTACACCCCCGGTCTCGCCGACGGGCAAGGGTTCAGGAGCAGGCGCTTCGCTGCCCTGAACCCCAACCCGAAAGGACAGAGACATGACTGGCAAGACCAGCCCCCCCCGCAACCTCGTCATCAATGCCGATTGCACCCTGGCGATGCAGGCGTTCGGCACCGGCTTGGTGGACTTCATCCTGACCGATCCGCCCTATGTCACCCGCTTCCGCGACCGGCAGGGCCGCACCGTCGCCAATGACGACAACGCCCGCTGGCTGCGCCCGGCCTTCGCCCAGATGCACCGGGTTCTGAAGCAGGGCGGTTTCTGCGTCAGCTTCTACGGCTGGAACAAGGTCGATTTGTTCGTGGAGGCATGGAAGGCGGCGGGTTTCCGCATCGTCGGGCATCTGGTGTTCCGCAAGCGTTACGCCTCCTCGGCGCGGTTCCTGCGCTATGAGCACGAGCAGGCTTATCTGCTGGCGAAGGGCGATCCCGAATTGCCGGCTAGCCCTGTGCCCGATGTGCTGGATTTCCCCTATACCGGCAACAAGCTGCACCCGACGCAGAAGCCGGTGGCGGCGCTGCGCAGGCTGATCGGCGCGTTCACGAAACCCGGCGATCTGGTGCTGGACCCGTTCAGTGGCAGCGGCTCGACCCTGGCGGCGGCGCATCTTTTGGGCCGCGACTGGCTGGGGGTGGAGCTGGACCTGGCGCATTACCAGACTGCCGGAAAGCGGATGGCGGCCCTGCAAGAGCGGGACCGGAAGGCGGCGGCATAGGCCGCGTCACTTGGCGCCGGCCCCCGCGGCGGGCGCCACACCCCACAGCTTTACGGAAAGGATTTCGACATGCGCTGGATTGTCACGAAGGACCATCACGGCGGTTGCATTGGATTGGGCGAGGACGCCGACGGAGTCCCCGCCCACGGCAAGCCCGAAGACGGCGACGCTCTGCCGGTGGAGTTCCGGCTTTACACCGCGCGCGGCAGGCTGCTGTTCGAGGGCCGTTGCGGCGACATCGCGGCCGACTGGTGGCACGGCATGGAGCCGCTGCTTTACGCCTGGGCCACGTTCCGGTGCCGCCGGTTGACCTGGCGCCCGGCCGGGACGGATGAACCTTGGCGCCCGCTGCGGCCATAGGTCGGACGATCACCCGCAACACCACGGCCGCCGGTCCATCGGATCGGCGGCCGTCGCGCGTGCGCGGCGCATGGGAAAGGCACCAAACAAAATCGCGCTCGCCGGGCATGGCCCGGCTCGCGAAGGCAAGGCGAAGATATCGGCAGGTGCGCCCATGGCTGATGCGGCAGCGCGAACGACGCGGCATGATCCGGACGGGCGGAGACCACCCATATCGGAGCCCGTCCGGATCATGCCGGAGGCGGGAAAGGGTGATGCCGCTTGTTTTGAGGTTTCCCGGGGATGCCGCGCGCGCTATCGAGGCCCCGCTTCAGAAGGGTCCGACCGATGTACAAGAAACGCCTCCGGTTCAGCGCGCTTTCGCAAAAGGCCGAGGCCACCTCGCTGTCCCGGGGATGCGATGCCAAAGGCCTGCGGGTCGCCGATCGGCTGCCCGCATCGGTCGGCGCGTGGTTGCTGCGCTGATGGCCACGACCGTCGAACAGGCCGAACAGGAGCGTTTCCGCTGGATCTGGCTGCTTCTGCTGTTGCCGCCGCCGCTGTTCTGGGCAGGCAATTTCCTTGTCGGGCGCATGATGCGCGATATGGTGCCGCCCTTCACCCTGCTGACCGGACGCTGGATCATCGCGCTCCTGATCCTTCTGCCTTTTGCCATCGCACCGATGCGCCGGGATTTCCATCTCTACCGTCGGCACTGGCTGCGGCTCGTCGCCGTCTCGCTGACCGGGATCGTGGCGTTCAACGCCTTCATCTATGTCGGCTTGCGGACCACCACGGCCTCGAACGGGCTGCTGCTGAACTCGCTCATCCCGCTGCTGATCCTGCTGGTGGCTGCGATCACCTTCCGGCAGCGGATCGGAGGCAGGCAGATCGCCGCGATCCTGCTGTCCTTCGCCGGGGTGCTGACGATCCTGACCCAAGGCGTGCCCGAGCGGCTGCTGGCGCTGGACCTGTCGCGGGGCGATCTGATCGTCTTCGGCGGCATGATCTCATGGGCATTCTATACGGTCTGGCTGCGCGGCTTTCCCGCCGGGATCGACCGCATCGGCCTGATGGGCGCGCAGATCACCGTCGGGCTGATCGCCCTCCTGCCGGTCTGGCTGTGGGAACATGCGCATGGCCCGGCGCCGATCTGGACCGGCGCCAGCGTGGCGGCGCTGGCCTATCTCGGCATCTTCCCCTCGGTCGGCGCCTATCTGCTCTACAACATGGCCGTGGCGAGGGTGGGCGTGGCGCGGGCGGGGCTTTCGATCCACCTGATCCCGGTGTTCGGCGTGATCCTTGCCGTGCTGTTTATGGATGAAAGCCTGCATCTCTATCACCTGCTGGGGGCCGCCGCGATCATGGGCGGCATCGCCGTCAGCATGCGCGACAGGCGATGAAGCAGGGATCGCCCTGAACCGCCATTCGTGGCAGGCATTGTTTCGACCCCGCCGACCCTCCGGCGCCGACGGGCAATCTGACCGCGCGACCTGCTTCCGATGCCCGCGATCTTTCTCGTCCATGGGAAACCCGGCGGCTGGAACCACCGGGCCGCTAGCCCCGCGCAAGAAGGATGTCATCGTCGCCGACGAACCGGCCCTCGCCCCCATCGGTCCCGGCCAGCACGCCCGGCACGGAAATCCACCCCGCCGCCGACCCCGCTGCCATAACGGTCCCCGCCTTCCGCATCCTGCCATTCCGTGCAGTCGATGCCCGCCGCGATGCGGCCAGCGTCCTGCCGGCCCCGCAATATTGCCGGACGATCCGGCCCAGTGCCGAGGCAACGGCAGCCATGCCATCCCGCGTCCTCGACCCGATAGCCCGGTCCTTCCCGTCCCGAACGCCCCGGCCTTCCGGCGGCGGACGCAAGGATGACCAGCAAGCCGAAGCGAAGCGGCACCGCTGCGGGTGGTGCGGGTCCCGGGGGCCATGCGGACAGGACGGCACCGGCGAGAACGCCGCCGTTCTGCGATCCGTCCCCGTCATGCCCCCCGGACGCACCAATCCCTCCGCCTTTCCGATCCCCTAACTCCGTGCGGTTTTCACCGGCAACCCCCAAGGCTCCGGACCGTGTTGCCGCGCGGGGCGCGCGGCTGCCCGCACCACTCCGAAGCCTTGCGGGCAAGCTGCCGCCCGAAGGGGGCGTCAGTTGCAGGTGCCTCCCGACGGACTTGGCCGGGTCTCGTCGGAGGGAATGGTCCCTCCGGAGAAGCAACGGAGACAGACAATGCAGAACATCGTCATCCTCGCCGGCGCCATCCGCCAGGCCCCCGAAACCCGCACCACCCGCGGCGGCACCGATGTCACCCGCTTCAAGCTGGTCACCTCGCGCCCGCGCTATTCGGAAGGCCGCGTCGTCCGCGACGAGAAGGGCTATCGGGTCGAGGACGCGGAATGGCACCGCGTCGTCGCCTTCAACGGCCTGGGCCGGACCATCCAGCAATATTGCGAGTCCGGCACGAAAGTCCTGGTGCGCGGCCGCATCCACTACACGAAGTGGCAGGATGCGGACGGCAACGACCGCTACGGCTGCGAGATCGTCGCCGAGACGGTGGATTTCCTGAGCCGGGCGCAGCCGTCCGAGACCGGCGACGAGGACGAGGGCCGGTTCATCGACGAAGACGACATCCCCTCCTGAGCGGGAGGCTCGAGGCCCGGCGGTTCCAGCCGCCGGGTTTCCCCATGTCTCTGGCCGATCGCCTCGTGGCCACGTCGGCAAGAGAAGGCTCCCCCGTCCGGATCGACCGGCCGGGAAGCCTCCGGCGGGGGGCACCCCCTCCAGACCTCCCCCGGTTTTAAATGTCTCCTTTTGCGCTCTGTCGTCCGGAGGTTTGCACCTGCCGCTGCGCTGTCGAGGACGAGCGGTTCCCCCAATTTCCAGCCGCCGCCCAAGGGCGTCGTCAGGAAATCGGCTCCCCCACTCGCCGCCCGGGGGCGGTCGCTGCGCGATCCCCGACACCTTGCGGCGACGGTGCGGCCTCCTCCCGTCAGAGCGCAAAAGGAGACATGCCATGACCGAACGGGAAATCACCAGCATCGACGGCGGCAGCAGGGAGTATTGGCGCGAGCGCAGGTTTGCCTTCCTCCTCATCCGCCTGGCCGAGCGGTCCT
This sequence comes from Paracoccus versutus, assembly GCF_000763885.1. Taxonomy (GTDB): domain Bacteria; phylum Pseudomonadota; class Alphaproteobacteria; order Rhodobacterales; family Rhodobacteraceae; genus Paracoccus; species Paracoccus versutus. The sequence continues at coordinate 404 of NZ_JRKO01000049.1, read as the reverse complement.
TGCAAAAGGTGCAGTGGGCACCGCTTTATATCCAGGTCGGGATCGACGCGCAGGGCCGGCCCATCGAGATCCTGAATATGGCACCGTTCGACGACCTGGATGAGGCCGTCCGGGATATCGAAGCCAACCCGACCGCGGTCGGCATCCTCGTCGCCCAGGGCCGCACGCATATCGGCTGGCACCCCGTCGGTGCCGTCATCCGCCGCCTGGCCGGCGACTGACCTGGCCACGGGAGGCGGCTCCGGCCGCCTTCCGTTCCTGCCGCTGGCAGCCGAAGCGCCGCCGGCCGGATCGACCGGCCGCCGGCGCTGACGAAAGAGGGGCGTGGCCGCCCCCCTCTCGCGCTCACCCCCATGAAGGAAGGGGCTGGAAGCCCCCTCCTTCAAACATCCTCCCCCTGGGGA
>NZ_JRKO01000048.1 GCF_000763885.1 Paracoccus versutus | reverse complement strand
CCTCTTCCACAGCTATTCCACCTATCACCGCGGCGTGGAACTGCTGATGGGCGCGTTCAACTGGCTGGACCTGACCCCCAAGGGCCGCAACGAAAACGGCGCCATGAGCTGGCTCAGGCTGCATGACCAATATTGAAAGGGGCTATGGCTCGATGCGATGCATCTCGCGATAGGTTCCAGGCGAGAGGCCGAAGCGCTTTTGGAACAGGCGCGAGAACCTTGCGGCCGGAAACAGCCCCACCTGCGTGGCGACCTGCTTCAAGGGCAGGCCCCGCGACAGCAACATGCGCGCCGCATCCAGCCGCAGGGTCTCGACGAAATGCGCCGGCGTCTGGCCGGTGGCGGCGGTGAACTTGCGGTGAAAGCTGCGCTCGCTCAGCCCGGCGCGGTCGGCCAGGGCCGGGACATCCAGGGGGGCGTGCAGGTTGGCCTGGATCCAGCCGATCAGCGCCACGAAGGGGCTGTCGCCCCTGGCCTGCGCCGACAGCAGGGGGCTGAACTGCGACTGATGGCCCGGCCGGCGCGCATAGAGGACCAGCCGTTGCGCCACCTCGCCCGCGATGCCGGCGTCCAGGTCGCGCGCGACCATAGCCAGCGCCATGTCGATGCCGGTGGTCACCCCGGCCGAGGTCCAGAGCCTGCCGTCGGTCACGTAAAGCGCCTCGGGATCGACGTTCACGTCGGGGAAATGCGCTTGGAAGCGCGCGCAGGCGTCCCAATGCGTCGCGACCCGGCGACCGTCCAGCAGCCCGAGACCGGCCAGCACCATCCCGCCCGAACAGACCGAACCAAACCGTTCGGCCTCCGGCGTCAATCCAGGCAGCGCCGCACGCAATTCCGGGTCGGCCATGGCGGCTTGCAGCGGCCCGCTTTCGGCGCCGACGATCAGCAGCGTGCCGAGCCGTTGCCCGCGCAATTCATCAAGGCGCGCGGTCTGCACGGATATTCCTGTGCTGCTGGCGACCTCGCCGCCGCCCGGCGAGGCCAGCGAGATCTGGTAGAACGGCGCCTTGCCAACCTGCCCCAGAGCGCGGTTCGCGCCGTTGAAGACGGATGCGGGACCAGCCATGTCCAGCAGTTCGAACCCTGGATAGAGGATGAAGACGACCCGGTGCATTGGCAGAGATTGCACGTTTTTTGTCATATCTGCCAGCCCATCCGCAGACTAACCTGGGCCGACAGCGTTTCCTGGCCAGTTCAACGAGGTGAGACATGGACGCGAATGGCAAAACGACCCGCGAGATCGTCGAACGCTTTCACGATGCGTTCGAGAACCACCGCCCCGACGCCCTCGACGCGCTGATCGGCGAGGGCTGCATCCTGGAGAACACCGCCCCTGCCCCGGACGGCGCGCGCTACGAAGGCCGCAAGGCCTGCCTGGATTTCTGGAAGGGTATCGCCGCCCCGGCCAGTCTCGCCTTCACGGCCGAGGAGATCTGGGCCGGCAAGGATCGCGGCATCATCCGCTGGCGGCTGTCTTGGGGCGAAGGCGAGGCCGACCGGGTGCGCGGCGTCAACATCCTGCGCGTCCGGGACGGCAGGATCGTCGAGGTTTTCGGATATGTGAAGGGATAGCGAGGCAAGCCGATGAGACTTCGCATCGCCCTGCGGGCCATCCTGGGACTGGCCCTCCTTTCGGCGGCGGGCTTCGGCATCTGGATCGCCTCGCTGCCGCCCGCATCGGCAGACCTGACCCCGCCGCAGGTGCCGCAGGCAGAGACGGATGCCCTGCTCGCGGCGCTGGAACCGCCGAAGCGCGCGCGACCCCTGGTCGCCATCATCGGAATCAACGATGCCACCGAGACCACCGATTACCTGCTGCCCTATGGCATCCTGAAACGCGCCGATGTCGCCGAGGTGGTCTCCCTTGCCACCGCACCGGGCCCGGTGCGGCTGTTTCCCGCGCTGACCGTGCAGCCCGACGCGACCATCGCCGCCTTCGACGCGGCGCATCCCCAAGGCGCGGATTACGTGATCGTCCCCGCCATGAGCCGCGACAACGATCCGGCGGTGATCGCCTGGCTGCGCAGCCAGGCCGGCAAGGGCGCGGTGATCATCGGCATCTGCGCCGGCGCCAAGGTCGTTGCTGCCGCCGGGCTGCTGAACGGCAAGCGGGCGGTGACGCATTGGTATTACCTGGACGAGATGCGCAAGATCGACCCGACCATCTCTCATGTCCCGGACCGGCGGATGGTCGCGGATGGGGGCGTGGTGACGACGACCGGCATCACCGCCTCGATGCCGATGATGCTGACCCTGGTCGAGGCCATCGCCGGTCGAGCCAGGGCGGAAGCGGTTGCCCGCGAGCTCGGCATCGCCCGCTGGGATGCACGGCATGCCAGCGGCGCCTTCGCGCTGACCCGGCCTTTCGCGGCGACGGTGCTGGCCAACCGGCTGGCTTTCTGGAACCATGAGGAGTTGGGCATCGCCCTTGCGCCGGGCATGGACGAGATCTCGCTGGCGCTGGCCGCCGATGCCTGGTCGCGGACATATCGGTCGAAGGTGACGACTTATGCCGCGTCGGGTATGGTCGGAACTCGCAGCGGCATCCGTCTCATCCCCGACCGGCAGGACGCAGACTGGCCAAGGGATCGGCGCGTCCCGACCTTTTCCGACGGCAAGCCCGCCGATGTCCTGGACCGGACGCTTGACGCGATCACCGCGCGTTACGGCGCAAGCACCGCCGATGCGGTGGCGATGCAACTGGAATATCCAAGGTAGACAGGAGGAACCTATGCCACATACGATCCGACTGCACCGCGTCATCGCGGCGAAACCCGAGAAGCTCTATCGCGCCTTCCTCGAGCCCGACGCGGTGGCAAGCTGGCTGCCGCCCTACGGCTTTCTCTGCACCGTCCACGAGCTGGAGGCGAAGGTCGGCGGCCAGCACCGGATGTCGTTTCGCAACTTCACCACCGGCGACAGCCATGCGTTCGGCGGCAGCTACCTGGAGCTGATCCCGGACAGGCGCCTCGTCTATACCGACCGGTTCGACGACCCCAACCTGCCGGGCGAGATGACGGTCACGGTGGATCTGAAACAGGTTTCGGTCGGCACCGAGGTCAATATCGAACCGCAGGGCGTGCCCGATCTGATCCCCGCCGAGGCCTGCTATCTCGGCTGGCAGGATTCGCTGCACAAGCTGGCGAAACTGGTCCAGCCCGAGATCAAACAATAGGCGCAGGAGCTTTCCGATGACCCCCACCATCACCGCCTTCGCAAACTCCCCCGACCGCGGCCAGGGACAGGCGCGCGACATGCGCGTCCGTTGGGCGCTGGAAGAGATTGGCCAGCCCTACGATGTCCGCCTAGTGAGTTTCGGCGAGATGAAGCAGCCCCCACACCTGGCGCTGCACCCCTTCGGGCAGATCCCGACCTATGAGGAAGGCAATCTTGCCCTGTTCGAGTCGGGCGCCATTGTGCTGCATGTCGCGCAGCGCCATCCGGGCCGGCTGCCCGAGGACGCGAATGCGCGGGCGCGGGCGATCATGTGGATCTTCGCCGCGCTCAACACCGTCGAGCCGCCGATCATCGAGTGGGAGCAGGCCGTATACTTCGAGCGCGACAGGCCCTGGTACCAGGCGCGCCTTCCCCTGCTGGAGAAGCGCATCCGCGGCCGGTTGGAGCAGCTTTCCCGCCGGCTCGGCGAGGCCGACTGGCTCGACGGCGCCTTCAGCGCCGGCGACCTGATGATGGTGACGGTGCTGCGCAGGCTGGAGGGCAGCGGCATCCTGGACGGGTATCCCAGCCTCCGCGCCTATGTCGCCCGAGGTGAGGCGCGTCCCGCCTATCGACGCGCCTTCGAGGCACAACTGGCGGTGTTCACAGCGTCGCAGGGTTAAGCGGGCGTTTGCGGAAAGATCATGGCAGACTGAAGCAACGGGGAAGGAGAGACGCCGGAATTCGGGCCGCACCCCTCACGAAGCACAGGCTTGGGCAATGGACAGGCTGTTTTCATAGAGATGATGGCGGGTGATCCGGCCATTCTCGACCGTAAGGCGCAGGGCGAAGGGGCCCTCGAAGGATTTTCCCGTCGCCCGCACGGTTCCCGACAGATGCCCCATCAGGACCGCGTCGGCGCCATCGACAAGCAAGGTATCGACCGAGGCCCACGCATCCTCGGGCACCGTATATTGCGCCAGTTCGGTGAACTGGGCAGCGCACTCGGCGGCGGTAGATCGCGGCCGGATCCATGGGACGGCGGGGTTTTCAGCAAGCTGCCAGTCCACGTCCTCGGCGAACAGCGAGGCCAGGCGCGCGGTGTCGCCCGCCAGCCTGGCAGCGAGGAATTGCTGCACGACGGCGCGAGTTCGGTCGGCGACGGAATCCGGGGATGTGGTGGTTTGCGACGGCGGGCGGTGGTAGTCTTCAGGCATGATCATCTCCTTAAAGCGGATTCCGCCCTGCCGACTGGCAGAGCGATGCCCAATCATCGCGAATCGGCATTGCGAAAGCGATTACCCCGCAGGTAATCGTTCCGTCGCCGCGCCCGAGCCGAGTGTCCTGCCATGAGCGATGCGACCGGCAATGCGGGGGAGCTGCTGCGCCGATGGCGGCAGAGGCGCGCGCTCAGCCAGCTTGCGCTGGCAAGCGAGGCAGAGATTTCCCAGCGTCATCTCAGCTTTCTCGAGTCCGGGCGATCCCGGCCAAGCCGGGACATGGTGCTGCATCTCAGCGAAAGGCTGGAGATTCCCCTGCGGGAGCGCAACCTGATCCTGACCGCGGCGGGCCATGCCCCGCATTACCCGCATCGCGGGCCGGATGCCCCGGAATTCTCGGCAGTGCGCGGGATGATCGACCGCGTCCTGCACGGCCATCTGCCGCACCCCGCCCTGGCGGTGGATCGCCGCTGGACGCTGATTTCCGCGAATCCGGCGGCCCGCAAGCTGATGGCCGGCGCCGCCCCGCATCTGCTGGAGGGAAAGGTCAATGTCCTGCGCCTGAGCCTTCACCCCGAAGGGCTGGCGCCGCGCATTCTCAACCTGCCGGAATGGCGCGCCCACCTGCTGGCCCGGCTGAAGCACGATATCAGGCAGTCGGCGGATGCGGTGCTGGCCGCGCTTCACGACGAAATCGCCGCCTTTCCCTGCCCCGCAAGCACGACGCCGCCAGCCTCGGATCCCGAGCGGGAGGGGCGCATCGCGGTGCCGCTGAGGCTGCGAAGCGGTGCGGGGCCCCTGTCCTTCCTCAGCACCACCACGGTCTTCGGCACGGCCACGGAGGTGACGCTGTCCGAGGTGACGATCGAGGCGTTCCTTCCGGCCGACGACAGGACCGCCAGGGCAATGACGCAGGCGGCCGAGGGTTGATATGAGGCGCTCCCGGCGGTTGGCGGCAGGAGGATGGCAGCCGACTGACAGGCACCAGCGGGCGTTGTCCCGCGCCGGATCATGGGCTCTCGGAACCGGCCTTCGGGCAATTCGACCTGATCCATGACGATTGAAGGCCGGGCGGTCGCCGCCTTCCCCGCCTCGCCGAGCCACCGCGTTTCAGGTCCAGCCCGCAAGGCCGCCGCGGCGCTTCAATTCGCGGACGGGGGGCGATATGCCCGGACCGGGCAGACGAATGGCAGGGCATGCAGATGAACGGGCCAGATGCGGCGCCCCCGCGAAACTGCCGATGGGACGTAGACGGGTTGCAGCTTGGCGGGCGGGCATGAGGGCGGCACTCCCGTGCTGGCCCTGCACGGCTGGATGGACCATGCCGCCAGTTTCCAGGAACTGGCGCCCCGGCTTGTCGGATGCCATGTCGTCGCGCTGGACCTCAGCGGGCAGGGGCGGAGCGGCCATCGTGCGCCCCATGCCACCTACAATATCTGGGACGACCTGCCCCAGATCGCCGGAGTCCTGGATCGACTGGGATGGAGAGATTGCGTACTTCTGGGCCATTCCCGGGGCGCCAGTATCGCGATCCTCTTCGCCGCGGCGCAGCCTGAAAGGGCCCGCGCATTGGTCGCGCTCGATTGGCTGGTGCCCGAACCCATGCCCGATGAAAGTGTCGTTTCGACCCTGCGCGCCTTCATCGAAGAGACCCGCAGGCAAAAGGCAAGCGCTCCCAGAACCTTTGCCTCGAAAGCCGATTACATCGAGCGCCGCCGGGCCCAGGGCAATTCGCGGCAAACCTCGGAAGCCTTGGCCGAGCGTGCGCTGATCGAGAGGCCTGGCGGCTTCCAGCTGCGCGGCGATCCCCGGCATTTCGCCAGTTCCGCCGTCAAGCTGACCCAAGGGCAGGTGGAAGCCGTGCTGCGCGCGATCAGATGCCCCGTGCTGAATCTGTGGGCCGAAGACGGCGTCAAGAGCCGCAGACCGAAAGCCATGGAACTGGCCTGGCTTGGCGCAAGGCTGATCCCGGATTACGACATGGCCGAGCTTCCCGGAGACCATCATTTCCACCTCGACCCCCGCATCGCCGAGCGGATCGCCAGCGCGATATTGGCGTTCTTGGCCCGGAATGGTCGGTCCTGATCTGGGAAGGACGGATGCGCCCCCGCCACGTCCGAAGGCGGATCGAGGCAGGGATGTCCTCGCAGGTCTTGTTCGCACCGTGTACGAGAGCGTCCGAGCCGCCTCCTCACGCCGTCGGCACGGTTCCCCCGTCGATCACATGTTCCGTGCCGGTGATGGAGCTTGCCCGATCCGAGGCGAGAAAGGCGATCAGGCTGGCGATCTCGGCCGGTTTCGCGGGGCGGCCGAGGGGGATGCCGCCAAGCGCCTCCATGATGATCCGCTTGCCGCCCTCGTAGTCGGTGCCGGCCTCCTGTGCCAGCCGCTCGGCATGGCGGATGGCGGCCTCGGTTTCGATCCAGCCGGGAGCGACGCGCAGAACGCGCACGCCTTTGGGTGACACTTCTTTCGCAAGGCTCTTGCTGTAGGTCGAGAGCGCGGCCTTGGCGCTCGCATAGCCGGTGGTCGAGCCCGGCAGCGGCATGAGGCGCTGGATCGAGGTGACATGGATCACCACGCCCGCGCCCTGCGCCATCATCCCCGGCACAAGCGCGCGGTCCAGCCGGACGGCGGAAAGCAGGTTCCAGTCCAGCTCCTTCTGCCATTCCTCGTCCGTCAGCGCGGCGAAGCCGCCGCCCGGCGCGCTCGATCCGCCCAGCACATGGACCAGGATGTCGACGCCGCCCATGCGGCCCCGCGCGGCCTCGGCCACGGCCCGGCAACCCTGCGCGGTGGTCAGGTCGGCGGCGACGAAGATCTGTTCGGGCAGGTTCTCGGGGCGCGTGCGGGCCGTGGTCAGCACCTGCGCGCCAAGTTCCCGGAACAGCGCCACGGTGGCGACGCCGGTGCCCTGCGTGCCGCCGGTGATCAGGGCGCGCTTGCCCTGCAAGGTCAGAAAGCCGGTCATCAGCGGATCTCCAGATCGGTGATCCGGCCGCCCGCCAAGCCGAAGGTGAAGGTAAGCGTGGCAGGGCTGCCCGGAAAATCGCCGCTGACGCGGGCGCGGACCGCGGTCTTGTCCGCCGCTTGGGTCAGGTCCAGCGGCTCGGCCCTGTGGCGATACTGCGCCTTGGCCGCCTGCCACCAGGCCAGGATCTCCTCGGGGCCGCGATAGGTCCGGTGCTCGTCACGCACGACGGCATCGGGCGCGAAGGCCGCGGCCAGGGCCTCGGCATCCTGCGGGGCCTGAGCCGCGAAATAGGTTCTGATCGGCGCGGGAAGCTGCATGTTCCGTTCCTTCTGTTACTTGCAGGTGAAACATGGGCCTCGACCATTATCAGAATAAGCCGGATAATATGGCATCTGGTGATGACGGAATCGGGACAATGAAGGACGCGGGGCTGAGAGACCTTGAGGCCGTGCTGGCCATCGCGCGCCGGGGCACCTTCCGGGCGGCGGCGATCGAGCTGGGCATGTCGACGACCGCGCTGTCCCATGCCATCGCCCGGCTGGAGGCGGGCCTCGGCGTGCGGCTGTTCAACCGGACCACCCGCAGCGTGTCGCTGAGCGATGCCGGCCGGCAGTTCGTCGCAAGCGTCTCGCCGGCGCTGGCCGAGATCCGCGGGGCGATGGACAGCGTCCGCGCGCAGGGCCAGACGCCCTCGGGGATGCTGCGCATCAATGCCTCGGCGGTGGCGGGGCGCGAGATCATCTCGCCCCTGGTGCTGGAGTTCCTGCGCCGCCATCCCCGCATGCAGGTCGATCTGGTGACCGAGGAGCGGCTGGTCGACATCGTGGCCGAAGGCTTCGATCTGGGCATCCGCACCGCCGACCTGGTCCCCCGCGACATGATCGCCCTGCCGCTTGGCAAGCCGCAGCGCTATGCGGTCGTCGCGACCCCGGCCTGGCTGGCGGGCCGGCCCCGGCCGCGGGTGCCGGCCGATCTGCTGGCGCATGACTGCATCCGGGTGCGGCTGCCGAACCGAGAGCTTTTCCGCTGGTATTTCGAGCGGCAAGGCGAGGTCGTGCAGATCGACGTCCGCGGTCGCCTGATCCTGGACGAGGCGGCCATCGCCCGCGCCGCCGTGCTGGAGGGCGCGGGCATCGGCTTCTTCATCGAGCAGAACGTGGCCGAGGACATCGCCGCCGGCCGCCTGATCCGCCTGCTGGAGGACTGGACCCCGCCGCGCCCCGGCTTCTGCCTGTATTACCCCGGCCGCAGGAATCCCTCGGCGGGGCTCACCGCACTCCTTGCGATGGCGCGAGAGATGGCGCGGCAGGCGCTAAGGGGGTGAGGGCCGGTTCGGCCCAGAGTGGCCGGTCGACCTCGCGCTACACTGCAGCGCAGCATGTTTGAAAACTGCTGTTCGGGCAGTGCTGCAGCAACAATGAAGGCGCTGCTCCGGATACCTCTGGCGCCGCGACATCCTCCGGGCGATCAGCAATACGCCCTCCCATGCCAGCCCCAGTAATTCACCCCCCTAGGGAAGAGAAGCGAAATCAGCATCAGCCAGCCCATGCCAGCCATCGTGCAAAACATTCCACAGATATCGGTTTCGAACACGATACAACGCTGGGCAAAGCCCTCATGCAGTGCGTAGCCGTTCCATCCCGCAATCAGCCCGGCCAGGGCAGATTGCTCAGGCACTTATCGCACCTCTCCGGCGTTAGGCTCCTGCTCCTTGAGCATCCCGATAATCTAAGCTTCAATGAAACGGCTTTCCTCTTCCCCTCCGCAACTGCGGGTTGGGGAGACCCAATGTCAGACTGATCCAGCTACTGGCGGCAGGTCAGGAAGATCAGGCCAATCGTCGGGCACCAGTGCCGGAGGTTTCGTCCACGGTTCTTCCACAAGAGCGGCCTGGAACCACTCATCACGAAGGTTGGCGTGCTCCGAAACAATCAGTTGGAAGCCAGGCGCGTCTTCTGTCACGAAGCGCAACAGAAGAGCGAACAATCTGCGGACCGTCTCAAGATCGATGTCGCCCTGCTCGGTCTCCTCTACGGTCCCACCGACACTCTTGTAGCTCGCCTCCGACGGGAAGTAGACCTGTGTCGGCTGATCGATCAGCATGAAACGTGGGACAGGAAGGTTATAGTTCGTGGTGAATCTGTGGAACGCGAGCATGGCCCCAAGATGATAGGCCAGATGGTTCGCCCCGCCCCCACTCTTGTACATATAAACGGGTCGACCGGGCCGCTCGATCACGACGGTGAGCGATCTGAGGTCAAGCCTCGCGGGGAACTCTCCAAATTCACCACCGAGTTCACGGATGTAGCCAGACATGTGCTGGGCGATATTGCTGAGGGCGGCCTGGAGGCGGCTGTCGGAGTCGTCTGCGCCAAGCCGCTCTTCCAACTCCTCGACACGCCGGCGTAAGCGACGTTCCTCATTCAGCAGCTTGGCCAGTTCCTCGTCAGGCACCAGGTTTTCTAGGAATAGGCTGATGCGCCCCACTACCCGCGCTGCAGCATTGTTGCGATTTCCCATCTCCGCGAGAACCTCGCTCGCAGCAATCGCAGCCGAGAGTTCGAGTTCCCTCTGCGCGATGAGAGCCGTGAGGCGGGAAGACTCTTCGATCTGCTTCGAGAGATAAGCATCCAGAACCGGGCGCTCACCCGTGACCGCGGTCAACTCCCGATCCAAGGACCGAAGCTCGCCCAAGAGGGCAGCGGCAACGGGGCTGTCCATTCCGAGATCTTTTTCGGCGAACGGCCATTGCCATTCGCCGGTCTCGACGTTTTTGGGCAGTGCCTTAATAGACGCGAGACGGTCCTGTTGCTCCTTAACCTCAGTTTCGAACCCCCTCGATTGGCCCGCGAACTGCTGCGCGGCCTTGATACGGACTTCCGCTTCCCGGCGCTCCTCTCGTAGTTCTGAGATCTCCCGCTCAATTATGGAGACCTGCTGTCCGTCATCCGCGGAAACCGGCGTGGGTCGCCACGAGAGCGCTTGACGCAGCAAAGATATCGCATCTCCGGCAGACACACCTGTGGATGGAAGAATCCCAACGCCTCGGGCTTCAGACAAAAGGGTGATAGCCTTCGTCTCCGAACCCGCAGTTGCCTCTTTAGTTTGTTGGACGAGCTTTGCGTTAAGACGAAGCTCGCGATTTGCGGCGCGCAGCTGGGCGTCGAGTTGGAACTTATCCTTGCCAGAGACGCCAAGGACAATGGGCATTGTGTCTTTTATGGTTTGCTGTTGATAGTCCTCGTCCTGTCTGTAGAATAACTGAGTCTTGCTCGTGACAAACTCTTGTTTTTGGAACAAGTAGTACACTGTGTGTTGGATCGTCGCCTCAAAGCTGGAACGACTTTGGTCAATGGGTACGTCGGTGATGTTATCCGGTATGCCTACGAGCTTTGAAAGTAGAGAGACAACCCCCTCGTCATTATCATTCACAAGCAATTCTTCCGGTTCCGGTGCCTCAACAACGGATCCGCGTCGGACCATTGCGGTACTGCAACTAGCCACCCCTGACCGAGGCGCAGGTTTAGCGATCAGCACTTCTTCACCCGCAAACCGATAGATGACTGCGTACCATGCCACACGATCGTGAATTGTACCCTCAGGGACAAGGAACGTCGAACGCCCCATACAATACTCGATGATTTCGGATAACGCTGACTTGCCTGTCGATGACCTCCCGGTGATGATGTTCAAACCATCGTGGAAGGCCACATCACGGCGCCGGCCATCACCGCTGTAGAGATGGATTGATTTAATTTTCAAGGTCGCACCCCCAAGGTTGCATAGACAGTACTGCGGTCGCCGATGCGGGCGAACTCTTTGCCTAGAAACGCAGCGGTCCGTTGGCACTCGAGCGACTCATGTGTGCCTGACAGTGTCTTTCGGATGCCTGCACCTATTTGCAACCTACCAGCTGCCTCGACTGTCAATACACCTGACTGCATCAGCAGACCAAGGCCCTCGAAGGTGAACGGAAGAATATCGGTACAGCGTCTGGCCAAGCCAATCTGAAACTCGGGATGCTCAGCGGCGATCTTGAGGAAATAGCTCTTCTTCTTCGTGCGCACAACTTCCCGGGTTTCACGGTGGAGACAGAGAGGCAGAACAAGCAGTGACAAGGAAAAAGGCATGCCTTTCCTGTCGATCTCTTGGAAGGCCATTATGGCCCTAGATAGCACAAGACCGCAAAAGGCCGGGTTAAAAAGATTTCGAATCTCAACCGGACGCTCATTCCACGGCCTCAAACCGTGACCTCCAGCGCGTTGGCAAGGCGCTCCAGAAATCTAGGATGCCAATACACCCTCGGCTGCGGGTCGGCATTCGCCAGCATTTGGAATGTACCTCTGACTACGTAGGGTTCCGTGACGCGCTCACGAATTCTCAAATTGCCCGTGTTTAACTGGGCCCAGTCGTAGAGCTCCCGCCCTGCCTTCCGACACACCTCCTCGCCGCTTCCGTCCGTGAGAAGCTCGCACGCAATCTCGCGGAACCTGTCCCATTCCTCAACGAGACGATCTTCGTAGAGTTCGATCTCGTTGGAAACGAGTAGGCTCTCACGAGCCCAGCTTGATCGCTGCTGGAACGCCCGGTAGTAATCGATGATTGCGCGCCGAATCCGCTCTTCGGAGAGTCCCAGAACACGAAGCTGCTCCACAAATGTGCGGTTGTCGGAGGCGGCGTCGATACTTTCCGGGGTCTTGCCAAGGAAGTCAATTGGTAGATTGTCCGACTTGTAGGCGTCATTGATCGCACTCAGCTTGTCGGAAACGTCACTGATGTAGATCGGATCATTCCCCCTACTGACGAGATGATTCGTTACAACGTTCACCCACCATCCTTCGAGCCGTTCGAAGACAGCCTGGCGATTACGCCGGTCCACCGCGCGCAGTCGTTGCTCTATTATTGCCGGGAGCTGATCGATGCGGTCGGTTTCCTGTACTATCGAGATACGGCCTAAGAAATCACGCTGCTGCTTTATGGCTAACGCGTCCAATTCGGCGGCGATCCTAGAGATCGTATCGGACTTGCTCATGGAAAGGACTTTTTTTGCGCTTTCCAATCGAATCATATCATCCTGTCCATGACCAAGAAACAAGCTCATGAACGAATCATCCGGCACGCTCGCCGTCGTCACCAGGATGAAGCGAATGTCAGAACCAGCTCCATGGCCCGTTTTGATGTAGAGGGTAAGCCAGATCCGTACTGACTTCCAGAAGTCGGTCGCCAAGTCGGTCAACCGTTCCCCTTCCGCCTTGTGCTTGAGCGAAGCGGCCGTAATGGATCCATCGGCTGCGACATGCTCAACGTCATCGTTGCGCTCGAGAAACAATTGACCGCCATCGGGTAGCTCGAGTGCCCTCAGGAGAGAAAAGCGGTACTGGAAGAAATAGCCCAAGCCCTGGGCCGCCGCCGAGAACGGCGAAGCAGACATCACAAGGCACATCCGGATGTTGTGACGTTAAGACTGGGCAATACGCACTCCCCTTTCTCAAATGACCGAAGCAATCCGTTCAGGCAGCGTAGCTGATGAATTTAGCCCGTGCTAGCCTGTTTGTGATAGCGCGTTAGTCGACTGCTAGAGTTGCCTTCCAATCCATAGACGGGCGTTCCGGGTTCATTTGACCTCTCCCTACGTCTGCTGGTCGGTCTCATTGCTGGTGAAGCCACATCGCGGCGGGCAGTTATCCTGTGGACAAGTTCCGCTGACTGCGGGACTTCCGTGAAGCGGCTCACCGCCCTTCATGGCCAGCACTCGGCCACATTGCCGCGCGTTGCACGAGTGACCGCTTTTCCGATGTCGCCGCGATTGCAGCGCCGCACTGCCGCCAGACAGCTTTCCGCCCAGTGCGATGATCCACCTTCACAACAGCGGAGCACTTACCTTCCTTCGCCTGCGTCCGTATCCTGCACGGGGACGATGAGCCTGGATGGACGACAATGGATGATCACGGATATCGCCCCGGCCTCGCGAGCACTGCGCCCCGCACAGCTGCATCCTGACCTTTGTCCGGAAGGATTCCGATGACTTGGCGTTCCTCTGTCGACGCCTATTGCGAACGGACCGGCCCGGATTACTGGTCCGAGCCGATCAATGCGCTGACCAACATGGCCTTCCTGATCGCCGCCCTGGTCCTGTGGCCGCGGCTGCGCGGGCCGGAGATGGCGATGGGCCGGGCGCTGGCGGCGGTGCTGTTCGTGATCGGCATCGGCTCCTGGCTGTTCCACACCCACGCGAACCGGTTGACCGGGCTGATGGACGTGCTGCCGATCCTCGGCTTCATCCTGCTCTATGTCTTCACCGCCACCCGCGACTATTTCGGGGCGCGTCCCTGGATCGCCGCCCTGGTGACGGCGGGCTTCATCCCCTATGCCGCCGCGACGGTGCCGATCTTCTCGATGATGATCCCCGGCCTCGGCTCCTCGGCCAGCTATGCGCCGGTGCCGCTGCTGATCCTGATCTATGCGCTGCTGCTGTGCAATCGCCTGCCGGAAACGGCGCGCGGCCTCGCCATCGGCGCCGGCATCCTGATCGTCTCGCTGACCTTCCGCACGCTGGACCAGCCTCTGTGCGATGCCCTGCCCTTCGGCACGCATTTCCTGTGGCATGTCCTCAATGCGGTGATGCTTGGCTGGATGATCGAGGTCTGGCGCCGGCATCGGCTGCGCTGATCCCGGATTCAGGCAAGTCATTGCACGACGCCGGAACGCGCCGCTCTACGCCACCCTGCCCTGTCGCACCCCGGCCCATGCCATTCACCGCCGATTATTCCACAGCGATTTCCATTGCTTATGCGGATTTCGGCGCCGATGCTGGCGATTATGATCTTGCCAGCTTTCCGAACCCAGGCCACGATGACGCGGAGCGAACGCGAGGCGCTGCTCGACGCCCTGCTGCTCGGCGAGCCGGAACTCGGCTTCACGCCCCGCGGCAGTCCCGACCCGCGCCTCGTCGGGCTGGTGCGCCTGCTGGGCAGGCAGGCCGCCAGAGACAATTTCGAGGCGCAGAAAAAGACCAGGGAACCCGGCGCCTCCTGATCCGACAGGGAGTGCCGCCATGAAGGTCGCCGTCTACGCCCGCTATTCCTCCGACCAACAGCGCGATGCCTCGATCGCCGACCAGTTCCGCATGTGCCGGCTGCGCGCCGAGAAGGAAGGCTGGACCGTGGTCGAGGAATATTCCGACCATTCCATCTCCGGCGCCAGCATGATCCAGCGGCCCGGCATCCAGGCGCTGGTCATGGATTCGACGCGCGGCCGCTTCGACCTTGTGCTGGCCGAGGCGCTGGATCGCATCAGCCGCGACCAGGAGGACATTGCCGGCATCTACAAGCGCATGCGCTATGCCGACGTAGTAATGTTCACCCTGTCCGAGGGCGAGATCAGCGAATTGCATGTCGGGCTGAAGGGCACGATGAACGCCCTGTTCCTGAAGGACCTGGCCGACAAGACCCGGCGCGGCCAGCGCGGGCGCGTCGAGGCCGGCAAGTCCGGCGGCGGCAATTCCTACGGCTACGACGTCGTCAAGAAGTTCGACGGCAATGGCGAGCCGATCCGCGGCAACCGCACGATCAACGCGGCGCAGGCCGAGGTCGTGCGCCGGATCTTCCGCGACTACGCGGCCGGCAAATCGGCCAAGGCCATCGCCGTCGCCCTGAACAGGGACGGCATCCCCGCCCCCTCGGGCGGCGACTGGGGCTTCAGCACCATCAACGGCAACCCGCGGCGCGGCAACGGCATCCTCAACAACGAGATGTATGTCGGCAGGATCGTCTGGAACCGGCAGCGCTTCGTCAAGGATCCCGATACCGGCAAGCGCCAGGCCCGGCTCAACCCGGAAGAAGACTGGGTGATCCAGGAGGTGTCGG
The DNA here is from genome assembly GCF_000763885.1 of Paracoccus versutus. Taxonomy (GTDB): domain Bacteria; phylum Pseudomonadota; class Alphaproteobacteria; order Rhodobacterales; family Rhodobacteraceae; genus Paracoccus; species Paracoccus versutus. The sequence continues at coordinate 29,912 of NZ_JRKO01000048.1, read as the reverse complement.
AACTGCGCATCCTCGACGACACGCTGTGGAACGCGGTGAAGGCGCGGCAGAAGGACAATACCGTCGCACGGGACGCGCGCGGCATCGCCGACGTGCGCAAGGTGAACCACCGCCGGCGGCCGAAGTATCTGTTTTCGGGACTGACGAAGTGCGCCTGCTGCGGCGGCGGCTATTCGGCGATCTCGAAGGATCTGATCGGCTGCTCAACGGCGCGCAACAAGGGCACCTGCGACAACCGGATGAACATCCGCCGCGACGCGCTGGAATCGCGGGTGCTGAACGCCTTGCGCACCCGCCTGGTCGATCCCGACCTCTTCGCCGAGTTCTGCGACGCCTATACGAGGGAGACCAACCGGCTGCGCATGGAGAGCAGCGCCGGCATCGACAAGGTCGAGGCGGAACTGAAGCGGATCGCCCGCGAGGAGGAGAAGCTGATGGATCTCTACATGCGGGACGCGATCTCGATCGAGGTGGTGAAGGAGCGCGGCGACAAGCTGCGCGCCCGCAAAGTGGAGCTGCAGGACCTCCTCGCCAATGCCGACGAGCCTCCGCCCCTGTTGCATCCGAACATGGCGCTGCAATACCGGGCAAGGGTGCAGCAGCTCTACGAGACGCTGCAGGGCGACGACGAGGCGCAACGCATCGAGGCGGCGGAGATCATCCGCTCGCTGATCGACCGGATCGTACTGACGCCGGGAGAGGACCGGATCGAGATCGACGTCCAGGGCGATCTGGCCGGAATCCTTATGATTTCCGCACAAACGAAAAAGCCCGCCGAGGGGGCGGGCGGATCGCAAGTAAAGATGGTTGCGGGGGCGCGCAACCAACGATACTTGCGATTGGTCGAACGCCATATCCCCAAGCTCGCCGCTTAATATAACTGATTGCGGTCATTTGAAAAACACCGTTGTCGACGCGCTTATGCCTCGTATTTATCGCTGGAGGCCGGAAAGGAGAATCGCGGCCGGACGTGGACGTCACCGAAACGGAAAGACAACCACAACTGCGGCTAGCTGAACAGCCCTTCCAGTACAGAACGTTGCTCCGCATGCTTGGCCGGGTTGTCGTTCTTCAGCTTCTCCAGATTGATCAGCTTCCAACGAACCGCAGGCAGGTCAGCCGCCCGCGGCCGTTCGATGGCATCGAAGTCGGGAATGCCATCATGCAGGCTCAGGAGAAACGTCCTGGCCTTTTCATCAAGGCGAGACCGGATGCCCGCGACCAGCCGTTTGCGGGTTTCGAGCAGGTCGTCAAGACTGACACGAGTCTTCGTCATGCCTTCAAACTCCTTCGTATAAGGCTGGTCGAGGTCGATAAAGTTCGGGTTCAGAAGTTCATGCGCGGGACGCGATGAGCAGGCGATATAGATCAGGAAGGTCCGGAACAGATCCTCTGTCAGACCTTCATTCTCGTACAGCAGCTTGATGTCATAGAGGTCACGCGGATGCTGGCGGTCCACTGCGGCATGCAATTTGCCTCCGAACAGATCCTCGAAGGAAACCACCTGCATCTCTGCATAGCCGAATTCGTCCTCAACCGCATCTGACACCGGGCGCATCTCGGGATCGTGGACGGCGCCACGCATGACCGGCGAGGTCTCGATCTTGATCTCGGCACCACCCAGTCGAACGAGAACACGGGTGGCGCCGCCTCCCCCGCCTTGGATGCGTTGCGTCTTCGCGCGGGCTATGCTGCCTTCGACGGCGGCGGCGATGCGATCCATTGCCTCGTTGATCTCAGCGAGGCTTTCACGGCGATCCTTGATCGGCAGATAGGTCAGATCGATATCGACCGACAGGCGAGGCAGATCGCGGTAGAACAGATTGATCGCCGTGCCGCCCTTGAGCGCGAATGCCTTTTCCTTCGCGACATGCGGGAGCAGGCGCACAAGCAGCGCGACCTGAGCTTCATAGTCCTCACGCGCCATCGTCAGCCTCGGTCTTTGCGAATTCCTCCGGCACCACGATACGGTACCGTGGGTGTATCCTGCCGCCCTTTACCAAGGCGCGGTCGCCGCTGCCGAGGTTGAACTCCTCGGGATCGAGGCGCTTGCGCCATGGGTGGCTGTGGCGATCAGCGAAGACGAAGAACAGCCGCTTCACCTTGATCTTCCTGCAACTGTACAGCAGCGCCGACAGCATTTTCGGGCGCAGCGTCGTCAGGCTCTCGAATACCATGTCGAGGTTGTGAAAGCTTTCATGGTCGGGCAGTTCATCGATAGCTTCGAGGATTGCCCGTTCGGGAGACGACATCCTGAGTTGCCAGTCCCAGGGAAGGGTTTGCCCGGCATCCGTGGTATCATCGGGAAGGCCCAGCTTCGGATCGTCAAAGAGGGACCTGCTGCGCGTCTCGATCGGCGCGTTCAGCGGCAGCTTCGAAAGCCAGTTCGGTATGACTTCACCATAGATCCATACCGGGGCGTTACCGCCCAGCCGCAGGTAGTGGCCGTAACCCTGCTGGGCGAGCGCCGTCATGCCACCGACATGGACATCGTGACCCATGATGTGCTGGACTGAGAGCAGGCAGATCTTCCAGTCGATCGTATCCGAAGCAGAAGTGCCCGGAAACGGACGACGGAAAACGCCTCGGGTCAGACGCTCGAGCCAGCCGCGCTTGACGTAGTCGCGAAAGGTCTCGTAGGCGACACCATGCGCGGTGAGCCACGCGGCATCGACCAGATACCCTGTGGGCACTGCATCAAGGACTTTCTTCAGGTTTTGCGCTCGTTCGGCCGCCATGACGCTTATGATGGCATATTTTCAAAGCAGACGCCACGGGTCTCTTTAAGAAACATCTAACTACAGTGTTCTAGACCCTCCAACCAAGGGTTCCTCAAGGAATGCTCCGGCGTACGACACCCCTGCAGACCAGAACATAACGGTGCGAGTCGAAAAGATCGACAGGTCTTCCCGCCACGTCGATCAGATCGACATATGCCACAGATAATCTTGCCACTCCGCTGACCGCATGTAAGAGCCGAACATCACAACGGCTTGCGGATCGCGCACCTCCGGCTCGGGCTCGAGCGTGCCGATGAATGGAACGACCTTGTGCCACGAGTAAGAGATGCCAAGCCGATCAAGTGCATCGGCCAGCTTCTGCGTGTCCTCGAACTGCTGAAGTATCCACTGCATGCCGTTTCGTATCCCATGCCGCGACAGTTCGCTTGAGAGCATATAAGCACCGCGAAGCCAACGACCACTCTGGGCGCTGCCCAAAAACGTGGCTCCGGCCAACTCCCAGATTGCGCAGATGTTCGGCCGGGTAACGTCGAAGCAATTTGGCTGATCGGCAGGCTGGTAGCATGGACATTTCTTGGCGGCGGCGACACTGCTGATCCAAGTGCCGAAATGCAGTGTCTTCTGGATTGAAGAAGCAAAAACAGCGCCGACATCCGCGAGATGACCCTATCGCGGGTCTACAACCAGACGCTGCCGCATCAATCCCGGGAGGCGGTGCGGCTCGGTGACCAAGTAGATAAGGCCTTGCTGGGCTGATTTCCTTAATAGCACGGATCGGTGGCGTTATGCTTGGTTGAAACCCGGCCCTTGGACGAAGCCGCTCCGCGGCATTGGCGCCTTGAGGTCGTCGTGAAGAAGTATGTCGAGTTCAGACGGGAATGCCCATAGGAGGATGGCATGAAGACTAAAGAGGACGTCGAGAACCTTGAGAAGCTAACTGGGCAGCTAAACAGCTTGCACGCTGAGGTGACAGCATTGGCAAAGAAGTCACCGAGCGATGCTGTGAACGCCTTCAATTTGAAATTGATCAATAAGGTTCTTGAACTTGGGAATCAGATATCAGGCGACAAGTATCGCCCTTTTTCAGATTTTGAGGCTTTCGATAGTGACGATCTGCCTTCGACCAGTGACGTTGCGATGGTCATCGGTCAATATATCGAAGAGGCCGAGAGGTTCCGGTCGGACAATGTAGTAGTTAATTCTGGGTGGTGGTATTATCGGGTTGATGGCAAGCAAAGCGACATACGCTCCGCCCCTCCTTCCAAGATTGGACGCAAGTAATGCAGGACGAATACGATGATCGCCCGGAATTTGTCACGACTGAGGCAGTAGTTCAGGCCTACAAGGCTAGCGAACCCATATTCTCGGGTCTCCTAGCAGAGATACGAGAGCTATCAAAGAAGAAGCCCGAGGCAACCATGAGTCCGGGCAAGGTAAAGATTATCAATCGTGTCCTTGCGGACCTTTTAGCCTTCTTGAAGGATCAGCCTCAAGGAAAGTACCTGGAAGAATTGGACGACAAGTCTCTGCCGCAAGTTAGCGATGCACTGCTAGTGATGGTGCAGTTCAAAACCGCTCTGTCATCATTTGCTTCCAGGCATCGTAGGTCCGATGTATATGGGAGTTCCGCCTACTGGGTGACAGAAGAACACCTGCAAGCCGAAGCAGAGGAATACTCCGAGGATGAAGATGAAGATTATTCAGACGAGGCAGATACATAGGGTTCACCAATTCGCACCCCGCCTGCCGAACTATGTCAGTATTCCTTCCCAGTCTAGCTCGCGAGGCTGAGTTTCCCGCTGCGCGCCGCCTGGATGACCGGCCTCGCAAGTTTTCTGTGTTCGCCATGCTGTGCCGCGGCTGACCGCTTCCCGCCCTTCTGTCTGGACCGAGGCGCAGGCCTCGGCCCAGAACTCTGCTCTACGCTGCTTCCCAGACTTGGTTGAGGATCCTTGCCGCTATCTCTGCCTTGTCCTGCGGCAGGAACCGCCCGTAGTGCTGCGCAACCATCTCCGCGGTGTCCTGGATGGCGTAGCTCGCCTGTTCGTAGGAGCCAGTCTGCTTCAGGATATGCGTCGCCAATACGTCACGGACATTGTGCGGGCCGTGGGGCAGCAGTCCCTTGATTGCCCCCTTCCCGGTCCAGGGATTGTAGATGCCGTAGCGCTGGATCGCCGTGCGCCAAGCCTCGTAGAAGGTGTTCTGGCAATAGGCGGCATTGGTGCTGGTCATCTTCGCCGTCTTGACGAAGAAGGTGCCGGGGTCGGCGGCCGACCCGATCAGGCGCGCCCGATGCCGGTCGATCCAGGCCTCGATCGTCTCGTAGAGCCTGCCGAGATCGGGCAGGATCAGCCGGAACGGCTTGGCACCGAAGAACGAGGAATTGGCATTCTTGAACGCCACCGAAGGGATCAGGATCTCCCAGCCCTGATCGCGTGTGCTCCAGCGCAATTCGCCACGCTTCATGTCCTCAAGCCGACGCTCGGCCGTCGGCAAATCGCCCCGTCTACAGAGCAGAAGCTCGCGCAGGTTCTTCTGGCGCAAACCAGTATGAAGGCCGATGCGCAGCAGCAGGAAGGCGCGGACAGCTTCTGCGGTCGACCGCGGATGATGTCTCTCATCCGGCATCCGGCGCAGGATCTCCTCGGTGATCTTGCGATACTCGCCGACCGGACTCGGCGCTTCCAGCACCGGCAGGATCGGCTCGAACGGATCGCGATGGATGCGCGCCACCCGGTCGATCTCCTTGATGCGGCGCCGGGCGTGCTTGTACATCCGGTCGCAAGCCCCGCCCCAGTCGGCACGCGTTTCGGTGATGTCCTGTTCCGAGATCAGCCCCTCGATCTCTAGCAGGTTGGCTGCCATGCGTGGCGTCTGGCGCAGCCACCCGGTCTCCTCCCGGCAGAACGCCGCGGCGATCGACAGCAAGTCGATCTCCCACTTGGTGTAGAACCCCCTGCGCCGCTCGCGCCATTGCAGGTACCAGTCCCAGACCTGCGGGAAGATCATCATCGCGAAAGTCAGGAGCCTGGGGTCCACGCCGAAGCCCTGGACCTCGCTTTCCGGCGGAGCGGCAAAAGCACCGAACCAGAGACCGAAGTGCTCGACCTTCTGCGAGGCGGTCTCCTCACCCCAGACCCCGTTCCGCTGCAAACCGAAAGCGGCAAAGGTCGAGGTCTTGAAGCGCAGGATTTCCGCCATCTCATCGTTCAGCCGCTTGGGCGCGTTGATGATGCCGGACTCACCTTCCGCCGTGGCAATCGAGGACTTGCGGCGCGGCCCGGAAGCGCAGGTAAAGCGAACAGCATAACGCTGGCGCATCATTGCCGTCTGATACCGCCGGTAATCGGTCGAACCGCTGATGACGACATTCCGAACCCAGTCGACAATCTCAGCCTGCTCGCGGCGCGGCCGCCGGTTAAAGTCATCCGGCAGATGCCAGGCAAGCCGACGCCGCTCGGCGGGGGCTATTTCGCTCAGCTCGAAGTCACCCGGGGCCCGATGGGTGCCACCCACCTTGCCGGCGAAGTAGCCTGCCGGCAACCGGTAACGCCGTTCGATCCGCTGAAGGATCTCGAGGCTAATGGCGGACCGTGGCGCTTTCACGCCCCTGCCCCATGTGATCAAGGTGCTGCGATGCACACCATCTTCAGGCCTCACCACGGCATTGTAGAGATGATAGACGGTTTCGCCATGACGTGCGGCATGCAAACGCAGAGCCTCGCCGAAGCTGTCCGGCTCTTCCCATGTGGTTTCCAGCGGCTCCGGAAACTCGACGACGGGCTTCGGCTGTCGTCCGGGTCGTTTGCCCTTTCGCGCAAGGGACGATCGCGAAGGGGAAGCTGCCACCTTTCTGGCGACATCTGCAGGTCCCGCTGCCGACACTCGTTTCGGCCTGGGTTTCGGCTCAGGGCGCAGCCGATACTCTGCAACCGCTCTGGCGACAGCATCGAAGATGGGCTGTAGACTGTCGCGGACGTGCGCCAGACGCGAGGGATCCATCCCCAGTTGCCCCGCCAGTGCATGGAGATCCAGTCCTCCGTCCCGATAGGGCGGATATTCGTTTCGCTCAAGCAGGTCCGCGAGACATTCTCGCAAGGAACGCACCTCTTCGGGGGCGAGTAGCGGGGCAAGCCTCAGGTCGCAATAGTCTGCAATCCTGCGCGCCGTGAGAGTGGAACATCTTGATTTCATTATATGTCTTCCGATAGTCACAAGACGGCGAACTAACGGAAAGGAGCAACGCGCAAAAGCCCCTTCAGGGCCTGCACGATCGATCACGGCGAAGCATACCCGATTTGAACCTGCATATTCAGGGAGTATGCTTGTCGCATCAGATCGTAGTTTGGCGTGCTCTGGCGTAGGTTCCGTTCCCGGTCGCGCAACCAACGATACTTGCGATTGGTCGAACGGGAAATTCCCAATCTCGCCGCTTAGCGTAACCCATTGTTCTCTTTTTTGGAAACGCCGTTTTCGAAGTGCTCACACCTCTCACAGCGATTACCAGAGGCCGGACAGGAGAACGTATAACCGTCGGCCCCGTGCGGTTCGTCTTATGGGTGTCAAGTGGGTCTCCACCCCGGTCGGTTTCACGGATCAGTCGTTCGCCGTCTTAGAACGTGGCGCCCCTGTCCTTCGACCCCGAGGGCTATTCGCTGCGCTGGTACGACAGCCTGCTGACCTTCGGCATGGCCAACCCGGACGCGCCGCGCGGGCTCAGCTGGTGGGCGGATGCCTGGCAGAACGCGAAATGGGTGAACGCGGCGAAATCGTCGATCATCATCGGCTTCTTCTCGACCATCCTCGCCACGGTGCTGGGCACGCTGGCGGCGCTGGGGCTGTCGCGGCCCGAGATGCCCTGGCGCCGGGCGATCATGGCCATGCTGATCTCGCCGATGATCGTGCCGATCATCATCACCGCGACGGGGATGTTCTTCTTCTACTCGAACCCCTGCGCGCCGCTGGCCTGGATCGGGCTGAACCCGGAATGCGGCAAGCTGGCCGGCACCTACCTGGGGGTGATCCTGGCCCATGCCACGCTGGGCATTCCCTTCGTCATCATCATGGTGACGGCGACGCTGATCGGCTTCGACCAGTCGCTGAACCGGGCGGCGGCGAGCCTGGGGGCGAACCCGCGCAACACCTTCTTCCGCATCACCATGCCCCTGATCCTGCCGGGGGTGATCTCGGGCGCGCTCTTCGCCTTCGTGACCTCCTTTGACGAGGTGGTGGCGGTGCTGTTCATCGCCGGGCCGGACCAGCAGACCATCCCGCGGCAGATGTGGAACGGCATCCGCGAGCAGATCTCGCCCGCCATCCTCGCCGTCGCCACGCTGCTGGTCATCTTCTCCATCGCGCTGCTCACCACCGTCGAGCTGCTGCGCAGGCGCTCGGAACGGCTCAGGGGGCTGACGCCAAGGTAGAACCGGACGCCGCCCTTCGGGGCGGCGTTCGCGCATCAGGGCAGGAATGCGGTCCTGAGATCCGATGGCCCATTGCCCGGCTCAGCCCCGCCCTCGCGGCAGTGGTCTCGATGGGATGGTCATTTCTCAGCCTTATGAAAAGCCTCGTCTTATGATCGGTTGCATAGCGACCGCCACAATGTTGGTTCTCCAGTCCCGAAAACCGCCAACGGTCGACCGCGATCACAGACCCCGGGAAAGCGGGCAGATCGGCGTCGTCAGTCAGGAGTTGGCGGTCCCAAACCGATGAACCATCTGCCTGATCAGCGAATACGCTCGCTGCTAGCTCATCTCGTGGTGGTCTCGATGGGCGCGCCGGGATGGTCAACACTCGACGCACCCTAGCCGGTTGCGCATCACCCTCGGAAGCCGACAAAGAGTGTTCCGGGAATGAACAAGTCGGGAAGGCACAATGGTGATATCTCGAATCACTCGCCTACCTCCGGCTTGGAAACGCCCCCTTCAGCCACCAGAACCTCATGCGCGGCCTTGAAAGCGTCAAGGCCTGCCGGAATGCCGCAATAAGCGGTAGCATGCAGCAACGTAGCGCGGATCTCGTCCACGGTGACGCCGTTGTTCAGCGCCCCCCGCACATGCAGCTTGATCTCGGGAGTGCGGCCAAGCGCGGTCAGCATGGCAAGGTTCAGCAGGCTGCGCGTCTTGCGGTCCAGGGTTGGATCGCCCCAAGCCCAGCCCCAGGCCCAAGCCGTGGTTGCCCGCTGGAACGACATCATGAAGTCGTCCGCTTTCTCCATCGAACCATCGACATAGTCCGCGCCCAGCACCTCGCGCCGGATCGGCAGGCCCTTGTCGAACAGTTCCTGGTCTTCAGCCATCGCGATATCCCTTCTCGCTTGATCATTCGCCGGCTTCCCAGCCGACCTGCATCAGGACGACGAGTCCGAAACGCCTTCCACGATCACGACATGCGCCTCGCATGCGCCGTCCCGGCGAGCACGGGCTTCCTGATATTCCGGGGAATGAAAGCAGGCGCGGGCACGGACCAGGTCGGGAAACCGGATCACCACATGGCGCTGGAGGACGGGACCTTCCAAGGTCTCGGATGCGCCGCCGCGAGCCAGGAACTCTGCACCGAACTTCGAGAAAGCCTTGGGAGCCAGCGCTTGATACCCAGCATAGGCCACCGGGTCGTGAACAGTCACATGGGCGATCCAATATGCACTCATTGCCCCGTCCTTCGAGCGCCCTCATTGGCCACATGCAGCAGCTTGCTTGCGATTTCCGCGGCTTCGGTCAGGTGCTCGCGCACGGCTTCGCCTGCCCGGTCCGGGTCTTGCGCGAAAATGGCCTCGGCAATGCGCTGCATCCGGGCCTGGCCCGATACATGCCGGTCGGTCGAGGCCAGCGTCAGCGCCCGAAGCCGCGAAATGCGCCCATTGAGGCGCTGGACGATCTCCCAGGCGATGTGATGCCCGGCGGTGACGAAAATGACCTCGTAGAACCGCGTCGTCGCATCGTAGAGCACCTGGGGATCGTCGGATAGAAAGGCCTCCTTGAGGCGCTGAAGCGCGGTCTGCAGATCGGCACGGGCAGACGTGTCGAGGAGCCTGGCGCAATCCGCCGCCGCCGCCGCCTCCAGCCGGAGACGGATGTCATAGATCTGCCGGGCCTTGTCCCAGTCGAGGGTGGCGACGATCGGTCCTTGCCGGGGCTGGATCTCGACCAGGCCCTCGGCCTCCAGATAGCGGATCGCCTCGCGGATGACGGATCGCGAGACACCCAGTTGATCGACCAGCGTCCGTTCGACGAGCCGGTAACCGGAAGGGAAGCGCCCCGACATGATCGCGGCCCGCAAGCGCTCCACCGCAAGTTCGCGAAGCGTCTGGGGAATGTGCTCGATGCGCAGGCTGGCATGTTGTTCGTTTGTCATGGCGCCAGATTAGCGCAGTTGAAATGCCAATACAATCTCATATTGACAGATAGCATGTTGGTATACCATCTTCCGGTCATCGAATCGCTTTGGGGGCTGCCATGACAGCGGAAATCCGCAAGACCTTGCTGAATATCGAGACCACGCTGATCGAAGGTGGTCGTGCGGCGCCGCAGCCGTTGAAGCTGATCACTGCGGCCGCCGTGCTGAAGAACCCCTGGGCGGGGCGGGGCTATGTCGACGACCTCAAGCCGGAAATCCACGCAGTCGCCCCGATCCTGGGCGAACTGCTGACGAATATGGTGATCGAGGCCGCCGGCGGTGGCAGCAAGGTCGAAGCCTATGGCAAGGCTGCGGTGGTCGGCCTCGATGGCGATATCGAGCATGCCAGCGCGCTGATCCACACGCTGCGCTTCGGCAACCACTACCGCAGCGCGGTGGGGGCGAAGTCCTACCTGGCCTTCACCAACACCCGCGGCCCGGCGAACGCCCCGATCATGATCCCGCTGATGGACAAGAACGACGAGGGTCGCCGCTCGCACTATCTGACGATCCAGTTCGCGATCCCGGATGCCCCGGCCGCCGACGAGATCGTCGTCGCGCTTGGCGCCTCGATCGGCGGACGCCCGCATCACCGCATCGGAGACCGCTATCAGGACCTGAAGGATCTGGGCCATGATGTCTCGAACCCTGCCGCTGTCTGACGGCGCCACCGTCCGGCTGATCGAGGCCGGGCGCGGTGAGCCCTTGCTGCTGATCCACGGCGTCGGCATGCGGGCCGAGGCCTGGGAGCCACAGATGGCTGCGCTTTCGGCGCATCACCATGTCATCGCGGTGGACATGCCGGGGCATGGCGCTTCGTCCCCGCTGCCGGCGGATGCACGCCTGCCCGATTTCGTCGCCTGGGCGGCGCGACTGGTCGAGGCGCTGGGACTTGAGCCGGTCAATCTTGCAGGCCACTCCATGGGCGCGCTGGTTTCGGCGGGCCTGGCGGTCGAGCGTCCCGACCTCGTCCGGCGGCTGGCCCTGCTGAACGCGGTCCACCGCCGCTCGCCCGAGGCTCGCGCCGCCGTCCTGGCCCGCGCCGACGAGATCGCCCGCGGCGAAGGTGACAACGAAGCGCCGCTGATCCGCTGGTTCGGCCCCAATCAGGTCGCCATCCGCAACAAGGTGGCGCACTGGCTGGACGGTATCGACCCGCAGAGGTACGCCACCGCCTATCGCGCCTTTGCCGAGGGCGATGCGGTCTATGCCGACCGACTGGCTGAAATCGCCTGCCCGACGCTTGTGCTGACCGGTGACGGTGACCGCAACTCCAGCGCGCAGATGAGCCATGAGATGGCCGATGCGATCCCCTTGGGCCGCGCGCTGATCGTCGCCGGGCACCGCCACATGGTGAACATGACGGCGCCCTACATCGTGAACGATGCCCTGACAAACTGGCTCAGATGGGACGAAACCAACATGACGCCATTCGATCCGCGCGCGCTGCGCGACGCCTTCGGCTGCTTCATGACCGGCGTGACGGTCGTGACCACGACAAGCGCTGATGGCATGCCGCTGGGATTCACCGCCAATTCCTTCTCTTCCGTGTCGCTGGATCCCCCGCTTCTGCTGGTTTCGATCGCCAGGACCTCGCGCAACTTCCAGCATTTCGCGAACGCGGGCCATTTTGCGATCAATGTGCTGGCGGAAAGCCAGAAAGACGTGTCGGGGACCTTTGCCCGTCCCGTCGAAGATCGCTTCGCCACGGTGGAATGGACTGCTGGCCCGGCAGGATCGCCGGTGCTCTCGGAGGTCTCGGCCTGGTTCGACTGCCGGCTTTCGCAGCTGGTCGAGGCGGGCGACCACGCCATCCTGATCGGCGAGATCAAGGGCTTCACCGCCTCGCAGGAGCCCGGCCTGGGATATTACCGCGGCGCCTATATCACGCCCGCGCAGACCGCTGCGCAGCTGCCGACCGGCCCCGACGTGATGATTGCCGCCATCGTCGAGGCGTGGGGCGAAGTCCTGCTGGTCGACGACGGCCAGGGCGGGCTTGCGCTGCCCGAGGCTCGGGTCGGGCGCGAGGGTGTGCAGGCCGCCTTGACGCAGCTTTTGCGCGAGACCGCCCCCGACGCCGCGCCGGGCGAGATCTATGCCATCTACGACAGCGCGGCGCCCGGCCGCCAGCACATCGCCTTCCGCTGCCCGGCGACCTCGACCGATGCGCGGCAGGGACGCTTTGTCCCGCTGGAACCGGAACACCTGGAATCCGTCAGCGATCCGGCGACGCGCTCGATGCTGGACCGGCTGGCGGCGGAATCACGGCTTGGCAATTACGGCGTCTATTTCGGATCGCATATCGAAGGTCAGGTCACGCACAAACAGGGAGCAGGGGCATGAAATTCTCACTCTTCATCCATATGGAACGGGTCTCGCCGGAAGAGGATCAGAAAAAGCTCTACGAAGAGATGCTGGAGCTTTGCCGTATCGCCGACGAGGGCGGGATGCATGCCATTTGGACGGGCGAGCATCACGGGATGAACTTCACCATCTCGCCGAACCCGTTCCTGAACCTGGTCGATATCGCCCGGCAGACGAAGAACGTGCGTCTTGGGACCGGCACCGTCATCGCGCCCTTCTGGCACCCGATCCGGCTGGCGGGCGAGGCAGCGATGACCGACCTCATCACCGGGGGCCGGCTGGACCTGGGCATCGCCCGCGGCGCCTATAGTTTCGAATATGAGCGCATGGTGCCCGGCCTCGACGCCTGGGGCGCGGGCCAGCGCATGCGCGAGCTGATCCCCGCGATCCAGAAGCTGTGGCAGGGCGATTACGAGCATCAGGGCGAATTCTGGCAATTTCCCAGGACCACATCCTCGCCCTTGCCGGTGCAGCAACCGCATCCGCCGATCTGGGTCGCGGCGCGCGATCCAAACAGCCATGAGTTCGCCGTGGAGCACGGCTGCAACGTCCAGGTCACGCCCCTGCATCAGGGCGACGAGGAAGTCGTCAGCCTGATGGAGCGTTTCAACGCCGCCTGCGAAAAGCATTCCGGCCGGCCCCGCCCGAAGATCATGGTCCTGCGCCATACCTATGTCGCCGACAGCGAGGAGGATGCGCAGCGCGGCGCCGAAGAGCTGAACATGTTCTACAACTATTTCGGTGCCTGGTTCAAAAACGAGAAGCCGATTTCGATGGGCCTGATCGAGACGATCACCCCCTCCGAGGCCGCAAAGCACCCCTTCTATTCGCCCGAGGCAATGCGCAAGAACCAGATCGTCGGCGAAGCGCCAGAGGTCATCGAGCGTATCAAATCCTACGAGGCGCTTGGCTATGACGAGTTCAGCTTCTGGATCGACAGCGGGATGAGCTTCGAGCGCAAGCGCGCTTCGCTGGAACGCTTCCTTGGCGACGTCATGCCGGCCTTCGCGTGATGGATCGGTTTCAGCAATATATCGACGGCACGTTCGAGGACACGGGCGGGACCTTCGACAGCTTCGACCCGGCCACCGGCGCGCCCTGGGCTGCGATGCCCGATGCCGGCGCGGCGGATGTGGATCGCGCCGTGCGCGCCGCACATCGCGCCTTTCACGCGCCGGAATGGGCGGGGCTGACCGCCACCGCACGCGGCAAGTTGCTGCTGCGGCTGGCCGATCTGGTGGCCGAGGCGGCCCCGCGCCTGGCCCAACTGGAAACCCGCGATACGGGGAAAATCATCCGCGAGACCAGCGCCCAGATCGCCTATGTTGCCGAGTATTATCGTTACTATGCCGGTCTCGCGGACAAGATCGAGGGCGCGCATCTGCCCATCGACAAGCCCGACATGGAGGTCTGGCTGCGGCGCGAACCCGTCGGCGTCGTGGCCGCGATCGTGCCCTGGAACAGCCAGCTGTTCCTGTCGGCGGTCAAGCTGGGTCCGGCGCTGGCCGCCGGCTGCACGGTGGTGCTGAAGGCCAGCGAGGACGGCCCCGCGCCGCTGCTGGAATTCGCCCGGCTGGTCGATCAGGCGGGTTTCCCACCCGGCGCCGTCAATATCCTGACTGGCGGACCCGAGGCGGGCAAGGCGCTGACGACCCATCCGCTGATCGCCCATATCGCCTTCACCGGCGGGCCGGAAACCGCGCGCCATATCGTGCGCGCTTCGGCCGAGAACCTGTCGCGCACCTCGCTGGAGTTGGGCGGCAAGTCGCCCTTCATCGTCTTCGACGACGCCGATCTGGACAGCGCGGTCAATGCGCAGGTGGCGGGGATTTTCGCCGCGACGGGCCAAAGCTGCGTCGCGGGATCGCGCCTTCTGGTGCAGAACAGCGTCCGGGACGAGGTGCTGGCGCGACTGACAGCCAAAGCCGAAGCCGTCCGCATCGGCACCCCGGGCGACATGGCGACCGAGGTCGGACCTCTCTGCACCCTGCGCCAGCGCGCCCGGATCGAAGAGATCGTCGCGGCCTCGGTCGCCGCCGGGGCGACGCTGGTCACCGGCGGCCAGGCGCCGCAGGGCGATGGTTTCTATTACCCGCCCACGATCCTGGATTGCAGCGGGACGCCCGATGCGCCTTGCGTGACCGAGGAACTGTTCGGCCCGGTGCTTTCGGTGGTCGGTTTCGACACTGAGGAAGACGCGCTGCGCATCGCCAACGCAACACCTTATGGCCTGGCCTCGGGCGTCTTCACCCGCAACCTGACGCGGGCGCACCGGATGATCCGCGGCATCCGCGCCGGCATCGTCTGGGTCAATACCTATCGCGCCGTTTCCCCCGTCGCGCCCTTTGGTGGGCATGGGCTGTCCGGGCATGGACGCGAGGGCGGGTTGGCAGCGGCGCTGGACTACACCACCGTCAAGACGGTCTGGCTGCGGACTTCGGACGATCCTATCCCGGATCCCTTCGTCATGCGCTGAACAAACCAGACAAACGGCGAATAGCGCCGCAAACACCAAGAGTGGAGGAGAAACAATGCAAATAAAAACGGTTCTTGCAGTCGCATTCGCGGTTGCGGCCAGTGCAGCCAACGCCCAGCAGATGGTCTTTACCTCCTGGGGCGGCACCACACAGGATGCGCAGACGGAGTTCTGGGCCGCGCCCTTTACCGAAAAGGCCGGCACAGCCGTGCTTCAGGACGGGCCGACCGATTACGGCAAGATCAAGGCCATGGTCGAGGCCGGCGCTGTCGCCTGGGATGTCGTCGACACCGAATTCGACTGGGCGCTTCAGGCCGGAAAGGCCGGGCTGCTCGAGCCGCTCGACTTCAACGTCATCGACAAGGCCAAGCTGGATCCGCGCTTCGTGTCGGATTACGCGGTGGGGTCGTTCTATTATTCCTTCGTGATCGGCTTCAATCCGGCGAACTTCTCGGGCGACGCCCAGCCCGCAACCATGGCCGACCTGTTCGACACCGCGAAATTCCCCGGCAAGCGCACCTTCTACAAGTGGTCTGCCCCCGGCGTCATCGAGGCGGCGCTGCTGGCTGACGGGGTGCCGGCCGACCAGCTGTATCCGCTGGACCTGGATCGCGCCTTCAAGAAGCTGGACACGATCAAATCCAGCATCATCTGGTGGGAAGGCGGCGCGCAAAGCCAACAGCTTCTGGCCTCGGGCGAGGCGCCGATCGGGCTGTTCTGGAACGGCCGCCTGGCCGCGCTGCAGGCGGACGGGATGCCAGTCGGCATCAGCTGGCAGGACAACATCACCGCAGCCGATGCCCTTGTCGTGCCCAAGGGCGCCAAGAACAAGGAGGCCGCGATGGCCTTCATCGCCGAGGCGACCAGCGCCAAGGCGCAGGCGGATTTCGCAACCAAGACCGGCTATGCGCCGATCAATCTCGACTCGCCGACGCTGATGGAGGCCGAACTGCGCGCCACCCTGCCCGACGCGCAGACCGCCAACCAGATCAACGCCGACATGGCCTATTGGGCCGAGCATCGCGACGAGATCGGCAACCGCTGGTATGCATGGCAGGCCGAGTGATCCGTCGCCCCGCCGCAGTCCGCCGTCGCGGGCTGCGCCACCCCGTCCCTTTCTGCTGAGGTGACCGATGCTGTCCTTCCTGACACCCGCCCGGCGGGGATCGGGGCTTGGCATGGCCATGCCCGCCCTGCTGCTGCTTCTTGCGTTCTTCGTGATCCCGGTCGCGGCGCTTCTGAGCCGTTCGGTCACCGAACCGGTGCCGGGCCTGCAGAATTACGAGACCCTGCTCGGCTCGGCCACCTATCTGAGGATCTTCTTCAACACCTTCCTGGTTTCGGGCCTCGTGACCCTGATCACCGCGCTGATCGCCTTTCCGGTCGCATGGGCGCTGGCGATCATGCCGCCTCGCATGGCCGGGGTGATCTTCGCCGTCATCCTGCTGTCGATGTGGACCAACCTGCTGGCGCGGACATACGCCTGGATGGTGCTTCTGCAGCAGACCGGGCTGGTCAACCGGATGCTGATGGCCACCGGCATCATCGACCAGCCGATCCAGCTGACCAACAACCTGGTGGGCGTCACCATCGGCATGGTCTATATCATGCTGCCCTTCATGATCCTGCCGCTCTACGGCGTCATCAAGAAGATCGACCCGGCAATCCTGCAAGCCGCCGCGCTCTGCGGCGCGACCAAGAGCCAGGCGCTGCGCCGGGTGCTGCTGCCCCTGGCCACGCCCGGCATCGCCTCCGGGGCGTTGATGGTCTTCGTCATGTCGCTGGGCTATTTCGTCACCCCCTCGCTGCTTGGCGGGACCGCCAACATGATGCTGGCCGAGCTGATCGTGCAGCAGGTGCAGAGCCTCTTGAACTGGGGCATGGGAGGCGCCGCCGCCTTCATCCTGCTGGTCGTCACCCTGGCGCTTTATGCCCTGCAGCTGCGCCTGTTCGAAGGAAAGGCCCGCTGATGCTGATGAATTTCGACAAGCTGGGTGCCTGGCGCTGGATCCTGTCCGGCATCTGCGCGCTGATGGCGCTGTTCCTGCTGCTGCCGATCCTGTTCATCGTCGCACTGTCCTTCGGCAATTCCCGCTGGCTGATCTTTCCGCCACCGGGATGGACGCTGAAATGGTATGGCGATCTTTTCGCCGATCCGCGCTGGCTGCAGGCCGCCTTCACCTCGGCCAAGATCGCCGCCATCGTCATGGTGCTGTCCGTCGCCATCGGCCTGCTGGCCTCGCTGGCGCTGGTGCGGGGCCGGTTCCGCGGGCGGGCGGTGCTGCGCGGCTTCTTCCTGACCCCGATGGTCCTGCCGGTGGTCATCATCGCCGTCGCGCTTTACGCCGCCTTCCTGCGGCTGGGGCTGAACGGCACGCTGGTGGGCTTCGTCATCGCGCATCTGATCGTCGCCCTGCCCTTCGCGATCATCACCATCTCGGGGGCGCTGGAGACCTTCGACCCCGCGATCGAGGATGCCGCGATCCTCTGCGGCGCCAACCCGTGGGAGGCGCGCTTCCGCGTCACCCTGCCCGCCATCAGCCACGGCCTGTTCTCGGCCGCGATCTTCTCGTTCCTGATTTCGTGGGACGAGGTGGTGCTGGCGATCTTCATGGCCTCGCCCACGCTGCAGACCCTGCCGGTCAAGGTCTGGACCACGCTGCGCCAGGACCTGACGCCGGTGATCGCCGCCGCCTCGACCCTTCTCGTCCTTCTGACCGTGGTCCTGATGATCGCGGCCGCCCTGATCCGCAAAGGCAAATCCCGATGACCAGCCCTTATCTGCACATCAACGGAATTCGCAAGACCTTCGGAGACGTCGTTGCCACCGACCATGTCGAGCTGGAAATCGGCGAAGGCGAGTTCATGACCTTCCTCGGCCCCTCGGGCTCGGGCAAGTCGACGACGCTCTACATCCTGGCCGGTTTCCAGGATCCGACAGCGGGCGACATCAGGCTGCGCGGCAAGTCCATCCTGCAAACGCCCTCGCACAAGCGCAACATCGGCATGGTCTTTCAGCGCTACACGCTGTTCCCGCATCTTTCGGTGGGCGAAAACGTGGCCTTTCCCCTGCGCGTGCGCCGCGCGCCGCAAGCCGAGATCGCCGCCAAGGTGAAACGCGCCCTGTCGCTGGTGCGCCTGGACGGTTTCGAGGAGCGGATGCCCGCCAACATGTCCGGCGGCCAGCAGCAGCGCGTCGCCCTGGCCCGTGCGCTGGTCTACGATCCGCCGGTGCTGCTGATGGACGAGCCGCTGTCGGCGCTGGACAAGAAGCTGCGCGAGGAAATCCAGTATGAGATCCGCCGCATCCACCAGCAGACCGGCGTGACCATCCTCTATGTCACCCACGACCAGGAAGAGGCGCTGCGCCTGTCCGACCGGATCGCCGTCTTCAACCGCGGCAGGATCGAGCAGGTCGGCACCGGACCCGAGCTTTATGCCAGCCCCGCCACGCATTTCGTGGCCGATTTCATCGGCGACAGCGCCTTCCTGACCGGAGAACTGGCCGAGGTGAAGGACGGCCGGGCCACGCTGCGCTTTAACGACGGCACCCACCTGGCCGATGTGCCGATGCACGGCGCGGGCGCGCGGGGCGGCAAGGCCGAACTGATGCTGCGCCCGGAACGGATCGACCTGTCGGACGCTGCCGGCCCGCAAGGCGCCTCGCTGCCCGTCACGGTCGAGGACGTGACCTTCCTGGGCAACAACAGCGCCGTCACCGCCCGCACCGGCTGGGGGGACCCGCTGTATATCCGGCTGAACTTCGGCCATCCGATGATGGGCAGCGTCGGCCGGGGGGACAAGCTGCATGTGCGCTGGCAGCCGCAGGATGCGCATGTCTTTCCCAAGGCATGACCCAATCACCCCACCGAATCGCGCCCCTCACCGGCCAACAGCGGAAACCGAAATGCTTGACCTGAACGATCCTTCGCTGCTAACCGGCAGCGCCCTTATCGGTGGCGCATTTGTGCCGGGTGACCGGGTTTTCACCGTGACCAACCCCGCCACCGGCGCGGAACTGGCCGAGGTCGCCGATCTGGGCGTCGAGGGCATCCGCGCCGCCATCGACGCCGCCCACGGCGCGCAAAAGCCCTGGGCGGCGCGCACCGGAAAGGACCGGGCCGCTATCCTGCGCCGCTGGCACGACCTGATCATGGCCAACCAGGAGGATCTCGCCCTCATCCTGACCGCCGAGATGGGCAAGCCCCTGGCCGAGGCACGGGGCGAGATCGCCTATGGCGCATCCTATGTCGAATGGTTCGCCGAAGAGGCCAAGCGCGTCTATGGCGACACCATTCCCGGCCATATGCCCGACAAGCGCATCATCGTGCTGAAGCAGCCGGTGGGCGTGGTCGGTGCGATCACGCCCTGGAACTTCCCCAATGCCATGCTGGCGCGCAAGATCGCCCCGGCGCTGGCGGCGGGCTGCACCATGGTGGCCCGGCCCTCGGAGCTCACGCCGCTGTCGGCGCTGGCGCTTGGCGTGCTGGCCGACCGTGCCGGCATCCCGGCCGGGGTGCTGAACATCGTGCCCGGGCTTGATGCCGCCGGCATGGGGGCCGAGCTTTGCGCCGATCCGCGCGTGGCCAAGATTACCTTCACCGGCTCGACCCGCGTCGGCAAGATCCTGATGCGGCAGGGGGCGGACACGATCAAGAAGCTGTCGCTGGAACTGGGCGGCAACGCGCCCTTTATCGTCTTCGACGACGCCGATCTGGATGCGGCAGTCGAGGGCGCCATGGCCGCCAAGTTCCGCAATGCCGGCCAGACCTGCGTCTGCGCCAATCGCATCTATGTGCAGGCGGGCGTACATGACGCCTTTGTCGAAAAGCTGGCGGCGACGGTCGCGGCGCTGAAGGTCGGCGACGGCATGGCGGATGGCGTGACCACCGGCCCGCTGATCAACGCGGCGGCGTTGGCCAAGGTCGAGGATCACGTCGCCAATGCCCGCGCCCATGGCGCAACCGTCGCCACCGGCGGCACACGGCATGCGCTTGGCGGCACGTTCTTCCAGCCGACCGTGCTGTCCGGCATGACCCCTGCGATGAAGATCGCCCGCGAGGAAACTTTCGGCCCCGTCGCCCCGATCTGGCGCTTCGAGACCGAGGACGAAGTTATTGATCTGGCCAATGCCAGCGAGTTCGGACTGGCGGGCTATTTCTATGCCCGCGACCTGTCCCGCGTCTGGCGCGTGGCCGAGGCGCTGGAGGTCGGCATGGTCGGGGTGAACACCGGCCTGATCTCGACCGAACTGGCGCCCTTCGGCGGCGTCAAGCAATCCGGCCTTGGCCGCGAGGGCAGCCATTACGGAATCGAGGATTACCTCGAGATCAAATACGTTTGCATGTCGGTTTAAGGGTTCTCAGTAGGAGGTCGTATCTTCAGAGAAAGGAGGCTGGACTGATGCAACAGCGATCCGGCAAAATGTTGATTGAACTGCGCCGCCTCCGCTAGGTCGTCGCGGCGGTGGAGCATGGCAGCTTCAGCGCAGCCGCGGGGGGACTCGGCGTGCGGGAATCCGCGATCAGCCGGCGCATCCGCGATCTGGAGGACGAGACCGGCGCCGCGCTCTTCATCTGCCACAAGCGAGGAGTGACATTGACCGATGCCGGCAAGAGGTTCCTGTCGCATGCCCGGCGAGCGCTCGACGAGATCGATCTGGCCATCAAGGATGGAGGTGGAACTGATGCCCGGCGCCGATGCCTGTGCCGATTGCGGCGGGCACCTGCGCCGGATCGGGGAAGACGGTGAGGCACGAGCCCGCCACCGGTCCGAGGGCCGTGCCGAACGAAGAGCTGGAGTATGTCCCCGGGCGCTTCATCGTGAACCGCATCGTCCGTCCCCGACTGACCTGCGCCTGCTGTGAGCGGTTCATCCAGGCCCCGCTGCCGTCGCGCCCGATCGAGCGGGGCCGTTCCGGCCCCGGCCTGCTCGCCCATGTGCTGGCGAGCCAAGTATGCCGATCATCTGCCCTTCTGTGATCGGGCGGGTTTGGTCAATCATCCATCGAGCAGGTCCTTACTTCTGTCCGTGGTCGGCATGCCGCCACGAGATGCGGACTATGGTGAGGCGGGCGGCTCCGAGCTTTACCTCGTGCTTTTCAGCGACATGGGTAGATACGAGCCCGTCCCGTCCTCCGTCCCTGCTCGGGACGCACCCACCCGGAGGTGGATCTCATTGCGCGTGTGGTTCCGTGTCAGGGAGGTGCGCGTGTTGCTCTCGGGTTATGTCGGTTCCTCATGCCGCGGCGAGGTCCTGCGCCGAGGCTGGCTCACGCTTCGTCGCCCAGAACGCAGTTCCGGACTTCCACATCGCGAGCAGCATCGTCGCCAGCTTGCGTGCCACGGCGACGATTGCCTTCTTCATGCATGTTCTCTTGGCGATGCGCAGTCCCCAGGCTTTCAAGGGCGACATGAAGCGGACACGCCCCAGAAGCGTCGCGGCCGCCTCGAACAGCATGGTTCGCACGCGGGCAGCCGCGGCGATGATCGCCGCCGGATCCACGTCCAGCGTCCCGGCCATGCAGCCGAAGAACCCCAGTTGCCCGTCGCGGTCCAGCCCGCTGTATTCGTCCAGGATCTCGCGCGCCAGCCGCGTCCCCGAGACCTCGCCCTGCGCCGACAGCAGCGCCAGCGCCAGCGCCAACTCGGTGATCCCGTCGCCCGAGGCGCGGCCCCTGCGGGCCGCACCGCGCCGCGGCACCCTTTCGAACAGGCCCGACATCATGCCGGTAAAGAAAGACAGCCGTCGCATTACGCCCTTCAACCTCGGTCCGCCGATGCCGCCGCGATCCAGAGGAAAGCGCACGACACCACGATCATGCACATGGCATAGGGCATCGCGCCGCCAAGGACAGGACGCGGCGGGATTTCGGGCGCGATCCCGGTCGGCAGGGGGGCCGGAGTGCGTTTTCAGACGGTGATCCCCGACTTGCCGGGCGCGATGATCCCCTTGGGGTCCAGCGCCCGTTTCAGGGTCTGGTTCACCCGCCGCTGCACCGGCCCGTAGCATTCTGCCACCTGATCCATGAAGGCGTTGTTGGTGCGGTAGACCGCATAGCCGTGCTGGCGAAAGGTCTCGATCAGCTCGGTCATGCAGGCGTGGGCGTTGCTGGTATCCTCGGGGTCGGTCTTGTCGAACAGCAGATCGATGACGTGATGCATGTCGCGCATGCCGACGATATATTCGCCGCAATAGTCAAAGCCCCAGCGGTTCAGGATCTCCATGGCCATCCGGGTCTGCTTCAGCGTTTCCGAGCCCTTGGCGACCGTCACCGGCGCAAACCACATCGAGCCGCCGCCACCGCGCCAGCGGTAAAGCCCGAACTCCTGCAGATTCATGCCGCCCCGCATCAGCGCGGCGCGGTATTCAAAGGGCTCGGTGCCGGCCATGTCCTCCTGCGTGAAGATCTCGCCCTTGCCGAGCGCGCGCACCGCATCGGTGACGATCTTCCAGTTCACCTCGATCTGCTCGGGGGTGCCGTAAAGCGCGGCATAGACGTTCCAGGCGCCGAAGCCCTCGGCCTCTTTCATGCGCTCGATGTCGGCCTGCGGCATGGCGCCCGGACCGTCATAGTATTTCGACCGCGGGATCACCGCCGGGGCTTCCCACAGCGCATGGGCAAAGACCACGGCGTTGGGGATGATGTTGGCCATGCGCAGCGGCCGCATCATGTCGACGATCTCAGCAATGTCGTCGTCATCCCTGAACCGGATGTAGAAGGGCTTGTAGGCCGGCGGCTTCGGCATCAGCCACAGCCCCATCTTGGTGACGATACCGTAGTTCGACTGGGTGAAGATGCCGTCCAGATAGGGGCCGTAGCCCCATTTGAACACCTGCCAGCTGTTCGAGCCCTCGACGCCGCCCATGGCGGTGCGCAGCAGATCGCCGTTCGGCAGCACCACCTCCATCCCGCATTGCATCATGAAATGCTCGCCGTAGGGGGTATAGCCGACGCCGCGGTCCAGCGTGTTGCCCACCGGCGAGGCGATGGCCGAGGGCGCCGGGCAGGACACCCACAGCGGGATGTCGTTTTCTTCCAGGTAATCCACCAGCTGCTGATAGGTGACGCCGGGTTCCAGCAGGGCGGTGCCGAGTTCGGCGTCCACCGCCAGGATCCGGTTCATGTGGCGGAAGTCGATCACCACCTGATGGCGATGCCCCCGCGCATTGCCGTGCGCATAGGTGCCATAGCCGAAATTGCGCCCGGTCGAGGTTGGCCAGACCGGCACCCCGAAGTCGTTGCAGATGCGCACGATCTCTTGCACCTGCTCGACGCCGGTCGGTTGCAGCACCGCCGACATGGCGTAATCCTCGTCCGCCACCGGCATCATGGTCTTGCGATAGGGCGTCAGCCGGTCCTCGCCGGTCAGCACGTTGTCGGGGCCGACCACCGCCTGAAACCTGGCCAGCGCCTGCATGAAGCGTTCGAGCGTCACCCCGTCCGGGGTCAGGGTGATGTCAAGCTGCGTGGTCATTCCTGGGCCTCCTTGCGGGTTGCGGCGAGATGGGCGGCGATCTCGTCCAGCGACGCGGCGTCCACCATCGATTCGGTAAAGGTCGGCATCGGGCCCGAGCCGTGGCGGGCGAAATGGCGGATGGTGTCGGCGTCATAGTCGTTGGCGGTCAGGTCGGGGCCGACCGCATCCTCGCGCCCGGTGTGGCAGCGGGCGCAGATCTTCTGAAAGGCGATCTCGCCCGAGGGGAACATCCGCTGCGCATCCAGCCGGGGCGTGTCGGCAAGGGCGGTCCCGCCCGCTGCCAGCACAAGCGCCAGCGCGGGGGTCAGTCTGGGGTCGAACATGGTGTCCTCAGCTGCTCTGGATGGTCAGGCGTTCGATGGCACCGCGGCGGGTACGGCGCAGGACCGCGCGGCCCTGGGCATTCAGCGCGGTGTCCAGCAGCACCTCGGCCGCGGCATCGAGATGAAGCTCGAGCCGCAGCGCCGCCGGATCGGCAAGCAGGGCGCGCAACTGCCGGAAACGGTCAAGCTGGCTGCCCGCCAGCCGCAGATGCCGCGGCCCGGGGGCGAAGAACGGGGTCTCGGCGCTGTCGATGGTGATCGGCGCCGCCGCTGGCGTGGCAACGGCCGCACCGGCGGCGGACAGCGCGCCAAGCAGGGCGGCGCTGCCCTGCATGAAGCTGCGTCTGGTGAACATGGTTCCTCCCTGGACGGATGGGGCGGCGGCCCGGGTGCGCGGGCCGCGCTTGGGGGCGATCAGAACGGATAAGGCTGGGCGGGGTCCTCGATGGTGACCCAGCGCAGCTGGGTGAACTCGGCGATGCCGGCCCGGCCGCCGAAACGGCCATACCCGGAGGCCTTGACCCCGCCGAACGGGGCCTGCGGCTCGTCGTTCACGGTGGGGCCGTTGATGTGGCAGATGCCGGTTTCCAGCCGCTCGGCAAAACCCATGGCGCGGCTGATGTCGCGGCTGAACACTGCCGAGGACAGGCCATAGTCGCTGTCGTTGGCGACACGCAGCGCCTCGGCCTCGTCGCGCACGCGGATGATGGGCTTGACCGGGCCGAAGCTTTCCTCGGAATGGATGCGCATCTCCGGCGTCACCCCGTCGATCACCGTCGCGGCGACCACGGCGCCGTCGCGGCTGCCGCCGGCCAGCACCCGGCCGCCCTTGGCGGTGGCGTCGGCGATCAGTTCTTCCATCCGGTCGGCGGCGCCGGGCAGGCACAGCGCCCCCAGCACCACCTGCCCGCGCGGATCGCCGGCCGGCAGCGCCGCCGCGCGTTCCGCGAACTTGCGGGCGAATTCGTCGGCCACGCTGTCGACCACGATCATCCGCTCGGTCGACATGCAGATCTGGCCCTGGTTCATGTAGCAGCCGAAGATCGCGGCATTCACCGCCGCGTCGATGTCGGCATCCTCCAGCACCACGAAGGGCGCCTTGCCGCCCAGTTCCAGTAGCGCGGGCTTGAGGTTCTCGCCCGCCAGCCGCCCGATGATCCGCCCCACGCGGGTCGAGCCGGTGAAGTTCACGTGCCGCACCTCGGGCGCGCGGATCAACGTCTCGACGATGGCGCCGGCATCCTCGGGCGCGTTCGAGATCACGTTGACCACGCCCGGCGGGAACCCGGCATCGACGAAACATTGCCCGATCAGCCGGTGGGTTTCCGGGCACATTTCCGAGGATTTCAGCACCGCGGTATTGCCCAGCGCCACCGGCACCGCCACCGCGCGGGTGCCCAGGATCACCGGCGCGTTCCACGGCGCAATGCCCAGGCACACCCCGTGCGGGCGCGCCACCGCCATCGACAGGCAGCCGGGCTTGTTCGAGGGGATGATCTCGCCCCCCGCCTGGGTGACGATGCTGGCGGCCTCGCGCAGGATGCCGGCGGCCAGCGTCACGTTGAAGCCGATCCAGGGGCCGGTGGCGCCGGTTTCGGCCATGGCGGCGGCGATGAAGTCGTCCATCCGCGCCTCCATCGCCGCGGCGGCCTTCAGCAGCAGGGCGCGGCGGTCCTGGGGCGACGTGCGCGACCAGTCGGGAAAGGCGGCATGGGCGGCGGCGACCGCCGCCAGCGCATCGGCATCCCCCGCCGCGGCGGCGGTCGAGGCGACGGCCCCGGTCACCGGGTCGCGCCGGTCATAGCTGCGCCCGTCCGCGGCCGCGCGGTGTTCGCCGTTGATCAGAAGCTGGGTATCCATCTGCATGTCCTGTTCAGAAGCCCATGGTTTCGGCGTTGATCGAGGCTTCCAGCCCGCCATCCGCCGCGATATTGGCGCCGTTGATCCAGCGCGCCCCGTCCGAGGCCAGAAACAGCACCACCGGCGCGATGTCGCCCGGGGTGCCGGCGCGGCCGACTCGGGTCACGTCGCTATTGACCCGCGCCTCGCCCAGCACCTCGCGGAACTGGGTCAGGATCGGGGTCTCGACCGGGCCGGGGGACACGCTGTTCACCCGGATGCCGCGGTCGCGGAAGGCGGGCTGAAAAGCCGCCATCTGCGTCCACAGGATCAGCGCCTCTTTCGAGACCGGATAGCCGGCCTCGTCGGGGACGCCCAGATCGGCGGCCAGCCGGGCGGTGTCGGGGAAGCCTTGCGCCCCGACCAGCGCCCGGGCGCGGTCAAGATTGCCCCGCCAGCCATAGCCCGCGATCGAGGCGACGCTGACGATGGCGCCGCCCGGCCGCATCCGCGGCGCCAGCGCCAGGGACAGCGCCCGCAGCCCATAGAAATTGATGGCCAGCGTCGGCGCCGCGCCGGTATTGCCCGACACGCCCGCGATGTTCAGCAGCGCGTCGATGCCGTCGGGCAGCGCCTGCGCCAGCGCCTGCACGCCCTGGGCCGAGGACAGGTCTCCCTGCAGGAACGCACCGGTTTCCTGCGCGGGCGGGTTGCGGTCGATGCCGATGACATCGGCCCCCATCTGCGTCGCCAGTTCCGCCGTGCGCCGGCCGATGCCGCTGGCCACGCCGGTGATGGCGACCGTCTTTCCGAAAAGCATCATCTGTCGGGTCCTTCGCTGGCCGGCTGTTGCAGAAACGGATAGCTGCACGGGGCATCGGCCAGGGTGACCCAGCGCAGTTCGGTGAACTCATCCAGCACCGAGGCGCCGCCGAACCGGCCGTAGCCGCTGTCCTTAACGCCCCCGATGGGCTGGTCTGGGCGGTCGTTCAGGGTCGGGCCGTTAATATGGCAGATGCCGGTTTCCAGCTGCCGTGCCAGCCGCAGCGCGCGCCCGGTGTCGCGGCTGAAGATCGCGGCCGACAGCCCGTATTGCGTATCGTTGGCGATGCCGATCGCCTCTGCCTCGGTTGCGGCGCGGCAGATGCCGGCGATCGGGCCGAAACATTCCTCGGCGTAAAGCGCCATGCCCGGCGCCACTCCGTCCACCACGGTGGCGTCCATGAAGCTGCCGCGCGGTGGCCCGCCCGCCCGCAGCACCGCGCCGCGTTCCTGCGCGTCGCGCAGCAGCTCGGCCAGCCGCGCGGCGACATTGCCGCTGACCAGCGGCCCCAGCGCGCAACTCTCCTGCCGCGGGTCGCCCGCCCGCAGCCGCCGGGCGCGGTCCGACAGCAGCGCGATGAAATCCTCGGCCACGCTGTCCAGAACCACGATCCGGTCGGTGGCCATGCAGATCTGCCCCTGGTTGAAGAAGGCGCCCCAGGCAGCGGCATCCGCCGCCGCCTGAAGGTCCGCATCCTCCAGCACGATCAGCGGCGCCTTGCCGCCCAGTTCCAGCAGGCAGCGTTTCAGATGCCGGGCGGCGATTTCGGCGACCAGCCGCCCGACGCGGGTCGAGCCGGTGAAGTTGATGCGCCGCACCGCCGGGTGGGCGATCAGCGCCTCGACCACCTCCTGCGCGTGTTCGGGGGCATGGGTGACGATGTTCAGCACCCCCTCGGGAAGCCCCGCATCGGCAAGGATGCGCCCGATCAGCAGATGGGTCTGCGGGCAGATCTCCGAGGCTTTCAGCACCACGCTGTTGCCGCAGGCCAGCGCCGTCGCGACCGCCCGCATCCCCAGCACGAAGGGCGCATTCCACGGCGCCATCGCCAGGCAGACGCCGACCGGTTCGCGAAAGGCGAAGCTCAGCCCCTGGGGATCGCGCTGCACCGTGCCGCTGGCCTGCGTCACCATCGCGGCGGCGTTTTCCAGATGCTGGCGCCCGATATCCAGGTTGAACCGTACCCACAGCGGCGTCGCCCCGATCTCTGCCTGCATCGCGGCGGCAAGCCGTGGCTCATAGGCCGCGACCAGCTCGGCGGCGCGGGTCAGGATCTCGCGCCGGCGGGCGGGCGGGGTGCGGGACCAGTCGACATGGGCGCGCGCGGCGCGGCTGGCGGCCAGCACCGCCTCGCGCCGGCGGCAGGCGGGCGCGGTCGAGGCGACCAGCCCGGTCGCGGGGTCCAGGCGCTGGAACTCGGCCGCCGTGGCGATGGCGGCGCCCGTCCCCGGCCGGGCGCGGGTCTGCGTCGATCCTGTCATCTGCGCCCTCCTGTCGCCGGGTGATTGCGTCCGGCCTGTGCCGACCCATCAACGCTACAGGGTTGCCCGGCGTCGCGTAATGTCGTTTCATGGCAGTTAATTGTGAGTTTCTGGCATGATTGCGCCCCAAAACCCCGCTTCCGCCCGGCTGGACCAGCTGGTCCGGGCCGAACCGCTGCCTGCGGCACTGCGCCGCACGGCGATTCGGCCGGGGCGCGGCAGCTACGCGCCCTTCACCCATCTGTTGCTGCTGGACCACGGCGAAATCGGCATCGAGGCGGCCGAGTCCGCCCGCCAGATCGAGGGGCCCGCCGCCGCGATCCTGCCGCCCGGGGAATCGCTGCTGTTGCAGCTTGGCCCCGGCTGCGGCGGCTGGCTGCTGGGGATGGCGCCCTCGATGTGGGCCGCGGCGGTGGGGGTGCGGGCGGAATCCGAGTTTCTCGTCCCCATCGGCACGCAGCTGCTGATCGCGCCGGGCCTGTCGGAGACAACCGCCCCCGACCCGTTCCTGCTGGCCGAACGGATCGGGGACGAGCTGTCGCGCGGCGCTGTCGGGGCGCAGATGGCTGTGCTGGCCTGCCTGCGGCTGATTCTGCTGGACATCTGGCGCGGCAGCGACATCCAGCCCGGGCTGGTCGGCCGTGGCAACGAAATCCACGTGCTGCAGGCGTTCCGGCGGCTGGTCGAGCTGCATTTCCGCAGTCGGCTGGGGGTCCGCAACTATGCCGGACTGCTGGGGGTCAGCTATGAACGCCTGCACCGCATCTGCCGGCGCAACCTGCAACGCTCGCCGCTGCAACTGGTCCACCGGCGGATGATGCGCGAGGCGGCGGACTGGCTGGAGCGCTCGGGCCGCTCGGTCCAGCAGATCGCGCATCTGCTGGGCTTTCACGACAGCGCCGAGTTCAGCCATTTCTTCAAGCGCAACAGCGGGCTGTCGCCCTCGGCCTATCGCCAGCAGGTCCGCAACCACAGCACGGCCTCGCGCCCCGCCACAACCTCCTTCGCGGATTGGCCGTGATCGGGGCCCTAGCCCGGGGGAACGAACCCCAGCGCCACCACCCGCATCACCGCCTGCCGGAACAGCAGCTGCGCGCTGATTTCGGGCTGGCCGGCGCGGGTCATCAGCCCCACCGGGCCCTTGGTCAGCTCGGTGTCCAGCGGCAGTCGCACCAGCCGCCCGCCGGCGATCTCGCGCGCGACCACCCCGGCCGAGATGAACCACACCGCATCGCTCTGCCGCACATGGACGCGACCGAAGGCGCCCGAGACGGTCTCGATCCGCCGCGGCGGCGGCGCGATGCCGCGGGACAGCAGCAGCCGCTCGACCAGCGGATGGATCGCTGCGGCCCGTGGCGGGTAGAGCACCGGATATTCGGCGATGCGGCGCAGAGCGGGGCCGTCGCTGTCAGGCCCGGGGTCGGAGAGGATCGGATGCCCGGGGCGCACCACCACCGCCACATCCTCGAGGTGAAGCTGGGTGAGGCTCAGCTCCTGCATGGTTTCGGGGGCGCCCAGCCCGCCGATCACCACGTCGAGGTCGCCCGCGCGCAGCAGCGTGGTCAGATACCCGTGGCCGCCGTCGGCGACGCTCAGCCACAGATGCGGCGCGACGCGCTGCAGCTCGGCCACCACATCCGGCATCAGCCGCGCCGAGACCGAGGGCAGCGCCCCCACCAGCATCGCCGAGATCAAGAAGAAAATGATCGAGCGGCAAGGCTGACACGAAGGAAGCGCCATGTCTCACCGCCGTCCAAAATCACCCAACATGCAGAACTACCGGCCACAGCTGACCTCCGTCCTGTCGTTCGGGCACCGGCTTTCGGGCGTGGCGCTGAGCCTCGGCGCCTTCGGCCTCGCAGCCTGGCTGATGGCCGGCGCCTCGGGCCAGGATGCGTTCGGAAGCGCGCAGGCGCTGCTGCTGTCCGTGCCTGGGCGTATTGCGCTTTTTCTTGTAACGCTGGAGCTGTTTTACCACCTTTGCAACGGC
>NZ_JRKO01000047.1 GCF_000763885.1 Paracoccus versutus | reverse complement strand
GACCCGCGCCGCGCCATCCGCGCCCCCGCCCACGACCCGCGGCTGGATGTCCGCATCCTGCCCGGCCTGTCGCAGGCCGAGCCCCCCGACGTCATGCGCGGCGAGGAAACACAGATCGCCGGTTTCCTGGCCGAGAACCCCGGTTTCGACGGCGCGCTCTGCCTGCCCGGCACGCATAGCAAATGGGTCCGCCTGTCGCAGGGCCGGGTCGAGCGTTTCCGCAGCTTCATGACCGGCGAGGTCTTTTCGCTGCTTGTCGGCCAGTCGGTGCTGCGGCTGACCATCGGCGCGGCCCGCCCCGATCCCGCGGCCCTTGCCGAAGCCGGGGCCGAGGCGCTGGCCGATCCCCATGCCGCGCAATCCGGGCTGTTTCCCCTGCGCGCCGCCGCCCTGCTGCAGGGGCTGGCGCCGGAACGGGCGGCGGGCCGCCTTTCGGGCCTGCTGATCGGCGCCGAACTGGCCGCGGCGCGCGACTTCTGGCAGGACGGCCCGACCGCGATCATCGGCGCGCCCGACCTGGCGCGGCTTTACGAAACCCTGCTGCTGGCGGCCGGCGCGCAGGCATGCCACAAGGACGGCACGGCGCTGGTCCTGGCCGGCCTTGCCGCCGCCAGCCTCGATTTGCCGGAGGACACATGACCCTGCCCATCATCGCCATCCTGCGCGGCCTGACCCCGGCCGAGGCCCTGCCCGTCGCCCGCGCCCTGGTCGATGCCGGCATCGACCGCATCGAGGTGCCGCTGAACTCGCCCGACCCGCTGGAAAGCATCCGGCGGATGACAGGGGGGCTGGCCGGGCAGGCGACCATCGGCGCCGGAACCGTGCTGACGGTGGATGAGGTCGCGCAGGTGGCCGATGCCGGCGGGCGGATGATCGTCTCGCCCAATGCCGATCCGGCGGTGATCGGCGCGACGCGGGCGCGCGGCCTGCAATCCTGGCCCGGCGTCTTCACCGCCACCGAATGCTTCGCCGCCATCGCCGCGGGCGCGACCGGGCTGAAGCTGTTTCCCGCCGACCAGGCCGGCACCGGCACGCTCAGGGCGCTGCGCGCGGTGCTGCCGCGCGACATGCCGGTCTATGCCGTGGGCGGCGCCGGCCCGGCGAATTTCGCCGAATGGCTGGATGCCGGGGCGCAGGGCTTCGGCATCGGCAGCGCGCTCTATCGCCCCGGCGACGGACCCGAGACGGTTGCGGCCCGCGCGCGCGACATCGTGGCGGCGCTGCGGGCCTGCGCATGAACGCGCGGGTCTTCGACCCCCGCATCTGCGAACTGGGCGAAGGCGCCTTCTGGCATCCCGAACGCGCCCAGCCCTTCTGGTTCGACATCCTCGGCCGCCGGCTTTTGTCGCGGCTGGACGACGGGACCGAGCTGGAATGGCGATTCGACGAGATGGTCTCGGCCGCGGGCTGGATCGACCGCGACCGCCTGCTGATCGCCAGCGAAACCGGGCTGATCCGCTTCGACCTGCGCGACGGCCGCCAGGAACGGCTGGCCGCGCTGGAAGCCGACCGGCCCGGCAACCGCTCGAACGACGGGCGGGCCGATGCTTTCGGCGGTTTCTGGATCGGCACGATGGAACGCGACGGAAGGGCTGGAAAGGGGGCGATTTATCGCTATCTTGACGGAGAGTTGCGCCTGCTGCGGGGGAACATGTCCATCCCGAATGCGATCTGCTTTTCTCCCGACGGTCGCCTGGCCTATTTCGCCGACACCGCCGCCCAGACCGTCTGGTCGCAAGACCTGGACGCGCGCGGCTGGCCCTGCGCCGAGGCCCGCGTCTTCCTGGACCTGGCCAGGACCGACCAGTTCCCCGACGGCGCCGTCACCGACGCGCAGGGGCGGTTCTGGAACGCGCGCTGGGGCAGCGGCGCGGTCGTCTGCCATGCGCCGGACGGCCGCCTGCTGCGCCGCCTGTCCCTGCCCGCCAGCCAGCCCAGCTGCCCGGCCTTCGGCGGCCCCGGCCTTGCGCAGCTGATCGTGACCAGCGCCGCCGAGGGCCGGCACGGGCCGCAGGACGGCCGGACCTGGCTGCTGGACCCCGACGCCCAGGGCCGGCCGGAACCGCGGGTCCGGGCATGATGCCACGCACATTCGGCCTGCTGCCGGACGGCCGGCCGGTGATGCAGGCGACGATCTCGGGCCATGGGCTGACGGCCTCGGTCATCACGCTGGGGGCCTCGCTCCAGGATCTGCGGCTGGCCGGGATCGGGCATCCGCTGGTACTGGGCTTTCCGCGGCTTGCACCCTATCTGGACGAGGGGCGCTATTTCGGCGCGGTGATCGGGCGCTATGCCAACCGCATCGCCCATGGCCGCGCGGCGCTGGACGGGCAAAGGCTGCAACTGGACCGCAACCAGGACGGCCGCCACATGCTGCACGGCGGCCACGACGGCTGCGGCACGCGCAACTGGATGCTGGCCGACTGGGACGAAAGCTCGGTGGCGCTGGCCGATCACCTGCCCGCGGGCCACATGGGCTTTCCCGGCGCCATGCTGATCCGCGCGACCTGGTCCATCCTGCCCGGCCCGGTCCTGATGCTGACCATCCTGGCCACCTCGGACGACACCACCTTCTGCAACTTCGCCCAGCACAGCTATTTCAACCTGGATGGCACCGATACCGTGGCCGGCCACCGGCTGACCGTCCCGGCCGAAACCTACCTGCCGGTGGACGAGGACATGATCCCGCTGGGCGCGCCCGCGGCGGTCCAGGGCACGCATCTGGATTTCCGCAATCCCGTCACCCTGGCCGAGCGGCTCAAGGGGCCGCGCATCGACCACAACCTCTGCCTTTCGGACCGGCGCCGCATCGTGCCGCGCAAGGCGGCGGTGCTGCAGGCGGACGGGCTGATGATGACCCTGCGCTCGACCGAGCCGGGGCTGCAAGTCTATGCCGGCGAACACCTGGCGCCCGGCGCGCCCGGCCTTGGCGGCCGGCCCTATGGCCGCCATGCCGGCATCGCGCTGGAATCGCAGCTCTGGCCGGACGCGCCCAACCATGCCGGCTATCCCTCGGCGCGGCTGGAGGCGGGGCAGCTCTACCGCCAGACCACGGTGATGAGCTTTCACCGCAGCCCCAAAGGTTGACGCAAGGTCCGGTCCCGAACTAATGCGGGTTCCAGGGAGGATTCATGGACCCCGCATCGACCGAAACCCTTTCCGCCACCGGGGGCCCGCCGCCCTTCGCGGCGCAATTGCACGCCCGCCTGCGCCAGCGCATCATCCGCGGCGAGCTGCCGCCCGGCACGCGCCTCTCCGAACAGGAGATCGCCGACCAATGCGCCCTGTCGCGGCAGCCGGTGCGCGAGGCCTTCATCCGCCTCGCCGGCGAGGGCCTGCTCGAGGTGCGGCCGCAGCGCGGCACCTTCGTCACCCGCATCGACATGGAATGGGTGCTGTGTACGCGCTTCATCCGCGAATCGGTCGAGGCCGACACCGTCCGCCTGGCCGCCGCCTGCGCCCCGCCCCAGGATTGCGAGGCCCTGTTCGCCCAGATCGCCCGGCAAGAGGCCGAGGCCGACCCCACCGCGCTGGCCCAGCTGGACGAGGAATTCCACGCCACCCTGGCCGCGATCGCCGGCAAGGCAAGGGTCTGGAGCCACCTGCAGCAGATGAAGATGCATCTCGACCGCGCCCGCCACCTGCTGACGGCGATGACGCCCAAGGACACCATGCTGGCCCAGCACCGCGCCGTGGCCGAGGCCATCGCCGCCCGCGACCCCGACCGGGCCGAGGCCGCCATCCGCCAGCACCTGCGCCGCGTGCTGCTGGACCTGCCCGGCGTGCTGCGGCTGTCGCCCGACTATTTCACCAAGACCGACACGCTGGCGGAAACCCTGGCCGCCGAAAGCTGACGGCCTTCTTCGTTCTCCAAATACCCATTGCGACCGCGCCGCCGGCCGCTGCCTTGCCGGCTTCCGCGCAGCCTCTCCGCTTCACCGTTTCCGAAATACTCGCCCACCCGCAGCCGTCAATCGCGGCAGCGCACCCTCTGGCGCTGCTCGCCCAGGCCCTCGATGCCCAGCCGCATGATCTCGCCCCCGCGCAAGAACACCGGCGGCGTCGCGCCCATGCCGACTCCCGGCGGCGTGCCCGTCGTGATCACATCCCCCGGCATCAACGTCATCAGCCGCGAGCAATAGGCGACGATCTCGGCCACGCCGAAGATCATCGTCGCGGTCGAGCCCTGCTGGCGGCGCAGCCCGTCCACCTCCAGCCACAGCTCCAGCGCCTGCGGGTCGGGCACCTCGTCGCGCGTCACCAGCCAGGGGCCGATCGGGCCGAAGGTGTCGAAGCCCTTGCCCTTGTCCCAGGTGCCGCCGCGCTCGGCCTGCCATTCGCGCTCGCTCACGTCGTTGACCACGCAATAGCCGGCGACATGGTCCAGCGCCGCCGTCTCGGAAACATGGCTCGCGCGCGAACCGATGACCACGCCCAGTTCGACCTCCCAATCGGTCTTCTGCGCGCCGGGCGGGATCACCACGTCGTCGTCCGGGCCGATGATGCAGCTGGTCCATTTGTTGAACACCACCGGCTCGGCCGGCACCGGCAGCCCGGCCTCGGCGGCGTGGTCGGCATAGTTCAGCCCGATGGCGACGAATTTCGGCACCTGGCCCACGCAGGGCCCCAGCCGCGGCTGGCCCGAGACGATGGGCAGCCCGTCCAGGTCCAGCGCCGCGATCCCGGCCAGCCCCTCGGGCCCCAGCACCGCGCCGGCGATGTCGGCGACATGGGCCGAGAGGTCGCGGATGCGGCCCTCGGCGTCCAGAAGCCCCGGCTTTTCCCGGCCCGGCGGGCCATAGCGCAGCAGTTTCATCCCTGATCCTTTCGCTTGTCCGGGCCCGTTCAGCCGCGCCCGACAAAGGGCATGTTCGTCGCCATCACCGTCATGTGCAGCACATTGGCGCCCTCGGGCAGGCTGGCCATGTGCAGCACCGCCTCGGCCACGTTCGCGGCGTCCATCACCGGCTCGGGCCGGATCGAGCCGTCGGCCTGCGGCGCGCCCTGCGTCGCCACGGCGGCGATCATCTCGGTCGCGGCATTGCCGGCGTCGATCTGGCCGCAGGCGATGCCGAACGGCCGCCCGTCCAGCGCCAGCGTCCGCGTCAGCCCCGTCACCGCGTGTTTCGAGACCGTATAGGGCACCGAGCCGGGGCGCGGCGCCTCGGCCGCGATCGAGCCGTTGTTGATGATCCGCCCGCCCATCGGCTGCTGACGCCGCATCTGCCGGAAAGCGGCGCGGGCGCACAGGAACATGCCGTCGATGTTCACCCGCGCCACGCCCTGCCACTCCTCCCAGGAAATCTCGTCGATCAGCCGCGAGATCAAGATGGCGCCGGCATTGTTGAACAGCACGTCCAGCCGTCCCCATTGCGCCACCGCGCGGGCAAAGGCGGCATCGACCGCCTCGGGCACCGTCACGTCGCAGGGCAGGACCAGCGCCTGCGGATGGCCGTCCGCGGTCTCGGCCAGCGCCGCCTCGCGCCGGCCGATCAGCCCGACGCGCCAGCCGGCGTCAAGAAACCGCCGCGCGGTCAGCCGGCCGATGCCGCTGCCGCCGCCGGTGATCAGGATGGTCTTCATCTGTCGCGCCCCCTCGACTTGCGCGGCGCGGATGCTAGCGGCACGGCCCCGCAAGGAAAAGGGCCGCCCGCCAAGCGGCCCCGCACGTCAGGCATCGGGATCCCAGCCGCTGATCTGCTTGCTGTCCATGAACTCCTCCAGCCCCCAGACGCCGCCCTCGCGCGCCCGGCCCGAGGCCTTGACGCCGCCGAAGGCCGAGCCCCTGCCCCGGCCCTGCCCGTTCATCTCGACCATACCGGCGCGCAGCTGCCGCGCCAGCCGGTTGCGCCGTGCGCCGTCGCTGGTCTGCACATAGTTGGTCAGGCCATAGATCGTGTCGTTGGCGATCGCGACCGCCTCTTCCTCGCTGTCGAAGGGGATGATCGACAGCACCGGGCCAAAGATCTCCTGCCGGGCGATGGTCATGTCGTTGGTCACATCGGCAAAGACCGTCGGGCGCACGAAATAGCCGCGATTGACGCCCTCGGGCAGGCCGGGGCCGCCCGCGACCAGGCGCGCGCCCTCGTCGATGCCCTTCTGGATCAGGTCCTGGATCTTGTCCCATTGCTGCTTGCTGACCACGGGGCCGATATGGCGCCCCGGCTGGTGGGCCGTCGCCACCGCGGTCTCCTCGGCCACCTTGCGGGCCTGCTCGACCGCGGTTTCGTAAAAGGACCGCTCGACCAGCATCCGCGTCGGCGCGTTGCAGGACTGGCCGCTGTTGTAGAAGCAATGCCGCGCCCCGCGCGTCACCGCCTTGTCGTCGGCATCGGCAAAGACCAGGTTGGCGCCCTTGCCGCCCAGCTCCAGCGCCACCTTCTTCAGCGTATCGGCAGCCGCCTTGGTGATGGCGATGCCGGCGCGGGTCGAGCCGGTAAAGCTGATCATGTCCACGTCGGGATGCACCGAAAGCTGCGAGCCCACGCCCGCACCGTCGCCGTTCACCATGTTGTAGACCCCCGGCGGCAGCCCGGCCTCGTCCACGATCTCGGTAAAGACGACCGAGGACAGCGGCGCGATCTCGCTGGGCTTCAGCACCACGGTATCGCCGGCCAGCAGCGCCGGGATCACCTTCAGCGTGACCTGGTTCATCGGCCAGTTCCAGGGCGTGATCAGCCCGACCACGCCGACCGGCTCCCATGCCACCATGCTGGTCGGCGTGTCGGGGCGCAGCGGCCGGATGAACTCGAAATCCCGGAACGCCTCGATGAAGGTCTCGATGTGATAGCTGCCCGCCGCGGCCTGGTCGTTCAGCGACATGTCCTGCGGCGCGCCCATCTCGGCACTGATGGCGGCGGCCATGTCGGGCGCGCGGCGCTTGTAGATTTCCAGGATCTTCTCGACATGGGCCAGTCGCTGGGCCGGGGGCGTCGCCGCCCAGGCCGGGAAGGCCGTCTTGGCCGCGGCCACCGCCGCATCGGTGTCGGCCTGGCCGCCCAGGCTGATCACCGCCACCGCCTCCTCGGTCGAGGGGTCGATCACCTCCAGGTCGTTGGGCGCGCGCGGCGCAACCCATTCGCCGCCTATGTAGAATTTCCGCTTGTCGGCAAGTCC
The DNA here is from genome assembly GCF_000763885.1 of Paracoccus versutus. Classification (GTDB taxonomy): domain Bacteria; phylum Pseudomonadota; class Alphaproteobacteria; order Rhodobacterales; family Rhodobacteraceae; genus Paracoccus; species Paracoccus versutus. Next base: position 38,280 of record NZ_JRKO01000047.1, on the reverse strand, counting down.
GCTCATGAGAGCCTCCCTTGATCTGCGATTGGCCCGCAGACTGGCACCCGCAAGACCGGGCTGCAAGCCGCAGCGGCCCTGCGAATTATCACGACTGAACAGATCGAGTTGGACAATCCGCCGCAGATGCCTATCTTGTCGCCGAAGGCCAACCGAAAGGATCTGCAATGTCCCTGCGCATCAACGACACCGCCCCGGATTTCACCGCCAATTCGACCGAGGGCCAGATCAGTTTCCACGACTGGATCGGTGACAGCTATGCGGTTCTTTTCTCGCATCCGCGCGATTTCACCCCGGTCTGCACCACGGAATTCGGCGTGGTGGCGCAGCTGGTGCCCGAGTTCGAGAAGCGCGGCACCAAGGTTCTGGGCGTCTCGGTCGATTCGGCCGAGGACCACGGCAAATGGAAGGCCGACATCGAGAAGGTCGCAGGCGTCCCGGCGAATTTCGCCATCATCGACGACACCGAACTGACGGTGGCCAAGGCCTATGACATGCTGCCGGCCGACTATTACCTGCCGACCGAGGGCCGCACGCCGCAGCATTCGGCCACGGTGCGCACGGTCTTCATCATCGGGCCGGACAAGAAGGTGCGGCTGACGATGACCTATCCGATGTCGGTCGGCCGCAACTTCGCCGAGATCATCCGCGCGCTGGACGCGGTGCAAAAGACCGACGGCGTGCCGCTGGCCACCCCGGCGAACTGGGAACCGGGCCAGGACGTGATCGTGGCGCTGGCGCTGGACGACGCGGCGGCCGAGGCGAAATACGGCCAGCTGAACAAGGCGCTGCCCTATCTGCGCTTTGCCAAGGATCCGGCCTGATCCTGCAAAGGCCGCGGCACCGCCCGCGGCCTTTCTACCGGCGCGCCAGCCGCCGCTTGTGACGCCACGCGATCAGCTTGTTGACGATCTGCCGGCGTTGCTTGATCAATCCGTAAAGCGGGTGCCGCCCGCCTGCCGACCGCTTGCCCTTGCCGTCTTCGATCTGGCTTTCCACGCCGGTCGTCGTGACCAGAGGCGGCCAGACCGCCAGCCCCCGGTCGTTGCGGGTCAGCCAGTGGCGGAAATGATTGTCCACGCCCGCCGTGATGCGCCGATGGGTGCGAATAAAGGTTTCGGCCCCCTGCCGCGACCAGAGCAGCGCGGTGGCCGTCATCGGAAAGTAATGGGCGCGGGTCAGCTCATGATGCCGACCCGCAACCTCGAACCCCATGACCGGGGTATAGATCTTGTGCTGTCTGGCGCCGAAATTGATCAGATCCCAGTCGCGATCATGCCGGTCCAGCCAGCCCATGAGGATGCGCATCCCCTCGGCAAAGCCAGGCTGCAATTGCATGTCATCCTCGAACACCAGGCCATATTCGGCGCCGCTGTCCAGAAAGCGCCGCGCACAGTCGAGATGGCTGAGATAGCAGCCGATCTCGCCCCCGCGCAAAGGCCGGCCCATATAGGCCATCGCCCCAGCGGGATCGTAATCGGGAAATTCCTCGACCCGCAGCGCCCTGCCGTCAAAGGCCGGGACGCGCTCGAAGGGCACGCCCGCCTCGTCCAACTGCCGGGAGGCTGAACGAAGCCGCTCGTCCGAGCCGTCAAGGTTGATGAGATAGGCGGGAAGGCGCATCTATTCGCCCCTCGCGACCAAGCAATCCGACAAGCCAAGGACACTCATGTCTCGTCCTCCCACCAACCGGTGCGGTCGCGGCGGTGCAGCGCCCGGAGCCGGGCAAAAGCCGTATCGTTGACCTGCATCCGATCATAGACCGTCTTGAGGATCATCCCCGCAGAACCGGCGGCGAAGAAGGGCTCCAGCCGCCAATACATGTTGCGCAGCGTATCGTCGGTGCCGACGGTAAAAACCGACATCCCCTCGAAAAGCGGAACCAGTTCGGTCTGGAGTTCTTCGATCCGCTCCGGCAGCGGCGCCGATGTCTCCGAACCGCGGACATAGCGGTCGGATTCACCGATCTTGACGGTATTGGCCAGAAGCGAGGCCATCATCGCGACCGCGCGGGCCTGCGGATCAGGGCCATGGTCGGCAAAGGTATCCGCCGCCGAGATCAGCCAGCGCAGGTTCAGGTGCCGACACAGAAACTCCGCCTCCTGCGCCCAAAGCGCGGTGAATTGGCCGAGACTTTCGGCCAGCCGCACCTCGCGACGGATCAGAACGATCAGCGTGGCGTGATGCAGCAAAAGCTCCGGGCGGCCCGAAAACTCGCAGCGCAGGTTCGCCAGGTGCCGCTCCAGCGACTTATCCGAGCCGCGGGTCTGCACCGGCTCGCCCGCCTGGACGATCCGCTCGCGCATCGCGACCAGGTCGGGGGCGGCCAGGACATGTCGCCGCGCGCCCCAACGCTTGCGATGCTGATTGAGCGAAAAGAAGCGCTCTAGCCGGGATTTCCTGCGCCTGACCATTCGCCTATGTCCGCCGCGAGACGATCGCATCCAGTTGCGGATCGAAACTGAAATCAAGGTTCGCCAGCGCGGCGCGATAGCCAGCGCTCAGGTCGTCGCTTCCGATCTCATCCTTCGGCCGGGCCGAGGCGTTCACATAGGCCTTGAGCCGGCGCGATGCCTGTTTCTGGTCGATGAAGGGCCGGATCTTGCGCCCGAACGGATAATAGAACAGCCTGTCCCGCAGATCGCGGATCTTGGGCCGGGGAGTGCGGGACACCCCGCCGTTGAACCATTGGCTCGCCAGCGCCGTCTCGCGAGCGGTGCGGAACCAGGCCAGGCTGAAAAGCACCTGATCCCAGACATTCGGATGCTGGTCGCAAAGCCGCACCCATTCCGCCAGCATCCTGCCCGTCGCCTCGGTGGCGTTAAGGTAAATCAAATAGGAAATATCTTCCCACCCCGCGCGGCGGACGAAAGCCACATCAAAGGGATTGCCCATCAGAAAGCTGGGCGGCCGCAGGATCGCCGCATCCGCGTCGATCCAGCAGACCGGGCGGCCGCTGTCTTGCCAGGCCGCCTGGATCACCCGCGCCTTGAGCCCGGTATTGGCGACCCATGACCCGCGCGACGCCACCGGCTCGATCCGATGGGGCAGGCCGTGGCGGTCCAGCGAGGCGCGCAGATCGGCGGCAAGCGCCTCATATGGCGTATCGGTGGTATAGTAGGAAACGAAAAGCGGCGGCTCGCCCTGGGGGGTTTCGTAAAGCGCGATCTCTTGCGTGAGATCGGCCGTGCAGGCCAGATCGACACCGTCCGGGCGGCGCAGATGGGCAATCACCCTGCCCCGCGGGTCCGCCAGCGCCTCTGGCACCGGCCGGAAGGACAGGCCCGCCCCTGCGATATAATCCGAAGGTGTCATGCTAGGAGTCCACGCGGCGCGCCAGCCTGCGCCGAACAAGCCCGCGGTAATAACTTGCCTTAAGGAAACGGGCCGGATTCCTCTTTTCACAGGGCCGCTGCATCTCCGCAACGGTTCGCTCCTGGGCTAGATGCGAAAGCCCCTGTCCCGGAGGGGCATGATGCACGACACGCGGGGCGACCAACCAAGCTCGCGAATCATACAAGTCCACGGGCCAGTCGGACACGAAACTGACCGGGGTCATCGCCTGCAACAGCTCATGCGCCATGTTTCGGGACAGCGTGTAGCCGGTGCAGCCCGATGCCCGTCGCGTCGGACGATACATCAACCACCGACCGGCTTTCCTGCGTTGCCAGGGCAGCGCGCGGCCGGAATAGTGATACAGCAAGGCCAACGTATCGGTCAAATGGTGCCCCGCACGAATGAAGTCGGGAAAGTCCGGCGTCAGGATTGCATCATCCTCAAGCACGAGCGCCCCATCAAGACCCTCGGCCATGATAATCTCGTAAATACGCCGATGCGACAAGGCGCAGGCAAATTCCGAATCCGTCATCGGCCGTTTCAGTCGATCCTGAGCGGCGTCGCGGTCGATCATCGGCAAGTATTCCGGCGGCAGGCCCCGCCGTCCATCGACCCCGTAGACCAGGCGCCATTGCAAGCCGTTTTCGGCAAGCCGGTCCAACAATGGCTGACGACGCGCCTCGTCGCCTGCCAATGTCAATACGAAGATCGGCCAATTCGTCTGCATCGTTGATATCCCGTCCCGCCGAACATGGAGGAGCCCCGGCATTGCCGAGGCTCCAACAGTCGAATCGCGGCGAAAGCCTCAGCCCTCGGCCGATTCCTCTTTCTTCTCGGTGATCTCTTCACCGGTCTCCTGGTCGACCATCTTCATGCCCAGGCGCACCTTGCCGCGGTCGTCGAAGCCCAGCAGCTTGACCTTGACCTCCTGGCCCTCCTTCAGCACCTCGTTGGGGTGGTTCAGGCGCTTGTTGGCGATCTGGCTGACATGCACCAGCCCGTCGCGCTTGCCGAAGAAGTTCACGAAGGCGCCGAAATCGACCAGCTTCACGACCTTGCCGACATAGACCTTGCCCTCTTCCGGCTCGGCCACGATCGAATAGATCATGTCATAGGCCTTCTTGATCGAATCGGCATTGGCCGAGGCGATCTTGATGGTGCCGTCGTCGCTGATGTCGACTTTCGCACCCGAGGTCTCGACGATCTCGCGGATCACCTTGCCGCCCGAGCCGATCACTTCGCGGATCTTGTCGGTCGGGATGGTCATCGTCTCGATGCGCGGGGCATGGGCGCTGAACTCGCGCCGGCCTTCGGACAGCGCCTTGGACATCTCGGCCAGGATGTGCAGCCGGCCGTCCTTGGCCTGGGCCAGCGCCTGCTCCATGATCTCGGGCGTGATACCCGCGACCTTGATGTCCATTTGCAGGCTGGTGATGCCGTTTTCCGTGCCCGCGACCTTGAAGTCCATGTCGCCCAGGTGGTCCTCGTCGCCCAGGATGTCGGTCAGCACCGCCCAGCGGCCGTCCTCTTCCAGGATCAGGCCCATGGCGACGCCGGCGACCGGCGCCTTCAGCGGCACGCCCGCATCCATCATCGACAGCGAACCGCCGCAGACCGAGGCCATCGAGGACGAGCCGTTCGACTCGGTGATCTCGGAAACCACGCGGATGGTATAGGGGAAGTCGGTCGCGGCCGGCAGCACGGCCTGCAGCGCACGCCAAGCCAGCTTGCCATGGCCGATCTCGCGACGGCCGGGGCTGCCGACGCGGCCCACCTCGCCCACCGAATAGGGCGGGAAGTTGTAGTGCAGCAGGAAGTTCGAGCGGGAATTGCCATGCAGCGCGTCGATGATCTGCTCATCGTCGCCGGTGCCCAGCGTGGTCACGACCAGTGCCTGCGTCTCGCCGCGGGTGAACAGCGACGAGCCGTGGGTGCGCGGCAGGAAGCCCACTTCGCAGTCGATGGGCCGCACGGTCTTGTTGTCGCGGCCGTCGATGCGCGGGCGGCCGTCGATGATGCCGCCGCGCAGGATGCCCGATTCCAGCTTCTTCAGCGCCGAGCCCAGGTTCGGGTCGAGCCGCTCTTCCTCGGTCAGCCCTTCGAGGATCTTCACCTTCACGGCCTCGATGGTGTCGCGGCGCTCACCCTTGTCGTGGATGGCATAGGCGGCGCGCATCTCGGTCTCGCCCAGCGATTTCACGCGGGCGTAAAGCGGGCTGTAATCCGGCGAGGCGAAGGGGAAGGGCTCCTTGGCGGCGGCCTCGGCCAGGTCGATGATCAGGTCGATCACCGGCTGCATCGCCTCGTGGCCGAATTTCACCGCGCCCAGCATCTCGGCCTCGGTCAGCTCATAGGCTTCCGATTCGACCATCATCACCGCGTCGCGGGTGCCGGCGACCACCAGGTCCAGCCGCTGCTCGGGGTTGCCGCGCAGCTGGTCCATGTCCTGCACCTCGGGGTTCAGGACGTATTCGCCATTGGCGAAGCCGACGCGGGCGGCGGCGATCGGGCCCATGAAGGGCACGCCGGAAATCGTCAGCGCGGCCGAGGCGGCGATCATGGCGACGATGTCGGGATCGTTGACCAGATCGTGGCTCAGCACCGTGCACATCACCAGCACTTCATGCTTGAAGCCGGGGGCGAACAGCGGGCGGATCGGACGGTCGATCAGGCGCGCGGTCAGGGTTTCCTTTTCCGAAGGCCGGGCCTCGCGCTTGAAGAAACCGCCGGGGATCTTGCCGGCGGCATAGTATTTTTCCTGGTAATGCACCGTCAGGGGAAAGAAGTCCTGGCCGGGCTTGGGTTCTTTCGCGAAAGTGACGTTGGCCATCACGCTGGTCTCGCCCAGGGTGGCGATGACCGAGCCGTCGGCCTGGCGGGCAACCTTGCCCGTTTCCAGCGTGAGCGTTTCCTGGCCCCACTGGATGGATTTCTTCACTTCATCAAACATCTGGTTTCCTCTGGCGACGCGCCGGCCCTTCCGGTCGCGTCCCGTGTCAAATGGCGGCCCCATTGCCGCCGCCCCTATCCTTCGCATGTGCCCAGGGGCCTGGCGTCACGTCACAGATGGAGACGCCCCATACAGGAAATCAAGGCACATGGAAAGTGGCTTGGCATCCGCCCCGCCCCTGCGAATCGAAGCGGGCGGCGCCCGGTCGGCAGCCGCCCGCCTTGTTCCGCGCATGGGGCGATCAGGCCACGGCCAGCGTTCTGGACGCGGCGGCTTCCTGATCGGCCTTCAGCACCTTCACCGCCTTTTCGGTCCTTTCAGCGGCCGCGTCGGTCGGCCAGGGCCGGGTGCTGAGCGCGGCGACGCGATCGACCATGGTCTGCACGCCCTCCCTGTCCTGGGCCTTGATCGCCCAGGCGCGAGCCAGCGCCTCGGCATCGGGATCGGCGGCCTGGGCCACGCTTCTGGCCGCGGCTGCGGCTGGGGCCGCAACCTCGTCCGGGGTGGCCGCATCAACCCCGCCAGACGCGGCCGCCGCCTGGGCCGGAGCCTGCGCGGCCAGCACCACGGCGGCAGGCCCCGCTGCCGCCTCCGCCGGATCGGCGCCCCCGGCCGGGGCCTGGGCCGCGGCAGGGACTGCAGCCTCGGGCGCCGGGTGCTTCGCGGCCGCGGCGGCGACAGGGGCCGGTGGTTCATCGGCCGGGGCCGCGCCATCGGCAGAAGCCTGCATCGCCTGGGACGAGAAGTCGAACCGGACCCCGTCGCCATCCGCGGGCTTCACGCCCAGCAGCGATCCGGCCAGCGTATCGACGGCGTTCGAGACAGCCTGCAAGGGCGTCGCACCGGCCCCCGAGGCGGCGGCTGGGGCAGAAGAGGAAATAGGCTTGAAAAGTGAACTGATTACCATCTTACGATCTCCATCTTGAAGACAGCCACAGGATAAAGGCCGCCCGTTAGGAATCCAGAAAGCAATTCGTTGGATTTTAATTGACCGGCCGCACCGCAACGAAAAACGCCCGCAGCCTTTGCCGCGGGCGTTTCCTGCAATCCAAGGGCCGCGGGATCGCGGCCGGCCGGTCAGCGGCGCAGGCCCAGCTTGCCGATCAGGTCGGTATAGCGGGCTTCGTCCTTGCGCTTCAGGTAGTCCAGCAGCTTGCGGCGCTGCGCGACCAGCTTCAGCAGACCACGACGCGAATGGTTGTCCTTCTTGTGGGTCTTGAAATGCTCGGTCAGCGTGGCGATGCGCGACGACAGGATGGCGACCTGCACCTCGGGCGAGCCGGTGTCGCCTTTCTTGGTCGCGAATTCGGTCATCACGCGGTTCTTTTCCTCGACGGTGATCGACATCGGGGTCTCCTTTCAGGATCAAAGGGTTATGGCACAGGCCGGGATGTCGTCCAGCACAGGCCCGTGGAGAGATCCGCCGGAATCGCCCGGTCGGATGCGGGCGTATAGGCAAAATCGGCCGAAAAGGAAAGGGTTTTCTGCGGCTCAGCCGCCCGGTGCGATCCGCGTCAGGGCGATGTCGGCAACCCGCAGCCCTTCGGCCTGCAACACCCGGCCCACCGCCATCCCGTCCACGCGGATCACCGCCGATCCGTCGGTCTCGCGCTCCAGCGCGACCACGGGATCGGGGCCGTCGCCGTGATAGCGCAGCTCGATCCGGTCCAGATCCCGGTCGAAATCGGCGATGACCGGCAGCGTCTCGCCCGGATCGTCCAGATCCTCGCCCGGCACGTCCAGCAGGAACAGATCCTCGCCCTCGCCGCCCTCGGCGAAATCGCCCAGGCCGGGCTGCAGCGTGTCGTGGCCGGCGGCACCATGCAGCCAGGCCCGCTCGGGCTCGGCCGAGCCGATCAGCAAATCGTCGCCCTCGCCGCCGTCCAGGTCATCCTCGCCGCCGCCGGCGATCAGCGTGTCGTTGCCGGCATTGCCCGAGATCCAGTCGTCGCCGTCGCCCCCGGTCAGCAGGTCGTCCCCCTCGCCACCGAAGATCGTGTCGTTGCCGGGGCCGCCATGCACGGTGTCGTTGCCGCCCTGCCCGGCCAGATAGTCGTCGCCCGCGCCGCCGTCGATGGAATCGTCGCCGCCCGGTCCATAGTCGCCGTCGCCATAGATCCAGTCGGTGCCGTCGCCGCCCAGCAGCGTGTCGCTGCCCAGCCCGCCATGCAGGTCGTCGTTGCCGCCAAGGCCGGTCAACAGGTCGTCGCCATCGCCGCCGGCCAGCCAGTCCGAGCCCTCGCTGCCCTCGGCCGTCAGCCCCTTGGGCGCGTCGCGATCGGATGATTCAGGAAAAGGCGGGTCGTCGGGGTCATGCTCACCGCCGGGAGTGCGGGCGGTCCCGGTCACATCCACGGCAAGGCCGGCGAATACCAAACTGAGCAGACTACTGATCAACAACATTACGGGAACCCAAGCGAATCACGCGACCCACATTGGCACCTTATCCCGTCGCCGCCCGCCCCGCATCCTTATTGCTAATAAAGGCTTAACGGGCCGGGGAGCCCCGCGGTCAGCCGTAGTCGCGCGCGCCAAAGATGGCGCTTCCGATGCGGACATGGGTCGCGCCCTCGGCGATGGCGGTTTCGAAATCGGCGCTCATCCCCATCGACAGCCCCGCCAACCCGTTCTGTGCGGCAATATCACGCAGGGCGCGGAAATGCGGCACCGGGTCCAGATCCTCGGGCGGGATGCACATCAGCCCGGTGATCGCCAGGTCCAGCGCGCGGCATCGGGCGATGAAGGCGTCGGCCTCGTCCGGCAGGACGCCGGCCTTTTGCGGCTCGGCGCCGGTGTTCACCTGCACGAAAAGCTGCGGGCAGGCCCCGCGCGCCTGCACCTGCCGCGCCAGTTTTTCGGCCAGCGAGGGGCGGTCGAGCGTGTGGATGGCGTCGAAAAGCTCCAGCGCGGGTTTCAGCTTGTTGGTCTGCAGGGGGCCGATCATGTGCAGTTCGATGCCGGGGAAACGCTCGCGCCAGCGGGGCCATTTCCCCGCCGCCTCCTGCACGTAGTTTTCGCCGAAGACGCGATGGCCGGCCGCCAGCACCGCCTCGACCCGGTCGGGGGGCTGCACCTTGCTGACGGCGATCAGCGTGACCGCGCCAGGCGCGCGTCCGGCGGCTTTCTCGGCCGCGGCAATGCGGCGCCTGATGTCATCCAGTTCCATGGCGGCATGATTTCCAAAAGAAAAGAGCGGGCGCAAGGCCCGCTCTTCCTGTTTTCCGTATCCCGTAGGATCAGAACTCGAAGCGCACGCCCATGTCGGCGGTCACGCGCTCTTCGTAGTCGCGCTGGAGCGACGCACCCAGACGGGCACCGCCCAGGTCGTAGTTCACGCCGATACCGAACGCGTTGTCGGTTTCTTTCGCAGCCCAGTCGCCGTCGTTGTTGGCGATGTAGGCTTCGATGTTGGTGCGGCCGTCAACCAGGGTGTAGTCGCCATAGAGGGCGAAGGTCTGACCATAGTTGTTGGTGGCCGACACCGGACCCGCGTTCACCGCCGAGTCCTCGGCGTTGACATAGTTCAGGCCGATGCGGGCGTTTTCCATGACGGCATAACGGGCGCCGAGGAAGAAGATGTCGTTGCCGTCGATGCCTTCGCCGTTGAACGCGGCAGCGGCCGACAGTTCCAGACGGTCGTTCCAGGTGTAGTCGGCCGACAGCGAGAACTCTTCTTCGTGGTTCGCTTCATTCACGCCCGACTGGTCGGGATCGACATAGGACGCTTGCAGCTCCACGTCGGCCAGGGTGTAGAGGGCGCGGATGCCCACGCGATCGGCTTGGTCGGTGCCATAGCTCTTCGCCGAATAGGCGAAGAAGTTGCCGGTCACGCTGCTGAAGCCGACCGAACGGTCATAGGAGCCGAGTTCGGTCGCGTAGATCAGGCCGTTCGAGTCGAGGGCGGTGTCGACGTTGCCGACCTCAACGGTGAAGCCCTGGGCGCTGACCCACAGTTTGCCGGGGTTCGAGCCGGTGCCGGCATCGCCCTGGTCCCACTGAAGGCGGAAGCGGGCACCGAAGTCGACGCCCGAATCGGTCGAGGTCGAGGCGTCGATGTTCATCCGCAGACGGCTGACGATGCGCGCTTCGTTCACGCCGGCGGCGTCTTGAGCAGCAGTGTTTTCGTAGTAGATCACACCGGTCCGGCCGTAGCCCGAGATCGTGACGTCGGCGGCGGCCACGCCCGCGGTCAGGAGCAGCGCGGTGGAGGCGATAAGAGCCTTTTTCATGATGTTTCCCTCTTGTCTCTCTCGTATGCCCCACCCGGTATGCCGGTTTGGGGTATGCCAGTTGTGTCGCGCTTTCCCCCCTGCATTGCAACGGAATCGCATCGGCTTAGCCCGATTCCGACCTGCTGTGATGCACATGGGCCACACCCCGTTGCAACGCCCCCCGCCCCGCCGCGAACGCCCTTACGCGCGCGAGCCATATCCCCTCCGGGACGGGGGATCGCGGGCCAGGGGCGCAGCCTCTCTTGTCGCAAGGGGCGGAATTGCGCTATGGCTCGCGGCAAGGACGATCCGGGGGACATCAGATGACCAGACGCGCCGCACGGCTGACCGCCGCCCTGCTGATCCTGGCGGGGCTTGCCGCCTGTTCGGGGGGCGGCTCGGGCTTGGGTTCGGCAGGCTCGGCCGGATCGGCGACCTCGATGCCGGGCGGCGGGAATCGCCAGGCCCAGCCGCAGACCGTCGAGCGGCGCGAGACGATCTGGGACGTGTTCTCGGACCGGCGCAACCCCAACGACACGGTGGCGGTCAACAAATACCTGTGGAACGCCAGCCTGGACGTGCTGAACTTCCTGCCGATCCAGTCGATCGACCCCTTCACCGGCGTCATCGTCACCGGCTACGGCACCCCGCCGGGCGGCGGGCGGTCCTATCGCGCCACGATCAAGGTCAGCGACCCGGCGCTGGATGCCCGCGCGCTCAAGGTCTCGTTGCAGGGGGCGGGCGGGGCTGCCGTGGCGCCCGATACCGTGCGCGCGGTCGAGGATGCGATCCTGACGCGGGCCCGGCAGCTGCGGGTGCAGGACCGCAACCTCTGATCCCGCCGAGCCCGCTGGACCTGCATCGGGCAAGCGGCTAATACCCTGCGGGCAATCTGTCGCCCGGAGGTTTCCATGCCCTATGATCCCGCAATCAGCGAACCGCGCTGGCAAGAGGCGTGGGAGCAGGCCGATACGTTCCGCGCCATGCGGGACGAGCGGCCCAAGTATTACGTGCTGGAGATGTTCCCCTATCCCTCGGGGCGCATCCACATGGGCCATGTGCGCAACTACACGATGGGCGACGTCGTGGCCCGCTTCAAGCGCGCGCAGGGCTTTTCCGTGCTGCACCCGATGGGCTGGGACGCCTTCGGCATGCCGGCCGAGAACGCGGCGATGGAGCAGGGCGGCCATCCGCGCGACTGGACCTATGGCAATATCGCCACCATGCGCGGCCAGCTGAAGCCGCTGGGCCTGTCCATCGACTGGAGCCGCGAATTCGCCACCTGCGACGACGCCTATGTCGCCCAGCAGCAGGCGCTGTTCCTGGACATGCTGGAGGCCGGACTCATCACCCGCAAGTCGGCGCAGGTGAACTGGGATCCGGTCGACATGACGGTGCTGGCCAACGAGCAGGTGATCGACGGCAAGGGCTGGCGATCCGGCGCCACGGTCGAGCGCAAGGAGCTGACGCAGTGGTTCTTCAAGATCTCGGATTACTCGGACGAGCTCTTGTCGGCGCTGGACGGGCTGGAGGGCTGGCCGGAAAAGGTGCGGCTGATGCAGGCCAACTGGATCGGCAAGTCGCGCGGGCTGCAATTCCGCTTTGATACCGTCGATCTGCCGGATTTCCCGCAGATCGAGGTCTACACCACCCGGCCCGACACGCTGATGGGCGCCAGCTTCGTGGCGCTGTCGCCGGATCATCCGCTGGTCAAGTCGCTGGCCGCATCGGACCCGAAGGTCGCGGCTTTCGTCGAGGAATGCCGCCGCATCGGCACCACCGAGGAAGCCATCGAGACCGCGCCCAAGATGGGCTTCGACACCGGGCTGACCGTGTGCCACCCGCTGGACCCGGATTGGCAGCTGCCGATCTGGATCGCCAATTTCGTGCTGATGGACTACGGCACCGGCGCCATCTTCGGCAGCCCCGCGCATGACGAGCGCGACCATGAATTCGCCACCAAATACGGCCTGCCGATCCGCGCCACCTTCGGCGAGCGCGGCATGGACCTGGCCGCCGCCGACGCGCTGGTGGCCAAGGCGCCCTATGTGCCGCTGAAATCCGAGACCGTGACCTATGTGCGCGGCTTCGCCGGCGAGGCCGACCAGACCGGCGAGGCCGCGGTCGATGCCGCCATCCTGCACGCCGAGGCCGCCGGCTATGGCGAGGGCGTGACCAAGTTCCGCCTGCGCGACTGGGGCATCTCGCGCCAGCGCTATTGGGGCTGCCCGATCCCGGTGGTGCATTGCGACGCCTGCGGCACCGTGCCCGAGGCCAAGGCGAACCTGCCGGTGCTGCTGCCGCAGGACGTCAGCTTCGACGTGCCCGGAAACCCGCTGAACCGGCACCCGACCTGGGCCGCGACCACCTGCCCGAAATGCGGCGGCCCGGCCCGGCGCGAGACGGATACCATGGACACCTTCGTCGATTCGTCCTGGTATTACGCCCGCTTCACCGCGCCACACGCGGCCACGCCGACCGACCGGGCCGAGACCGACTACTGGATGAACGTGGACCAGTATATCGGCGGCATCGAACACGCGATCCTGCACCTGCTCTATTCCCGCTTCTTCGCCCGCGCCATGGTCCGGACCGGCCACCTGCCGGAAGGCGCAAAGGAGCCCTTCGACGCGCTGTTCACCCAGGGCATGGTCACGCATGAGATCTACATGACCCGCGACGAGCGCGGGCGCCCGGTCTATCACCTGCCCGAGGACGTGGTGCTGGTTACTCTTCCAACGGGATCGAAGGTGGGGATAACTAGAAGCGCTTTACCTGCGAACTATGCTGAAAACGACGTGCTTGCTGCCTGGAATCAAGATCGAGGCGTTGTCGAAATCATCCCCTCGGCCAAGATGTCGAAGTCCAAGAAGAACGTCGTCGATCCGGTGAACATCGTCGAAAGCTTCGGCGCCGATACCGCGCGCTGGTTCATGCTGTCCGACAGCCCGCCCGAGCGCGACGTGGAATGGACCGCCGCCGGGGCCGAGGCCGCGAACCGCTTCCTCGCCCGGGTCTGGCGGCTGGCCGACGAGATCCCCGAGGGCGGGGCCGATCCCGAGCTGACCCGCGCCGCGCATCGCGCCATCGACGAGGTGACGCGCGCCATCGAGGGCTTTGCCTTCAACAAGGCCGTGGCCAAGATCTATGAGCTGGCGAACGCGACGGCCAAGTCGGCCGCGGGCGGCGAAAGCCGGCGCGAGGCGCTGCGCATCCTGGCGCAGCTGATGGCGCCGATGGTGCCGCACCTGGCCGAGGAGGTCTGGGCCAAGGCCGGCGGGCAGGGCATGGTGGTCGATGCCGCCTGGCCCAAGGCGGACCCGGCGATGCTGGTTTCCGACAGCGTGGTGCTGCCGATCCAGATCAACGGCAAGCGCCGGGCCGAGATCGAGGTGCCCAAGGACATGCCCAAGGACCAGATCGAGGCCATCGTGCTGGCCGACGAGACCGTGCAGCGCTTCATGGAAGGTCAGGCGCCGAAGAAGCTAATCGTGGTGCCGGGGCGGATCGTCAATGTCGTGGTCTAGGCGGGCGGTGATCCTGGGCGCGCTGGCCCTGGCCGGCTGCGGCTTTTCCCCGGTCTACGGGCCGGGGGGGACGGGGGGCAAGCTGTTCGGCCAGGTTCGCACCGCCGATCCGCGCACGCCCGACGACTTCGCCTTTGCCGGCCGCATCGCCGAGCGGCTGGGGCCCGATGCGCAGGCGCGCTTCCTACTCGACTACCGGCTGCGCATCGCCGTGGTGCCGCAGGCGATCACCCCCGACGAGGTGACGACGCGCTATGCGCTGAACGGCACCGCCGATTTCACCCTGACCGAGGCCGGCACCGGCCGCGAGGTGACGCGCGGGCAGGTCAGCAGCTTTACCTCCTATTCCACCACCGGCACCACCATCGCCACCATGGCCGCCGAACAGGACGCGCATGAGCGGCTGGCGCGGATGCTGGCCGACCAGGTGGTGACGCGGCTGCTGGCCATCCAGCCCGACGCCGTGCCATGATCCTGAAGGGCGCCGAGATCGGACGCTACCTGGCGCGGCCCGATCCGACGCGTCCGGCGCTGTTGATCCATGGCCAGGACGCGATGCGCGTGGCGCTGAAGCGGGCCGAGGCGGTCAAGGCCCTGGTCGGGGCGGGGGCCGAGGAAGAGATGCGCCTGACCCGCATTCCCGGCGCCGACCTGCGCAAGGATCCGGCGGCGCTGTTGGACGCGGTCAAGGCGGTGGGGTTCTTTCCCGGCCAGCGCGTGGTGCTGGTCGACGACGCGCCGGATGCGGCGGCGCCGGCCATCGCCTCGGCCATCGCGGAATGGAAGCCGGGCGACGCGGTGATCGTGGTCGCGGCGGGCGGATTGAGCAAGTCCTCGGCGCTGCGCAAGCTGTTCGAGCCGCATCCCGCCGCCGTGGCCGCGCCGATCTATGACGACCCGCCCGGCGAGGACGAGGTCGGGCGCTGGCTGAAGGATGCCGGCCTGCGCGAGGTGCCGCGCGACGCCATGCGCGACCTGATGGCGCTGTCGCGGGCGCTCGATCCCGGCGATTTCCGGCAGACGGTGGAGAAGATCGGGCTTTACAAGCATGGCGATGCCGAGCCGCTGACGCCGGCCGAGATCGCCGCGCTGGCGCCCGCGACCATCGAGGCCGAGGTGGACGAGCTGATCGACTGCGTGGCCGAGGGCCGCGCCCGCGAATTCGGCGCGCTGATGCGGCGGATCGAGGGACAGGGAACCCTGCCGGTGACGCTGTGCATCGCGGCGTTGCGGCATTTCCGGGCGCTGCACGCGGCGGCCTCGGACCCCGGCGGGCCGGGGGCGGGGCTGGCCCGGCTGCGGCCGCCGGTCTTCGGCCCGCGCCGCGACCGGATGATTCGTCAGGCGCAGGACTGGGGCATGCGGGCGCTGGAGGATGCGATCCACCAGCTGATCGACACCGACCTGGTGCTGCGCTCGTCCTCGCGCGCGCCGGCCATGGCGCTGATGGAGCGGATGCTGTTGCGGCTGTGCATGATGCCGCGGGGCGGGCGGTGAGCGAGGCGGCAGAGGTCGAGGCGCTGGTGATCGGTGCCGGGCCGGCGGGGCTGATGGCGGCCGAGGTGCTGGCCGGGCAGGGCGCGCGGGTGATGGTGGCCGAGGCCATGCCGACCCCGGCGCGCAAGTTCCTGATGGCGGGAAAATCCGGGCTGAACCTGACCAGGGACGAGCCCTGGGCGATGTTCGTGACGCGATACGGGGGCTCTGCCCCCCGCGCGCCCGACCCCTCGACGGGGTCGGGCGCGCGTCCCCCGGAGTATTTGCAGAACGAAGAAATCGGGCCCGAAGCGGTGATGGCCTGGGCACGCGGGCTGGGGGTGGAGCTGTTCACCGGCTCGACCGGGCGGGTGTTCCCTGTGGGCATGAAGGCCTCGCCATTGCTGCGGGCCTGGCTGGCGCGGCTGGCCGGGCAGGGCGTCGCCTTGCGGACGCGCTGGCGCTGGACCGGCTTTCAGGGCCAGGACTGGTGCTTCGAGGTTCCGGGCGGGGTGGCCTTGCTGCGGCCCCGCGTCGTGGTGCTGGCGCTGGGTGGGGCAAGCTGGCCCCGGCTCGGCTCGGATGCGGCCTGGGTGCCGTGGCTTGCCGGGCGCGGCGTGGTGGTGGCGCCGTTCCGGCCGGCGAACATGGGGTTTCGCGTCGCCTGGTCGGCGCCGATGGCGCGGCATTTCGGCCAGGCGGCCAAGGGCGTCGCGCTGCATGTCGGCGATCGCGTCGGCCGCGGCGAATGGGTGGTGACGGCCGAAGGCATCGAGGGCGGCGGCATCTACGAGGTCGCGGCCGCGATGCGCGACGGGGCCGAGGCTTTCGTCGACCTGGCCCCCGATCTCGCGCCCGAGGAACTGGCGCGGCGCCTTGCGCGCGCGCCCTCGAAGCTCTCGGTCGGCAACCGGCTGCGGCGGGTGCTGGGCGATCCGCTGCGCGCGGCGCTGCTGATGGAATGGGGCCGGCCCTTGCCCCTTGAGCCCGAGCGGCTGGCCATGCGCGCCAAGGCGCTGCACCTGCGGCACCAGGGCGCGATGGGCATCGAGCGGGCGATTTCCTCGGCCGGGGGGATCGCTGCCGAAAGCCTGACCGCGGCGCTGGAGCTGAAGGCGCTGCCCGGCGTCTTTGCCGCCGGCGAGATGCTGGACTGGGAGGCGCCGACCGGCGGCTACCTGCTGACCGGCTGCCTGGCCACCGGGCGGCTGGCCGGGCGCGGCGCCGCCGCCTATCTGGCCGCGGCGCGCAGGTAGGCCGGGCGGGCGCGCATCATCTCGAGGTAGTCGGTCAGCCGGTGTTCGGTGATCGGGAAGCGCGCGGTCAGCGCCCAGGTCAGGCAATGCGCCAGGATGATGTCGGGCACGGTCATGCGGTCGCCCATCAGGAAGCCCCCCTCGGCGATGCGATGCACCAGGGTGCGCTGGCTGCGCTCGAATTCCCAGCGCAGCGTGTTCTTGATCGCCGCCAGCCGCATCTCTTCGGGCAGCACGAAGCTGTGGCGCGCCGCCAGCCACAGCGCGGCGTCGAATTCATCCAGCACGAATTGCGTCAGGCTGTCCTGGCGCGCCCGGTCCAGCGTGCCCGCCGGATGGGTCAGCGCGCCGTGCTTGTCGGCCAGATAGGTCAGGATCGCGGTGGAATCGGTGACGGGCACGCCGTCCACCACCAGGACCGGCACCTTGCCGGCCGGGTTGAAGGGCCTGACGCCCTCGCTATGCGGGTTGACGGCGACATGTTCATAGGGCTGGCCCAGTTCCTCGAGCATCCACAGCACGCGCATGGCGCGGCTCTTGCCGGTTCCGATCACCTGATACATCCAGTTCCCCGCATGGCGTTGAAACCCAAGGCTAGCGCCGCCGCCCGATTCAGGCAATCGACGCCATTGACGCGGCCCCCGGCCGGGCGCAGGAATTGCAGGCTGCGAGAGGGAGGGCAACATGACCAAGGCAATGCGCGCGCCGCTGTTCACGCCGGTGCTGATCGGCGGCTCGATCATCCTGCTGATCAACTTTGCCCTGCGGGCCAGCTTCGGCGTCTTCCAGATCCCGATCGCGCAGGAATTCGACTGGCCGCGGGCCGAGTTCAGCATGGCCATCGCCATCCAGAACCTGGCCTGGGGCATCGGCCAGCCGATCTTCGGCGCGCTGGCCGAGCGCTGGGGCGACCGCTGGTCGGTCATCATCGGCGCCTTCCTTTACTCCGCCGGGCTGATCCTGACGGCCTATGCGACCGACCCGCTGGCCATGCAGCTGCTGGAGGTCATGGTCGGCTTCGGCATCGCCGGCACCGGCTTCGGCGTCATCCTGGCAGTGATCGGCCGGGCCGCCAGCGACGAGAACCGCAGCTTGGCGCTGGGGATCGGCACCGCCGCCGGCTCGGCCGGGCAGGTCTTCGGCGCGCCCCTGGCCGAGGTGCTGCTGATGCATTACCCGTGGCAGAGCGTCTTCGTCATCTTCGGCGTGATCGTGCTGGCCTGCCTGTTCTTCCTGCCCATGCTGGGCAGCGGCAAGCCCGCCAGCCGCAGCGAGCTGGAAGAAAGCATGGGCTCGGTGCTGAAGCGCGCCTTCACCGACCCGTCCTATCTGATGATCTTTGCCGGCTTCTTTTCCTGCGGCTACCAGCTGGCCTTCATCACCGCGCATTTCCCCGCCATGGTGACCGAGATGTGCGGGCCGATCAGCCCCATGGGCACGCTGGCCAGCATCGGCATCACCACCACCTCGACGCTGGGGGCGGCCGCGATCTCGCTGATCGGGCTGGCGAATATCGCCGGCTCGATCTTTGCCGGCTGGCTGGGCAAGCGCTATACCAAGAAATACCTGCTGGCCGGGATCTATACCCTGCGCACCATCGCCGCCGCCGCCTTCATCCTGATGCCGATCACGCCCACCAGCGTCATCGTCTTTTCGCTGGTGATGGGCGGGCTGTGGCTGGCCACGGTGCCGCTGACCTCGGGGCTGGTCGCCTATATCTACGGGCTGCGCTACATGGGCACGCTTTACGGCTTCGTGTTCCTGAGCCACCAGATCGGCTCGTTCCTGGGCGTGTGGCTGGGCGGCAAGCTCTATGACATCTATGGCGACTACACCATGGTCTGGTGGGTCGGCGTGGGCGTCGGCGCCTTCAGCGCGCTGATCCACCTGCCGGTGCGCGAGGCGCCGGCCCGGCTGGAGGGCGCCGCGAAAACCGCCTGATCCGGCCCGCGGGGGCCATTGCGTCCCGCCGGGCAATCGACAAATCTCGGCCCGGTGCAGCGGAGGGGGACGGTTCATGCGCGCATTGCTGTCGGCGGGGATCATCAGCCTGATCCTGGCCTATACGCTCAGTCAGTTCTACCGCGCCTTCCTGGCCGTGCTGTCGCCGGTCTTGCAGGCCGAGCTGGGGGCGGGGCCCGAGGATCTGGCGATCTCGTCGGGGATGTGGTTCCTGACCTTCGCGCTGATGCAGATCCCCATCGGCGGCGCGCTGGACCGCGCCGGGCCGCGGCGCACGGTGGCCGTGCTGCTGGCGCTGGGGGGCGCGGGCGGGGCGGCGGTCTTTGCCCTGGCGCAGGCGCCCTGGCACCTGCATGTCGCGCTGGCTCTGATGGGGATCGGCTGCGCGCCGGCGCTGATGGGCAGCTATTACATCTTTGCCCGCAACTATCCGGCGGCGCTGTTCGGCACCCTGGCGGGCGCGGTGGTCGGCTTTGGCTCGATGGGCAACATCCTGGGCGCCGCGCCCTTGGTCTGGGCGACCGAGGCCTTCGGCTGGCGCGAGACGCTGTGGGCGCTGGCCGGGGTCACGCTGGCGGTGGCACTGGCGATCCTGGCCTTTACCCGCGACCCGGAACGGCTGGCCGCCACCGCGCCGCGCGGATCGCTGGCCGAGATCCTGCGGCTGCGGCCGCTATGGTTCATCCTGCCGCTGTTTTCCGTGAACTATGCCGCCTCGGCCGCGATCCGCGGCCTTTGGGCCGGGCCCTACATGGCCGAGGTCCACGGCGCCTCGGACCAGCTGATCGGCTGGGCGACGCTGGCCATGGGCGTGGCCATGGTGGTCGGCAGTTTCCTGGTCGGGCCGGCGACGCGGCTGGTCGGCTCGATCCGGCGGCTGGCGCTGATCGCCAATGCCGCGGGCGTGGCGGTCATGGCCGGGCTGTGGCTGTTTCCGGCCGAGGGCGTGGCGCTGTCGGTGGCGCTGCTGGCGCTGGTCGGGCTGTCGGGCGCGACCTATACCGTGCTGATGGCGCATGGCCGCGCCTTCCTGCCCCCGCACCTGGTGGGGCGGGGCGTCACCTTCCTCAACCTGTTCTCGATCGGCGGGGCCGGGGTGCTGCAATTCACCTCGCGCCCGGTCTATCGCTGGGCCAGCGCCCACGGCACCCCGGCCGAGGCTTACTCGACCCTGTTCCTGTTCTTCCTGATTCCGCTTACGGTGGGGTTCCTGCTGTATTTCCTGACGCCCGAGACCCCCGATGCCTGAGATACCCGCCGACCGGATCGACGTGGTCGCCCCGAACCTGAAACGCCGCCTGTCGGGCGTGACGGCGACCGTGGTGCGGCTGATCCCGGTGCAGGCCGGGATGATCGGCATCGTCGCCACCGGCCCCGGCCTGCCGCCCGGCCTGCCGCATATCCCGCTGGCCCGCGCCGCGTTGCTGCCGCGCGACCGCTGGCGGGTCTGGCACGCCCGGCGCAACACGGAGATGGCGCTGGGACTGGTGCTGCGGCATGTGCTGCGGCGGCGCTATCGGCTGCTCTTCACCTCGGCCTCGCAGCGTCGGCACAGCCGCTATACGAAATGGCTGATCTCGCGGATGGACGCGCTGGTGGCGACCTCGGCCAGGGGCGCGGCGTACCTGGAGCGTCCGGCCCGCGTGATCCACCACGGCATCGACACCGACGGCTTCGCGCCCCCCGCCGACAGGGCCGCGCTACGCGCAAGCCTGGGCCTGCCGCCGGACCAGGTGCTGGTCGGCTGCTACGGCCGCATCCGGGCGCAAAAGGGCACCGGCGATTTCGTGCAGGCGATGCTGGCCCTGCTGCCCTCGCGCCCCGGCGTGACCGCGCTGGTCATGGGCCGGGCCACGGAAAAGCACCGCGCCTATCTGGCGGACCTGAAGGCGCAGGTGGCCGGGGCGGGCCTGTCCCAGCGCATCCTGTTCCCGCCCGAGGTGCCGGTGGACCGGATGGCGGCATGGTATGGCGCGCTGGACCTGTATGTCGCGCCGCAACGCTGGGAGGGCTTCGGCCTGACCCCGCTCGAGGCCATGTCCTGCGGCGTTCCCGTGGTGGCGACCCGCGTCGGCGCCTTCGAGGAACTGGTCCGGGACGGCGTGACCGGCAGCCTGGTCCCGCCCGAGGACCAGCCCGCCATGCAGGCCGCCGTCGCGCGCTGGCTGGACGACGATGCCGCGCGGCAGGCGGCGGGGCAGGCGGCCCGCGCCCATGTCGCGGCGAACCACGCCATCGAGACCGAGGCCCGCGCCCTGGTCGAGGTCTATCGCGGGCTGCTGTCGTGAACCGGCTCGGCTTCCTGGTCGCCCGCACCCTGCGGGATGAGGGCGCGCTGCAACGTTTCTCGGCGCCGCAATCCGCGCTTCTGGACGATCTGGCGGGCAAGCGTGTCGCGCTGGTCGGCAATGCCCGCGCGCTGGCCGAGGCCCGGCACGGCGCGCAGATCGACGCCGCCGACCTGGTGATCCGCATCAATCGCGCGCCGATGCCCTCGGCCGAAAGCCACGGCAGCCGCACCGACTGGCTGGCGCTGGCGGTGCGGCTTTCGGATGCCGACCGCGCCCGCATCGCGCCCGCGCGCCTTTTGTGGATGTCGCCCAAGCGCAAGCGGCTGGACTGGCGCACCGCCTCCAGTCCCGGTTTCTACCTGCACCCGCTGGCGGATTACCGGGCGCTGATGGCGCGGCTGGGCGCCCCGCCCACCACCGGCGCGATGATGATCGACCTGATCGCGCGCTCGCAAATGGCGCGGCTGGAGCTTTACGGCTTCGATTTCTTCGCCTCGCTCTCGCTTTCCGGCCGGCGGACCGCCGAGCAGGTTCCCCATGATTTCAAAGGCGAATCCGAATGGGTGCGGGAACTCATTCTGGCAGATCGCCGGATTCTTCGGCATTAAGCCGAAATCCTGCCAGATCAGCGGGCGTTTTGACGAAATCTCGCTTTCCCTTTGCCGCAATACCCCCTATATCGCGGCGTCCTTTGTTGAAGGAGACCCCAATGGGCTACAAGGTCGTTGTCGCCGGCGCCACGGGGAACGTGGGCCGTGAAATGCTGAACATCCTGGCCGAGCGCCAGTTTCCTGCTGATGAGGTTGTCGCTCTGGCTTCGCGCCGGAGCATTGGCACTGAGGTCAGCTATGGCGACAAGACCTTGAAATGCAAGGACATCGAGGGATTCGACTTCACCGGCTGCGACATCGCGCTGTTCGCCATCGGCTCGGACGCGACCAAGACCTATGCGCCCATCGCCGCCTCGCAGGGCTGCGTGGTGATCGACAACTCGTCGCTCTATCGCTACGACCCCGAGATCCCGCTGGTCGTGCCCGAGGTGAACCCGGACGCGGTCGAGGATTACCGCAACAAGATGATCATCGCGAACCCCAACTGCTCGACCGCGCAGATGGTGGTGGCGCTGAAGCCGCTGCATGACCGCGCCCGCATCAAGCGCGTGGTCGTCTCGACCTACCAATCGGTCTCGGGCGCCGGCAAAGAGGGCATGGACGAGCTGTGGAACCAGACCAAGGGCGTCTATGTTCCGGGCCAGGAAGTCGAGCCGAAGAAGTTCCAAAAGCAGATCGCCTTCAACGTGATCCCGCAGATCGACGTCTTCCTGGACAGCGGCGACACCAAGGAAGAATGGAAGATGGTGGTCGAGACCAAGAAGATCGTCGATCCGGCGATCAAGGTCACGGCGACCTGCGTGCGCGTGCCGGTCTTCGTCGGCCATTCGGAATCGGTGAACATCGAGTTCGAGGATTTCCTGGACGAGGACGAGGCCCGCGACATCCTGCGCGAGGCGCCGGGCATCCTGGTCATCGACAAGCGCGAGCCGGGCGGCTACTCGACCCCGGTGGAATGCGTGGGCGATTTCGCCACCTTCGTCAGCCGCATCCGCCAGGACGTGACGGTGGAAAACGGCCTGAACATGTGGATCGTCAGCGACAACCTGCGCAAGGGCGCGGCGCTGAACGCGGTGCAGATCGCCGAGCTTCTGGGCAATCGCTGCCTGAAGAAGGGCTGATCCGATACGGATATGTGAGGGCGCCCCCGCGGGTTTCGCGGGGGCGCCCTCTTGCATTTCAGGGCCCCCTCGCGGACCTTGGCCGGGTCATGACAAGGGGGGCCCGATGCGCCATCTGCTGATTTCCACCGCCATCCTGCTGGCCGGCCCCGCCCTGGCCGATCGGATCGAGACCGTGGCCCGCGTCACCGAAGTCACCGTCTATCCCTGGGGTGCCGGCGTCACCCGCGAGGCGGCGCTGGACCTGCCCGCCGGCGCGCATGAGCTGGTGATCCCCGGCATGCCCGCCGGCATCGACCCCGCCAGCCTGCGCATTGCGGCCGAAGGCGCGGTGATCGGCGCGACCGGCCTCCAGCAGGAACGCGCCTTGCCGGAAACCCCGGCGAAATCCCCCGAATTACGCGCGGCCGAGGATGAGGTCCGCCGCCTGAAAGCCGCGCTGGCCGAACGCGATGCCGGCGTGGCCGAGATCAAGGCGCGGGCCGAGGCGGCCGAGGACAGCATCGACTTCCTGATGAAGCTGGCCGAATCCGACGCTGCCGGCACCGCCGACATCGCGGCGCTGGCCCGCGTGGTGGGCGAACAGCTGTTGCAGGCCCGCCAGACCGCGATCCGCGCCGGGCTGGAAGCCGAGGCCGCCGATGCCGGCCGCGAGGAGCTGGCCGAGGCGCTGGCCCGCGCCGAGGCCCGGCTCGAGGCGCTGCGCGGCCCGGATGCGGATCGCGGCGCGCTGGTGATCGCCGTGCAGGGCCAGGGCCAGCCCGCCCGCATCCGCATCACCAGCCTGACCGACGCGGCCAGCTGGGAGCCGGTCTACGACCTGTCCCTGCAGCGCAAGGAAGGCAAGCTGCGGCTGGACCGCGGCTTGCTGGTGCGGCAGGACACCAGCGAGGACTGGCGCGGCGTGCATCTGGTGCTGTCCACCGCCCGGCCGATGGACCAGTCGGCGCCCAGCGAATTGCAGCCGGACTTCCCCCGCATCGGCGAGTCCGAGGCCAAGCTTTACAGCCGCTCGGCCGCGCCCATGGCCGAAGCGGCCATGGATTCGATGGAACGCGCGGCAGCCGCGCCGGCGCCCGTGGCCGGCTCGGCCCTGGCGGGCATGGTGGGCGAGACCGTAGTCTACGACTATCCGACGCCGGTGGACATGCGTGCCGGCGCCGATGCGCTGCGCCTGCCGCTGGATTCGCACGAGCTGGCGCCCGAGATCGTCGCCGAGGCGGTGCCGCGACGCGACAACACCGCCTATCTGGTGGCGGATACGGTGAACTCCACCGGGGCGGTGATCCTGCCCGGCGACGCGACCTTTCATGCCGACGGCGCCATGGTCGGGCGCGGCGCGCTGGAACTGACCGCCGCCGGGGACGACATGAAGCTGGGCTTCGGCCCGCTGACCGGCATCAAGCTGGAACGCCGCATCCCCGACGAGATCGAGGGCAATCGCGGGCTGATCTCGAAATCCTCGGAGCGGCGGGAAACCGCGATCCTGCGGCTGCGCAACCTGACGGGCGAGGAATGGCCGCTGCGGGTGATCGACCGCGTGCCGGTCTCGACCCAGGAAAACCTGCGCATCGACTGGTCCGCCGATCCCAGCCCCGACGAGACCGACCCCGAGGGCAAGCGCGGGCTGCTGGTCTGGAACGGCAGCATCGGCGCGGGCGAGGAGCGCATCATCACCCTGACCACCACGCTGCGCTGGCCCGAGGGGCAGGTGCTGGTCGGCGGCGACTAGGCGCCTGGCCCGCCGCCGGCAAAGGGGGCGAGGGCTGGTCAAGCCCTTCCCGCTTTCGGTCGACGGGTCGATGATGCGCAACCACGCGATGATCGAGATCGCCGGCGACGATGCCGCAGCCCTTGTCGCCGCGGTGGTGCTGGGCGATGGCGCCATCCCGCAAGGCACCGGCCGGCGCATCTTGCCGCAGGCCGGCTTTGCCCCGATGGCGCGCGCCCTGCGACGCGGCAAGGGCACCGGACGGGCTGGACGCGGGCGCGCCATGCCTCTCGCCGGGGCCGCGAAGGACGGCACCACCTACAGCGCCAGTTCGCCCCGCTCCAGCGCCTCGGCCAGCCGGTCCACGGCCTCGGCCAGGCGCTCATCGACCAGGTGCAGGTAGCGCGTCCAGTCCGAGAGCTGCGCCAGTTCCTCGGCCCCGTCCGAAATGCCGCGCAGCCCGATCAGCGGCAGGCCGAAGCGCTGGCAGGCGCGCAGCACCGCGAAGCTTTCCATATCGACCATCTCGGCGGCGATGGCGTCATAGCCGGCGCCGCTGACGATGCTGGCCCCGGTCGCCAGGCTGGCCGCGGCGATGCCGGGGATCCGCAAGGGCAGCTCGACGCGCACCGGCAGGCCCAGAAGCGGCGTCTCGCCCCTGGCGAAACCCAGGGCCGAGGCATCCATGTCGCGATATTCCAGCGAGGCGACCTGGTAGATGCCCAGCTGCGCCAGCCGGCGCGAACCGGCCGAGCCCAGCGAGACCACCAGATCCGGCAACTCGCCCCGCGCCTGAAGGCCCGAGAGCGCCGCGGTCAGCGCCACCGCCGCCTCGACCGGGCCGACGCCGGTCATCAGCGGCGAGATCCGCGCCCGCAGTTGCGGGCCGTATTCGGCATCCACGGCCATGACGAACAGCACCCGCCGCCCGGCCAGGACATCCGGCCCCGCGGTCACGACCGCCCTCTTGCATCCGCCATCCATGATCCCTTTCCGACAGTTTTCGCAAGGGAAGCGCAGCCGCGCCCGCAGAGCAAGACCCGATCAGCCGGTCAGGGCGCGCTGCATCGCGGCAGATGCCGCCGGCTCGGGCTTGTCGGCGGCGCGCGGCGCCTCGCGCCCCATCGGCAGGGGCGGCATCGGGGCGGCAAAGCTCAGCAGCAGGCGCGCGCCGGACAGGCCGCGCAGCCCCCAGGACAAGAGCCCGCCCGCCGGCCCGGCCATGGCCCCGCGCAGCGGCTCGTCCGGCAGCGCCGCGTTCAACGCGTCGCGCAGGGCGACCAGGCCGGGGCTTGCGCCGCAGGCCTGGGTCCAGACCTGCACATGGCCCTCCAGCGTGGCGGGCACCGCCGCGCCCCACAGCTCGGCATAGCGGCGGTTCGAGATCAGCAGCTCGCCATTGGCGGCAAAGACCGCCACCGCATCCTCCAGCGCGTCCAGCACCTCGGCGCCCAGCGACAGGTCGGCGCGGAACTTGCGGGTCAGCGAGATTTCCGAGGTGATGTCCTCGAACAGAAAGGCGACCGCGCCGTCGGGATGCGGCCGGCCGGTCACGCGATAGGTCTGCCCGCCGGGCAGCGACCACATCTCGACATGGTGCCCCGAGGAGGCGGCGGCCTCCAGCGTGTTCATCTGGTTGCGCCAGCTGCGGTAATCCTTGGGCTCGGGCACCATCCGCGCCTCGCGCAGCCGGTCGAGAAAGGCGTAAAGCGTCGGCCGCGCGGTCAGGAAGCCGGTGGCAAGCCCGGTCAGGTCGATCAGCGCCGGGTTGAACAGCTGCAGGTTGCGTTCGCGGTCGAAGATCGCCAGCCCGATGGGCAGGTCGGCAAAGGTCTTGGTCAGGGTCTGGACGAATTCGCGCAACGAGCGTTCGGCGCGCACCGCCGCATCGGCGGGCAGGGCAATGGCCACGGTCTGCCCGCCGATCTCGTGCAGGTGGCAATCATACCAGCGGCTTTGCCCGTCATGGTCGATCTGCATCCGCCGCGCGCCGCCGGGGGCGGCGGGCTGGACCGGCCGCGCCGACAGGTCGATGATGCGGGGCAGCGGCCAGACCGTCTGCCCCTGGGCCTTGGCCTCGACCAGGTTCAGATAGGCCGAATTGGCCCAAGTGACCTGCCCCTGCAAATCCTGCCGCCAGGCCAGCATCGGCGAATGGTCCATGGCGCTGCGCAGGATTTCCAGCTCCTGCTCCATCGCGTGCAGGGACAGCGAATCGACCAGGATGCCGGCATCCTCGGCCGCGGGGTCGGCAAGCGTCAGCCGCAGCAGCCCTTCTCCCAGATCCTCGGCCAGAAGCCGCAGCGGGCTGTGGCCGCCGCGCTCTGTCAGTTCGATCCGCGCGGCGCCGCCCAGGTCGGGCAGCAGCGCGCTGAATTCCGGCAGGCGCATGCCCAGCCATGCGCTGAGCCGCTGCCATTCGCTGTCGCCGGGCAGGCTGGCCAGCAGGGTGCGCGCCGGCACGGTGGCATCGACCAGCGTCCCGTCGCGAAACAGGAAGGCGATCGGTTCAAGCGCACGCTCCAATCCGCGCGCCACCGGCGCCCCGGCAAGGCCCCGGTCCGCCAGCCGAAGCCACGCCAGCGCCAGCAGGACCGCCAGCCCCGCCGCCGCGAAGGCGATAAGGAATTGCGCAACCATCGAAACATCCCCGCACGATACAGCCACCCACAACTATAGCGGGATAGTTTAAGAAGTGGTTAACGCGGCTGGAGATCAGGCCAGAATCTCGGGATTGGGGCCCAGGGGGATACGATCCTGGGCCTCGATCATGTCGCGCGGCCATGTCACCAGGATCTCGGCGCCGCCCTTGGCGCCATTGGCAAAGCGCAGCCGCGCGCCCGAGCGTTCCAGCAGCGCCTTGGCGATGAACAGGCCCAGCCCCATGCCTTCGTAGCTGCGGCCGTCCTCGGCCCGCGGCCGGGTGGTCAGGAAAGGGCTGCCGATGCGCGGCAGCAGCGCGGGGGGAAAGCCCGGCCCGTCGTCGGCGATCCGCACCCACAGGTCGCGGCGGTCGGCGCCGGTCTCGATGGTCACGCGGCGGGCGGCGAAATCGACGGCGTTCTGGATCAGGTTGCGCAGCCCGTGGATCACCGCGGCGTCGCGCTGGACGATCAGCGGCTCGGGCGGGGGCTGGACCATGATCTCGGCGCCGCGGCCGCGGTGGGGGGCGGCGGCCTCGGCCAGCACTTCGGTCAGCGGGGCCGAGCGGATCAGCAGGTCGTCGCGCCCGGCGCTGCCCATGGATTTCAGGATGTCGCGGCAGCGGTCGGCGGATTGGCGCAGCAGGGCCACGTCCTCGGCCAGATCCTCGCGCTCGGGCAGGGCCTCGTCCAGCTCGTCCGCCAGTTCGGCGCTGACCAGCTTGATCGTGGCCAGGGGCGTGCCCAGCTCATGCGCGGCGGCGGCGACCACGCCGCCCAGATGCTGCAGCCTCTGCTCGCGCTCAAGCGCAAGGCGGGCGGCGAACAGCGCGTCCGAGGTGGCGTTGACCTGCGCCGCGACCAGCCGGGCATAGCCTGCAAAGAACACCGCGCCGATCACGATGGCGAACCAGTGGCCGACCAGCAGCGGCTCGCGCAGCGTGACCAGGCCGCCGGCGCCGAAGGTCAGCGGCTGGGCGCAGATCGCCGACAGCGTGACCATCAGGAAGGTCGCGGCCCCCAGCGCCAGCAACTGCCGCGGCGGCAGGGCGGTGGCGGCGACCGTCACCGGCGCCAGCAAAAGCAGGGCGAAAGGGTTCGAGAGCCCGCCGGTCAGCGCCAGCAGCGCCGCCACCTGCCCCAGGTCGAAGCCCAGCTGCCAGGCCGCCTCGCGGGCCGAGATGCGCCGATCCGGCCGCATCGTCAGCGCCAGGTTCAGCGCCACCGCCAGGCCGATCACCGCCAGCACCGCCGCCAGCGGGAAATCCGCCCCGATCACCAGCGCCGCGCCGACGGCGGCCAGCTGTCCCGCGATCGCCACCCAGCGCAGCAGGATCAGGGTGCGCAGGCGGATCGGCTCGGGCGCGGGCTGGCCGGGCAGCAGGTCGATGCGGTGGGAAACAAGGCCGAGGGGCACGCTGGGACTTCCTGATGGGACGGGCTTTTGCATTGATACCCATGGCCGGATGGGCGATCAATGCGTCCAAGCGGACGGAGACGCGCCTGATGGGCAAAGACGGAACGATCCTGATCCTCGGCAGCCTGGCCGCGGCCCTGGTGCTGGTGACGGGCGGGCTGTGGCTGTCGCGCGGCGCGGCCGATCCCTTTGCCCCCTGCCGCCAGGGCGGGGTGCAGGGCGGGCTGGACAGCCTGGGCGCGCCCTTCGAGCTGACGAACCAGGACGGGCGGCGGGTCAGCGACCGGCAGGTGCTGGCGCAGCCGGCGCTGCTTTATTTCGGCTATACCTATTGCCCGGATGTCTGCCCGCTGGACAGCGCCCGCAATGCCGAGGCAGTGGCGATGCTGGAGGAACGGGGAATGACGGTCACGCCGGTCTTCATTTCCGTCGATCCCAAACGCGACACGCCCGAGGTGCTGGGCGATTTTACCCAGGCCATGCACGAACGGATGATCGGATTGACCGGAACCACGGCCGAGATTGATGCGGTCGCGAAAGCCTGGCGCAACTATTACAAGGTGAATGACCAGGAAGATCCGCAGAACTATCTGGTGGATCACATGACCAATACCTATCTTGTGATTCCCGGCATCGGCACTGTCGAGCTCTTCGGCCGCGAGCTTTCCGCGCAGCAACTTGCGGAACGCACCGCCTGTTTCATTGACGCGGCGTCAGGCAACGGGGTTTGACCGACTGGACAAAACACTCTAATCAACAGTGAACTTTCAAGGGCAAGTGAATATGGCAGAGGATTACCAAATCGGCCCCGACCCCAGCCTGCTGCTGGTCGACGACGACGAGATCTTTCTGAACCGTTTGGCCCGTGCGATGGAAAAACGCGGCTTCTCGGTCGCCCGCGCCGCCTCGGTCGCCGAGGCACGGACGGCGGTGGCCGAACACCCGCCCGCCTATGCGGTGGTCGATCTGCGGCTCGAGGATGGGAACGGGCTCGATGTGGTGGATGCCCTGCGCGAGGCGCGCGAGGATGCCCGGATCGTCGTGCTGACCGGCTATGGCGCCATCGCGACGGCGGTGGCCGCGGTCAAGATGGGGGCGACGGATTACCTGTCGAAACCGGCGGATGCCGACGACGTGACCCATGCGCTGCTGGCGCGGGGCGACACTTTGCCGCCCCCGCCCGAAACGCCGATGTCGGCCGACCGGGTGCGCTGGGAACATATCCAGCGCGTCTATGAGCAATGCGACCGCAATGTCAGCGAAACGGCGCGCCGGTTGCATATGCACCGGCGGACTCTCCAGCGGATTTTGGCCAAACGCAGCCCGCGTTAATAATCCGGTTCTCAAAAAAGATTGCAATTCATATTGGAATGCAAATAGTGAGAACATACTGCCAAAACCAAGGATAAAGATATGAGCATAGACCTGGACGCAATGTCCTTGCGGGAACTTCGGGATCTGCGCAACAAGCTCGACCGTGCCATTTCCACCTTCGAGGACCGCCGCAAGCGCGAGGCGCTGGCGGCTGCCGAAAGTGCGGCGCGCGAATTTGGCTTCAACCTTGCCGACCTGACCGTCGCCAAGCAGGCGCGCGGCAAGGTGGCGCCGAAATACGCCAATCCCGCCGATCCCTCGCAGACCTGGACCGGCCGCGGCCGCAAGCCGCGCTGGGTGCAAGAGGCACTGGATGCCGGCAAGAAACTGGACGCCATGGAAATCTGAACCCATCGCCCCGCATCCAGGATGCGGGGCTTTTTCGTCCGGGATCACGCTTTGCAGTCGATTTCCGCAATAAGCTGGGTAAAGCGCGATAAAAACGCATTGCGCGTTTCCAGGGGCGGGCGCAGGCGTATTTCCAGCCCCTGCAGCAATTCCGGCCGGGGCGCGGGAAACAGGCGATCCGCCTCGGCCCTGGAAAACCCGGCGATCTGCACGGCCTCCAGCCAGGCCGAGATGCGGTCGGCCCGCTTGATCGCGCGTTTCACCACCGCCGGCAATTGCGCGGGCAGGCCGAAGCGGCGATGGATCGCCGCCGCCAGCCGCGCATCCATTTCCCCGTATTCCCGCCCAAGCGCCGCCTTCACCGGCGAGATCATGTCGCCGATGACATATTCCGGCGCATCGTGCAGCAGCGCCGCCAGCCGCCAGCGCGGCTCGCAATCGGGGTTGCTGCGGGCGTGGATTTCCTCGACCAGCAGCGAATGCTCGGCCACGCTATAGGCCCAGTCGCCGCGGGTCTGGCCGTTCCAGCGCGCGACGAAGGCAAGGCCATGGGCGATGTCGCCGATCTCGACATCCATGGGCGTCGGGTCCAGAAGATCCAGCCTGCGCCCCGACAGCATCCTCTGCCAGGCCCGTTTCGCGCCTTTCGCCATGCCGCTCTCCGTCTTGTGCCGCGCGAAACTAGCGCCATCGCCGCGGCCGCGCCAGCGCCGCTTGGGCTGGCGCGCCGGGCAAGCAAAAGGCCCGCGACCGGAGGGCCGCGGGCCGATGGGGGCATGCCTCACGCAGAAGTGATCAGCTCAGGACAGCGGCTGGTCGGCCGGCCGCTGGGCCTGCGCCCGGCGCGCGATTTCCTGGCGGTAAAGCGCCACGAAATCCACCGGGTCCATGTTGAAGGGCGGGAAGCCGCCGTCGCGGGTCATGTCCGACACGATGCGCCGCACGAAGGGGAACATCATGCGCGGGCATTCGATCATCAGGAAGGGGTGCAGCTGGTCCTCGGGCACGCCCTCGACATGGAAGATGCCGCCGTAATCCAGCTCGCACAGGAACAGGGGCGACTTGTCGGCGGCGTTCGCGGATTGCACGCGGAACTTGCTGATCACCTCGTATTGGTGCTCGGTCGGGCGCTTGCGGGCATCCAGGCTGACCTGCACGCTGATTTCCGGCTGCACCTCGCCCGAGGGCAGGCCCTTTTGCGCCACCGCGTTCTCAAAGGACAGGTCGCGGATATATTGCGTCAGGATCTGCAGCCGCACGGCCGGCTGCGCTGCATTCTGGGCCTCGGACGCGGCGGCGGCGTCGCTGTTGTTCTCGTCGCTCATGGAAATCTCCTCGGATCTGACGGGGTTCTAGCACCCCGCCGCCCGGCGCTCAATGCCGGGTCCAGCCGGAATTGCCACGCCGCGGAGGCGCCGCGTCGCCCTGGTCGGTCAGCCCTTCGCGCACCGGGCCGGGCGGGTCGTCCTGCACCGAATATTCGCCGTCGATCACCCCGTCCTCGCGCCAGCCGGGGCCACGGCGCAAGCCCGCCGGATCGGCGCCGAAATCGCCCTCGGCGCCATAGCTCTGGCGATAGCTGAAGCCGGCGCCCGTCACCCGCATGCGCGCGGCCATCTGCCGCAGGATCAGGCTGCGCACCGCCGGGATCAGCAGCAAAAGCCCCAGCGTGCTGGTGAACAGGCCCGGCACCACCATCAGCAGCCCGGCGATCATCACCAGCGCGCCATGTGCCATCGGCCGGGCGGGATCGCGAAAATCCTGCATGGCGCGCTGCACGTCCAGCGCGGCGCGCGCGCCCTGGTGGCGCATCACCGCCACGCCGGCCACGGCCGAGGCCAGGACCAGCGCGATGGTGGGCAGGACGCCGATCGCGCCCCCCACCTGGATGAACAGCGCGATCTCGACGATGGGCAGGATCACGAAGGGCAACAGCAGCCACATAACGCCTTTTTCCTCCGGCACTTTCTATTTCCCGGCGCCCAAACTGGACTTGGGCCGGTCCTCACCCTACATAAGCATGCGAAAGCGCCGTTACAAAGCTCGTTAGGTCCGTTGATGTCGAACCCCCTGCTGCAACTGCTCGTCCTTGGGGCGATCGCCGTGTTCCTGATCCTGCGCCTGCGCGGGGTTCTTGGCACCCGCGACGGATTCGAGCCGCCGCGCGTCCCCGAAGAGCCGGTCCAGCGCCGCCGCTTCGACGTGATCGACGGCACCGCCGAGGCGGGCGACAGCGACATCACCGACCATACCGAACCGGGCAGCCCCGCCGCCAAGGCCCTGGCCGAGATGAAGCGGGTCGAGCCCGACTTCGCCGTGGGCCCGTTCCTGTCCGGCGCGAAATCCGCCTATGAGATGATCCTGATGGCCTTCGAGCGCGGCGACCTGTCCGAGGTGCGCGGCTTCCTGGCGCCGCCGGTGGCCGAAGCGTTCGAATCGGTGATCGAGGATCGCAAGGCCCGCAACCTGACCACCGAGGCGCAGTTCCTGGGCACCCGCGAAACCGCGCTGGCGGGGGCCGAGTTCACCCCGGCGACCGGCATGGCCGAGCTTTCGGTGCGCTTCGTCGGCGAGATGATCGTCGCCACCCGCGACGCCGACGGCAACGTGGTCGAGGGCGACCCCAAGGCCGCCCGCAAGCAGCGCGACACCTGGACCTTCGCCCGCCGCATGGGTCAGGACGACCCGAACTGGCAGCTGGTCGCCACGGCCTGAACCATGGCACGGCGGCGGGGACTCTCGGCCGAGGACAAGGCCCTGTGGTCCCGCGTCGCCGCGACCGCGGTGCCGATGCACCCTGCCCGCAAGCAGGCCGAGCCCGCGCCTGCGCCCCAGCCGCTGAAAAAGCCGCCCACCATGCCGCAGGCCGCGCCCCTGCCGCTGGCCGGGCTGCGGATCGGCGGGCAGCCCGGCTCGGGCTCGACCCGGCTGGACCTGTCGCCGCCCCCGCGCGAGGCGCTGCATGCCCAGCCGCTGCGCATGGATCACAAGACGCATCGCCAGATGAGCCGCGGCAAGCTCGCCCCCGAGGCACGCATCGACCTGCACGGCATGACGCTGGCCGTGGCCCAGCCGGTGCTGATCCGCTTCATCCTGCAAGCCAAGGCCGAAGGGCGGCGGCTGGTGCTGGTCATCACCGGCAAGGGGCGCGAAGGCGGGCCGGACGCGCCGCTGCCGGTCAGGCCGGGCGCGCTGCGCCACAACGTGCCGCATTGGCTGCACATGCCGCCCTTGAACGCCGTGGTGCTGCAAGTCCGCCCCGCGCACCGCCGCCATGGCGGCGAGGGCGCCTATTACGTCTACCTGCGCCGCTAGAAAGCCGGCGAGATCACGATCTGCGCCGCCCGCTCGGCATGCAGCGCCGCGCGGGTCAGCGGCCCGACCCCGCCGCCCACATCCTCGGAAAACACGCTGTTCAGCTCCTGCGCCTGCGCCAGGATGCGCAAAAGGGCGGGCGAGGTCGCCACGTTGAAATGCCCGTCCCCGGTCGAGAAGGCACCGACATCGACCAGCATCACCGGCAGGTCCGCCACGGGCCCGGCATCGGTCAGGCTGCCCAGCCGCACCGGCTCGGCCGAGATCAGCGCCGACAGGTTCAGTGCCCGGTCCCGCCCCGAGGTGAAGATGACGAAGGGCTGCGGCAGCCTGCCGATGGCCCGGACCTGGGTGCGAAACACGCCCACGTCGATGTCGGGCGAAAGCAGGACCACCGCGCCGATCCGGTCCAGGGTGCGGCGCTCGCCCGCGATGGCCATCTGGCGCAGGCTTTCCATCAGCAGCAGGGCGCCCATGGAATGCGCGACCAGGATCGCCCTGCCGCCGCCCGCCTCGGTGGCGATCTCGATGCTGCGCTCAAGCCCGTCGCGGGAATAAAGCACGCTGTCGCGATCCGCGGCATAGGCCAGCGGCTGCCCGCGCGACGGCCATGAGAAATGCAAGGGCACGCCCGGCAGGCTCAGGTCGCGCTCGATCTGGGCAAAGCGATAGAGCCCCTCGGCGAAGGTGTTGTTGTAGCCATGCACGAACAGCACCACGTCGCGGTCGCCCGGCGGGCGGGCGGCGACGGCGCGGCGCAGGTCGGCCTGGAAATCCTCGGGCCGGGCAAAGCGGGCATATTCCGAGACCAGGAAGTCCCGCTGCGGATCGGGCCTCGCGCCCTTGCGGGGATAGGTGATGGTGCCGGGCCGCCGCTCGGGCGGGACCGAGACATCGACCCGGCCAAAGCTGACGCCTTCCTGCCGGCTGCCCTCGGGGGTGCGGTTGCTGGCGACATAGATGCGCTCGACATGGCCAAGGCGCGCCGCTTCTGGGGCGACGGTGATCTCGCCGCGCGGCGCGCAGGCCGCCAGCAGCAGCAACAGCGAAACAAGGATCCGCCCCGGCATGTCCCCCGCCCTTTCGTCTTGCGGGCGACAATGCCACCGCGGCGGGGGCAGGGAAAGCCCTCAGCCGTAATTCGCCTTGGGCCCCGCGAACCACCAGATGATGAAGCCCAGCACCGGCAGGATCGCCACCAGCGCGATCCAGATCAGCTTGGTGGTCATGGTCTCGTTGGTGTTGATGATCGAGGCGATGGCCCAGACATCCAGCACGAAGATGATGATGCCGAAAAGATAGTTCATGCGCGTCCCCCGCCGTTGCGTCATTCCACAACGGCGGGAAGGCGCCAGGGTTCCTTACAGCACGTAGCGCGACAGGTCGGTCGAGCGCGCCAGGTCGCCCAGGTGCTTCTCGACGAAGGCCCCGTCCACCACCACCGTCTCGCCCGAGCGGTCCGGCGCGCTGAAGGACAGCTCCTCGAACACCCGCTCCATCACGGTATAAAGCCGCCGCGCGCCGATATTCTCGACCGAGCCGTTCACCTCGGCCGCGATGCGCGCCAGCGCCCGGATGCCGTCCTCGGTGAACTGGACCGTCACGCCCTCGGTCGCCATCAGCGCGGTATATTGCCGGGTCAGGGCGTTGTCGGTCTCGGTCAGGATGCGGACGAAGTCCTCTTCGGTCAGCGCGCGCAGCTCGACCCGGATCGGCAGCCGCCCCTGCAATTCCGGCAAGAGGTCCGAAGGCTTGGCGATGTGGAACGCGCCCGAGGCGATGAACAGGATATGATCCGTCCTGACCGGCCCGTATTTCGTGGAAACCGTGGTGCCCTCGATCAGCGGCAGCAGGTCGCGCTGCACCCCCTCGCGCGAGACATCGCCGCCGCGGGCGTCGGTCCGCGCGGCGACCTTGTCGATCTCGTCGATGAAGACGATGCCGTTCTCCTGCACCGCCTCCAGCGCGGCGGCCTTGACGGCCTCGTCGTCCAGCAGCTTGTCGGCCTCTTCCGCGATCAGCAGCTCATAGCTTTCCGCCACCGTCACCTTGCGCCGCACCCGGCGCCCGCCGAATGCCTTCATCAACCCCGACAGGTCCATCATCCCGCCGATGGCACCGGGCTGGCCGGGCATCTCCATCATGCCGAAGGGGTTGGAATTGTCCTGCACCTCCAGCTCGATCACCGTATCGTCCAGCTCGCCGCGCTTGAGCTTGTCGCGGAACATCTCGCGGGTCTGCTCGCGCGCGCCCTCGCCGGCCAGGGCGGCGACCACGCGCTCCTCGGCGGATTTATGGGCGCGGGCCTTGACCTCCTCGCGCATGCGCTCGCGGGTCTCGATGACGGCGGCATCGGCCAGGTCGCGGATGATCTGCTCGACATCGCGGCCGACATAGCCGACCTCGGTGAACTTGGTCGCCTCGACCTTCAGGAAGGGCGCGCGGGCCAGCTTGGCCAGGCGGCGGCTGATCTCGGTCTTGCCGACGCCGGTCGGGCCGATCATCAGGATGTTCTTGGGATAGACTTCGTCGCGCAGGTCGTCGCCCAGCTGCCGCCGGCGCCAGCGGTTGCGCAGGGCCACGGCCACGGCGCGCTTGGCATCCCTTTGCCCGATAATGAAGCGATCCAGTTCGGAGACGATTTCGCGCGGGGTCAGGTCGGACATTCGGGGCTCCTGTCTCATTTCGGCATCACTTAAAGTCCGCGGGGGGCCGATTCAACCAAGCGGCTGGACCCAAGTCCGAATCCGCGCCAGATCGGCCGCCTTTTTCCCCGGCCAGCAAGGAAGCCGAACATGCGACCGCGTCGCGACCCGCCCGCCGCCCCGATGCTGTCCCGCCGTGCCCTGGCGTCGCGGCTGGCCGCGGCTGCCGCGACGCTGGGCCTGGGCCCGCGCGCGGCCGCGGCGCAGGCGCCCGCCGCGCCGGCGCTCGACCCGGAACTGCGCGACGCCGCGCTGCGCGGCCTGGCGCTGGCGGATCATCGCGGCGA
Source organism: Paracoccus versutus (assembly GCF_000763885.1). Lineage (GTDB taxonomy): Bacteria > Pseudomonadota > Alphaproteobacteria > Rhodobacterales > Rhodobacteraceae > Paracoccus > Paracoccus versutus. The sequence continues at coordinate 1,740 of NZ_JRKO01000047.1, read as the reverse complement.
TCCGGTGCATGCCGCCGCCGCCCGCGCGGCGATGGACCGGCTGCAACAGGCCGACCCCGAGGGCGCGCTGCTCCTGCGCCTCTATCGCAAGCTGGACGTGCGCCCCGCCGCCCATTACCGCGAGGACATGCCCCAAGCGGCCGCCGCCGACCTGGCGCTGCTGCATGCGGCGATGCGCGCATGCCGGCCGGTCGCCTTCGGCTATGCCGACCTTGCCGGCAATGAAACGCAGCGAACGGCCCTGCCGCTGGCGCTGGTCCACCCGCCGCAGGGCGTCAAGCTGCTGGCCTGGTGCGAAAAGGCGCAGGACTACCGCCAGTTCTTCGTGCGCGCCATGCAGGGGCTAGCCACCGGCTCCGGCGATTTCCGCCGCGACCGCCTGGCGCTGCTGCAAGGGCTGGCGGCAAAGGAAGGCGCCTGAGCCCGGCGCCTGCCCGCTTTCTCCGTTGCACAAATACCCTGGGGGACGCCCCGCAAGCCCCGTCGAGGGGCTTGCGGGGCGGGGGGCGAAGCCCCCGCTAGCCCAGAACCTCGACCGTCAGGTTGCCGTTGGTATAGACGCAGATGTCCGCCGCGATCGCCATGGCCTTGCGCGCCACCGCCTCGGCATCCAGGTCGCCCTCCATCAGCCCGCGCGCAGCGGCCAGGGCGAAATTGCCGCCCGAACCGATGGCGGCCACGTCATGCTCGGGCTCCAGCACGTCGCCGGCCCCCGTCACCACGAAGATGTCGCGCCCGTCGGTCACGATCAACATGGCCTCCAGGTTACGCAGGTATTTGTCCATGCGCCAGTCCTTGGCCAGGTCGACGCAGGCCCGCGCCAACTGGCCGGGCGCCGCCTCGAGCTTCTTCTCCAGCCGTTCGAGCAGGGTAAAGGCGTCCGCGGTCGAGCCGGCAAAGCCCACCACCACCTCATGCCCGCCGGGGCTCAGCCGGCGCACCTTGCGCGCCGTGCCCTTCATCACCGTCTGGCCGACGCTGACCTGGCCGTCCCCGGCGACGACCACGCGGCCGCCGCGTCGCACCGCCAGGATGGTGGTGCCGTGCCAGCCGGGAAATTTGTCTTCGGACATGCCTCTCTCCGATCTCTCGCCTGCGGGGTCAGATATGGGCCGGCCGGGGCTTTCGCAACCCGCCCCCTTCCGCCACGCCGCGCCAGCCGCTAGCGTGCCGGCCATGACCCACGCCCCCGTCCTGCGCGTCTACCTGGAAGGCTCGATGCTGGAAACGGCGCGGGCGGGCAGCTTCAACTTCATGACCGTGCTGCGCCGGGCGGTCGAGGACGCGGGCTGGCGCGTCGAATGGCACAAGACCGGCGCCGCGGCCCGCATGGCCGCGCCCCTGCGCGACGGCTACGCGCTGTTTCACATGGAGGCGCCGACCCATGCGCGCGCCCTGACCTTTCGCCGCGCCTATCACTACCCGTTCTGGCAGATCGAGCCGGTGCCGCAACGCTGGCGCTTCCAGGTCGCGCAAAGCCGCCACGACCCCGCGGCCATCGACCCCGAGGCCGCGCGCAGCTTCGCCGACCGGCTGCGCGCCCGCGTGCTGCCGGGGCCGCCGCCCCGGCGCGGCGATGCGGTGCTGGTGCCGCTGCAAGGCCATATCCGCCGCTGCCGTTCGTTCCAGACCATGAGCCCCATCGAGATGCTCGAGGCGGTCGCCACCACCGGCCGCCTCGAGCATCTCGATGGGGCTCATGGTCTGGAACGAACGGCAGCGGCGGATATGGCCTTGCAG
>NZ_JRKO01000046.1 GCF_000763885.1 Paracoccus versutus | reverse complement strand
ATTGAAGCCGATATAGAGGCTGGCCTCCAAATCCCGGATCCGCTCGGGCGTCCATTCGTCAACGAGCAGCCCGGCCATCCGGGTCGCCGCGGTGCTGCGCCCTTCGATCGCCGTGATCGCGGCATGGTTCATCTGGTGGTCATAGGATTTGCGGCCCGCATTCGCGGCTTTCAGTTCCCGGGTTGCAGCGACCCATTGGCGGGCAGACACACCGTCGAAACCGGGCAGGACCGTGCCGATCTCGAATTTCTGATCCCCGGCATAGACGGTCACCGTGCCGATATCGTCGGGATGCCAGCGCACCTCGACATTGCGCTCTTTCCGGTTGGTCATCAGCCGTGCCAGCGCCTCGGAGTGATACCGCAGGCCCAGGACGGTCACGCCCTCCCGGGACAGCTTGCGCGGCAGGCGCTCCCCAAAGATGGCGCGATGGGTGTCCATATCCGGCGGGGGCTGCACACCCCATTCGGCGGTCAGGCGACGCCAGCAATGAAGCGGGGTTTCCCCACCCAGACCGGCATGCGGGGTATTGTGATAGATGTCGACGATCCAGCGCACCAGGCAGAAAGCCAAATCATCGAAGGTCAGCGCGGCGCGCGCCTCCGGATCTGCATCCCCCTTCTCGCGAATGCTGCCGAAGGTGCGGCCCGGTAGGCGGGGCAGCAGGCCGGTGTTGAGGCTATGGAAGAAGCGCTCGTTGCGGGCGCGCATCTGGGCCAGCCCCGCCGGCGCCCGAAGCGTGGTAATGCCCAGATCCGCGCAGGCCACCCGGAAGCGCTCCGACTTGAAGGCCGCGCCATTGTCGGTGACGATCAAGGCAGGCGTGCCATGCATGTCCCAGGAGCCGAGGGAACCGGCCGCATCGGCCCATTTGCCCTTGTCGCGCAGGATCATCTGCAGCACCTGCAGAGAGGCCTTGTCCTTGGCCGAACGCGAAAAGGCCATGCCAAGGATACAGCGCGTCGTGGCACAGATGGCGACGGTCACGAACCAGCGCGCCTTGCTGCGATCCAGGCCGAGGATTTTCTGCTCCTCCTTGGTCAGCAGTTCACGCAGCCCCCAGGATTCCGTCAGCGAGATGATGTCGATGGTGTTTTCATCGATTTCCACCCGCTCGAGCGGACGGGTCAGGCGCAAGCCTTCACCCACCGGCATGAATTTCTTGCGCGCCTCCTCGATTCCGTCACGGGCAACCGCAACCTCGAACGGATCGAGCATGTGGATCGCCCGGCGCACGGTTTCATAACTAGGAATGGGAAAGGGGTGCAGCCCCTCCGCCACCCGGGCCTCGTTGCGAGCGTCGAAGGCGACGCTGACGTTTTCGTGGATCGTCTTCATGCTCGGCCGGTCTTCGCTGGCATAGCGCCGGACCTCGCGCATCATCAGGGCAAGCTGTTCGGGACCCATCAGGCGGTTGCGGTTCCCGCGCCGATTCATGGCATCGACGAGGCCGCCAATCCCCGATGCCCGATGATCCGCGTGCCACCGGCGCAGTGTTCTGGGCGACGGATCCTTGTTGAAGTCCTGCGACTGCTGGACGTTTTCGCCGCCCCGGAACTGCGCCGCGTAATCCATGGCGCGGCCACGCAACTCGAACCGGTTGGCCAGAATGGCTGCGTCGGTGCGGTTGATGCGCTTCTCGCGCTCCATCTCCAGGAATGCTTCGATATAGGCGTTCTTCTTCGTCAGCCGAGCGGCCGATTTCGCCTCCAGTTCCGAGATCAGCACATCTCCGGTGAGGAGACGGCGCTTTGCGATCTCGGGGGCATGGAAATTATGCTCGACCCGGATACGCTTCATCGACCCCAGGCGGCTCAGCTCCTGATGCGTGAAGCTGCCGCAGCGGCCGGAACCGTCATCCAGTTCCAGCAGCCAGCCTTCTTCGTTCCGGCTATGGGGCAGGGTCCTGTAGGTATGACCTTCGATGGTGATGCGATCATATTTGCCGAAGGCATAATGGTGGCGGTCGGCATCAAAGCTGAGATTGTGCATATGCATCAGAGGTCGCTCCTCTTGTAGGCCAACGTGGCCGGAGTAATGCGTTCATTCTGAACGGGGCGAAGCTGACCGCTGCGGACAAGCCGCAGCAGGGCCCGGAAGCCCGCGGCACCGCAGTCGGTCCTGGCGGAGAGATCCGCAAGAGAGGCGGTGCCGGTCATCTCGGACAGAACCTGGGCAGCGGCGGCATCGGCCGGCGGATCACCAGCGCGAACGCCGTGAAGGAGCCAGGCGTTGTGCAGCTCCACCGGGTCGAGATCCGCGTCGGTCAGCAGGCGGACGTCATCGGCGAAGCGGCTGCTGCGCGCCTGGTCCGCGATCCGCGCCATCTGCCGGCCGAAGCGGCCGCCTGTCCGTGCGACGGGACGGATGGCGCAGGCGATCCGGGTTCCGTCCGTTCTGGTGATGAACAGGTCGAAGTAATGGGTGCGATATTCGCCATGCTCGTCGAACCAGTCGAAACCCACCTGTTCGCGCAGGTCGGCGATGTCGGGGCGGAGCGACAGACAAAGGCACCAGCAGAGTTCGAGATGGCTCTCGACCTGCACGACCCGGGCCGGCGCGCCGCTGGCGGCGCCACGGCCGGAACCGTCGCCGATGACGACGTGCCCACAGAAATGGGCCTTGGAACTGAGCGCCACGGAACGCTGCGCGGAGCTGGGCAGAGGCGTAGTGAAGCCGCCAGGGCTTTCTTCGATGGGATAGTGCATTGGGGTTTCCTCACGGGATATCGGTTCCCGCCCGGTCTGGGCAGGAGCGGTCGCGCGTCGGAACGGCCAAGGCCGAGTCCGGGAGCCGCTTTCCGGGGCGCGGGCATGAGGGGACCGTTCCCAACCGGTCCCGTTCAGGGATCAGGCCGGGCCAGGCGCTCTGCCGAGCCGGAAGGCGCATATGGGGGAGGAGGACCGCCGTCCATGCAGATTCCTTGCGGCGGACCGCGGAATCTGCTAGAGAATCTAGTATCAGCTGGTGGACTACGGTCTGCCTCGAACGATTGCACCGGGATGTTCGCGCATTCCGGTGTTCGTTTTTCCAGGATTAGTTCTTCATGGTTTTGTCCCTTCGTTTGCAGTCCGAAAGCGGCGGCACTCTATCGCATTTCGCATTCATGTAAAATAATATAAATCATTACAACGCGTTATTGGAAATCTGGGAACTCCCCCGATTTTCGCACAACCCTTCCGACCAAGAAGGGAAGGTCTTGTAGACAGGCACTTCCAACCCACGACAGCCGGTTCCTCCACGCCGTTCGGGAGCGGACGCAGAGCTTTGCGAAACGGCGGGGCCGGTTCACAAAGTTTCAAGCACAGTCAGCGAGGGTGGCGTCTCGGAGCCATCGGAATGTCCCGGCACGGCCCGTCCAAAGACGAGCGATTCGGTGACTGTTGCGAGGGTCCGGGAACGTCCAGCTGAACGAGCCCTACGTCCGATCGGAGAGGGATCAGCGTATGAGCCGCAGGGCGGCAGGGGCGATATGAGGGAGCGTGTTCAGCATCATGGGCACAGCTGATCGGCGGGCGAGGGAGCTCCGCAACTGTGAAAATTTGGACGTAGAACGGTCGAATAGGAGATTTTTTGCAAAAATATCACAGAATGAATTTATTTATTTTCTTTGCCTGGCAGTGGGTTGCGGATTTCCCTTCCTAACGGTCTAAAAGGAATAAGTAAGGAAGGGACCAGCCAGCAGCGGCGGTGGAAACCATCCGCTCAGCATCTTCCAGCCCCCAAAAAAACCAAAGATCGCGCTTCTTTGGAAATATTCCGGTTGACAGCGGCAGGCGCTCGCTCTTGCGAGCGTTCAAGGCGTCCAGGCAGTGGAGCATGAAGGCCGCTCTGCAAGCAGCGTCACTAGCTACACCACCGATCTATTCAGGATTCCTGGGTTGATTACCGCAGCTTATCGAGGTGATGGAGAGGATCACTTTGCAGGGGGCAGACCAGAGTGGCCATGCACATCCATCGGCACCCTTCGCCATTAAAGAGGTGATGTAGACTCCACCTGCTCGTGGAGGATCGGGAGATGTCCTGTGTCGCTGGTGAGCGACGGCACCGCGTCACGCTCACGCGAGGACCGATGCCCGCGCGATCTTTACGATGGAGAGCTGGTCAAGGCGATCAGGACTTCGGCGGGGTGATAATCACTCTGTTGCGACCAGAAGCTCGACCCGAGCATGCCGAAGCGCGTCTACGATATCGTTGGGCGGTGGAGCATCCGTCACCAGGCGATCAATTCGGGAGAGGGGAACTACCGGGAATACGGCAGGCTGTCCCATCTTGCTGCTGTCTGCGAGAACCGTAATTTTTTGGGCATGTTCGATCATGGCCTGAGCCACTTCTGCTTCCCGTTCATCGAAATCGAGAATGCCGCCGACCTGGAGACTGCCAACCGTAAGCACCACATGCTCAGCCCTGAAATCAGCAATCTGCCGGAGGGTGGTTCTTCCCAGCATTTCCTGTGCATCAGGCACAAATTCGCCACCAAGCACGTGAATCTTATGGCGGAAATCGCGCACGGCCCCGAAGATGGAGGCAATCCCCAGCGAATTGGTGATCACGGTGCATTGGCGAAGAGGGGCCAATTCTTGTGCGAAGGCGAGAGTGGTCGTGCCGGTGTCGACGAAGAGGGAGGAGCCCGGCTCGAACAGGGTCGCGGCCAGGCGAGCCAGTTTCTTCTTCGCCTCGCCATGTCGGGTCAGGCGGACGCTGAAGCTTTCTTCTGCTACCTGGAAGTTGGCTGCGTCCGTCAGGGATCTGGCGCCGCCGTGGTAGCCCCGAAGCAGTCCGTCGCGATCCAGGGCAACCAGATCCCGCCGGATCGTCTCTCGTGAGCTGTCCAACGCCTCCGCGAGCTCATCCACGCTATGGCTGTGATTGCGCTGAACCAACTCGACAATTCGCGCACGCCTTTCAGTAGGATGCATTGTTATTCAGCTCCAGGTCTGCTCGAAGATCAGGGTCTCTCTCCATCAAACGCAGAAGTCTTCCCGAGACAAGCCTGAACCAAGCCGGGACCGGTCAACCAGTCCCGGCGGGCGTTGTTCACTTGACGAAGGTTTTGTTCAGACCAAGGGACCGATCCACGATCAGAACCACTGCCAAGGTTAGGCCGATGATCAGTGCCGAGACACTGGCCACAAGCGGATCAGGTTGCATTTCGACCCGATGATAAAGTTCGACGGGCAGGGTCGTCATGCGAGGGCCCGCGAGAAACAGGGTGATCACCACCTCGTCGAAGGATACCAGGAAGCAAAGTGCCGTCGCCGCGATAAGGCCGGGTGTCATTGCCGGCAGGGTTATGCGGCGGAATACCACCATCGGCCGCGCACCCAGGGTCGCTGCCGCTTCCTCAACAGTCAGGTTCAACCCAGTGAGAAAGGTGGTCAGAACACGCAACGCGTAAGGCAGGGTCACCGTCATATGCGCCATCACCAGACCACTGAAGCTGCCCATCACCCCCAGAGACGCGAAGACGATGAGGATACCCAGGCCGAGCACGATCGTGGGCAGCAGCAACGGCGCGGTCAACAGGTTGAACAGCGCGTTGGTTACCTTGGACGGAAACCGGACGATCGCATAAGAGGCAGGCAGGGCGACGACGATGGAAAGCAATGTCACCACCGTTGCGAGGCCGAGGCTTGTGATGAACGCATCCATCATCCGGCCATCCCCGAAGATGGCGCGATACCAACGCAGGCTCCAGCTGGAGGGCGGAAAGGCCAGGGTCTGGTCATCGCTGAAGGAAAGCGGGAAGACCAGGATTACCGGCGTCAGCAGGTAAAGGAATAGGATGCTGACGAGCAATTTCATCGGCAATCCCATGCGGTTGTTGTCCATGATATGTCCTCAGGCCGTTACCAGGCGCAAAGCGCGCGCATAGAGAGCAAGCGCCAACCCGAAGACGATAAGCACCAGCATGGAAAGCGTTGCGGCAAGCGGCCAGTTTAACGTGACGATAGCCTGGTCATAGATCTCGGTCGCCAGCAGGAAGACCCTTCCGCCACCAAGGAGCTTCGGGGTGATGAAGGACGACACCGCCAGAACGAAGACGAGAAGGCAGCCAAGGACAACGCCGGGCAGAGTCAGTGGAAAAACGACGCGTGTGAAGACCCGCAGTTCATTGGCCCCCAGTGCTCGGGCCGCGTCCTCGACATTCTGATCAAGCCGTCCGAATCCTGCGAAAAGCGCCAGGATCATGTAGGGCATCAGAATCTCGGTCATACCGATGATCACGCCGGTGGTGTTGAACATCAACGGCGGCACGTTCAGGCCCATCGAGGTCAGCAGCGATGTGATCACCCCATTGTCCGACAGCAAGGCCACCCAGCCATAGGTCCGGATCACCGCGGAGGTGAGCAGGGGAGAAATGACCAATACAATCAGAACGGTGCGGATCGGGTCGCTGGTCCGGTGCAGGTAAAGCGCAATCGGATAGCTGCAGGCCAGCGTAATCAGGGTGATCGCCGCGCTGACCCAGACCGACTGCCATAGCACCTCCAGATAGAAGGTGTCCTCGATCAGAATGGCCCAATTCGACAGGGTGAAGGCCTCGCCGATTCCGCCACCGACCAGAGCCTCCTTGAAGGAAAGCTGCGCCAGATTCAGGATAGGCAGGATGAAGCCGATCGAGTTGACGACGATGATGGGAACCAGCAGCATCGCCACCAACGACGCGCTTCCTTTTTCTTTTTGGACAGCGGCAGGCATCAGGGCGCATCCTCGGAAAAGACCATGGTATCCGCGGCCGACCAGTTGAGCGACACCGACTCGCCGATGGTCGGGAGCGCCTCTTGCGAACGGGTCGACCGCTCCACCATTATGGTCTGGTCGCCGGAAGCGACTTCCAGTTGGACCAGGTCGCCGACATAGGTCACCTCGGTGAGCCGACCGCTCAGGCCGTTTTCGCCGGCGGCGGCCGGATCGTTGATGGTGATGCGGTGAGGGCGGATCATCATTGTCACGTTCCCCGAAATGCCTGCGGACCCACGGATCTCGACGCCGGATAGCCCATAACGGCCGCTGCCATCGCCGCGCGCGGTCAGGCGGTTCGCACGACCGACGAAGGAAGCGACAAAGGGATTGGCCGGGGCTTCATAAATCTCGCGTGGGGTGCCGGCCTGCATCAGCTTGCCAGCCTGCATGACCACGATCTTGTCGCACATCGCGAGCGCTTCGACCTGGTCATGGGTCACAAACAGCGCCGTAATACCGGTCTTCTGCTGGATCTCGCGGATCTCCCGGCGCATTTCATCCCGCAGTTTCGCATCAAGATTGCTGAGAGGTTCATCCAGGAGCAGGATCGAGGGCCGCACCACCAGCGCACGTGCCAGGGCAACACGCTGTTGCTGGCCGCCAGAAAGCTGCGTGGGCTTGCGGTCTTCCTTGCCTTCCAGATGGACCATCCGAAGCGCGTCCCGCACCCGTGCCTTGATTTCATCCTTGCCGATCCCGCGCATCTCAAGACCGAAGGCGACGTTTTGGGCGATCGTCATGTGCGGGAAGAGGGCATAGGACTGAAAGACGAGTCCCATGTCGCGCTGATAGGTGGGGGTAGAGGTCACGTCCCTTCCGCCCACGAGAATCTCGCCGGAGGTCACTGGGATCAAGCCAGCCACCATTCGCAGTGTGGTGGTTTTCCCGCAGCCGGACGGGCCGAGGAGTGCGACCAGTTCGCCTCCCTGGATGTCGAGGTTCAGGTTATCGACCCCAACGAAATCCTGATATTTCTTCGTGAGCCCGCGAAGGTGAAGCGGAACACCCGTTCCCGCGGTCCGCGAGGGGCTCGGTTGGTCTGAAGGCATGGGTCATTCCCCTGTCTGGATCGTGCTTGCGCCACGCTTGGGATGGGTTGAAGCGGCCGGCTGTCCGGCCAGATAGCTGGCCGGGCCCCTCAGGGGCCCGGAGGCTTCATTCAGCGCGCAATCACCTTGCGGCGCCATTCCTGCATGATCCGCTCGCGGGCTGGCTGCCAGCCGCAGGCACTCCCAGCACCATCCAGAGGCTGGATGGGTGGAGCACGATCCGGATGAGTTGTTGAAGAACATCCGGGCGGTCCTTGCTGCCGCAGGACAGGTTGATGCCATTGCGCTCGCCAATCAGGGCGAGAGTTGCCTTGCCTGGGATGCGCAATCCGGCGAGGCGCTCTCGGTGCGCTCCCAGCCCTCATCGGCGAAAGGGTCCACGCCGCGCAGTTTACCTAGATGCCGGAGGAACCGATCCTCGAGCGAGGCGAGCGTTTCTCCGGGATCGAAGGTTCGGACGAGAAGGAACGGGATGCGGGGCATGCGGGATTCCTTTCGGCAAAGCCGGGTCGTTGACCGGGGTCAGCCGGCCGTGCGGTGAGGCAGGATAGGGGCGGGTTCAGGGCAAGGGGCGCACGACCGAACGCTGGCGGGTTTTCACTCAGCGCATGTGAGCGGAAACATGATCGGGGCAGGGCGGTGATTGCGCCAGGACCGTGAGCGGGCCGTGTCGGCCCTGAAGCCTGCAGCAAAGCCTTGATGAAACGCGTGTTGCTGCGGCATCGTGATCGCTTTCGAGACACGGCTCCGCCGTTCGGAAAAGCGGCGCTTTCCGGCGGGATCGTGAGGGTTTGGAAACTCCGGAGATCCGGCAGCCGTCAGGCCGCGCCATCGCTCCGGAACGGATTGAAACGACCTTGCCGGGCAGCGACTCGACCGTCAACGGGTCGGATCCCGGCCTGTGCAGCAGATCACGATCACGGGCGGCGATTGAGCGCTTCCAGGTAATGCATTGAAATTGCCGAATTTATTGCAGAGCCAGTCGAAGCGATGGACAGTAATTGGTTGTAGAAAGGACAAAAAAAAGGGGCCCGAATGGTCATTATTTCGGTTGTTCGACATCCTAGATCCCCCTATGGTTGAATTTCCCCGATAACCGGAGTTATGTAATCAAATATACCCCAACTCCCGCCATCACCATCCGGCCTCAGCCGCACAAATCCGCCGTTCCCCGGCTGATCCACCTTCATGATGGCGTGATCGTCGGTTGCGCCGTATTCTCACCCGGCAAGCAACCGCTCGAGCTGTCAAGGAATGCCCGTGCGCGGGCGGCCCTGTCGAAGCCGCTACAACCAGACGGCTCCTAAAAGCACCATCTCGCAGCGGTCCGATCATCATGCGCCCGAGGGCCAGGACAGGCCGCATCGACGCGCAGGCGCGGCATGACGCAAAAGCGCATGCGAACGGATCGGGCCAAGGGAAGCCGGCCCGATCAAGGGCTTCAGGCCATGTTCAGGGCCTGCTTGTAGATTTCCAGCACCGCCTCTTCTTCGGCGACCTGGTCCTTGTCCTTCTTTCTCAGCGAAATGATGGACCTCAGCGCCTTGGTGTCGTAGCCGCGCCCCTTGCTCTCGGCGTAGACCTCCTTGATCTGCTCGGCGATGTCCTTCTTTTCCTGCTCCAGATGCTCGATCCGCTCCACGAACTGACGCAGTTCGTCCGCAGTCACCTGATACGAATCCATTTGCTGCTCCATTTGCTGTTGCGGATCGCGATGCGCGGCGCGCAAGGCCGCGACACCATCTCCATGCTTTCCGCCGCGGGTCTAGGCGGTCTTGCGGCCGGGCGCAATCGCCGCTAGGCCGTCGCTGGCAGACGGAGGCGGAAGATGACGATCTGGGACGGGCTGATCTGGGGCGGAACCGGGCTGACGGTGATCGGGCTCGTTGCGCTGGCATGGTGCATCGTCACCGCCGCGCGGGCCAAGGCGCGGATCTCGGACGACGACCAGATGCGCGCCGCCATGCGCAAGGTGGTCGCCGTGAACATGGCCGCGCTGGCCGCGTCGGTCCTGGGGCTGATGCTGGTCGTGCTGGGCATCATGCTGGGCGGCTGAGATGCGGGCCCTGGTCCAGCGCGTCGCCGAGGCCCAGGTCACGGTCGCGGGCCGCAGCATCGGCCGCATCGGGCCGGGCCTTCTGGTGCTGGTCTGCGCCATGCGCGGCGATCCCGAGGACGCGGCGGCGAAACTGGCCGCGCGCGTGGCCAAGCTGCGCATCTTCCGCGACGAGGCCGGCAAGATGAACCGATCGGTCCAGGACATCGGCGGCGCGGTTCTGGTGGTCAGCCAGTTCACGCTCGCCGCCGACACCAGCACCGGCAACCGCCCCGGATTTTCCACCGCCGAGACGCCCGAGCGCGGCGAGGCGCTGTATCTGCGCTTTGCCGAGGCGCTGCGCGCACTCGGCCTGCCGGTCGAGACCGGCTCCTTCGGCGCCGACATGCAGGTGTCGCTGGTCAATGACGGTCCGGTGACGATCTGGATGGATTCCGCAGACCGCGCTTGACTTTCGTGGCAGGAACCCTCATTTGCGACGGGTTGCCGCCCGCTGCCGCGTGAGCAGCCGGCGCCCTTGCGCCAAGGTCGGCACCGATTTTCCAGTTTCCCATTCACGCGGGGAGGCTGCGGGCATCACCGTATCCACGCCCGCCCCTCGCAACCAGCCGTGCGATCCGCGCGGCCCCAGCCATGCGCGCCGATACGCGGGCGACCTGGCCGAAAGACGACATGACGAACGAAACCACCCGCCCGAACCGTTCGGGCAACCCCCGCGCCCAGCAAGGCGGCAAGCCGCGCTTCCGCAGCGACAAGCCCAACACCAACCACCGCCGTCACCGCGCCGAGCCGGAAGAGAAGTTCATCCGCCGCGCCATCCCCGAGATGGACACCGCCTTCACCCGCATGGGGATCGACCCGCGCGTGGCGATCAACCTGCCGGGCCTGGGGATCGAGACCCCCTCGCCCATCCAGGAGAAATCCATCCCCGGCATCGTCGCCGGCCGCGACCTTCTGGGCCTGGCGCAGACCGGCACCGGCAAGACGGCGGCCTTCGGCCTGCCGATGCTGACCCGGCTGCTGAACATCGGCCGCAAGCCCGAGCCCCGGACCTGCCGCGCGCTGATCCTGGCGCCGACCCGCGAGCTGGCGACCCAGATCGCCGAGAATATCGACAACTATGCCATCGGCACGCCGATCCGGCAGTTCCGCGTCGTCGGCGGCGCCTCGATCAACGTGCAGACCCAGCGGCTGGAACGCGGTGTCGACGTGCTGATCGCGACGCCGGGCCGGCTGATCGACCTGATCGAGCGCGGCGCCGTGGACCTGTCGCAGACCAAGTATCTGGTGCTGGACGAGGCCGACCAGATGCTGGACATCGGCTTCATCCACGCGCTGCGCCGCATCGCCAAGATGCTGCCGCGCGAACGCCAGACGCTGCTGTTCTCGGCCACCATGCCGAAGCTGATGGAGGAGCTGGCCGACAGCTACCTGAACGATCCCCTGCGCGTGGCGGTGAACCCGCCCGGACAGGCGGCGGAAAAGATCGACCAGGGCGTGCATTTCGTCAACCAGGGCGACAAGGCGACCCTGCTGGCGGAATACCTGTCGAAACATGTGGACGAGCTGGCCATCGTCTTCGGCCGCACCAAGCACGGTTCGGAAAAGCTGTCGAAGCTTCTGGAGAAATGGGGCTTCAAGGTTGCCGCGATCCACGGCAACAAGAGCCAGGGCCAGCGCGAGCGGGCATTGGCGAGCTTCCGCGCCGGCGAGACCAAGGTGCTGGTCGCGACCGACGTGGCGGCGCGCGGGCTCGACATTCCGCAGGTGGCGCATGTCTATAACTACGACCTGCCGAACGTGCCGGAAAACTATGTCCACCGCATCGGCCGCACCGCCCGCGCCGGGCGCGACGGCCGCGCCATCGCCTTCTGCTCGCCCACCGAGATCGGCGAGCTGCGCGCCATCGAAAAGGCGATGAAGGCCAAGATCGCCGTGGTCGGCGGCGAGGAACCCTTCGAGGCGGCCAAGATCCGCGAGCGCGGCGGCCCGGCCGCCCGCCCGGCCCAAGGCGCGGCGCGCAAGCGCCCTGCCCGGCGCCCCTCGCGCGCGCCGAAATCGACGCAGCGCAGCTGATCCCGCCGATATACGCGCAAACGTGAGCCGCCGCCCCGTCGCGGCGGCTTGCGACCATCGGGCCGTCGCGGCTATCTGCCGGCATGGCCAAGCTTTACTTTCATTATTCCACGATGAACGCCGGCAAGAGCACGCTCTTGCTGCAAGCGTCCTACAACTATCGCGAGCGCGGCATGGCGACGCTGCTGCTGACCGCGGCGCTGGACGACCGCGCCGGCAGCGGCCGCATCGCCAGCCGCATCGGCATCGCCGAGCCCGCGCTGGGTTTCACCCCCGAGGCCGATCTTTTCGCCCTGATCGAGGCCGAGGGCCGCGATGCCGCCTGCATCTTCGTCGACGAGGCGCAGTTCCTGACCGAGGACCAGGTCTGGCAACTGGCCCGCGTCGCCGACGATCTTGGCCAGCCGGTGATGTGCTATGGGCTGCGGGTCGATTTCCGCGGCCGGCTGTTTCCCGGCTCGGCGGCGCTGCTGGCCTTGGCCGACGACCTGCGCGAGGTGCGCACCATCTGCCATTGCGGGCGCAAGGCCACCATGGTCGTGCGCCAGGACGAAGGGGGCCGGGTGCTGCACCAGGGCGCCCAGGTCCAGATCGGCGGCAATGAAACCTATGTCTCGCTCTGCCGGCGCCATTGGCGCGAAGCGATGGGAGAAATCCGATGAAGGCCAGCAATACCGACCGTGCCTATGGCTGGGTCGCCCGCTTCTTCCACTGGACGGTCGCCGTCCTGATCCTGGCCGCGATCGCCGTCGGGCTTTACGCGGACAACCTGCCCGAGGGCGGCGACGCGCAGATGCAGGCGATCTTCGCCGCCTATTCCCTGCACAAGACCCTGGGCATGGCGGCGCTGGTCCTGGTGGCGGCGCGGTTGCTCTGGACGCTGGGGCAGCCGAAGCCCGGCCCCCTGCACCCCGAGCGGTGGCTGGAGACCCTTGGCGCCGAGGCGGTGCATTGGGCGCTGTGGATCGGTATGGTGGTCATGCCGCTGTCGGGTTGGCTCCTGCATTCGGCGGCGCCGGGCGGCTTTGCCCGCATCCTCTGGCCCTTCGGGCAGCGCCTGCCCTTCGTGCCCGAGGACGTGGCCCTGTCCGAGCGTTTCGGGGTCTTTCACGAATTGGGCTGGTGGCTGCTGGCCGGGCTGATCCTGCTGCATGTCCTGGGCGCGCTGAAACATGCGGTCATCGACCGCGACGGCACCATGCATCGCATGGCCAGCGATCCCGCGCTCGCGCCCGAACCGACCGCCCCGGCCTCGGGCATCCTGCCGCATCTGCTGGCGGCCGTGGCGGGGCTGGGGCTTTGGGTCGGCATCGCCCTGGTGCCGGCCTTGGTGTCGACCTCGATTCCGGCCGACGCGCCCGCGGTGCAGCAGCCGGCGGCATCCGTGCCTGCGACCGCCTCGGGTGCGGGCTGGGCGGTGGACCAGGGCAAGCTGGAGATCGAGGCCGTCCAGGCCGGCAATCCCGTCGCGGGCCAGTTCGGCCAATGGCAGGCCGATATTTCCTATGACCCGGACAGCCGGACCGGGCAGGTGCGGGTCGAGGTCGACATCGCCTCGCTGACGCTGGGCGCGGTCAGCGACGCCGCCAAGGGACCGGATTTCCTGGATGCCGCCGCCCATCCGACCGCCGTCTTCGAGGCCGAGATCCTGCCGCCCGCGGCCGAGGGGCAGCCGCATGTCGCGCAGGGCCGGCTGACCGTCGCCGGCCAGGCGGTCGAGGCCGCCCTGCCCTTTGAGCTGGTCATCGAGGGCGACGTGGCGCAGGCGCAGGGCCGGATGCAGCTCGACCGCCGCGATTTCGGCATCGGTGCGAGCTATGCCGACGAAGGCACCGTGGGCTTTGCCGTGGCCGTGGGGTTCGAGCTGAGCGCCAGGCGGCAATAGGGCAAGGGCCGCCTCGACGGGCGGCCCTGCCTTGGGTATTCGGGAAACGGTGACGGCGCGGCAGGAAAAAGGCCGCCTCGGTGGGCGGCCTTTTCCGATGGGTATTTGGGGAACGAAGAAGCCGGGCTCAGCCGACCAGTTCGAGGCCCGAGAAGAAGAAGGCGATCTCGCGCGCCGCGGCTTCGGGGCTGTCCGAGCCGTGGACCGAGTTTTCGCCGACCGAGAGGGCGAATTCCTTGCGGATGGTGCCCTCGTCGGCATTGGCCGGGTTGGTCGCGCCCATGACTTCGCGGTTCTTCAGGATGGCGCCCTCGCCTTCCAGCACCTGCACCACCACCGGCTCGGAGGTCATGAATTCGGTCAGCTCGCCGTAGAACGGGCGCTCCTTGTGTTCGGCATAGAACTGGCCGGCTTGCGCCAGCGTCAGCTGGATGCGCTTTTGCGCGACGATGCGCAGGCCGGCTTCCTCGAACTTGGCGTTGATCTTGCCGGTCAGGTTGCGCTTGGTGGCGTCGGGTTTGATGATCGAAAGCGTGCGTTCGATGGCCATGGGATCGTCCTTTTCCTTGTTCCGGCCGCAGGTGGCGCGGAAATCCGCGCCCCGTTAGCATGGGCGGCGGCGCTTGAAAAGCCGGCGCGGCCCCGGCCCGCGCCTTGGCACGGGGCTTTGATGACGGCATTGACGGCGCGCGCGGCTTGCGCCATGCGGGGGCGCATGCTGCGCATCGACGACATATCCTATTCCATCGCCGGACGGCCACTGTTCGAGCACGCCTCGGCCACCATCCCGGACGGCCACAAGGTCGGCCTGGTCGGTCCGAACGGCGCCGGCAAGACCACGCTGTTCCGGCTGATCCGGGGCGAGCTGGGCCTGGACGGCGGCGCCATCACCCTGCCGCCCCGCGCCCGCATCGGCGGCGTCGCGCAGGAAGCGCCCGGCACCGCGACGAGCGTGCTGGAGACGGTGCTGGAGGCGGACGCCGAGCGCGCCGCCCTGATCGCCGAATCCGCAAGCGCCGCCGATCCCGCCCGCATCGCCGAGATCCAGACCCGGCTGGCCGACATCGATGCCTGGTCCGCCGAGGCGCGGGCCGCGACCATCCTGCGCGGCCTGGGCTTTTCGACCGAGGACCAGGCGCGGCCGACCAGCGACTATTCCGGCGGCTGGCGCATGCGCGTGGCGCTGGCCGGCGTGCTGTTTTCCCAGCCCGACCTGCTGCTGCTGGACGAGCCGACCAACTACCTGGACCTGGAAGGCGCGCTGTGGCTGGAAAGCTACCTGGCGAAATATCCCCATACCGTCATCGTCATCAGCCATGACCGCGACCTGCTGAACCGCGCCGTCGGCCATATCCTGCACCTCGAGGATCGCAAGCTGCTGCTTTACTCCGGCGGCTACGACACCTTCGCGCGGACCCGGGCCGAGAAGCGCGCCCTGCAGGCCGCCGAGGCCAGGAAGCAGGACGCCCGCCGCGCCCATCTGCAAAGCTTCGTCGACCGTTTCCGCGCCAAGGCCACCAAGGCGCGCCAGGCCCAGGCCCGCATCAAGATGCTGGAAAGGATGGAGCCGATCACCGCCCCGGAAGAGGCGAAGTTCCACCGCTTCGGCTTTCCGCAGCCCGACCAGCTGTCGCCGCCCATCGTCTCGCTGGACGGGGTTTCGGTCGGCTATGACGGGCGCGCGGTGCTGCGGCGGTTGAACCTGCGCATAGACCAGGACGACCGCATCGCGCTTTTGGGTCGCAACGGCCAGGGCAAGTCCACGCTGTCCAAGCTTCTGGCCGGGCGGCTGGAGGCGATGGAGGGGCGGATCGCGCGTTCGGGCAAGCTGCGCATCGGCTATTTCGCCCAGCACCAGGTCGACGAGCTGGAACTGATGGACACGCCGCTGGACCATGTCCGCCGGCTGCGCCCGGACGAGCCGCCGGCCCGGCTGCGCGCCCGGCTGGCCGGCTTCGGGCTGATGGAGGCCCAGGCCGAGACCCGCGTCGGCCAGCTGTCCGGCGGGCAGAAGGCGCGGCTGTCGCTGCTGCTCGCGACCATCGACGCGCCGCATCTGCTGATCCTGGACGAGCCGACCAACCACCTGGACATCGAATCGCGCGAGGCGCTGACCGAGGCGCTGAACGACTATACCGGCGCCGTGGTGCTGGTCAGCCACGACATGCACCTGCTGAACCTGGTGGCCGACCGGCTGTGGCTGGTGGACCAGGGCGGGGTCAGCCCCTGGCAGGGCGACCTGGACGACTATCGCCGCATGCTGCTGGCCGGCGAGGAGAAGTCCGAGCCGAAGCCCGAGGCGAAACCGGCGCCCAAACGCCCCGCGCGCGAGAAGGTCCTGGAGCTGCGCGCCGAGGCCCGCCGGGCCGAGGAGCGGGTCGAAAAGCTGACCGCCATGCTGGAAAAGCTGGATGCGATCATGGCCGATCCCGCGACCTATGACGACGCGCAAAAGGCCGAGGCCTGGGGCCGCAAGCATGCCGAGGCCAGCGAGGCGATGCAGCGCGCCGAGGGGTTGTGGATGGAGGCGCTGGAGCGGCTGGAGGAAGCTCAGCGGGCCTGAGCGCAACACCCGCGAATTATTGTCTAAAATTCGCTAGACTCCGCTTGCCCTGATGCCGGGTTTCGACGCAGGGTGCCGACCGATTTGATAAGGATTCGCCATGACCCGGATTGCCGCGCTTGCGCTTCTTGCCGCCACCGCCCTGACCTCGCCCGCCGCGGCGCAGTCGCTGGGGCTTGGGCGCGGGCTTTCGGTCGATGCCGGGCTGGGGGTGAAATACAGCCCCGAGTTCATGGGGTCGGACAACCTGGACGCCTCGCCCTGGATCATCCTGCGCAACGGCGATGCCGACCGCGGCAAGAAGGACGGGATCTCGATCCTGCCCTCGCTGAACTATGTGGGCAAGCGCGATGCCGACGATCACGAGGATCTGCGCGGCATGCGCGACATCGGCCGCG
This sequence comes from Paracoccus versutus, assembly GCF_000763885.1. Taxonomy (GTDB): domain Bacteria; phylum Pseudomonadota; class Alphaproteobacteria; order Rhodobacterales; family Rhodobacteraceae; genus Paracoccus; species Paracoccus versutus. The sequence goes on along the minus strand of NZ_JRKO01000046.1, from coordinate 28,654 downwards.
CCGGCGAATTCGGGGTGAAGCTGTCCTGGCGCATGGGCGAGATGACCAGCTATGGCGCCATCCGCAAGGGCTTCGGCGGCCATCACGGCGTGACGGGCGAACTGGGCGCGAAATACCGCTATGAGGTCAACGACAGGCTGACGCTTTGGACCGGGGCCGAGCTGGGCCTGGGCGACCAGGATTTCGTCGGCACCTATTTCGGCGTCGACGGGAACGAATCGCGGCCGGGCCGCGCCGCCCACAGCCCCGACGGCGGCGCCTATATCGCCCGCGTCAGCGTCGAGGCGCGTTACGAATTCATGCCCGACACGGCGCTGATGGGGCGGCTGACCTATGGCCGGCTGCTGGGCGATGCCGGCGATTCGCCCCTGGTGCAGACCCGCAGCCAGCCCTCGATCAGCATCGGCGTGGCGCGGCGGCTGAACTTCCGCTTCTAAGCGGCTCTGGACCCCGGAAGGCACAAGTCCTATATCATTGCCAAGATTTTACAGGACACGCCGCATGAGCACCGAGAATCTCAAGGAAGGCGACCCGCTGATCGCGCCTTCGACGACCGACCATCCCCTTTACGAAAGCGTGGTCGAGGCCTGCAAGACGGTCTACGACCCGGAAATCCCGGTCAATATCTTCGACCTGGGGCTGATCTATACCATCGCCATCGACAACGAGAATGCGGTGCGCATCGTCATGACCCTGACCGCGCCCGGCTGCCCCGTCGCGGGCGAGATGCCCGGCTGGGTCGCCGATGCGGTCGAGCCGCTGCCCGGCGTCAAGCAGGTCGATGTCGAGATGACCTTCCTGCCGCAATGGGGCATGGACATGATGTCCGAAGAGGCCCGCCTGGAGCTTGGCTTCATTTGACGGCGCGCGAGGACATGCTGGCCGGCCGGCCCTACAATCCCGGCGATGGCGAGTTGGTGGCGATGCGCAAGGCCGCGCAGGGATTGATGCGCGACTACAACGCCACCATCATCGGCGACAAGACCCGCGCCCGCACCCTGACGCAATTGCTGGGCACCTGGAACGGCGCGGTGATCCGCACGCCCTTTCATGTCGATTACGGCAAGCACATCCATTTCGGGCCGGATTGCTTCGTGAATTACGGCTGCTTCTTCATGGACATCTGCGAAATCCGCATCGGCGCGCGCTGCCAGTTCGGCACCGCCGTGCAATTGCTGACCGAGGACCGCCCGCGTGAGCGCGACAGCCGTGCCAAGGGCGTCGAATGGGGCAAGCCCATCACCATCGGCGATGACGTCTGGGTCGGCGGCGGCGCGGTCGTGCTGCCGGGCGTCAGCATCGGCGACGGCGCCATCGTCGGCGCCGGCGCGGTCGTGACCCGCGACGTGGCAGCCGGCGCGACCGTGGTCGGCAACCCTGCCCGTCCCTTGCCGGCGAAATCCTGAGCGTCAGAGAAACATCCGGTGCCGGCCGCGGCTGACCAGGTGCAGCCCGCCCTGGCTGACCGGCATTTCGGCCAGCCGCTCCAGCGGCAGGTCCATGGCCACCAGCCGCAGCATGCGCAGGGTGATGCCATGCGTCACGATCAGCGCCGGGCCGTCCAGGTCGTCCAGGAATGCGCGCACCCGCGCCTCGAGCCCGGCGAAATGCTCGCCCCCCGGCACCATGTCATACCAATCCAGCGGCCCTCGGGCGAAGGCTTCCGGGTGCGCCGCGTGCAGTTCCGACGAAAGCCGGCCGCTGAAATCGCCGATGTCGATTTCATGCAGGCGCTCGTCCAGGGCAAAGCCCTGCCCGCCAAAGGCAATGCGCGCGGTCTGCTGCGCCCGCCCCGCGGTGCTGGCAAGCCGCGCCATGCCGCGCAGATCGCGCACCAGCCAGGCCAGCCGCCGCGCCTGCGCCTCGCCCAGCGGGGTAAGCGGGGAATCCAGCCGGCCCTGCATCCGCCCCTCGGCGTTCCAGACCGTCTGGCCGTGCCGCATCAGGTAAAGGTCCGGCCAGTCCGGCATCAGGCCCATTTCGCCATGGGCGGCAGGCTCATCAGCACCGCCTCGGGGTCGTGGCCGGTGGCGAGGCCGAACTTGGTGCCGCGGTCATAGACCAGGTTGTATTCCGCATAAAGGCCGCGATGGATCAGTTGCGCGTCCTTGTCCGCCTCGTCCCAGGGCCGGGCCATGCGCTTTTCGGCCAGGGGCAGGAAGGCGGGCAGGAAAGCCTCGCCCACCGCCCTGGTAAAGGCGAAATCGGCGTGCCAGTCGCCGCTGTTCAGGTCGTCATAGAAGATGCCGCCGACGCCCCGCGCCCTTCCGCGATGCGGGACAAAGAAATACTCGTCCGCCCAGGCCTTGAAGCGGTCGTAGTAATCGGCGCCATGCGGGGCGCAGGCAGCGCGCAGGGTGGCGTGGAAATGCGCGGTATCCTCGGCATATTCCAGGCAGGGGTTCAGGTCGGCGCCGCCGCCGAACCACCAGGCGCCCGGCGTCCAGAACATGCGCGTGTTCATGTGCACCGCCGGCGCATGCGGGTTCTGCATATGCGCGACCAGGCTGATCCCCGAGGCCCAGAAGCGCGGGTCCGCCTCGATCCCCGGCACGCCGCGGGCCGCCATGGCCTGGCGGGCGGCAGAAGACAGTTCGCCATGCACCGCCGACCAGTTCACGCCGACCTTTTCGAAGACCCGGCCGCCGCGCATGACCGACATCAGCCCGCCGCCGCCATCCGCGCCGCGCCGGGTCTCGCGGAGCTCGAAACGGCCGGGCGCGGCGCTGCCGGGGCCGCGATCCTCCAGCGCCTCGAAGGCGGCCACGATGCGGTCGCGCAGCTCGCGGAACCAAGCCGCGGCCTTCTGTCGCTCATCGTGCATTTCCATGGGCTTGCCTCCGCATTCGTGAATTGCCCCACCTGGGGGACGGGCTTATGCTTCGGACGAAACAACTAGAGATCCCGGCCATGACCCGCAACATCCTGCTTGCCCTGATGCCTGTTCTGGTTGTCGCATCCTGCGGAACCCCGCAAGAGCAATGCATCAGCCGCAACACCCGTGAATATCGCACCGTCTCGAACCTGCTGGCCGAAGTCGAGGCCAACTTGGCGCGCGGCTATGCCTGGGAAGAGCGCACGGTGATGCGCACCCAATGGGAAGATTGCCGCTATGTCTGGGTGGACAAGGACGGCAACCGCCGGCTGGGTTATCGCCCCTGCCTGCGCGACGTCGCCGATACCGAACGCTACCGGGTGCCGATCGACCCGGCGGCCGAGACGCGCAAGCGCGACAACCTGCTGGCGCGCAAGCAGGCGCTGATGCCCGCCGCCCGCGCCGCAGTCGACGCCTGCAAGGCCGCCTATCCCGAAAAGGACGGATAACGCTCAGTAGACGCCGGGCGCCAGCGGGTCGCCCAGGCTGCGGCCGCCATCGACGCGCAGGATCTGCCCGGTGACAAAGCTCGACGCCTCGCTGGCCAGGAACTGCACCGTCGCCGCCAGTTCGTCCGCCCCGGCGATCCGGCCCAGGGGCGTCGCCGCGATCATGCGGTCGCGCAGGCCCGGATCCTCGCGCAGCTTCAGCTGCAGGTTGTTCGACATGATGCTGGCGAAGGCCACGCCGTTCACCCTGATCCGCTTGGGCGCCAGGGCCGAGGCGAGCGAGCGCGTCGCCTGCGCCTGCGCCGCGCTGGCGATGGAATAGGCCAGCATCTGCGGCTGCGGCCAATCGGCGGCCAGCGACGTGACGTTGACGATGGCGCCGTGCTGGATCGCCTCCTCGCCCGCCTCCTCGGCCTGGGCCATCATCCGCTTGGCGACCATCTGCGACAGGCGCAGGCCGGAACTCATGTTCTGGCGCAGCATGTCGCCCAGCAGGTCGTCGTTTACCGTCAGCGGGTCGCAGCCCTGCACCATGCGATGCGCATTGACCAGGATGTCCACCCGGTCGAAGGCGTCGATGGTGGCCGAGACCAGGTTCGCCAGCGTCAGCTTCTGCCCCAGGTCGCCGGCAAAGGCGCGCACCGGCCCCTCGGCCGCGGCCTGGTCGCCCAGTTCGGTCATCAGCGCCGCCTCGTCGCTGTCGGCGAACATGACATTGGCGCCCGCCTCTTCGAAATGGCGGGCGATGGCCAGGCCGATGCCGCGGGCGGCGCCGGTCACGATGGCGGTCTTGCCCTGGATGGACAGGCTCATCTTTTCCTCGCTCTCGACAGGGGGGCTTTCGACTGCGGGCCTTTCGACTGGGGCCGCCCGGCTCCGCCGCGCCGTGCGCCCGAGGCGGTCAGGATCTTGAACCGCGCGTCTCCGCCCAGCTCGGTGACTTCGGCAAAGCATTCGCGCAGCGCCTGCTCATAGGGAAGGTGGCGGTTGGCCACCATCCACAGCCGCCCCGCCCCGGTCAGCAGCCCCGCCGCCGCGCGGATGAAGCCGGCGCCGAGCCTCGGGTCGGCCGCCCGCCCCTCGTGGAAGGGCGGGTTCATGATCACGCCGTTCACCGGCTCGGGCAGGCGGAAATCCAGCGCATCCGCCCAGTGAAAGCGCGCGCGCGGATCGGCAATGTTGCGCCGCGCGCAATCCAGCGCCGCGGCATCGGCCTCGACCAGGTGCAGCAGCTCGACGCCGGGATGGGTCAGGATCTGCGCCGAAAGCCAGCCCCAGCCCGCGCCCAGGTCGACGATGCGGGTCGGTAGTTTCTCGGGCAGTGCCGCCGCCAGCGCCTGCGAGGCGGGGTCCGGCCCATCGGCCGAGAACACGCCCGGCCGCGTCACCATGCCGGGCGCGGCCGGGTGATCCTGCGCCGCCCAGCCCTCGGGCAGCCAGCCCGGCTGGGGCAGCGTCACCCGGAAGATCTTGCCATGGGCGCGCGACTGGACCTCGTCCACCGGGGCCAGGGCGCGCATCTCCTTCATCATCGCATCGACGCCGTCGGTCTTTTGCCCGTCGATCCACAGCGGGGCGCCCGGCGCCAGCCGCGCCGCGGCCTCGGCGATGCGCGCCCGCGCCTCGGCCCGCGCCCGCGGCAAAAAGACCACGGCACCGTCGAAATCGCCCGAGGCCGCCGTCTCGACGTCGTAGCCACGCGATTTCAGCGCCCGGTGGTCGGGATAAAAGCCCTGCACGATCTGCACGCGGGCGGGATCGAAGGACGAAAGATCGGTCGCGGCGCCCGCGCCGATCAGCAGCATGCGCCCTTCGGGCGGCGTGCCGCCAAAGACAAGTTCCAGCCGTGATCCAGCCAATTTCTACTCTTTTTCCATGGTGCATTGCAGCGGATGCTGCTGGCGGCGGGCCAGTTCCATGACCTGCGCCACCTTGGTTTCGGCGATCTCGTGCGAGAAGACGCCGACGACGGCCACCCCCTTGCGATGAACCGTCAGCATGATCTCGATCGCCTGGGCGTGGTTCATGTTGAACAGCCGCTCAAGCACATGCACGACGAATTCCATCGGCGTGAAATCGTCGTTCAGCAGCAATACCTTGTACATCGGAGGCCGCTGCGTGCGGGGTCTGGTCTTGACCCCCAGTTCGACCTCTTCGCGGTCCCCAGGTCGGTTGGTCATCTGCGGTTTGGTCACGACGCTCGTATCAGGATATGGACGGTTCTGGGACCGAATATAGAGCCTTTCCCCGCGCTTGATAAGCCCCGCCCCCGCCGCCGGGACGCGAAAGCCCCGGCAACCTGCGGCAGATTGCGCGGCATGGGCGCAAACTTGCGGTTTCCGAACACGGGAATGCGTGTTATTGTCATTTCATTAATGAAGGGCCCGCATAATGAACGGACCCTCAGAGGCAGAAGAGACCGGGACAGTGAGCAGAATCACCAGAAAAGTCCGCTTGGGACTGATGATCCTATTCGCCTGGGCATTGCCCATGGCGGTGGCCGCCGCCCCCTTCGCGGCCTTCGTCATGGATGCGCGCACCGGGCAGGAAATCTATGCGCAGAACGCGGATACGCGGCTTCATCCGGCCTCGCTGACCAAGATGATGACGCTCTACATGGCCTTCAGCGCCGTCGAGCGCGGGCAGGTGCGGCTGGACAGCAAGTTCCTGGTGTCCAGCCATGCGGCCGCGCAGCCGCCCTCGCGGCTGGGGCTGAAGCCGGGCCAGCGGATCGAGCTGCGCTACCTGATCCGCGCGGCGGCGGTGAAATCCGCCAATGACGCGGCCACGGTGATCGGCGAGGGGCTGGCGGGGTCCGAGGCGAAATTCGCCGCGCAGATGACCCAGATGGCCCGTGCCCTGGGCATGCGCAACACGCATTTCCGCAACGCCAACGGCCTGACAGCCGAGGGGCATTACTCCACCGCCCGCGACATGACGGTCCTCGGGCGGCGACTGTTCTACGATTTCCCGCAATATTACTCGATCTTCTCGCGCCGCTCGGCCGATGCGGGGATCGCCACCGTCGCCAGCACCAACAAGCGCTTCCTCGACAGCTACGAGGGCGCGGACGGCATCAAGACCGGCTATACGCGGGCGGCCGGCTTCAACCTGACCGCCTCGGCCAAGCGCGGCTCCAAGCGGATCATCGCCACGGTGCTGGGCGGCACCTCGACGGCGCATCGCAACCAGGTCATGGCCCAGCTGCTGGACGCCGGCTTCGGAAAGGCCCCCACCCGTGTGCGAGAGGTGAAGCCCGCGCCGCCGCAGCTGGTGGCCGAGAAGAAGGTGCGCCGCACCGTGCAGGTCGCCCGCACCGAACCGCAGCAGGCGGCGACCGTGCGGCTTGCCAGCTCGGACCGTCCGGTGGCGCGTGCCTCGACCGTGGCGGTGGTGACGCCGGCGGCGATCTCGGCTGCGGTCTCGCGCGCCCAGGCGGCCGCGGCACCGGCCCCTGCCCGCAGCGGCAGTTCCCTGGCCGCCAGCGCCCGGCCGGCGCGCAAGCCCGGCACCGGCCAGTTCGCCAATGTCGCGACCGATCCCGAACTGCTGGCCCGCGCCGCCCGGCCCGAGGCGCGGCCGGAAGAAGGCGATGCCTCGGAACCCGCGGCCGTGCCGGTGAATGCCGTCCGCCCTGCCCCGGCGCCGCGCGACGACCGTTCGGCCGGGCTTTCCGCGCCGGCGGCGGGCTCGCCCTCGCTGTTCGTGCAGGCGACCCAACCGCAGCCGGAAAGCATGGCGCTGCTGGCCTCGCCGGCCCCGGCGCAGCGGTCCGAGACGATCATCCTCGCCTCGCTCGACCCCGAAGAGGATGCCGCGCCCGCGCCGACCGAGACCGTCGCCCGCGGATCGGATTCGGGCGGCAAGGGCTGGGGCGTCTCGCTGGGCCTGTTCCGTTCGCAATACGAGGCCGAGCAGATGCTGCTGAAAACCGCGCTTCAGGAAAGCGGTGCGCTTGGCAGCGCGCTGAGCCGCGTCGCCAATACCAAGCGGGGCTTCGAGGCGAATTTCGTCGGGATGAACCGGGAAACCGCGGAACTCGCCTGCGGCCGGATCGCCGCGCGGCAGCAAAGCTGCCGGGTCCTCGGCCCCTGACCTCGCCGGCCTTCACCGGCCGAGGGGTTCGCCGCCACCAAGCAACGAGGGCGCCATGGTCCGGCAGGACCAGGCGCCCTTGGCATTCCGCCCTTGGCATTCCGCCCTTGGCATTCCGCCCTTGGCATTCCGCCCTTGGCATTCCGCCCTTGGCATTCCGCCCTTGGCATTCCGCCCTTGGCATTCCGCCCTTGGCATTCCGCCCTTGGCATTCCGCCCTTGGCATTCCGCCCTTGGCATTCCGCCCTTGGCATTCCGCCCTTGGCATTCCGCCCTTGGCATTCCGCCCTTGGCATTCCGCCCTTGGCATTCCGCCCTTGGCATTCCGCCCTTGGCATTCCGCCTTCCCTGCAAGCCGGACCGCTTGGGTAACCTGTACCGCTGCATAGCGGGCGCGCGGCCGCGCGCCTGGTTGCATCCCCGCGGCAGGCCTGCGTTTCCAGATGCGCGGGCCCGACAGCCGCCGGGCTAAAGCGGCCCCAGCCGGCGTTCTTCTGAAAGCATGACATTGGCCTCGACCTGGCCCACGCCGGGCAGGGTCATGATGCGGCGGCGCAGGATGCGCTCGAAATCGGCGATGTCGCGGGCATGGATGCGCAGGCGATAGTCGAACTGCCCCAGCACATGCTGCACCACCTGCACCTCGGGGATCGCCGTCACTGCGCGCTCGAAATCCTCCAGGCTGACGCGGCCCTTGGCGGCCAGCCGGATGCCCAGGAACACGGTGACGCCGAAGCCCAGGGCGGGCTTGTCCACCACCACCCGGCGCCCGGCGACCACCCCCGCCTCGGTCAGCCGGCGGATGCGCCGCCAGGCCGCGGGCTGGGTCAGGCCCAGGGCCCGGCCGATCTCGGCCGCGCCGCGCGTCGCATCCTCGGCCAGAAGCCGCAGGATCGCCAGATCCGTTGCATCGGGGTGAAAACTCACAGCGGCAGCTCCTGCACGTCCTTGATGGTCGAGACCAGCATCAGCGCATCGCTGTCGGCCACATGCGGCAGGGTCAGGATGCTTTCGCGATAGAGCTGCTGCCAATGCGCCATGTCGCGGGCGATCACCGACAGCCGCAGATCGACCGAGCCCAGGAAGGTCTGGATCTCGGTCACTTCGGGCACGCGCCGCGCGGCGGCAATGAATTCGTCGAAGGCGCGGGGGTGGGTCTTGTCCAGGGTAAAGCGCAGGCTGACCTGCACCTCGTAGCCGAGCCTGCGCCAGTCGATGCGGGCTTCGGTGGCGCGGATCACCCCCGCCTGGCGCAGCCGTTCCAGCCGGCGCCACAGGCTGGCCGGCGTAACCCCTGCCCGCTCGGCCAGCTCGGCGTTCGCGATGTCGGGATCGGCCAGAAGCTGGCGCAGGATGCGGCGGTCGGTCGCGTCGGGCATGAATTTTTCACCTCTATGGCATTCTTGGCATGATTATCGCCAAACTTCCAGCACATCCGCGAAGATTGCACAGAACTGCCGTCGGAACGCTGCTAGAACCCTCGCATCGAAACGAGGGAGATCCCGATGCGTGTCTATTACGATCGCGACTGCGATGTGAACCTGATCAAGGACAAGAAGATCGCCATGCTGGGCTATGGCAGCCAAGGCCATGCCCATGCGCTGAACCTGCGCGATTCCGGCGCCAAGAACCTGGTCGTCGCCCTGCGCGAGGGTTCCGCCTCGGCCAAGAAGGCCGAAGCCGAAGGGCTGAAGGTCATGGGCATCGCCGAGGCCGCCGCCTGGGCCGACCTGATCATGTTCACCATGCCCGACGAGCTGCAGGCCGAGACCTATCGCAAATACGTGCATGACAACCTGCGCGAAGGCGCGGCCATCGCCTTTGCCCACGGGCTGAACGTGCATTTCGGCCTGATCGAGCCCAAGCCCGGCGTGGACGTGATCATGATGGCGCCCAAGGGCCCCGGCCACACCGTGCGCGGCGAATATGTCAAGGGCGGCGGCGTGCCCTGCCTGGTCGCGGTGCATCAGGACGCCACCGGCAAGGCCATGGACATCGGCCTGAGCTATTGCTCGGCCATCGGCGGCGGCCGCTCGGGCATCATCGAGACGAACTTCCGCCAGGAATGCGAAACCGACCTGTTCGGCGAGCAGGCGGTGCTGTGCGGCGGCCTGGTCGAGCTGATCCGCATGGGCTTCGAAACCCTGGTCGAGGCCGGCTACGAGCCGGAAATGGCCTATTTCGAATGCCTGCACGAAGTGAAGCTGATCGTGGACCTGATCTACGAGGGCGGCATCGCCAACATGAACTATTCGATCTCGAACACTGCGGAATATGGCGAATACGTCTCGGGCCCGCGCGTGCTGCCCTATGAAGAGACCAAGGCGCGGATGAAGGCGGTGCTGACCGACATCCAGACCGGCAAGTTCGTGCGCGACTTCATGCAGGAGAACGCCGTGGGCCAGCCCTTCTTCAAGGCGACCCGCCGCATCAACGACGAACACCAGATCGAGAAGGTCGGCGAGAAGCTGCGCGGCATGATGCCCTGGATCTCCAAGGGCAAGATGGTGGACAAGGAGCGCAACTGAGCGCGATGCCATGGAAAGCCCCGCCCCGGCGGGGCTTTTCCCTTTCGCGGGCGCAGAGGCGCGCGGCGGGAGCCGGCATATCGCGTCGGGCGAGCTTTCCCGATCGCGGAGGCCGCAGGCCACGCCGCCCTTGGCCGGGCATGCGCTAGCCCGGCAGGCCGGGCGTTTTCAGGGCAAGGAACATGCGGATCATCGACAGGCAGGCCGTGCGAGCCATTCTGCTGACGCCCGAGGACCGGGTGCTGCTGATGCGGGTCGATTACGGCGGCGGCGACTGGTGGATCACCCCCGGCGGCGGCACCGAGCCGGGCGAGACGCCGGAACAGACCCTGCGCCGCGAATTGGCCGAGGAGCTGGGCTTCGCCCTGCCCGCCCTGGGCCCGCTGGTCTGGCGGCGCCGCGTGACCATGACGCTGCACCGGCAGCGCTGGCGGCAGTCCGAGGACTATTTCCTGGTCGAGACCCCCGGCTTCACCCCGGCGATCCAGGACGCGCCCGAAGCCGCCACCATCCGCGAATTCCGCTGGTGGAGCCTCGCTGAGATGCGCCACACATCCCAGCGCCTGGCCCCGGCCGGGCTGGCGCGCATCGTGCTGGACTATCGCGAAAGCGGGCCGCCCGGCAGCCCGCCCGAGATAGAAATCATCGAGGATTGATCGCTAAGCATCGAAAACATAGTCGAAAAACGCCAGTTCCAGCGTGACGGCGCGGCGGAAGAAGTCCCGCGCCTGCTCTGCGGCCTCGGGGCCCGCCCGGTCGAATTCGTCGCGCAGGAAGCCGACGAAATCGCGGAAGAAGGGATTGTCGTGCAGCGTGATCCATTCGGCATGGACGAAATTCGCCGGCAGCGGCTGGGTCGCGCGCATGGCCCAGTCGAGATAGAGCCCCTCGGCCACGTTCAGCACCGCCAGAACGGCGGGATAGGCGCGCGTCTCGGCCGCCTCGCGCATCAGTGCCTGGAAACCCGTGGTAGGGGCGCTGTCGGGAATGGCGGCGCGGTCCGCCTCGCCTACGCCGAGCGCGGCGAAGGCGCGCAGGAAATAGTCGTTCTCCTCGCCCGAGACCATGCCGGCGAAGCGGCCGAAGCGCAGCCGCGATTCGAAACGGTCGGCCGAGGCGATGGCGGCGCCCAGAAGCGTCAGGAAGGCGTCGAGGAAACGGTGGTCCTGCACCAGGTAGCGCGCCATCGCCGCATCCGCGATGCTGCCGTCGCAAACTTCGCGCACGAAGCGGTGGCCGACGGCGGCGGACCATTCCGTCGCGCATTCCCGGCGCAGGGTCTCAAAGAAACTTTCGGTCATCATGCCCTCATGGCTTGGGGGCGAGACCGTCGGTGCGGCGGCCTCGCGGTGAGGCCGGCAAAAGGCAGGTGCGTCATTCCCATTCCTCCGCCGGCATGATCCGGGTCAGGTTCAAAGGGTCACCGCGCCACCCGTTGCAGGTCGCACCGGGCCAGCGGTTTCTCAGCCCCTTGCCGGGGCTCCCCTTGGTGGCGCCAAGGTTAGCGCGGATGGCCGCGGCTGTCACGCGCCGCCCACAGGATCGTGAGCCGGGAAATCCGGGAGCGGCCGGGCCCAAGGCGGCATTCCGTCTTGCAGCCGGGGGCCAGATGTTATCTCGTTGCGACAGGGCGGGCGCGCGAGCCGCCCGCAGTCAGGACCGGGAACCATGACGACAGGCGAAATGCCGAAACCCACGACCACGACCGAGCCGAACCCCGCCGCTGCCCTGCAGCAAAGCCCGAAACAGGTCGGTCTGCGCCTGCACCGGCCGCCCCTGCTGACCAATATCTCGGCCGCGCGCTGGCTGCTGCTGGCCATCGTGGCGGCCTCGATCTACTTCTTCCACGGCTTCCTGGTGCCGGTGCTGGCGGCCATGGTGATCGCGCTGGCCAGCTGGCCCCTGCGCGAGCGCGCGGCCCACCAGCTGAACCTGGGCCGCACCGGCGCGGCCACGCTGCTGGTGCTGGTGCTGGTCTGCTTCCTGCTGATCCCCATCGCCATGGCGCTGATCTATGCCTTCCGCGAGCTGCGCGACTGGATCAACTGGGCGATCGTGGTCAACAGCTCGGGCGCGCCGACGCCGGGCTGGATGGTCGAGCTGCCGCAGGTCGGCGACTGGCTGGACGAGAACTGGCAGACCTATGTCGGCCGCCCCGGCGGCATCAGCGAGATCGTGCAGCTGGTCAGCGGCTCGAACATCGGCGCGATCTACCGCGGCGCGGTGACGGCGGGCACGCTGGCCTTCCACCTGGCCCTGACGCTGCTGTTCATGCTGATCACGCTGTTCGTGCTTTACCGCGACGGCGACAGGATCGTGGCGCAGATCGACCAGGTCGGCCGCCGCATCCTGCCCGACCGCTGGAGCCGGCTGTCGCGCGTGGTGCCCGCCACCATCAGCTCGACCGTGACCGGCATGACGCTGATCGCCATCGGCGAGGGGGTGATCCTGGGCATCGCCTATTGGCTGGCCGGCGTGCCCTCGCCGGTGACATTCGGCGTCATCACCGGCTTCATGGCGCTGATCCCCGGCGGCGCGCCGCTGTCCTTCACCCTGGTCTCGGCCTATCTGGTGGCCAGCGGCACGCCCTTTGCCGGAGCGGCGCTGTTCATCTGGGGCACCTGCGAGCTGTTCGTGGTGGACAAGACCATCCGCCCGGTCCTGGTCGGCGGTCCGGTCAAGCTGCCCTTCCTGCCGACCTTTTTCGGGTTGATCGGCGGGGTCAAGACCATGGGCATCGTCGGGCTGTTCGTCGGCCCGGTGCTGATGGCGCTGCTGGTCTCGATCTGGCGGGAATGGCAGCGCGAACTGTCGGAAGAGGAACAGCGGCAGGACAGCAAGCTCATCGGCCTGGAGTGACCGCCGGCCCCCGGCATGAAAAAGGCGGGACGCAAGCCGCGTCCCGCCTTTCCTTTTGCGCTGTTCGTCCCGCGGATCAGTCGGCCGGGGCCGGCGTCGGGGCGGGCGGCACCACCGGCTCTTCCTGCGGCGGGCTGGCCAGCGATTCCGGCAGCGGCGTCAGCGTCACCCCGGCGCTGGAGCCCAGGGGCTGGCCGGTGCGGTCGGTTTCGGCCGGCGCCGGGGTCTCGCCCGGTTGCAGCGCGCCTTCGGTCTGCGGCTCCTCCTCCGACTCGGACTCCGACTCGGTGGCGGCGGGCGGCGGCACCGGCACCGGATTGGCCCGGTCCGCACCGTCATTGCGCAGGTAGTCGAAGAACTCGCCCTGGGGCTGGATCACCAGCGAGCTGTTCTCGCCCTTCAGCGCCCGCTCATAGGAGGTCATCGAGCGGGTGAAGGCAAAGAACTCGGGATCGCGGCCGAAAGCGTCAGCATAGATGGCGTTGCGGCGGGCATCCGCCTCGCCGCGCACCACCTCGGCCCGCTTGCGCGCTTCCGAGGTCAGCTCGACCACGGTGCGGTCGGCGGCGGCGCGGACGCGCTGCGCGGCCTCGCCACCGCGGGCGATCTCGTCGGCGGCCTCGCGCTCGCGTTCGGCGCGCATCCGGGCATAGGTCGCGGTCAGGTTCTGCTCGGGCAGGTCGGTGCGGGTCAGGCGCACGTCGATGACGCGGATGCCCAGGTCGCGGGCGTCGTCGCGGGCCAGGTCGCGGATGCGGTTCATCAGCGGCGTGCGGTCGTCCGACAGCACCGTGGTCGAGGGCACCGAGCCCAGCACCTGCCGGATCGCATTGGTCACGATCGGCTCAAGCCGGCGCTGCGCGAATTCGATACCGCCCGAGCCCACCGCGCGGCGGAACTGCACCACGTCGGTGATCTGCCAGCGCGCGAAGGCATCGACCACCAGGCGGCGGTCGTCCAGCGGCGTGACCTCCATCGGCGGGGTCGGCAGGCCCAGGATGCGGGCATCGTATTTCACCACGTTGTCGAGGAAGGGCACCTTGATGCCCAGGCCCGGCTCCTCGCGCACCTCGACCACCTCGCCGAAGCGCAGGACGAGCGCCTTTTCGCGCACGTCGACGATATAGAGCGCGGCGATGACCAGGACCGCCACCACGACCAGGAAGGGCAGCGCCAGAAGCGAGATTGCACGGTTCATCACTGGTTCCCCCCGCCGGTATTGGTGTTGCCGGAGCCCGAGGCCCCGCTGCGCAGCTGATCCAGCGGCAGATAGGGCACCACGCCCTGCCCGGCCTCGCCATCGAGGATGACCTTGTTCACCCCGCCCAGAACCTTCTCCATGGTTTCCAGATACATCCGGCGGCGCGTGACCTCCGGCGCCTTGACATATTCGTCATAGACCGAGTTGAAGCGCGCGGCCTCGCCCTCGGCGTTGTTCACCGCCTCGGCGCGATAGGCCTCGGCGCGTTCGATCACGGCGGCGGCCTCGCCTCGGGCGCTGGCCAGCACGCGGTTGGCATAGGCGTCGGCCTCTTTCTCCAGCCGGTCGCGTTCCTGCTGGGCGGCCTGCACCTCGCGGAAGCTGTCGATCACCTCTCGCGGCGGGTCGGCGCGGTCCAGGTTGACGCGCAGCACGTTGATCCCGGCCTCGTAGTCGTTCAGCGTGTTCTGCACCGCCAGCTTCAGGTCGTCGGCGATGGCGCCGCGGTCGCGGTTCAGGATCGGCGCCAGTTCCGAACGCGCCACGATGTCGCGCATGGCGGATTCCGAGACGGCGCGGATGGTGTCGTCGGGATCGGCCAGGTTGAACAGGAATTTCTCGGGGTCCGAGATGTTCCAGACCACCTGATAGGCCATGTCCACGATGTTCTGGTCGCGGGTCAGCATCAGCCCCGAATCCATCGGCCCGGCGCGGCCGGTGCCGATTTCCGTGGTCCGCTCGCCCGAGACCTGCACCACCTCGGCGGTGACGACGGGCCAGGGCGCGAAGTTCAGGCCCGGCTCGCCGGTGCCCACGGGCTTGCCGAACAGCAGCTCGACCGCGCGTTCCTCGGGCTTGACGGTGTAGAAGCTGGAAAAGGCCCAGACCGCCAGCACGGCCAGCGCCGCGATGCCCCAGGTGCCGCGGCTCATCTGGAATTGCGGGCCCTGCGGCCGGCGCGGGCCGCCGCCGCGGTTGCCACCGCCGCCGCCCTTGCCGCCCATCAGCACCCGCAGCCGGTCCTGGCCCTTGCGCACCAGTTCCTCGATCTCGGGGATCTGGTCGCCGCGGCGCGGACCCTGCGGCCGGTCGTCCCTGCCGCCGCCCGGACTGCCCCAGGGGGGCTGGCCGCCCCCTTGCGGCGGCTGCTTGCCGCCCTTGCCGTCATCTCCGCCGCCGCCCCAGGGGCCTTGTCCTGCCATACCTCTCGTGCCTCGCTTGATGTCTGTCTGGTTGAAACTGGTGCCTTCGGCCGGAAAATCAAGCCGATGCGGCGGGTTTGTCCATTTTTGCCGCCCCCACGCGGCGCGAAGGCTTGCGCATGGTCACAAGCTCTTCCGCCAGCGTCGGATGCACGGCGATGGCGGCGTCGAAATCGGCCTTGGTCGCGCCCATGCCCAGCGGGATCGCGATCATCTGGATCATCTCGCCCGCCTCGGGGCCGAAGATGTGGCAGCCCAGCACCTTGTCGGTCTCGCCGTCCACCACCAGCTTCATCACCGCCCGCGCATCCGAGCCGGCGAAAAGCGAGCGCATGGGCCGGAAACTGGCGACATAGATGTCGGCGGGACCGCAGGCCTCGGCCTCTTCCTCGGTCAGGCCGATGGTCGCCACCTCATGCGGGCGGGTATAGACGGCGCTGGCCACCAGCCGGTGGTCGACCTTGCGCGGCCGGGCGCCGAAGATCGTGTCGGCAAAGCTGTGCCCTTCGCGGATCGCGACCGGGGTCAGGTTCACCCGGTCGGTCACGTCGCCCACGGCATAGATCGACGGCACCGAGCTTTGCGACCATTCGTCCACCGCGATCTCGCCCCTGCGGCCCAGCCGGACGCCGGCCTCCTCGAGCCCCAGCCCCTTGGTATAGGGCGCGCGGCCGGTGGCGAACATCACCGCGTCGAAGATCTCGCTGCCGCCGTCCTCGAAGGTGACGCGGACGCCCGCCCCCTCGCGGTCCAGCCGCGCCGGGTTGGTGCCCAGCCGCACGTCGACGCCGATGGCGCGCAGCTGCTCGGTGGCATGGCGGCGCATCTCGGCGTCGAAGCCGCGCAGCACCGCATCGCCGCGATAGGCCAGCACGGTGGCGCTGCCCAGCCCCTGCAGGATGGTGGCGAATTCGCAGGCGATGAAGCCGCCGCCCACCACCAGCACCCGGCCCGGCAGCCTGTCGAGCGTGAACAGGTCGTCCGAGATCAGCCCCAGTTCCTTGCCCGGAATGTCGGGGCGCTGCGGCCGGCCGCCGACCGCGATCAGGATATGCTTGGCGCTCAGGCGCTGGCCGTCGGCCAGCTCGACCGTATGCGCGTCGTGCAGCCGGGCGCGCTGCATGTGGACCTCGACCCCGGCATTCACCAGCCCCGAGGTATAGGCGCCCTCGAGCCGGTCGAGTTCGCGCAGGAGCTTCCCGTGGAACTCGGCCCAGTCGAAGCGGCCCTCGCCCGCGCCCTGCCAGCCATAGCCGCGCGATTCGGCCGCCGCGGCCCCGGCCTGCGAGGCGAAGATCATCAGCTTCTTGGGGACGCAGCCCCGGATGACGCAGGTGCCGCCCATGCGGCTTTCCTCGGCCAGGCCGACGCGGGCGCCGTATTCGCTGGCCGCGATCCGCGCCGCGCGCACCCCGCCCGAGCCGCCGCCGATGACGAAAAGGTCGTAGTCGAATTTCATGCCATGTCCTCGCGCCGCAACTCCACCACCGAGCCGTCCGGGCAGCCGATGATCGCCAGCTCGCAGATATTCAGGAACAGCCCGTGTTCAACCACCCCGGCGATCGCGGACAGCTCGGCCGCCAGCGCCTCGGCATCGGGGATCGATTCCAGCGCCAGGTCCAGCACCAGGTTGCCCTCGTCGGTGCGCAGGGGCGCATCGGCGCGCTTGCGCAGCAGGATCGGGCGCTGGGTCAGCTCCAGCCGGTCCAGCGCGCGCTGGATCAGCGTCCTTGTCGCCTGCCAGCCAAAGGGAATCACCTCGACCGGCAGGTGAAAGGCGCCCAGCCGGTCCACCACCTTGCCCTGGTCGGCGATGACCACCATGCGGTCCGAGGCGGTGGCGACGATCTTTTCGCGCAGATGCGCCGCGCCGCCGCCCTTGATCAGGTTCAGGTCCGGGTCCACCTCGTCGGCGCCGTCGATGGTCAGGTCCAGCCAGCCGATGGCGTCCAGGTCCTCGACCGTCAGCCCCAGCGCGGTCGCCAGCTCCGCCGTCGCCTTCGAGGTCGCGGCGCAGCGCAGCGCAAAGCCTTCCTCCTGCACCCGCTGCGCCAGGCGGCGCACGAAGATCGCCGCGGTCGAGCCGGTCCCCAGCCCCAGCCGCATCCCCGGCTCGACCAGCGCCACCGCGGCGCGGGCGGCGGCGTCCTTGGAAAGATCGGTGACGGCGGGATCGGTCATGACGGGAATCCTTGGCTGAATGGCAGGCGGCACATGGCCGTCCTTATAAGCACAAGCCGCGCCATGGGCCACTACCGGCTGCGTCTTTTGGCCGCGACGAAACGCCTGACCGGCGGCGATTGCCTCGGGGCGGCGGCTGACCTACATCTGGCGGCCATGACGATACCCGCCACATATGCCGCCATCATCACCGCCGCGGGCCGCGGCACCCGCGCAGGCGAGGGCCTGCCCAAGCAATGGCGCGGCCTGGCCGGGCAAAGCGTGCTCGCGCGCAGCATCGCCGCCTTTTCCGGCTTCCCGCGCATCGTGGTGACGCTCGCGCCCGAGGACATGGCGCGCGGCCTGGCCGAGCTTGCCGGCCCGGTGGTGCTGGTCGCCGGCGGCGCGACGCGCAGCGACAGCGAGCGCGCGGCGCTGGAAAGCCTGGAAGGCAGCGGCGTGACCCATGTGCTGATCCATGACGGCGCCCGGCCGCTGGTTTCGCCCCGCGTGATCGACGGCGTGGTCGCGGCGCTTGCCGCCGGCGCGCCCGCCGCCGCCCCCGCCCTGCCCGTCACCGATGCGCTGTGGCGGGCCGCGGACGGCCGCGTCACCGGCACCGCCAGCCGCGAGGGGCTGTTTCGCGCCCAGACCCCGCAGGGCTTTGCGCTGGACGCCATCCTGGCCGCGCATCGCGCCCATCCCGAGGGCGCGGCGGACGACGTGGAACTGGCGATCCGCGCCGGCCTGCCCGTCACCGTGACGGCGGGGGACGAGGACAACCTGAAACTGACCTGGCCCGAGGATTTCGCGCGGGCCGAGCGTATCCTGGGGGACGCGATGGACATCCGGCTTGGCAATGGTTTCGACGTGCATGCCTTCACCACCGGCGACCATGTCTGGCTGTGCGGGGTAAAGATCCCGCATGACAAGGCGCTGCTGGGCCATTCCGACGCCGACGTGGGGATGCACGCGCTGACCGACGCGATCTATGGCGCCTTGGCGCAGGGCGACATCGGCCGGCATTTCCCGCCCTCGGACCCGCAATGGAAGGGCGCGGAAAGCCATATCTTCCTGCGCCATGCCGCGATGCTGGCGCGGCAGATGGGCTATGAGATCTCGAACGCCGACGTGACGCTGATCTGCGAGCGGCCCAAGGTCGGGCCCCATGCCGGCGCCATGGCGCTGCGGCTGTCCGAGATCGTCGGGGTCGAGCCCGACCGGGTCAGCGTCAAGGCCACCACCTCGGAACGGCTGGGCTTCACCGGGCGCGAGGAAGGCATCGCCGCCATTGCCACCGTCACTTTGGTCAAGGGGTAATCATGGACAAGTTGATCGCGACATTCTTCGGCATCGGCCACCTGCGGCCGGCGCCCGGCACCTGGGGCTCGGCCGCCGCGGTGGTGCTGGGGGTCGCGGCCTATGAATGGCTGCATCCGATGCTGGTGCCGGCGGGTTTCGTGCTGGCGACGGTGCTGGGCTTCTGGGCGGTGCCGCGCGTGCTGGCGCAAAGCGCCGACGGCGACCCGTCCTGGGTCGTCATCGACGAGGTGGCGGGGCAATGGCTGGCCATGAGCTTCACCGTGATCCCGCTGGCGCAGAAGGGCGTCTCGATCCTGGCGGCCTGGCCGGGCTTCGTCGCGCCCTTCCTGCTGTTTCGGCTGTTCGACATCTGGAAGCCCTGGCTGGTCGGGCGCGCGGACCGGCGCGGCGGCACGCTGGGCGTGATGGCGGACGACCTGTGGGCGGGGCTGTTCGCCGGCGTGGTCTCGGTCATCCTGGCCGGGCTTTACCATGCCGTGCTGGAGCCGATGCTGTGACCGACCCGGCCGAAGTCCTGGACCTGGCGCGCAGGCGCGGGGTGATGATCGCCACCGCCGAAAGCTGCACCGGCGGGCTGATCGCCGGGCGGCTGACCGACGTGCCGGGCTCGTCGGACGCGGTGGACCGGGGCTTTGTCACCTATTCCAACGCCGCCAAGGTCGAGATGCTGGGCATCCGCCCCGAGACACTGGAGGCCCACGGCGCGGTCAGCGAGGAAATCGCGGCCGAGATGGCCTCCGGCGCGCTGGCCCGTTCGCAGGCCGGCGTCGCTGTCGCCGTCACCGGCATCGCCGGCCCCGGCGGGTCCGAGCACAAGCCCGAGGGCCGGGTCTGCTTCGGCATCGCCGATGCCAGCGGCGTCAGCACCGAGACGGTGGATTTCGGCCCCCGCGGCCGCGCCGCGGTGCGCGCCGCCACCGTGGAACACGCGCTGGGGTTGCTGAAGGCCGCGCTGACCTAGGGGCGCGGCAATTCGGGGGCGAATGCCGGACGGTATACCCACACAGCAAGATCAGGTCGCGCCCGCCGGGCTGCCCAAGGCCAAGGCGACGCCACCCCCCCGCCGGGCGGCGTCAGGCCAGGGCCTGCAAGGCGCCGGTCACGTCCTCGAGCCGCGTGTCCCAGCCGCAGACCAGCCGGACGCCGACCGGCTCGTCATCCTCGGCCTTCTGGCTGTGCGGCCACAGATGATAGCAAAGGCCGCCGGCGCAGGCGCGGCGATGCAGATCGGCCGGGATGGTGGCAAAGACCGCATTCGATTCGACGCGCTGGTCGATGCGCACGCCCGGCAGCCGCGCCAGACCCAGCGCCAGCTCATGCGCCATGGCATTGGCGTGGCGCGCCAGTTGCAGCCACAGGTCGCCCTCGAGCCAGGCCAGCACCTGCGCCGCCAGATAGCGATGCTTCGAGACCAGCGCCCCGGCCCTCTTGCGGCGGAACTCGAACTCCTCGGATTTCGCGGGGTCGAAGATCAGCACCGCCTCGACCCCCATGCAGCCGTCCTTGGTGCCGCCCAGCGACAGGATGTCCACGCCCGCCCGCCAGGTCAGGTCGGCCGGCGCCACGTCCAGCCCGGCCAGCGCATTGGCAAAGCGCGCCCCGTCCATATGCAGCCCCAGCCCGGCATCGCGGGCGACGGCGGCAAGGGCATCGACCTCGTCCGGGGTGTAGACCGTGCCCCATTCGGTCGCGTTGGTCAGGGTCAGCGCAGCGTTCCGCCCGGCATGGACCGAATCGCGGCCATGGACCACCAGCGCCTCGGCCAGCGCCTCGGGGGTGATCTTGCCGCCGGCGCCGGGCACCGGGACAAGCTTGGCGCCGCCGGTCATGAACTCGGGCGCGCCGGCCTCGCTGGTCTGCACATGGGCGTCGGCATGGCAGAAGACCTTGCCCCAACCCGGCGCCAGCAGCGACAGGGACAGCGCATTGGCCGCGGTGCCCGAGGCCACGAAATGCACCGCCGCCTCGGGCGCGTCGAACAGTTCGCGCAGGCGGTCCTGGGCGGCGCGGGTGATGCTGTCCTGGCCGTAGGAGGGCACATGGCCCTCGTTCGCGGCGGCAAGCGCGGCCATGATGCGGGGATGCACGCCGCCCGCATTGTCCGAGGCGAAATTCATGAAAGATCCTCGATGATATGCTCGTCCCAGTCGTCCTCGGTCACGGAAAGCTCGCTGACGGTCCAGCCGCGCACCGAGGCGCCGGCGCGATGCACCGATTCGCGATCGCCCGAGATCAGATAGTGCCAGTCGTAAAGCGGCTTGCCCTCGGCGCGCAACCTGTAGGCGCAGGTCGACGGCAGCCACCAGGCGATCTCCTTGAGCTTTTTGGGCGTCAGGACGACGCAATCGGGAACGAAATCATGGCGGTTGGCATAGCTGGAACATTGGCAGGTCTCGCCGTCCAGCAGCCGGCAGGCGACGCGGGTAAAGGCCAGCTCGCCCGTATCCTCATATTCGATCTTGTTGAGGCAGCACTTGCCGCAGCCGTCGCAAAGCGCCTCCCATTCCTCCTTGTCGAGGCGCGCCAGCGGCAGTTCCCAGAACCGTTCGCGCATCAGCGGGTCGCCAGGATCTCGCGGGCCTGGGCACTGTCGCGGTCCATCTGCGCGACCAGCGCGTCGAGCGTGTCGAACTTGGCCTCGGGGCGCAGGTATTCGACCAGGGCGACCGACAGGTGCTGGCCATAGAGGTCGGCGGCGAAATCGAAGACATGCACTTCCAGGTTGGGCCGGTTCTCGCCGAACATCGGCCGCACGCCAAGGCTGGCCACGCCCTTGTAGCTGCCGCGGTCCGGCCCGGTCAGCACGTCGACCAGCACGGCATAGATGCCGAGCGCCGGCAGGTGCAGCCCCTCGACCGCCATGTTCGCGGTCGGATAGCCCAGGTCGCGGCCGCGCTTGTCGCCATGCAGCACCTCGCCGTCGATGCGGTGCCAATGGCCCAGCATGCGCTCGGCGTCGCGGGTGCGGCCCTCGGTCAGCGCCTGGCGGATCGCGGTCGAGCTGTATTGCACCGCACCGTCGCCGATCAGCGGCGCCACGGTGACGCCGAAGCCCATCTCGCGGCCCAGCCGGGCCAGGGTCTGCGCATCGCCCGACCGCTTGCGGCCGAAGCAGAAGTCGGAGCCGACGGTGACATGGCGCACGCCCAGCCCCTCGACCAGCACCTCGCGCGCGAAGGCCTCGGGCGCAAGCCCGGCCAGCACGGCGTCGAAGGGCAGTTGGTAAAGATGGTCCACCCCCAGCCGCGCCAGCCGGTTCGCCCGCGATTCCACGTTCATCAGCCGGAAAGGCGGCGCGTCGGGGGCGAAGAACTCGCGCGGATGCGGCTCGAAGGTGATGACGCCGAGCGCCGCGTCGCAGGCGGCGCGCGCCGCGTCGATCACCGAGCGGTGGCCCAGGTGGACGCCGTCGAAATTGCCCATGGCGACGGTGGCCCCGCGGGCATCGAGCGGCAGAGCTTTCCAGTCGTGATGGATGCGCAATCGGGCCCCCGGTGGGCCGGCGGCCGGCCCTGTCAGTCGAATTTGCGGCTTGGCGCCAGAACGACCGCCTCGCCTTTCAGGACGACCGTATCGCCGACGAGGCAGCGGGTTGCAAGGGTCACGCGGCGCTTTGCGTGGTCGATCGCCTCGACCGTGACCTCGGCGCGCACCATGTCGCCGGGCCGGACGGGGGCCATGAATTTCAGCGTCTGGCCCAGGTAGACCGTGCCGTGGCCGGGCAGCTGCTCGCCGATCACGGCCGAGATCAGCCCGGCGGTCAGCATGCCATGGGCGATGCGCCCCTCGAAGATGGTGTCCTGCGCATAGGCCTCGTCCAGATGCACCGGATTGCGGTCGGTCGAGACCTGGGCGAACATCTCGATATCCTCGTCGGTCACTACCTTCTGCAGGTAGCGCATCATCCCGACCTCGAGATCCTCGATGACGATCGTGCCGCGCGGAAGGTTGTCCAGCATCATTCAATGCTCCCGATGAGTGGCTTCATGCTGCATAGCAGCAAAAGCATGGGCGCGCAACAAAATAACACGGGCACCATCCGAAAGGACGGATTGTTACCGAACCGTTCAGCGCAGCCGGCCGATGGCATAGGCCGGGTTCTGCGACCGCAGCGCCAGCCATTCCCCAAGCCGGGCCGGGTCGGGGTTTTCCACATCCGCGCCGAACTGGTCGAAGGCAAGGCCGCCGGTGATGAACAGCGCGTCCAGCCCCTCGCCCGTCGCGCCGGCGATGTCGGTGGCGATGCCGTCGCCGATGGCCAGGATGCGGGCATCCTCGCCCAGCCCCAGCCGGCGGCGGGCAAGGTCATAGATCGGCGGATGCGGCTTGCCGAAATACAGCGAGGTGCCGCCCAGATCCTCGTAAAGCTCGGCCAGGGCGCCGGCGCAGTAAAGCCGCTTCTCGCCCAGGTCCACCACCACGTCCGGGTTGGCGCAAAGCAGCTTGAGCCCGCGTTCGCGCGCCAGCATCAGCCGGGCGCGGTAATCCTCGGGCACCTCGACCAGGTCGTCGAAAAGCCCGCAGCAGACGATGCCCTCGGCCTCGTCCAGCGCGACGCGGGAAATGGCCGGGGCATCGCGCCATTCCTCGGGGATGTCGGTGAAGAAGCCCTCGTCCTTGGGCTGGGCGATGGCCCAGACCCGGCGGCCGACGGCGCCGGCGAACATCGCGTCCTGCGCCGCATCGCCCGAGCTGACGATGGCGTCCCAGGCGTCGCGCGGCACGCCCATGGCGTCCAGCTGCGCCGCCACATAGCGGCGCGGGCGCGGCGCATTGGTCAGCAGCACCACCCGCCCGCCGCCGGCGCGAAAGCCCTGCAAGGCGGCGACCGCGGCCGGGAAGGCCGCGACGCCATTGTGCAGGCAGCCCCAGAGATCGCAGAACAGGACGTCGTAATTCGGTGCGATCTCGTCAAGCGAGCGGATGATCTGCGTCATGGAACTGCCCTTCGGTCAGACGGCCAGGGCCGGGATGATCTGCTTCTTGCGCGACATGACGCCGGGCAGCACCACGCTGTCGCCCGAAACCGTGGCGTTGAAGCTTTTCTCGGCGACCTGACGGACGAAATCGTTCGGCACCAGCAAGGTCGCTTCCTCGTTCAGGATGTCGACGATGAACAGCAGCACCTCGTCGGCGCCATCGGCGGCCGCAACGGCGGGCATGGCGGCCATCAGCGCCGCCTTGCGGTCCAGCAGCACCTGCGGCGCGGTCGTCTCCAGCACCGAGACGCGCAGCTGCTTGCCGCCCAGCTCGTATTCCTTGCTGTCCATACGCAGCAGGGCTTCCTCGGTAAAGGCCGACACGTCCGACTTGGCCGCGAACATCTCGGCCGCGTATTCGGGGATCGAGACGCCCAGATCCTTTGCCAGCTTCTCGGCCACGAAACGGTCGTGGGGCGTGGTGGTCGGGCTGCGGAACTCCAGCGTGTCCGACAGGATGCAGGTCAGCATCGCGCCCTTGATGGCGCGGGGCGCGCGGGCCAGATCCTCGTCGCCGATCAGGTCGTGCATGATCGTCGCGGTGCAGGCCAGCGGGCGGATGGTGATGTTGATCGGCAGGCGCGTGCGGATGCCGCCGGCCAGCAGGTGGTGGTCGATGATCTCGATCACATCGGCCTCGGCCAGCGAATCGGGCAGCTCGGCGGGGTTGTTGGTGTCCACCACCACGCATTGCTCGCCCGGCGCCACGTCGGCGATGATCTGGGGCTGGTCGAGGCCCCATTTCGCCAGCATCCAGGCGGCCTCGGTGTTCGGCTCGCCCTGAAGCACGGCCTGCGCGGGGGTCTTGCGCACCTCGGACAGATACCAGGCCCAGATGATGGGCGAGCCGGTCGAATCGGTGTCGGGGGCCTTGTGGCCGAAAACCTTGATCATGGGGATCCCCTGAAGCTTGGGCGGAAAATTCGCCGGGGTTATAGGGGCGCGGCCCGGCAATGTCTATCAACCCGGCGAGACGGCCGCATTCACCGCCAGCGCCAGCAGCACGGTGTTGTAGAAGAACGAGAAGGCCGAATGGAACAGCGTCACCCGCCGCATCCGCGTGCTCAGCGCCGTCACGTCCGCGGTCTGCGCCGCCATGCCCAGCGTGAAGCTGTAATAGAGGAAATCCCAGATCCCCGCATCCGCGTCCGGGGCCAGGCCCGGAAAGCCCAGGCCTCGCGCCTCGGTCCCGTCCGGGCCGGGCGCATACCACAGGCTGGCATAGTGAAAGGCCATGACGGTATGGATCATCGCCCAGCCCAGCGGCACCGAGGCCAGCGCCAGCACCGGGCGCAGCGCGATCCCGGCATGGGGGTCGCGGATCGTCAGCAGGATGGCGGCCAGGCTGATCGCCACCGCGCCGACGGCCAGCGGCACGATCAGGATCATCCCCTCGTCGTCGCGGTCGGCCTGGCCGCGCAGATCCTGCGCGCTGATGCCCCGCATCAGAAGCCCGGTCAGCAGCAGGTAGCCGGTGCAGAACAGCACGGAAAAGACCAGCAGCCGGTCCACCAGCTGCATGCGGTAAAGCGCCAGCCCCGCGGCAAGGCCAAGCGCAAAGCTCAGCAGGAAGCGCAGGTGCCTGCGCAGGTCTTGCAGCATCAGACCGGGGTCTGCTGGTGCTGCAGGATGCGCCAGTCGCCGGCGCGGCGGATCCAGGTCGTGGTGCAGAGCGCGCGATAGGTCTCGGCCCCGGCGCGGCGCGCGGTGGCGCGATAGGCCAGCACGCAAACCTCGTCGGTCTCGATGCTGGCGCGGTCGGCCATGGTCACTTCCTGCCAGCGCGGGGCGGATTGCAGCGCGGCGATCACCGCGGCGCGGTTCATGATGCCCCTGGGCTGAAAGGCCATCAGGCAGGAGCCGTCAAGCTTGCGCGCCGCCTCGGCCACCCCGGCCAGCCAGAATTCGCGTTCCTCGCGCCAAAGCTCATCCGCCATCGCCCGTCCCCTCCTCCAGCATGATCGGGCTGATGCTCCAGCCCCTTTCCTCCAGCAGCCGCAGCACGCCATGCTCTCCCGGAAGGTGCAGCGCGCCAAAGCCGATCACCACGCCCTTGCCCTGCCCGGCCGCCTCGGCCGCCGCCTGCTCAATCGGTTCGATCCAGCTTTCGTTCCGCCGGTCCATCAGCTTTTCCTGCGCCAGCCGCATCTGCTCGTCGACCGCGGCCCGGCTCAGGCCGGAATGGTCATAGGCGTCGAAACGGCCGAACTCCCAGATCAGCCAGCTGTCGCCGGCGAAATAGGTATCGGCCAGCGTCACCGCGTAATCGTCGGCATATTCGGCGGCGGGCATGGCGGCGCGGATCATGTCCTCTTCTTCCCTGGGGGTCATGTCCGCGAACAGGGTCAGGACGGTGTCCCAGGGCTCCAGCGCGCGAACCGGCACCCCGGCGGCCTGGGCGCGTTCCACCAGCAGGTGATCGAGCCCGCCGGGATCGCCCCTTTCCTCGATCAGCCGCATCATGCAGGGCGAGACCCCCAGTATGACCGCCACATACCAGGGCCGCAGCCGGCTGGCGATCACCGCCGGCAGGCCCCGCGCCTCCAGCGCGGCCGCCAGCGATTTCCACTCGGCATCGGTGAAGCGCTCGGGCAGGGTCGGCCCCTCGGGATCGACCAGCAGGGACGGGTCCGCGGCCATGGCCTGGGTCAGCCGCGCCTCTTCCTCGGGGCCGGCCTCGACCATCAGCAGGGCGGCTTCGTCGAGCTCGGGGCCGAAGCGGTCCATGGCGAGGCCGTGGCGCGGATCGGCGAAGTGATAGGTGCCCAGCAGCGTCACCCGCCGCTCGCCCTTTTCGGCCCGCCAGAACAGGCCCTGGCGATAGGGCACGCCCTCGGCGGCCGCGTGCAGTTCGGCCAGCCGCGCGGGCGGCATGCGCTCGAACAGGTTCTGCCCCACGCAATCCTGCGCCGCCGCCGGCAAGGCCAGGGTCGCGGCGGCGAAAAGGGCGGTAAGCATCGGCTTGAGGCGCATGGGATCGGTTCCGGCATCGAGGATGGCGGCAGCATGGCACGGGCGGGCGCAGGGCGCCAGCCTAGCGCGGCAGCGGCAGCTCCTGCGGCGGGGGCGCCCCGGCCGCGACCGCGCGCCAGATGCGCTCGACCTGCGCGGCCTTGGCGGCCCAGGTGAAATCGCGCATGACGCGGGCCTGCCCCGCCGCCGCCATCGCGGGCAGCACCGCCGGATCGGCGGCGATGGCCTCCAGCCGGGCGCGCAGCCCCGCCACCAGATCGGCGCGGCGGCCCATCGGAATGCGGAAACCCGTCGCGTCGTCGACCAGCTCGCCCGGTCCCGCGTAATCGGCAATCACCGGCACCACGCCAAGCGCCATCGCCTCCAGCACCACGCCGCCGCCGAACTCGCGCACCGAGGGGAACACCAGAAGCTGCGCCTGCGCCGCGACGCCCTGCACCTCGGCATGCGGCAGCCAGCCGTGGAAACGCACCGCCTGCCCCACCGCTTCGCGGGCGACCAGGTCGCGCAGCGCCTCGGCCTGCGGGCCGTCGCCGACGATGTCCAGCACCATCCGGCCGTCGCGCAGCAAGGGCAGCGCCGCCTCGATCGCCATGTCGGCGCCCTTGTAGGGCACCAGCCGGCCGATGAAGCAGCCGCGCAGCGGCAATGTGCCGGGCTGCGGCGCGGTCAGGCTGAAGCGCGAGGGCTCGATGGCGTTTTCCGGCAGCCAGACGGTCTTGGCCCGGTAGCGCGCCGGGATCTCGCCCAGCGTGTGCAGCGAGCCGCAGAGGATGGCCGAGGCATGGCGCAGCATCGCGCCGCGGCCCGGCAGCGCCTTGTAGGCGCCGCGGACATAGGACAGCCATTCCCTTTCCCGCCGCCGCTCGCTGTCGAACCCCCTGGGCCAGGGCACGCCGCCGTTCAGCGGCCCCAGGACGAAGGGCACGCCCGCGCGGGCGCAAAGCGGCGCGATGCGGCTGTTCGCCGTCGGCGTCAGCGGCGTCACCCGATGCACGACATCGTAGTGCCCTGCGCGGATCGCCGGGCCGAAGGCGCGCCAGACCAGCCGCTCGAAATAGCCGTAGCCCAGGGTCGAGACCGCGGTCTTCATCGTCCAGCCCACGCCCTTGCCCATGCTCAGCCGCTCGGCCAGCCGCCACATCGGCGCGGCCAGCTTTTCGCTGTCGATGGCGGTGAAATCGCGCCCCTCGACCAGGCCGGCGCGCAGGATCGCCTCGCGGTTGCGGACCTGGGTGACGATATGCACATCGGCCACCCCGCGCAGCGCATGGGCCAGCGACCAGCCGACCAGCGGCACCGAGACCCATTCCGGGTTCGCCGCCTCGGCGATGACAAGGGCCTTCAGACGCCGTTCCACCATAAGCTCCGCCCCCGCTGCTTTCCCTTCGGCCTAGCCGCGCCGCGGAAAGCCCGTCAAGCGGATTTCATGGCCGATTTCGCGATTGCAGACCGTTGACAGGCCGCGGGCAGGCGCCTAGATGGTTCGCCATTGGCACTCACCCGATCCGAGTGCCAACAGCTGCAACACTGCAACCTGAAACACCGGAGTGTTCTACAATGGCTTTCAAACCGCTGCACGACCGCGTTCTGGTCCGTCGCGTCCAGTCGGACGAGAAAACCAAGGGCGGGCTGATCATCCCCGACAGCGCCAAGGAAAAGCCCGCCGAGGGCGAGATCATCGCCGTGGGCGAAGGCGCGCGCAAGGATTCGGGCGAGCTGATCGCGCCCGCGGTCAAGGCCGGCGACCGGGTGCTGTTCGGCAAATGGTCGGGCACCGAGGTCTCGGTCGATGGCGAAGAACTGCTGATCATGAAGGAAAGCGACATCCTGGGCATCATCGCCTGATCGTCCCCTTCCGATAACCCATTCAAGGAGCAGAACAGATGGCTGCGAAAGAAGTTAAGTTCAACAGCGACGCGCGTGACCGGATGCTGAAGGGCGTGAACATCCTTGCGGATGCGGTCAAGGTGACGCTGGGCCCGAAGGGGCGCAACGTGGTGATCGACA
>NZ_JRKO01000045.1 GCF_000763885.1 Paracoccus versutus | reverse complement strand
GGGTACGATATGCTTTGGGGTGGCGACGGCAATGACACGCTCAACGGCGGGGCCGGCCCTGAAACGCTTTTCGGGCATGCAGGGGGGGGTGTACTTCATGGCGGCGAAAGCCACCACCCGATCCCCGGCGGGGGCCGCGGCCAACCCGGCCGAGCCCGCCGCGGCCCCCGCCCAGCGCGAGGCGCCGGTTCCCGCCCTGGTGCCGGTGCGCCGACAGCGCAGCGGCGGCTACGGCATGGGCTTCGGCCTTGCCGCGATGCTGGCGCTGGGGGCGGTGATCCTCTATGCGCTGGCGCCGCAGATCCCGGCCGAGGAAGGCGGCGGCTGGCTCGCCGACTGGCGCCAGCAGGTCGACCAGGGCCGGCTCTGGCTCCACGACCGCATCCTGAGCCGATAGGGAGCTCGCCGCGCAATCCGAACGGCGCGCCGCCAGGGCCGGCGGCCCACCTTTTTCAGAAATTCTCCAGCAGCCGCCCCAGATAGTCGCGCTCGTCGCGCGGCCGCTCGCGCTCGCCGCTGCGCCGGCGGATCTCGTCCTGCAATTCGCGGGCCTTGCGCGAGGGATCGCCGCCCTCGGCCAAGGGATCGCCCGAGGTGATCGAACCGCCGTCGCCCGACAGCGCCCGGCCCAGCGGATCGGTCTGCGGCTGGCGATCATAGGGCTGCGCCAGCCCGCGCTGCCCGCGCGGATCGCCCGAGGGCCCCTCGGGGCCGTCCTGCTGCCCGCCCTGCTGCGGCTGGCCGTCCTGGCCCTGCTGCTGGTCCTGCGCCATCATGTCGCCCAGCGCCCGCATCCCCTCGCGCATGGACTGGATCGCCTGGGCCTGGCGCTCCATCGCGCCGGCGGCATCGCCCTCGCGCAGCGCCTGCTCGGCATCCTCCATGGCGCGGCCGGCCTCGTCCAGCTGGCGCCGCGCCTCCTCGCCCTGCGGGGTGCCGTGGCCGGGCAGCAAGCCGCGCTGCCGGCCCAGATCCTCGCGCAACTCGCGCTGGCGGTCAGCAAGCTGCTGGCCCTGCTGGTCGCCCTGGCCCTCCTGCCCCTCCTCGCCCGGCTGCCATTGGCCGAACCGGTCCTGCATCTGGCGCATGGCCTCGTCGGCCAGCTTCTGCTGGTCGCGCAGGGTCTCGGCCAGCCGGTTCATCGGCCGCTGGCGGCCGCCCTCGCCGCCCTCGGATTGCGTCACCCGCATGTTCTGCATCATGCGGTTGAACTGCTCCAGCAATTCCTGGGCCTCGGCCATGCGGCCCTCGTTCATCAGGCGCTGGATCTCGTCCATCATCTGCTGGATCTGGTCGCCGGTGATCTGCTGGCGGTTCTGGGGCGAGCGGTCGAAACGCTCGGCCGGATCCTGCCCCTGCTGCTGGGCCAGCATGTCAAGGTAATCGTCGGTGGCCTGCTTCAGCTCGTCCATCAGGCGCTGGATCTCGTCGGGGCTGGCGCCGTTGCGGATCGCCTCGGACAGCCGCTCCTGCGCCTGCTGCATGCGCTCCAGCGCATCGGCCAGCCCGCCATCCTCCAGCGCGACGGCCGCATCCCACAGCAGCTGCGCCAGCTTGTTGCGCGCCTCCTCGCCCAGGTTGCCGGATTCCAGCGTGCCGACGGCACCGCGCAGGCCGTGATACAGCTCCTCCTCCATGAAGCCCTCGGGCTGCCAGCTCGCCGCACGCAGGATCTGGGCGCTGCGGGCGGCATTGTCGCGCGACCACAGCAGGTCGCGCCGCACCTCGATCAGCGCCGCCGCCAGCGGGTCGAAGAAGCGCCGCCCCGGCAGCACCATGCGCATCGGGGCCGAGACGCCCTGCTGCTCGATCCCGTCCTCGACCTTCAGCGAAACCGTCACCGGCAGGTTGGCCCAGGGATGGCGCGCCAGGTCACCCACCAGCCGGCCGCGGATCTGCTTGCGGCTGCCGGTCGCGGGCAGGGGCAGTTCCAGCTCCACCGCCTCGCGCGGTTCGGGATCGAGGGCCAGGCCAAAGCGGCGGTCCACCGCATCCAGGTCCAGCGCGATGACCGCATGGCCCGCCGCGATGCCATTGTCGTCGCTGGCGGTGAATTCCTGCACCAGCCTTCCGTCGGCGCGCCGCTCGGGCGCCTTGCCGGGCGCCACCACCGGCACCGCATCTGGCAGCACGGTCACGTCGAAGCGCCGCCCGGCGACCTCGATCGCCCCGTCGCGCTCGGCCATGAACTCGGGCGCCGCGGGATCGCCGCCCGGAACCGCCACGCCGATATCCTGCGCTATTTCGGCGCCTTCGCCGTAAAGCCGGAAGCTCAGCTTCGAACCCTTGGGCAACTCCAACCCCTGCCCCTCGGGCAGGGCGTTCAGGTAAAGCGTCGGGCGCCGGGTATAGGCGGGGGGCGCGGCCCAGCCCTCCCATGACGGCCCGGCCTCGGCGCCGGGACGCGCCTCGGGCAGGGGCCGGAAGGTCGCGCCCAGGGCGGCAAGGCCCTGCCCCAGCTGCCCCGCCGGCGCAAAGACCAGCGCCATGACCAGCGCCACCATGCCGGCCAGCCGCAAGGCGACCGGATCGCGCCAGCGCAGCCGCGCATCGGGCGCAACCGGACGCGCGGCAGAGGCCACCTGCTCCATCCGCGCCAGATGCGCGCGCCACAGCGCATCCGCGCCGCCGTCCCCGGCCCCCAGGACCAGACGGTCGCGCAGCGCCGAAAGCGGCCGCCCCGGCAGGGTCAGGTCGACCCGCAGCCGCGCCGCCGCGGCCGAGGGCCGCCGGAACCGCCGCACCCCCCAGCCGAAGGCCAGCACCGCGGCCAGGCCCACCAGGCCCATCAGCCAGATCAGCGCCCGCGAGGAAAAAAGATCGGTCGCGCCAAAGGCCAGCGCCGCCAGCACCAGCGCCAAGACCACGCCCAGGGGCCAGAAGGCGGCGGCCAGCGCCTCCCAGCACATGCCGGCGCGGGTCAGCCCGACCGCCCAGCGGATCCGGCGCGGCTCAGCGGGATCCATGGCCCCGCCCCCTCGTTCTTCCGTGGACAAATATCCCACGGGGGTCCGGGGGTGTGAAACCCCCGGCGACCACGCAGCAGGAAGCGATACCTAAAGCCATTCCGGGATGGTATCGCGTCCCAGCATTTCCTCAAGCGTCGGTCGCGCCCGAATGACGGCGAATTGATCGCCGCTGACCAGAACCTCGGGCACCAGCGGCCGGGAATTGTATTCCGAGGCCATCACCGCGCCATAGGCCCCGGCCGAGCGCAGCGCCACCAGGTCGCCCGGACCCAGCACCGGCAGATCGACCGCCTTCTGGAAGGTGTCGCCGGTCTCGCAGACCGGGCCGACCACGTCATGGGGCGCGACCTCGGCCCCCGGCGCCGGCTCGCGCACCGGCACGATGTCGTGATGCGCCGAATACATCGCCGGCCGGATCAGGTCGTTCATCGCCGCGTCGAGGATCAGGAAATCCCGCCCCTCGCCCTGTTTCAGATAGATCACCGAGGACAGCAGGATGCCGGCATTGCCGGCAATGTTGCGCCCCGGCTCGATCTCGATCTCGCAGCCCAGGTCGCCCACGGCATCGCGGATCACCTGGCCGTATTCGATCGGCAAGGGCGGCGCATTGTTGTCGCGCCGGTAGGGAATGCCCAGGCCGCCGCCCATGTCGAGCCGGGTGATCGCATGCCCGTCGGCGCGCAGGGCGCGGGTCAGCTCGGCCATCTTGGCATAGGCCAGCCGATAGGGCTCCAGGTCGGTCAGCTGGCTGCCGATATGCATGTCGATGCCGACCACCTTGATGCCGGGCAGCCGCGCGGCATGGGCATAGACCCCGCGCGCGCGCGCGATGGGGATGCCGAACTTGTTCTCGGACTTGCCGGTGGCGATCTTCTCATGCGTCCTTGCATCGACGTCGGGGTTCACCCGCACGGCGACCGGCGCCTCGACCCCCATCGCGGCGGCCACGCGCGACAGCAGTTCCAGTTCCGGCTCGGATTCGACGTTGAACTGGCGGATGCCGCCTTCCAGCGCCATGCGCATCTCGGGCTCGGTCTTGCCGACGCCGGAGAACACGATCCGCTCGCCCGGCACGCCCGCCGCCTTCGCCCGCGCGTATTCCCCGCCCGAGACGATGTCCATGCCCGCGCCCAGGTCGCCCAGAAGCTTCAGCACGGCGATGTTCGAGTTGGCCTTGACCGCAAAGCAGACCAGGTGATCGGTCCAATCCAGCGCCTGCTGGAACAGCTTGAAATGCCGGGTCAGCGTGGCGGTGGAATAGACATAGACCGGGGTGCCGACCTCGGCCGCGATGCGGGCCAGGGGCACCTCCTCGGCATGAAGCCAGCCGTCGACATAGTTGAAGTGATCCATCAGGTGATCCTGCGAGAGCGGATGAACAGATAAAGCGGCAGCGCAAAGCCGATCCCCAGCGCCAGCGCCGGCAGCGTCAGCAGCGCCGCCCAGTTGCGGCGCAGCATGGTCTCGACCAGGCACCACAGCGCCAGCGTGGCCTGCGCCAGCAGTTCGGACCCGCCGGCGCCCTGCCACAGCGCCTCGCCCCGCCACAGCGCCACGGCCAGGCCGGCCAGCGCAAGCGCCGCCCAGGCCAGCCGCAGGGGCGTCAGCTCAGAGCTGCTTGATGACACCGAAACGCGCCTCGCCGCTGATATGCACGCCGGGTTCGCGGACGGTTTCACGGGCAGGCTCGGGACGGGTCGGCGCACCATCGACCCCACAGGCGGCCAGGGTGGCCAGGATCAGCGCGAAGGCGGCCAAAAGCAGGTGCTGCGTCATGCGGATTTCTCCTCCAGTTTCTGTTTCCAACGGGCGATCTGGGCGCGGACCTGCTGGGGCGCGGTGCCGCCATAGGACATGCGCGAGGCGACCGAGTTATGCACGCCCAGCACGTTATAGACATCCGCGGTGATCGCCGGATGGACCGATTGCATCTGCGCCAGAGTCAACTCCGGCAGGTCGATCCCGGCCTTCTCGGCCAGGGCGACCAGCGCGCCGGTGACGTGATGGGCGTCGCGGAAGGGCAGCCCGGCCTCGCGCACCAGCCAGTCGGCCAGGTCGGTCGCGGTGGAAAACCCCGAGCCCGCCGCCGCCTCCAGCCGCTCGCGGTTGGCCGTCAGGTCCGACAGCATGCCCTCCATCGCGGCCAGCGCCAGCATCAGGTTGTCGGCGGCGTCGAAGACCTGCTCCTTGTCCTCCTGCATGTCCTTGGAATAGGCGAGCGGCAGGCCCTTCATCACCACGAACAGCGCCACCGCCGCCCCAAGGATGCGGCCGATCTTGGCCCGGATCAGCTCGGCCGCGTCGGGGTTCTTCTTCTGCGGCATGATCGACGAGCCGGTCGAGAAGCGGTCCGACATGGTGACGAAGCGGAACTGGGCCGAGGACCAGATCACCAGCTCCTCGGCCAGCCGCGACAGGTGGACGGCACAGATCGCGGCCGAGGACAGGAACTCCAGCGCGAAATCGCGGTCGCTGACCGCATCGAGGCTGTTGGCCATCGGCCGGTCGAAGCCCAGCGCGCGCGCCGTCGCCTCGCGGTCGATGGGAAAGCCGGTGCCGGCCAGGGCGGCGGCGCCGAGGGGCGATTCGTTCATGCGCTTGCGCGCGTCCCGGAAACGCGACAGGTCGCGGCCGAACATCTCGACATAGGCCATCATGTGATGGCCCCAGGTCACCGGCTGCGCGGTCTGCAGATGGGTAAAGCCCGGCATGACCCAATCCGCGCCGCGCTCGGCCTGCGACAGGGCGACGCGGATCAGCGCGTCGAGGCCGGCGATGGCCGCGTCGCATTGGTCGCGCACCCACAGCCGGAAGTCGGTCGCCACCTGGTCGTTGCGGCTTCGCGCCGTGTGCAGCCGCCCCGCCGGCTCGCCGACGATCTCCTTGAGCCGCGATTCCACGTTCATGTGGATGTCTTCCAGCGCGGTGGAAAAGGGAAACTCCCCCACCTCGATCTCTGACAAGACCGTGAGCAGCCCTTCCCCGATCGCCTCGGCATCGCTAGTGCTGATGATGCCTTGTGCCGCAAGCATCGCGGCATGGGCGCGGCTGCCCCGGATGTCCTGGGCATAAAGCCGCCGGTCGAAGCCGATCGAGGCGTTGATCGCCTCCATGATCGCGTCCGGGCCTGCGGCGAAACGTCCGCCCCACATCTGGTTGGCGGTGGTGGGCTGCTCGGTCATGACTTGTCCTTCGGGGGGTGGAATGCGTTGGCTGGTTCTTTATACGGCGCTGCTGATCGGTGCAAATGCGGGTTTCGGCCCGGCATTTGCCGGCGAAATCGACTGGCAGGCCGCGCATGACGGCGGGCTGGCCAAGCTGGCGCCGACCGATCCGACCCCGGTGCCCGCCACGACCTTCACCGACCCCGAGGGCGGCACGCACAGCCTGGCCGACTGGCGGGGCAAGGTGGTGCTGCTGAATTTCTGGGCGACCTGGTGCGCCCCTTGCCGCGAGGAAATGCCCTCGCTCGACGCCCTGCAGGCCGAGATGGGCGGCGCGGATTTCGAGGTGCTGGCCATCGCCGCCGGCCACAACCCGCCACCCGCGGTCAGGAAATTCCTGGACGAGGAAGGCATCGCCCATCTGCCGGTGCATCTGGACCCGCGCCAGCAGCTGGCGCGCGAGATGGGGGTGATGGGCATGCCGGTGACGGTGCTGATCGACCGCGACGGCAACGAGATCGCGCGGCTGATCGGCGGCGCCGACTGGTCCTCGGAGGCGGCAAGGGAACTGGTCAGGCAGGCGACAGCGCCCTGACGCGGGCATGGGCCGGGCAATGGGTCACGTGGTCGTTGACCAGCCCGCAGGCCTGCATGAAGGCATAGGTGATCACCGGCCCGCAAAAGTTGAAGCCGCGCTTTTTCAACGCCTTGGCCATGGCTTCGGATTGCGGCGTCCTGGCGGGAACCTGGCTCAGGGCAGTGAAGCGGTTCTGGATCGGCCGGCCGCCGACGAAGGACCAGATGAAGGGCGAAAACCCCTGCGATCCCTCGATCTCCAGAAACAGCCGCGCGCCCTTGACGGCCGCCTCGATCTTGCCGCGATGGCGGATGATGCCGGGGTTTTGCAGGGCCTGCCCCACCTCGGCCTCGCCCCAGGCGGCGACGCGCTCGGGGTCGAAGCCCTCGAAGGTCTCGCGAAAGGCCTCGCGCTTGCGCAGGATGGTGATCCAGCTCAGCCCGGCCTGGAAACCGTCCAGCACCAGCTTTTCCCAAAGCGCGCGCGAATCATATTCCGGCACGCCCCATTCATGGTCGTGATAGGCGACGTAAAGTGGGTCGGAGCCGCACCAGGCGCAGCGTTCGGTCAGGTCGGGCAAGGATCCGTTAACCTCGAGTCGAGAATGCGGCTCCAGTTTACGCGATCTTAGGACATGATCGCCAGAGTGCCGTCGATGACAGGAGTCTTGGCATGACCGACAATATCGATTCGCGACTGGAAATGGGCTCTCCGCTGGATTTCGCCGTGGACCGGCAGTCGCGGGTGACAATGGCGACGGTGCGGCGCGCAGTATCGCGCGGCGACGCCGTCCTGGCCTATCAGCCGGTGGTGCAGGCGGATCGCACCGACCACGCGGCCTTCCACGAAGGGCTGATCCGAATCATCGACGAAACCGGGCGCATCGTGCCGCTGCGCGACTTCCTGCCGCTGGCCGAGACGACGGAACTGGGGCGGCAGATCGACTGCCTGGCGCTGTCGCTGGGGCTGAAATCCCTGGCCGAGGAGCCCTCGCTCAGGCTTTCGATCAACATGTCGGCGCGTTCCATCGGCTATCCGGCCTGGCTGCGCACGCTGCACGAAGGCATCGCCGGGGATGTGAGCATCGCCGAACGGCTGATCCTGGAAATCACCGAAAGCTCGGCCATGGGCATGCCCGAACTGGTCGAGCAATTCATGCAGGAGTTGCAGGCCCAGGGCGTCAGCTTCGCGCTGGACGATTTCGGCGCCGGCTATACCTCGTTCCGCTACCTGCGCGATTTCTGCTTCGACATGGTCAAGATCGACGGGCAGTTCGTCCGCGACATCGCCATGCAGCGCGACAACCAGGTGCTGACGCGGGCGCTGCAATCCATTGCCCGGCATTTCGACATGTTCACCGTCGCGGAATCGGTCGAGACGGCCGAGGACGCCGCCTTCCTGATCGACATGGGCATCGACTGCCTGCAGGGCTATTATTTCGGCGCCCCGACCATCGTGCCGCCCTGGAAATCGCCCAACACAGCCGCCCGGCGCAACTAAACCCGATTCACCCGGCAGTAGAAACGCCTTGGCCCCCGCGACAACCGTCCCCGCGGCCCTGCCGGCGGGGGTGGAGATTTCCCGACCGACCGGCCGGCCTGCGCGGATCGGCAGGCGGGCTTGCCGGCGCCGCAGCGTGGCCCGCCTGGGCGGACGGGCGCTCAGCCGCCGCGGCGACGGGGCCTGTCGGGGGCGACGCAGCCGCAAGTCCGCTTGACCTCGGGTAACGAAACGGCAAACAGTCTTCCTGTCACCGATATTATCGGCCTATCTGGGAAGGAGCCCCGTCATGACCAAAGCCGTAATCGTTTCAGCCGCCCGCACCCCCGTCGGCAGCTTTCTGGGGTCCTTTGCGAACCTGCCGGCGCATGAGCTTGGCGCCATCGTCCTGAAGGCGGTCGTCGAACGCGCCGGGGTTGATCCTTCCGAAGTGTCCGAAACCATCCTGGGCCAGGTGCTGACCGCCGCCCAGGGCCAGAACCCCGCCCGCCAGGCGCATATCAAGGCCGGCTTCCCGCAGGAATCGGCGGCCTGGGTCATCAACCAGGTCTGCGGCTCGGGCCTGCGCACGGTGGCGCTGGCGGCGCAGCAGGTGCTGCTGGGTGACGCCCGGATCGTCGTGGCCGGCGGCCAGGAATCCATGTCGCTGGCGCCCCATGCCGCCTATATCCGCGCCGGGCAGAAGATGGGCGACATGAAGATGCTCGACACCATGATCAAGGACGGGCTCTGGGACGCCTTCCACGACTACCACATGGGCACTACCGCCGAGAACGTCGCCGCGAAATGGGAGATCGCGCGGGCCGAGCAGGACCAGTTCGCCGTCGCCTCGCAGAACAAGGCCGAGGCCGCGCAGAAGGCCGGCAAGTTCGCCGACGAGATCGTGCCCGTGACCATCAAGTCCCGCAAGGGCGAGACCGTGGTCGATGCCGACGAATACATCCGCCACGGCGCCACGCTGGACGCGATGGAAAAGCTGCGCCCCGCCTTCAGCAAGGAGGGCAGCGTGACCGCCGCCAATGCCTCGGGGCTGAACGACGGCGCCGCCGCCGTGCTGGTCATGACCGAGGACGAGGCGGCGCGGCGCGGGCTGACGCCGCTGGCGCGCATCGCCTCCTACGCGACCGCCGGGGTGGACCCGCAGATCATGGGCACCGGCCCGATCCCCGCGAGCCGCAAGGCGCTGGAAAAGGCCGGCTGGTCGGTCGGCGACCTGGACCTGGTCGAGGCGAACGAGGCCTTTGCCGCCCAGGCCATCGCCGTGAACCGCGACATGGGCTGGGATCCCTCGATCGTGAACGTGAACGGCGGCGCCATCGCCATCGGCCACCCCATCGGCGCCTCGGGCTGCCGCATCCTGAACACGCTGCTGTTCGAAATGCAGCGCCGCGACGCGAAAAAGGGCCTGGCCACGCTGTGCATCGGCGGCGGCATGGGCGTCGCCCTGTGCCTCGAGCGTCCCTGAGCCGAAAAGGCGCGCGCAACTATCTTGCGCGCGCCACGCCAGTTCGGTAACACAATTTCACGACCATTTTCAAAGGGGGACGAAAAATGGCAAAAGTGGCCCTTGTGACCGGCGGGTCGCGCGGCATCGGCGCGGCGATCTCGAAGGCGTTGAAGGAGGCCGGCTATACGGTCGCGGCGAATTACGCCGGCAATGACGATGCCGCCCGCGCCTTTACCGAAGAAACCGGCATCAAGACCTACAAATGGTCGGTGGCGGATTACGACGCCTGCGCGGCGGGCATCAAGCAGGTCGAGGAAGAGCTTGGCCCCATCGCCGTGCTGGTCAACAATGCCGGTATCACCCGCGACTCGATGTTCCACAAGATGACGTCGCAGCAGTGGAAAGAGGTCATCGACACCAACCTGACGGGCCTGTTCAACATGACCCATCCGGTCTGGTCGGGCATGCGCGACCGCAAATACGGCCGCATCGTCAACATCAGCTCGATCAACGGCCAGAAGGGCCAGGCCGGCCAGGCGAACTATTCGGCGGCCAAGGCGGGCGACCTGGGCTTTACCAAGGCGCTGGCCCAGGAAGGCGCGCGCGCCGGCATCACCGTGAACGCGATCTGCCCCGGCTATATCGGCACCGAGATGGTCCGCGCCATCGACGAGAAGGTGCTGAACGAGCGCATCATCCCCCAGATCCCGGTCGGCCGCCTGGGCGAGCCCGAGGAAATCGCGCGCTGCGTGGTCTTCCTGGCCTCGGAGGATGCCGGCTTCATTACCGGCTCGACCATCAGCGCGAACGGCGGCCAGTTCTTCGTCTGAGCCGCCCCCCCGACAGGCAACGGCCCGCGAGATGTCGCGGGCCGTTTCTCATTCCATGGTCGTGGCCTTCGGGCGGGCCAGGCCCGCCCGTGCCGCAGGTCAATGCGACAGGCGCGTGATCTCTTCCTTGAGGCGAAGTTTTTCCTTCTTCATCCGGGCGATGGTGAGGTCATCCGTGCCGGGGCTGCGATGCGCGGCCTCGATGGCGTTCGAAAGTGACTGATGTTTGCGGCGAAGCTCCTGCACATGGGATTCAACCGACATTCCGTCCTCCTCTTGGATTGATCGAACCAAGGGATTGCAGCATAGAATCGTCACATTGTCACCGGAAATTCGGCCCGCCGAGCGAAAGTGCCGCACCCTCGCGCAAAACCGCCTGCGCGGCCTTTGTCAGATCCTCTTCGTCGCCGGAATGTGACGGTTTTGCATGCATGACAAAGGGCGACAGCAGGCGTAGCGGCGCGCGCGCGCCCTTGCGGGCGCAGGCGATGACGCGCCCCGCCTCGCGCCCCTCGCGCGCCGCGACTGGCAGGATCGTGATCGCCCCGGCCAGGGGTGAAAGCGCGGCCAGGATCTCGGCCAGCCGGTCGGCGCGCTGGATCAGCGTCAGCCAGCCGCCGGGCCACAGGCGGCGCAGCCCGGCCTCGATCCACAGCGGCAGGGGCGTCGCCTCGTGCCGGGCGCGACCGCGGCCGGCATCGGGCGCCGGCGGGCCGCCGGTGAAATAGGGCGGGTTGGCGATCACATGGTCGAAGCTTTGGCCGCGCAGGGCGGTGGGCATCCGGGCCAGGTCGCCCTCATGCAGCTCGGCCGGGATGGCATTGGCTGCGGCATTGCGTCGCGCCAGCTCGGCATAGGCGGGCTGGAGTTCCAGCCCGGCCAGCCGCAGGCCCGGCACCCGCGCGCCCAGGCAGAGCATCGCCACCCCCGCCCCGCAGCCCAGTTCCAGCACGCTGTCGCCGGGCCGCGCCGGGCAAGCCGCCGCCAGCATCACCGCATCCGCCCCGGCGCGATAGCCGCGCGCGGGCTGGGCGATGCGCAGCCGGCCGCCGAGGAACCCGTCCTCGCGCAGTTCAGTCATGGTGGATGCGATTGTCCCGCAGGATGGCGCGCGCCATGAACAGGTCGCGGTCCGCCACCATCAGCCGCCGCGGCAAGATGCCCAGCGAACCCTCCAGCACGCTCATGTGCTGGTCCAGCGGAAAGGCATGGATCCCCTCGGCCGCCAGCAGGTCGGCGGCCCGGGTGATGAGAAGCGGGTCGGTGGTGCGCAGAAGCTCTTTCATGACATGGGAAAGTTACGCGGCTGTTGCGCATGTGTCCATGGCGTGGCAATGGCTGGCGGCGAAAGGGGATCGCTGATGGGCATGAACGAAAACGTCTCCAAGCCGCTCGACCGGCTCTCCGTGGAACTGGCCGGGGATATGGACCGGGTCAATGCGCTGATCCGCGAGCGCATGGCCAGCCGCCACGCCCCCCGCATTCCGGAAGTGACCGCGCATCTGGTCGAGGCCGGCGGCAAGCGGCTGCGGCCGATGCTGGTGCTGGCGGCGGCGCGGCTGTGCGGCTATCAGGGGAACAGCCATGTGCTGCTGGCCGCGGCGGTCGAGTTCATCCATACCGCGACGCTTCTGCACGACGACGTGGTCGATGAAAGCCAGCAGCGGCGCGGCCGGCCGACGGCCAACCTTCTGTGGGACAACAAGTCCAGCGTGCTGGTCGGCGACTACCTGTTCGCGCGCAGCTTCCAGCTGATGGCGGATACGGAAAGCATGCAGGTCATGCGCATCCTGGCCAATGCCAGCGCCACCATCGCCGAGGGCGAGGTGCTGCAGCTGACCGCCGCGCAGGACGTCTCGACCACCGAGGACACCTATATCCAGATCGTGCGCGGCAAGACAGCGGCGCTGTTTTCCGCCGCGACCGAGGCGGGGGCGGTGGTGGCCGGCGCCGACCCGGCGGTGCAGCAGGCGCTGTTCGACTATGGCGATGCGCTGGGGATCGCCTTCCAGATCGTGGACGACCTGCTGGATTACGGCGGCTCGACCACGACCATCGGCAAGAACGTCGGCGACGATTTCCGCGAGCGCAAGCTGACGCTGCCGGTGATCAAGGCCATCGCCCGCGCCGACGAGGCCGAGCGCGCCTTCTGGGAACGCACCATCGGCCAGGGCCGGCAGGACGAGGCCGACCTTGCCACCGCGCTGGAGATCCTGCGCCGCCGCGAGGCGCTGGAGGCCGCCCGCGCCGATGCGATCGCCTGGGCCGGCCGTGCCAAGGCCGCGCTGCAAGCCGCGCCCGACCAGCCCCTGCGCCGCATCCTGGCGGACCTGGCGGATTTCGTGGTCTCGCGCCTGTCCTGACCAAGGCCCCCGGCGCAAATGAAAAAGCCCGGCGCATGTGCCGGGCTTTTCCTTTGCCTGAAGCGCTGCCTCAGTTGTTATAGGCGTTCTCGCCATGGGTGGTGACGTCCAGGCCCTGCCGCTCGTCATTGCCCGAGACGCGCAGGCCGATCACCGCCTTGACGATCATCAGCGCGATGAACGAGACCACGGCCGACCAGACCACCGCCACGATCACGCCCAGCGTCTGGGTCATCACCTGGCTGGCGATGTCATAGCTGGCGGAGACCGATTCCGTCGCATAGTCGTAGATGCCCGAGCCGCCCAGCGAGGGCGCGGCGAAGACGCCGGTCAGGATGGCGCCGACGATGCCGCCCACACCGTGGATGCCGAACACGTCCAGGCTTTCGTCCACGCCCAGCTTGGCCTTCAGGCTGATGACGAACCACATGCACAGGAAGCCCGCGGCCAGGCCGATGACGATGGCGCCCATGGGGCCGACGAAACCGGCGGCGGGCGTGATGCCGACCAGGCCGGCGATGGCGCCCGAGACCCCGCCCAGCAGCGAGGGATGGCCGCGCAGCAGCCATTCGCCAAAGGCCCAGGCCAGCGCGGCGGCGGCGGTGGCGACGGTGGTGTTCAGGATCGCCATGGCGGCGGTGCCGGTGGCCTCCATGTTCGAGCCGGCGTTGAAGCCGAACCAGCCGATCCACAGCAGGCAGCCGCCCAGGAAGGTGAAGGGCAGGTTGTGCGGCGCCATCAGCTCCTTGCCGTAGCCCAGCCGCGGGCCGACGACCAGCGCGGCGACCAGGCCGGCGACGCCGGCGTTGATGTGGATGACCGTGCCGCCCGCGAAGTCCAGGTCGCCATGGCCGAAGAGGAAGCCGCCGGGCGCGTCGAAGGCCGAGGGGCCGCCCCACCACCAGACCATATGGGCCATCGGCAGGTAGGAGAAGAAGAACCAAATCACCACGAAGGCCAGCATGGCCGCGAATTTCATCCGCTCGACCGTGGCGCCGACGATCAGCGCCGGCGCGATGCAGGCGAAGGCCATCTGGAAGATGATGAAGACATATTCCGGCACATAGACGTTCGTCGTGAAGGTCTCGGCCAGGGACGAGGTGTCGACGCCGGCCAGGAACGCCTTGGAGAAGCCGCCGATGAACGGGGTCAGCCAGGTCGCCTCCTCGGCCGAGCCGGCGCCGGTGAAGGCCAGCGAATAGCCGAAGCAGACCCACAGGATCGACATGATGCAGAAGACGGTAAAGACCTGCATCAGCACCGACAGCATGTTCTTGGCGCGCACCAGCCCGCCATAGAACAGCGCCAGCCCCGGAATGGACATGGCCATGACCAGGATGGCCGAAATCATCATCCAGGTGGTGTCGCCCTTGTCGACGATGGGCGCCAGGGTCTCGACGACGGCTTCGACGGTCGCCGCCGGGGCCTCGGCATCCTGCGCCAGGGCCGGCACCGCCAGCCCGATCAGCGGGAGGGCGAGCGCCGGGATCATGGGTTTGATCGCGGTTGGTCTCATCATGTTTCCTGCACCTTCTTTCTGCGTTGCAGCAGTTCCATGTCCCGGTCAGGAAACCCGCCGGCCCCGCCCAGGCACAAGGTTTGTGCAGCTTTCGGCCCATCCCGCCCCTCGCCTGCCTGAATTTGGGGCAGGAATGCCGGGTTTTGCGGCCGGAGGCGGCAGTTCACTGATAGGTCATCTCGGTTCTCAAGCCCTTGGCTTTGATGTATGTTGCGCGCCAACGGGCCGGAGCAATCGGCCGGGCAGGAAAGCAGGCATGAAGAAACCGACCGGCAAGGGCCGCATTGTCGCGGACAAGCGCAATTTCGACCAAGCCCCTCAGAAAGCGCAGAAACGAACCGGCGGATCGTCCCCTGGCAAGCCGCCCAGGCGGCAGCGCGGCGGCAATGTGGTGACGCGGGGAATCGCGGGAATCATCGCGCTGGTGTGGCGGGTGGTCTGGGGTTCGCTCTGGCGGCTGGGGCTGACGGTGGCGCTGATTCTGCTGGCCGCCAGCTTCTATTTCTACACCACGCTGCCCGAACCTGCGGCGCTTTTCGACGGCCGTGCCCGCGGTTCCGTCACCATGCAGGATACCGAGGGCCGGGTCTTCGCCTGGCGTGGCGAAACTTTCGGCATGGTCAGCGCCGACAAGATCGCCCCGGTGCTGAAGGACGCGGTGGTCGCGACCGAGGACAAGCGATTCTATCGCCATCCGGGCGTGGACCCGCAGGGCATCGCCAGCGCCATCAAGATCAACATGGCCGCCGGCCGCGGCCCGCTGGAGGGCAACGGCGGCTCGACCATCACCCAGCAGGTCGCCAAGCTTCTGTGCCTGGGCGAGACCTTCGACCCGATCCGCTGGAAGTCCGAGGCCGATTTCGAGGCGGAATGCCGCAAGTCCTCGATCTGGCGCAAGGTCAAGGAAGTGCCCTATGCGCTGGCGATGGAGTTCAAATACTCCAAGCAGGACATCCTGAACATCTACATGAACCGCTCGTATCTGGGGGCGGGGGCGCGCGGCTTCGAGGCGGCGGCGCAGCGCTATTTCGACAAGTCGGCGGCCGAGGTGAACGCGGCCGAGGCGGCGATGCTGGCCGGCCTGCTCAAGGCGCCCAGCTATTTCGCGCCGACCTCGAACCTGCAACGCGCGCAGGACCGGGCCACGGTGATCCTGGGGCTGATGCACGACCAGGGCTATCTGGACGACAAGCAATTCGCCGAGGCCAAGGCGCAGCCGGCGGTGCTGTCCAAGGCGGCGGCGGCGCGGGCCGGCGGCTATTTCGCCGATTGGGTGATGGAATCCGGCCCCGGCTTCCTGACCAGCGAGACGACCGAGGACGTCACCATCACCACCACCTTCGACCAGCGCGTGCAGCGCGCCGCCGAGCGTGCGCTGAAGCGCATCTTCGACGAAAAGGTCGCCGAGGGTTCCAAGGCGCAGGCGGCCGTGGTGGTCATGTCGCCCGACGGCGCGGTGCGCGCCATGATCGGCGGGCGCGACAATACCGCGACCGGCACCTTCAACCGCGCGACCCAGGCCAAGCGGCAGACCGGCTCCAGCTTCAAGCCCTTCGTCTATGCCGCCGCGCTGGACCAGGGCTACAGCCCGAACGACACGGTGCTGGACGCGCCGCTGACCATCAACGTGCGCGGCTCGGGGCCGTGGTCGCCGCAGAACTACACCCGCCGCTATTCGGGCGAGGTGACGCTGACCCGCGCCCTGTCGCAGTCGCTGAACACCGCCACCATTCGCCTGCAGGAAATCGCCGGC
This sequence comes from Paracoccus versutus, assembly GCF_000763885.1. Classification (GTDB taxonomy): domain Bacteria; phylum Pseudomonadota; class Alphaproteobacteria; order Rhodobacterales; family Rhodobacteraceae; genus Paracoccus; species Paracoccus versutus. Next base: position 29,509 of record NZ_JRKO01000045.1, on the reverse strand, counting down.
CGCGATGCCGTGCGCCGCGTGGCGCAGGATTTCGGCTTTGCCAGCGACCTGGCCAGCGGCCCCTCGCTGGGGCTCGGCGTGTCGGAATCGACGCTGCTGGCGATGACCGGCGCCTATGCCGGCATCCGCAACGGCGGCACCGCCGTCAGCCCCTATGGCCTGGTCGAGCTGCGCATCAAGGGCGACGACCAGGCGCTGATCGGCCAGGTCGGCGGCATGGGCCAGCGCGTGATCTCGCAAAAGGCGTCGCGCGAGCTGATCGGCATGATGCAGCAGGTGATCGAGCGCGGCACCGGCACCCGCGCCAGGCTGCCCGGCCGTCCGGCGGCGGGCAAGACCGGCACCACCTCGAGCTATCGCGACGCCTGGTTCATCGGCTTCACCGGCCAATATGTGACCGGGGTCTGGATGGGCTATGACGACAACACGCCGCTGAAGGGCGTGACCGGCGGCGGGCTGCCGGCCGAGATCTGGCAGGCGGTGATGACCGAGATCCACGAGGGCCTGCCGGTCGAGCCCCTGGGCAATTTCGCCTTCGATCCCGACAGCGCCGTGCCGCAGGTGGTCAGCACCGGCGGCGAGGGCGCGGCCGATCCGCTGGCCGCGGCGCTTTCCGAGGCGCTTGGCCAGCCTTCGCCGCAAGGCGGCCAGGCCCAGCCCTCGGCCGAGGCCGGGCGCGCCCTGCCCGACCCCGGCGTGCAGACGCCAGGCGGCCCGCCGACCTTCCCGGCCGAGACCGTCACCAGCGGCCCCGAGGCCGAGATGCCGCCGCCCGGCACCGACGACGCGCTGACCCAGGCGTTGCGCGGCATCGAAGGGGTCTATCAGCAATAGCAGGAAGGCCGGCCCCTGGGGGACCGGCCTTTTCCTTTGGTGGATGGGGTTTGGCCCCTTTCTGCCGCGCTTGCGCGGGTTTGCACCGTTGCAGCGAGTATTTAAGGAACGAAGAAGCGCTTTTTCATGATCCTGGGCGGCGGGGGCTCAGCCCGCCTGTTGCAGGTCGGCGGTCAGCGCCGCCAGATCGCCCTTGCGCCGCGCCAGCATCGCCCCGATCTCGGCCCGTTCCGAGGCGAGCATGTTCACCCCCTCGATGATGATGTTGAAATAGCGGCTTTTCCCGGACTTGTCCGAGACATGCCACTCCACCTCCATCGGGCTGCGCCCCTTGAGATAGGCGACCGAGGTCACGGCAAAGAAGGATTTCACCGGCTTGGCGCCCGTCACCTCGATCTTCGAGTCGATGAACTCGCGGAAGCGCTTGCCGTATTTGCGGCCGATATAGCCCTGGAACGCCTGGCGATAGGCGGCGAACTCGGCCCCGCCCGCCTGGCGCGCCGCCGGTCCCAGCGCCGAGCGGGCGATGATCTCGACATCCGCATAGCGCGCGAAGATCGCCTCGAAGGCGCGATACATCTGCGCCGGGGGCTGGCCGGAGTTGATGACGGCATAGACTTCGGCCAGGGATTTCTCGATCAGCGCCCGCGCCTCGCCGGTGTCGAGCGCCCAGGCGGGCCGGGCGGCGATGGCCAGTCCCGCGCCGACCAGGCCCAGGAAGCCGCGGCGGGTGTCATTCGGCATAAGGGTCAATGTGTTCTCCTTCCTCGCCCAGTTCGTGGCGGCGATGCTGCAACCAGATCAGCCGCGTCTGGGCATAACTATCGGCGCTTTCATGCAGGATGGAATCGACGGAATCGCCGAAACGGCCCCGTTCACCGGCTTTTGAGGCGAGCCGCGCCCCCATGCCGATCAGGTATTGGTCGCGGTTGAGCCAGCCGCGCATCGGGTCGATGGCCAAATCGACGACGCGGCCGACCGCATCGCGCCCGGTCGAGGGGCCGATCAGCGGCAGTTCCAGATAGGGCCCCTCGCCGACGCCCCAGCGGGCAAGCGTCTGGCCGAAATCCGTATCCTCCTCGGGCAGGGCGAAATCGCTGGCGGCGGGGTCGAGGAAACCCGCCATGCCGACCGTGGTGTTCACCAGAAAGCGCAGGGTGCTGCGCGCCGCCGGCCCCGGCCTGCCCTGCAGCAGGTGGTTCACCACCCTGCCCGGCTGCGCCAGGTTCGCGCCGAAATTGCCAAGCCCCGCAACGGCATGGCTGCCGATCCCGCCGCCCTCGCCACCCTCGCCGCCCGACAGGCCGGTGCCCAACGGCTTGACAACATGCGCATCCAGCCCGCGGTTGAAGGCATGGACCTTGCGGTTCATCGGCTCATAGGGGTCCTGGATGCCGTCGCCGTCGCGGTCCGAACAGGCCACCAGCGTCACGGTCGCGACAAGGAGAAGGGAAAAGTTCCATGCAGACAAGCTTTTGATAACCTTCTGAAGCTAAGACTCGGCGGACCAGCGGCGATTCGCCTCGGGGCAGACGGCGGGGCGGCGGCGGACTGTTTCACGGCTGCGCTTTGGGATATGCGCTGGGGCGATTCCGGGCAAGCCCGGTCAGGATGACAAGGAAGGAACCGGCATGGCCTTGCCGCCGATGCGACATGACGGCCAAAGCGAGCTGAAATCCGCGCGCGGCCTGGCCTGGCAGCTTTATGCCATGGTCGGCCTGTTCTCATTCGCGGTGAACCTGCTGATGCTGACCGGGCCGCTGTTCATGATGCAGGTCTATGACCGCGTCCTGGCCAGCCGCTCGGTCGAGACGCTGACGGCGCTGTTCCTGCTGGTCGCCTTTCTCTTCGCGCTGATGGGGGTGATCGACCTGGCGCGCAACCGCGTCATGTCCCGCATCGCCGCCCGCTTCCAGGAACGGATGGAGGGGCGGGTCTTCACCGCCGCCTTGCAGGACGGCCAGGCCGCCGGCTCGGAGCTGGTGGTGCGCGGCGGGATGCGCGATCTCGAGGCGGTGCAGCGGCTGATCGCCTCGCCGGTGCTGATGGCGCTGTTCGACCTGCCCTGGGCACCGTTCTTCCTGGCGGCGGTCTTCATCTTCCACCCGATCCTGGGCGCGGTAGCGACGGCCGGCATGGCGGTGCTGGTCGCGGCGACGCTGCTGAACCAATGGCTCAGCCGCGACCTGCTGCAGCAGGCGGGCATCGCCGGCCAGTCGGCCGAGCGCATGTCCGACCTCTACCGCGACGAGGGCGAGCTGATCGGCTCGCTCGGCATGCGGGCGGCGGCCTTCCGGCGCTGGCAGGCGGCGCGCGACAAGGCGACCGAGGCGACGCTGCGCGCCAGCGATCGCGCCACCAGCTTCACCGTCTTCTCCCGCACCTTCCGGCTGTTTCTGCAAAGCGCGCTCCTGGCCGCCGGCGCCTGGCTGGTGCTGCGCCAGGAGGTGACCCCGGGCGCCATGATCGCCTCGTCGATCCTGATGGGCCGGGCGCTGGCCCCGGTCGAGCAGGTGGTGGGCGGCTGGTCCATCGTCCAGCGCGCCCAGGACGGCTGGAAGCGGCTGGCCGAACTGCTCTCGCGCCGCCCGCCTGTCGTGCAGCGCACGCCCCTGCCGCGGCCCGAGGCCCGGCTCGAGGTGCGCAACCTGGCCGTCGTGCCCCCCGGCCAGGGGGCGGCGATGCTGCGCGGGGTCAGCTTCGACCTTGCCCCCGGCCAGGCGCTGGGGGTGATCGGCCCCTCGGGCGCCGGCAAGACCACGCTGGCGCGGGCGCTGATCGCCGCCTGGCCCGTCGCCTCGGGCTCGATCCGGCTCGGGGGCGCGACGCTGGACCAATACGACCCGGACGCGCTTGGCCGGCTGATCGGCTATCTGCCGCAGCAGGTCACGCTGTTCGACGGCACCATCGCGGAAAACATCGCCCGCCTCTCGCCCCAGCCCGATCCGCAGCGCGTCGTCGCCGCAGCCACGGCCGCCGCCGCGCATCGCATGATCCTGGACCTGCCGCAGGGCTACGACACCCGCGTCAGCCAGGCCGGCGGACAGCTTTCCGGCGGCCAGATCCAGCGCATCGGCCTGGCCCGCGCGCTTTACGCCGACCCGGTGATCTTCGTCCTGGACGAGCCGAACTCGAACCTCGACAACGAGGGATCGACGGCGTTGAACCTCGCCATCCGCACCATCAAGGCGCGCGGCGGCGCGGTCATCATCATGGCGCATCGCCCGGCGGCGATCACCGAATGCGATCTGCTGCTGGTGCTGGACCAGGGCCTGCGCCGCGCCTTCGGCCCGCGCGACGAGGTGCTGAAATCCCTGGTCAAGAACGCCGAGCAGATCGCCCGTGCCCAGGGCCACGGCGGAGGGGTGACATGAACGATCCGAATCAGCCCGCCGAGGCCACGCCGCATCTGCGCGCCCAGCCGACCGCCGCGCTGGCCCCGCATCCGGCCCCGGCGCCACCGCCGTCCAGCCGCCCCGACTGGTCGGCGCGTGGCCCGGTCATCCTGGGCCTGGCGGCGATGCTGGTGCTGGTCGGCGGATTCGGGCTCTGGTCCTGGACCGCGCGCATCGCCGGCGCCGTGGTCGCGCCCGGCCAGGTCGAGGTCGAGCAGCGCCGCCAGGTCGTCCAGCACCCCGATGGCGGGGTCGTGGCCGAGATCCTGATCCACGACGGCGAAAGCGTGACCGCCGGCCAGCCGCTGATCCGGCTGGACGGCGCGCTTCTGGGCACCGAACTCGCCATCGTCGAGGGGCAGTATTTCGAGATCCTCGCCCGCCGCGGCCGGCTCGAGGCCGAGCGTGCCGACCGCAAGCAGATCGCCTTCCCGCCCGAGCTGGTCGAGGCCGCCGCCAGCCGCCCCGAACTCGCCGCGCTGATGGAGGGACAGGCCAGCCTGTTCCAGGCCCGGCTCGACACGCTGGAGCAATCGCTGGGCCAGTTGGCCAAGCAATCCGAACAGGTGCAGGCGCAGATCGGCGGCGTGGACGCGCAGACCCAGGCGCTGGAGCAGCAGCGCGGCTTCATCGCCCAGGAATTGCGCGACCAGCGGTCCTTGCTGGAAAAGGGCCTGGCGCAGGCCCCGCGCGTGCTGGCGCTGGAACGCGAGGCCGCCCGGCTCGACGGGCTTCTGGGCGAGGCGACGGCGACGCGCGCCCGCGCGGTGACGCAGCTGGCCGAAATCGACCTGTCGCGGCTGGAAAAGACCGCGACCCGCCGCGAAGCCGCCGAAACCGAGCTGCGTGAGCTGGGCTATCGCGAGCTGGAACTGGCCGAGCGCCGCCGCGCGCTGGCCGAGCGCATCGCCAGGCTGGACATCCGCGCCCCGGTCTCGGGCGTGGTGCAGGAATTGCAGATCACCACCCCGCGCTCGGTGATCCGCCCGGCCGATCCGATCCTGTTCATCATCCCGCAAGACCGGCCGCTGCTGGTTGCCGCCCGCATCGCCACCATCAACATCGACGAGGTCCACGCCGGACAAAAGGTGGTGCTGCGCTTCTCGTCCTTCTCCTCGCGCACCACGCCCGAGATCGACGGGATGCTCAGCCGCGTCTCGCCCGACACGTTGGTCGACCCGGCGACGCATGTGCCCTATTACCGCGGCGAGGTGACGATCCCCGCCGCCGAGGCCGAAAAGCTGAAGGGTCTGGAACTGGTGCCCGGCATGCCGGTCGAGGTCTATGTCCAGACCGGCGAACGCAGCCCGATGGCCTATTTGGTCAAGCCCCTGACGGATTACTTCACCCGCGCCTTCCGCGAGAATTGAAAAGGCCCCCGACCCCCGTCATTCTTCCTTGCCCAAATATCCCGGGGGAGTCGCGCACCAGCGCGACGGGGGCAGAGCCCCCGCCTTGCCCGCCGCCAACGCAAGGGGCATCAGCATGATGTAACTGCCGGTTGCTTCGCCGTCCGGCGCGTGGATCAGCCTGTCAGGGCTGCGTATGGCGGTGGTGATGGCAATCCCAGACCATCCAGAGACCGCCGTTCCACCGCCACCATTCTCCGGCCCACTTGCCCCCCTTCCCCGCTAGTTAAGGTTAGCCCTACCTGGGCCGTCGCGTGCGCTGCCTCGACTGCGCCGGTTCGCTTTGGTCAAGCGTTCCTTGCCGCGTCCGATGTCGACGCGCAACTCTTCAACAATCTCGGCCTACGGTCAGTTATCGATCCGCGCCACGCTGTATGTAACCAATAATGAAGGCTATCGGCCGTTCACGCAGATTGCATCGTTTCGCACGCGTCGGCCTTGCACCGCCGATCGCGGTGATGCCCAGGATAGACAGGATCGATGCAAGCCAGGTTAATCTTGGATTATTGGGACATAGTTACGCTGCGGAGACCCGCCCGGTGCTTTCTGATATACATCGGCTCATATGGATGGGCTTTACGGTGATCCAGGGAATGCTGCCATCATTCGATGACGGACAACATCCCGGACCGCCGGGGTTGATCTGCCCGTCGACCCCGCAAACCTGTGACGGCGGGCCTGCGTCAGCGAAGGAAGCGGCGGTGAGTTCCACATCGTTGGTCGAGCCCCGCCCCTCGGGCACTTCATGCCGGCCGATCCCGGACTCAATCCGGCGCCACACGCCCGGCCCGGACCGCCGGGCTGGGCTGGGTCCCGACTTACCACTTGCGCCATAGGCGAAAAACCCCGCCCCGCCGGACCTGTGGGACCAGCGATGCGTCCGGCGGGGCCGGCAGCGACGCAGGACCGAGGCGTTGCCCACACGAGCTGGGCTGCCGCCGGCTGAAAGCCTGAACGCAGGCCCGGATCCTGCCCGAATCCAGGTCAGGCGCCGATCAGGTCCCAGAAGGCTTGTGCGGCAGGGCTCAGGTGCCGGTCCCTGCTGTGCATCTTCCTCAGTTCGCGCCAGCTTTCGGGGTTCCGTGGGACAACGAATTCCAGCTGCTCGAGGCTGTGATAGATGGCGCTTTCCGGCAGGACCGTGGCGCCCAGCCCGCTGCGGACGAAGGCCAGAAGGGCGGTAGTGTTGCGCGCTTCCAGATTGCAATGCAGCAGCAGGCCGGAAACCAGCTCGGACGCGACCAGGTGGCAAAGCGGGTTCTCGATCAGCGGCTCCAGTTCCAGCAGTTCCCATGACCGGGCGGCACCCGAGCCGACCGCCTGCGAGATCGGCCCGCCCGCCCGGCAGACGATGCCGAGCGCGTCGCGCCGGATCACCTCGCCGATCTGCTGGTCCTCGGCCGAGGTCGAGAGGATGCCGATATCCGCCTCGTCCAGCTTGATGCGGCGGTGGACGGTCGCGGGGTGTCGACATCGCTGATCTTCAGCCGCACATCGGGCCGCTGGCGGCGGAAGCGGGCGATGATCTCGGGCAGCAGATCCATGGTCGCCGAGGGCACGGCAGCGATGCGCACCAGGCCAGCCGTGGACTTGGCATGCCGGCGGATCGCCGAGGCGCTGCGGTCGAAGGCGTCCAGCGCCCGGTTCGTCTCTTCCAGCACCAGCGCGCCCAGGGGCGTCAGGCGGTTCTTGCGGTCGGCCTCGAACAGCTCGGCGCCCAGATTGTCCTGCAATTGCGACAGCATCATCGAGACCGCCGAGGGTGTGCGGCCCAGAACCGCCGAGGCGCGGCCAAGCGAGCCTGCCTCGGCCACGACCTGAAAGACGCGCAGCATTTCGAGCTTGATCGACATTCAGAAATTCTGAAATAAACTTCAATTATTTAAGATTAATTGAAATAACCCGGAAGTCTATCTGTTTTCGGCAAATGCAGACCGGAGGCAGATCCATGACCGAGACCAGACTCTACATCGACGGCCAATGGCAGTCCGGCGCGACCACGGTGGAAAATCGCAATCCCTCGGACCTGGGCGATGTGATCGGCCAGTTCGCGCAGGCCAGCGCCGGGCAGCTGGACGAGGCGCTGGCGGCGGCGCGCCGCGCGCAGCCGGCATGGTGGGCGGCCGGCATCCAGAAGCGGCACGACGTGCTGATGGCCATCGGCACCGAGCTGATGGCACGGGCCGAAGAGATCGGCCGCATGATCGCGCGCGAAGAGGGCAAGCCGCTGGCCGAGGGCAAGGGCGAGGTCTATCGCGCCGGCCAGTTCTATTCGGCGGCCGAGGCTGCGCCACCAGGGCGACCTGGCCGAAAGCGTCCGGCCGGGCATCGAGATCGACGTGCGGCGCGAGCCGGTGGGCGTGGTGGCGATCATCTCGCCCTGGAACTTCCCGATCGCCACGCCGGCCTGGAAGATCGCCCCGGCGCTGGCCTATGGCAATGCCGTGGTCTGGAAACCGGCGAACCTGACCCCGGCCAGCGCCGTCATGCTGGCCGAGATCATCGCCCGGCAGGACATTCCGAAAGGCGTCTTCAACCTTGTCGCCGGTCCGGGCCGCGAGGTCGGGCAGCGGCTGGTCGAAAGCGCGCTGGTCGATGCAATCGGCTTCACCGGCTCGGTCCCGGTCGGGCGCGGCATCGCCGCCGCGGCCACCGCCAACATGACCAAGCTGCAGATGGAGATGGGCTCGAAGAACCCGATGCTCATCATGGAGGATGCCGATCTGGACCTGGCCGTCGCCCATGCGGCCAACGCGGCCTTCGGCGGCACCGGGCAGAAATGCACCGCCGCCTCGCGGCTGATCGTGCATGAGGCGGTCCACGACGCCTTCGTCGAGCGGCTGGTGGCGGCGGCCAGGGCGCCGAAGGTCGGCCATGCGCTGGACCAGGGCAGGCAGATCGGCCCGGTGGTCAGCGAAGGACAGTTGCAACAGAACCTCGACTATATCCGCATCGGCCAGGAGGAAGGCGCCGAACTGCTTTGCGGGGGCGACCGGCTGGAGCGGGCCACGCCGGGCCATTACATGGCCCCCGCCGTCCTTGCCGGCACCCGCAACGACATGCGCATCAACCGCGAGGAGATGTTCGCGCCGATCATCTGCGTCATCCGCGCCGGCAGCTATGACGAGGCGCTCGCCATCGCCAATGACCGCGCCTTCGGGCTGACGGCGGGCATCATGACCCGCAGCCTGGCGCGCGCCAGCCATTTCCGCGCCAACATGCGGGCGGGCTGCGTGATGGTGAACCTGCCGGCGGCGGGCACAGACTATCACGTCCCGTTCGGCGGTCGCGGCGCCTCCAGCTTCGGCCCACGCGAACAGGGCCGCTATGCCGCCGAGTTCTACACCACCGTGAAAACCGCCTATGTCGCGGCGGGGGTGCCGGAATGAGCCGCGCGCCACTGATCGACGGGCTGCAATATGCCAACTGGTCGGAAGGCATCTTCCGCCAGATGCGCCAGGGCGGGCTGGACGCCGCGCATGTCACCATCACCTATCACGAGACCTTCTGCGAGACGGTGCTGAACATCGAACGCTGGAACCGCTGGTTCGAGCCTTTCCCCCTGCGACATGATCGCCCGCACGGCGGACATCACCGGGCCGCAGAACATCGGCATCGGCACCGACCTGTGCCAGGACCAGCCGGATTCCATCGTCGAATGGATGCGGGTCGGGCGCTGGACCAAGGGCATGGATTACGGCGAAGGCAGCGCCGAGGTGCCGGGCTTTCCCGCGCCGGTGACCTGGCACCGCGACAATCGCGATCTGGCGGGCTTTGCCGAGGGGCTGCGCAAGGCCGGCCTGTCCCAGCCCGAGATCGACGGCGTGATGGGCGGCAACTGGGCGCGTTTCTATGCCGAAAGCTTCGGGCCGCTCGACGCCCGCACACCGATCCAGCGGGCGGCCGAATAGCGCCGCCGGCCCGGATTTCTTTGTCCGAGGGAGGAAGGACATGAGCAATCTCGACATTCCACGGGGGATCTCCGGTGCCTGGCGCCGGATCAACCTGCCGCTTCTGGGCATCACGGCAGGCTTCATCCTGCTGTTCTGCCTGCTGGCCGTCGCCGATCTGGCGCGGCTCAGCGCGATGATCGACTGGGGCTTCGCCGTCTCAGCCCGGCTGTTCGGCCTTTACTGGCAGGTCCTGCTGTTCGCGACGCTGGCGATCAGCATCGTGCTGCTGTTCATGCCGGGCAGCGGCGTCAAGCTGGGCGGGCTCGACAAGCCGGAACTCACCACCTTCCAATGGGCGGCCATGATCATGACCACGCTGCTTGCCGGCGGCGGCGTGTTCTGGGCGGCAGGAGCCAATCGCGCATTTCATCTCGACCCCGCCCTATTTCGCCGGGCCGGACGCCGATCCGCAATCGCTCGCCACCATCGGCCTGGCGCAGGCCTATCTGCATTGGGGCTTCCTGGCCTGGGCGATCCTGGGATCGCTGACCACGGTGATGCTGATGCATTACCGTTACGACAAGGGCCTGCCGCTGGCGCCGCGCACCCTGCTTTATCCGGTCTTCGGCGAGCGCGCGATCCACGGCTGGATCGGCACCGTGGCGGATTCCTGCTGCGTGATCGCCGTGGTGGCCGGCACGGTCGGACCCATCGGCTTCCTGGGCCTGCAACTCTCCTATGGGCTGAACGCACTGTTCGGCCTGCCCGACAGCTTCGCCACGCAAAGCACGCTGATCCTGCTGCTGGTGACGATCTACACCATCTCGGCCATCACCGGGCTCGAGCGCGGCATCCAGTTCATGTCGCGCTGGAACCTGATCCTCGCCTTCGGCCTTCTGGTCTTCATCCTGCTCTTCGGCCCGACCTGGGCGGTCCTGGGCGTGCCGATGCCGATGGTGTCGCTCAGGGACAGCTCATAGCAGCCGAGATCATACAGGCGCCGAGAATGGTGGAAAGGGCTACCTTGCCCTCGTATGGGCAACCCAGCGCGCAGGAGACATAGCCGCGCACGCGCACGCCGGCCGCACGCGCCCCGTCCATCACCGGCGCAAACCGCTGGAAGCTTTCGTCGATCGAACAGTTGATGTTCCTTTGCGAAAAGCTCTCGGATGCCGAGGCGAAGATCGCGATTTCCTCGGCACCGGCAGCCAGCGCCGCCTCCGGGCCCTTGGGGTTCGGCACCGGCATCGGATATGTCAGGCCGGGGCGGCGCGGCAGGCGCGCCAGCACCTCGGCCGAGCCGGCCATCTGCGGCACCCATTTCGGCGAAACGAAGCTGCCGGCTTCGACGGTGGTCAGACCCGCGGAAATCAGGCCCTCGATCATGGCCACGCGGTCATCAACGCCAAGGGGCCGCGCCTCGTTCTGCAAACCGTCGCGAGGACCGACCTCGACGATGCGGATAGTGTCATGAAATGCCTCTTTCAGCCAGGTTCAAGCTCACGGCGCAGGAAGGCGCAGAAACGTGGATCAGCCCCATAAGCCACGTTGACCCGCATGGCGGGCCTTCTGCAGGCATCCCGCTCGGTATGGAAGACGCTGGCCGGGGCGATGAAGATGTCTGCCGCGGCCGCACGGCGGCAAAAGGCGGCTTCGTCCAGCGTCTCGGGAAGGGGGACCCAAAGGTAGAAGCCTTGCACCCGCGGCAAGCTCACATCCAGCCCGACCTCGGACAACGCCTGGACGGTCCCCTTCGCCCCCTCCTGCATTCGGGTTCGCAGCCGGCGCAAATGCTTGATATACTGCCCGCTCTCGATCATGTCCGTCACCAGCCGTTCGACATGCGCCGAGGTGGCGACGGTCGTGATCATCTTCAGGTCGACGAGACCGCGGACCAGATCCGGCGAGCCCGCGATATAGCCGCAGCGCAGGCTGGCCGACAGCGTCTTGGAAAACGAGCCGACATAAAGCACGCGCTCTTGCCGACCGAAGGCGGCAAGCCTGGGCAGGGTCGGCGCAAGCAGGTCGGCGAAGATATCGTCCTCGACGATGCGGAAGTCGTGCAAGTCGGCCAGTTGCAGCAGGCCGAAGGCCGTGGCCGGCGACAATGTCCCGCCGGTCGGATTATGCGCCTGGCTTTGGGTGAAGAAAACCTTGGGACGATGGCCGGCAAGCTTGTCCCGAAGATCGTCCAGGTCGGGCCCGTCTTCGATCCGGCGCACGGGGACGACCGTGACCTTGGCCAGGCGCAGCTTGGCGAACAGGGGATAATAACCGGGGCTGTCCACGAACACCGTGTCGCCGGGCTCAAGCAGCTGGCGGATGATCAGGTCCAGCCCGTGGTTCACGCCGCTGGTCAGCATGATGCCGTCCGGCTCGGTCAGGATCGAGCGTTCCGCAAGCGACATGCGCAGCCAATCCCTTAGCGCGCCAAGCCCCCAGGAACTGCCATAGCCGAAGTCGATCGCCCCGTCGCTGCGCCTTCCGGCACGCAGGATGCGACGCATCTCGGCGACTTCGGTCCATGTGGCGGGTGGACGCCCGTCGCCGGGGCGGGTCTCGTAATGCTGGTCGAGCTGTTCGCGCAAAAGCGAGACGATGCTGGTCGCCTCGGTCACATCCGGGCGAAGCCGAGGCGCGGGAAGGGGACGATTGCCGGTGATGAAATAGCCCGATCCCTGTCGGGCGACCGCCAGTCCCTGCGCCACCAGACGGTCGTAAGCCTCGGCCATGGTGTTCTTCGAGACGCCGAACTGCCCGGCGCCGCCACGCACCGATGGCAGCTTCTGCCCGGCACGATAGAAGCCCGAGGCGATCTGCCCGCTGATCTGCGCGACGATAGCGTCCACCCTGCTCATGGTCCCGTCCCGGAAGTTTTACTGGGACAGTCCCGGCCATAAAATCGGCAACTGTCCCTTGATGACATTATGAATTTTAAGACAGTTTATGGTCAGCGCAAGCCCAGCCTGCGCAATCTGCCGTGAATTTGGGAGGATCCCTTGACGACCGGAACGAAACAAACCGCAACGTCGCGGATTGAAAACATGCGCAATCTCTTGCCCGCCGAGCGGCTGGAGAAGGTGGCGGCCGCGAGTGGGCTGGACGAGCAGGCGCGCGCGGTCCTGGCCTCGGCCGACGCCCTGCCGGTCGAGCGTGCGAACGGCATGATCGAGAACGTGATCGGCACGTTCCAACTGCCCCTGGGCGTGGCCACGAACTTCCTGGTCAACGGCCGCGAATACCTGGTCCCGATGGCGGTCGAAGAGCCTTCGGTCGTCGCGGCCGCCTCCTACATGGCGCGAATCGTGCGCGATTGCGGCGGGTTCCAGACCTCGTCCACGGCCCCGGTGATGCGGGCGCAGGTGCAGCTGGTCGGCACGACCGATCCCTTCGGCGCACGGCTGGCGATCCTTGCCGCGCGCGACGAGATCATCGCGGCCGCGAACGCGAAAGACCCCGTCCTGGTCAAGTTCGGCGGCGGTTGCCGCGACATCGAGGTGCATGTCTTCCCCAAGACCTCACGCGGGGCGATGGTGGTCCTGCACCTTCTGGTCGACGTGCGCGACGCCATGGGGGCCAACACCGTCAACACCATGGCCGAGGCCATCGCGCCGATCGTCGAGCGGGTCGCCGGCGGCGAGGTGCGGCTGCGCATCCTGTCGAACCTGGCCGACCTGCGCATCGCCCGCGCCCGGCTTGAAGTGACCGAGAAGGCGCTTGCCACCAAGGATTTCTCGGGACGCCGCATGATGGAAGGCATCGTCGACGCCTATGAATTCGCCGCCGTCGATCCCTATCGCGCCGCCACCCACAACAAGGGCATCATGAACGGCATCGACCCCGTGGTCGTAGCCACCGGGAACGACTGGCGCGCCATCGAGGCCGGGGCGCATGCCTATGCCGCGCGCGGGGGGCGTTATACCTCGCTGACGACCTGGGAAATCAGCACCAGGGGAACCCTGGTCGGGACCATCGAGATGCCGATGGCGCTTGGCCTGGTCGGGGGGGCGACCAAGACGCATCCCTCTGCGCAGGCGGCGCTGAAGATCCTGAACGTCGGCTCGGCCGTCGAACTGGCCGAGGTGACGGTCGCCGTGGGGCTGGCACAGAACATGGCGGCTTTGCGGGCGCTGGCGACCGAGGGCATCCAGCGCGGCCACATGGCGCTGCATGCGCGCAATATCGCCATCGGCGCCGGCGCGACCGGCGAGGAGATCGACATCGTCGCCCGTCGCCTGGCGGCCGACCACGATGTGCGCGCGGCGCGCGCCGAGGAAATCCTGGCGGAGATCCGCAAGGGCTGAACATCCAACACCGGCGGGGATGACACCTCGCCGGGGGTTCGTATCTGGGAGGACATCATGAACAATCCAACCCCGGCGCCCGCTTCGGGGCCGGACGGGCAGCTTGCCGAGATCTGGGGCGATGTCGTTTCGCGGCCCCAGCTTGGCAAGGCCATTCTGATCGGCGCGGTCGTCAGCCTGGCCGTCTATGCCGTAGCCCTGGCCACCATCGCGCCCCTGGCCAGCACGCCGGCCATCGGCAAGGCGCTAGCCATGCTGGCAGGGATCATCGGCTGCATCCTGGGCGGGGCGATCTGCGCCCGCCTTTTCCAGCCTAAGCGCCGGGTGGTCGAACAGATCGCGCCGGGCGCCATCTGGCAGACCGAAGTCCTCGACCAGATCGCGATCGAGGGCGGTGCCATCGGCAGCGTCGAGGATCTGCCGCCCGCCGTCGCGCAGGAAATGCGGGAGGTCGGGCTTTATTCCGTCTTCCAGGACTATGAGCAAGACCGCGCGCGCAACCGGGAGGCCGGCTGAGATGGACCCCTTGCTTTACGATATCCTGGTCGCCCTGGGACTGGGGCTGCTTGGCGCGGTGCTGTTCTCGGCCATCGGCCTGATCTCGGGGACGGACGAGACCACCACCATCGCGCCCGTGACCTTGCTGGTCGTGCTGCTGGGCGCACCGCCGGCGGGGGTGTTCACCTTCTGGATGTGCGCCGCCATCTCGAAGCACATGACCCATGCGGTCCCGACCGCGCTGCTTGGCATTCCCGGCGACACGATGGCGCTGCCCCTGTTGCAGCAGGCCTCGGCCCTGCGCAACCTGGGCGCCCCGCATATCGCCTTGCGCAAGATGCTGGCCGGCTCGGTCATCTCGGCCTTCATCGCCGTGCCGCTTGCCGTGCTCTTCGCGGTGATCCTGGCCCCCTTCGGCACCTATATCACCGCCTCGGCCCCGTGGCTCTTCATCGCGGCCTCGGTGCTGATCGCCTATTTCTCGGCCGGCCGCTGGGCTTCGGTCATCGCGCTTGTGCCGTTCACCCTGCTCATCGTCGCGCTGCAAAGCTTCACCGGCGCGCACGAGGTCAAGCTGGGTGTCAGCTATTTCCTGGGCATCGCGATCGGCCCGCTTGTCGCGGAACTCATCTCCGCGGCCTCGCCGCTGGAGCGCAAGCGCATGAACCGCAGCGAGCCGCGCGAAACGACGCTGGCCCCCGACGTGAAGGGCTGGGGCGGATACTTCCCGAACCCGTTCCGCGTCCTGGATCGCAGCCAGGTGCGGGCGACGGCGACCGCCGCCGCGATCACCAGCGGAACCTTCGTCTTCAGCCCGGTGGCGATGACCGTCATCGCCGGAGAAATCGTCGGTGCGCGCATCAAGCACGCCTATCACCGGCTGACCTCGGTTCTGGCGGTGCGCAACGGCGTGACGGAATCGACCTATATCGCCGAGGCGCTCATCCCGCTGATCGCATTCGGCCTGCCGCTCAGCCCGGTGGCCGCCGGCCCGGCAGCGCCGCTGTTCAACGCGCCGCCGCGCTTCACCGTCAATTCCGAGACGGGCGTGGTCAACAACCTGCATACGCTGATGTCGGTGTCGGAGTTCCTGATCTGGGGCCTGGTCTCGGTGGTGATCGCGACCCTGATCGCCTATCCCTTCGCCATGAACCATGCCCGCAGCGCCGCCGCCTTCGTCGCCAAGCGCATCAGCCACGAAGCCATCATCGCCACCTTCGTCGGGCTTATCCTGGTGATCGGCCTATGGGAGGGCGGCGTGATCGCGCTGCTGGTCATCCTGACGGTGGGCCTGGTCGGCGGGCTGCTCTATCGCGTGCTGGGGATGAATACCGGGGTGCAGTTCATGGGCTACTACGCCGCCGTTCTCAGCGTGCCGGCGATCCTCAAGCTGCTTGGATAAGCACCGCGCCGCCCCGCCATCACGGGGCGGCATCACCACGTCGCGGCAAGCAAATGCTCGGGCATGCCTTCGATGCGCCGGGCCTTCGGCACCACCGGGCGATCATCACCGCCTGATGGCTATCAAACCGAAAGCCGGGCCTCAGGCGACCAGCTTTTCGGTCTCGCGGTCGAAATAGCGGATACTGTCCCGATCCGCCTTGAAGCTGGCCGCGTCGCCCGGCCGATAGCTCGCCGCCGCCGGGGCCCGCGCGATCACGCTGCCCGAGGGCAGGTCGAGATGCACGAAGGTCTCGGACCCATGCGGCTCGGCCACGCGGACGGTGCCGTGCAGCACCAGCGCCGCGCCGGTCGTCCCGGCATTAAGCGGCGCCAGATCCTGCGGGCGGATACCGACGGCGACGCGCGGCGAGGACGCCTGACGCAGCCCCGGCGGCAGCGCATCCGGGACCAGCGCGACCCGGCCCGCATTGGCGCCGAAGCCAAGGCCGTCGCCGGACAGCTCCGCATCCAGCATGTTCATCTCGGGGCTGCCGATGAAACGGGCGGTGAACATGTCGGCGGGGCGGTTGTAAAGCTCCATCGGCGCGCCGACCTGCAGGATGCGGCCCTCGCGCATGACCACGATGCGGTCGGCCATCGACATGGCCTCGACCTGGTCGTGGGTCACGAAGACGATGGTGCTGCCGAGACGCTGGTGCAGCTGCTTGATCTCCAGCCGCATCTGGCCGCGCAGCTGGGCGTCGAGGTTCGACAGCGGCTCGTCGAACAGGAACGCCTGCGGGTCGCGCACCATGGCGCGGCCGATGGCGACGCGCTGGCGCTGGCCACCCGACAGCGCGGCGGGACGGCGTTCAAGCAGGTGGGACAGGCCCAGGATCCTGCCCACCTCCTGCACGCGGGCGTCCTTTTCCGCCCTGGACAGTTTCGAAGTGTAAAGCCCGAAGCCGATGTTCTGATGCACCGTCATATGCGGGTAGATGGCATAGTTCTGGAACACCATGGCGATGTTGCGCTGCTTGGGCTCCATCTGGTTCACCACGCGCGCGCCGATCTTCAGCGTGCCGCCCGAGATGCTTTCCAGCCCGGCGATCATGCGCAGCGTGGTGGACTTGCCGCAGCCCGAGGGGCCGACCAGCACCACGAATTCGCCGTCGGCGATCTGCAGGTCGATGCCGTGGACGGCGGTCGAAGCGCCGTAGGTCTTGACGATCTTGTCGAGGGTAATGCTCGCCATCATGCTCCTCCCGAGAGCTGATTGAAGGATTGTTCAAGGGCTTCAGCCGCCGCGCGGTTTTGCGCCGCGCGGGCCGCGGCCCGGTTTTCCAGGGCCTGCAATTCCGCCCCGTAGCCCGCCAGCGCCGGTTGCAGCGCCGCCGGGGCGGGGCCGCCGAAACGGTCGCGCAGGGCGACGAAATGCGCCGCAGACGTCGCCTGGGCGAAGGCCGCGGCGTCCATCTCGGGCGCCTGGCCGGTCGCGGCCTGATAGGCGCGGCGGAAATGCGGATAGCCGCCCGAGGACAGATCCTCGCCCGCCGCAACGACCGCGCCCGCGACCTCCGAGGCGATCTCATGCGCGGCGCGGAAGGACAGGCCCGCCTCGCGCACCAGCATGTCGGAAAGCTCGGTCACGGTGGCGCAGGACAGGCGCAGGTTGCGGGCCACGCGGGCGCCATCGACCTGCAATGCCGCCATCACCCGGCCGAACAGGCGCAGGCTGCGCAGGGCGGCGTCGAAGGCCTGGTGGCCGAAGTCCTGCGTCTCGCCCTCGCTGTCGTTCATGTCGGTGAAGGGGGTGTTGTGCAGGATGTCCAGGACCGCATTGCTGCGCGCCCAGGTCTGGCTGGCCAGGTGGCGCAGATGCTCGATGGCAACCGGGTTGCGCTTTTGCGGCATGATCGAAGAGATCTGCACCAGCCCGCCGGGCAGGCGGATCTGCCCCACCTCGAAGCTGCTCCAGAATTGCAGGTCCTGGACCGGGCGGCCCAGGTGCAGGAACAGAAGCGACAGCGCCGAATAGGTCGCCGAGATGTAGTCCACCGTCGCGATGCAGCCATAGGAGTTCTGCAGGGGCGCCGCGAAGCCCAGGAGCTGGGCCACGCGATGGCGGTCGGTCGGAAAGCCGGTGGTGGTGATCGCCGCCGCGCCCAGGGGGCAGCGGTCGACGATTTCCAGCGCCGCCTCCAGCCGGGCCAGGTCGCGCAGCATCACCTCGGCCACGGCGGCCAAGTAATGGCCCAGCGTGGTCGGCTGCGCCGGCTGGCCGTGGGTATAGGCGACGATCAGGGTCTCGGCCTCGCGCCCGGCGGTGGCCAGAAGCTGGGCCAGCGCCGCGCGGCCCTCGGCCAGCGCCGCCTCGACCCTGGGCTTCAAGGCCAGCCGGAACAGCGTGTGGTCGATGTCGTTGCGCGACCGCGCGGTGTGCAGCCGCCCGCCCAGGTCGGGGCCGATCCTGGCCTTCAGCGCCTTTTCCATGGCGAAGAAGAAATCCTCGACATCGCCGCCATAGCGCATGGCGGCGGGGTCGGTTTCGGCCCAGACGGCGCGCAGCCCGCCCGCGATGGCGCCCGCCTGCGCGGGCGTCAGGATGCCGGTCTCGGCCAGCATCACCAGATGGGCCTTATCCACCTGCCGCAGCGCATGAGCATGGCCCGTGCGCGCACCGTCGAACAGCGGCGCCAGCACCGTGTCGCGATAGACCGGATCGGGAAAGGTGTCGGAAACATGGGTCATGGTCAGCCCTTCACGCCGGCCAGCATGACGCCGCGGACGATATAGCGTTGGAAGAACAGGAAGATCAGCAGGGTCGGGATGGTCGACAGCGCCGCCCCGGTCATGATCATCTCCCACTGGATCGACTGCTCGACCGCGAAGCTGGAAAGCCCGACCGGCAGCGTATAGAGGTCGCGGTCGGTGGTGACGATCAGCGGCCAGAAGAAGGCGGTCCAGTTGCCGAGGAAGGTGAAGATCGCCAGGGCCGACAGCGCCGGCGTCACCAGCGGCATGGCGATGCGCCACCAGATGGTGAATTCGTTCAGCCCGTCGATCCGCGCCGCCTCGAGGAAATCGTCGGGCACGGTTTCGAAGAACTGGCGCATCAGGAAGACGCCGAAGGCGGTCATCAGGCCGGGGAACATGATCCCCCAATAGGTGTCGGTCCAGCCCAGGCTGCTCGACATCAGATACCACGGGATGACCAGCATCTCGGTCGGGATCATCAGCGTGGACAGGATCGCCAGGAAGACCAGCTTGCGGCCCGGAAAGCGGAACTTGGCCAGCGTGTAGGCGACCAGGCTGTCGAAGAACAGGCACGAGACCGTGGTGATCACCGCGATCAGGGTCGAGTTCAGGAACCAGCCGAGGAAGCGGCCGTCCGACAGCACGCGGACATAGTTCTGCAGCGTCGGGTTGGCCGGGACCAGGCGCAGGTCGAAGACCTCGCCCGCCGATTTCAGCGAGGTCGAGAACATGAAGAGCAGCGGCGTGATCATGATGACCCCGCCGACGAACAGGCAGGTCCAGGCGATGATCGCGCCGGGGCGGATGCTGCGCGGGACAGGGGCGGTTGCGGATCGGCTCATCTCAACGGCTCCGCAGGATCCAGAGCTGGATCATGGTGATGACCAGCAGGATGGTGAACAGGACGACGGTCTGCGCCGCGGCGTAGCCCATCTGGTATGACGAGAAGGCGGTCTGGTAGATCATCAGCACCAGCGGCTTGGTCGAGTTCAGCGGCCCGCCCGGATCGTTGCTGGTCATGTTGTAGACCTGGTCGAAGATCCGCAAAAAGCCGATGGACGAGAACACGACCAGGAACACCGTGGTCGGCTTCAGCAGCGGCAGGGTGATCCGGTGCAGGATGGTGAACTCGCCCAGCCCGTCCACGCGCGCGGCCTCGTAATAGGTCGTCGGGATGGCGCGCAGCCCGGCCAGGAAGATGATGATCTGGAAGCCCAGGCCCGCCCAGATCGCCGTGACCATGATCGCCGGCAGCGCCTGTTCGGTCGAGCGCAGGAAGGGCTGCGCCTCGAAGCCCAGCATGCCGATGAAGCCGTTGATGATGCCGATGGGCGGCGGCTGGTAGAACAGCCGCCAGACCCAGGCCATCGCCGCGGCAGTGGTCAGGAAGGGCAGGAAATACAGCGCCCGGATCGCGCCATGCAGGAAGCGCACGCGGTCGAGGTAATAGGCGATCACGAACGATATCGCGATGCTGATGGGCGTGCCGATCAGCAGATAGGCGAAGGTGTTGCGGAAGACCTGCCAGAACAGCGGGTCGGCCAGCATCTTGCGGTAATTGTCGAGGCCGATGAAATTCGCCTCGTTCAGCAGGTCCCAGTCGGTCAGGGACAACCAGAAGGCTTGCAGGGTGGGATAGAAGCGGACGACGCCGAAGAACAGGATCGGGACGGCAAGGAAAAGCCATGCCCAGACGATCTGCTTGGTCGTGACCGACAGCCTGTCCCACAGGCGCAGGGAACCCGTCCCTCCGCCGGAATGGTCGGATGGTGTCATAACATGATCCTGGATGCTTGAAGCCGCACAAGATCCCCGGCCCTTCGGCCGGGGCCGGCGGGTCATTTCGCGAAATGCCTGTCCAGCAGGGCCTGTTCCGCCTTGGCGGCCTCGGCCACAGAATCCGCCGGGCTCTGGCCTTGCAGCAGCGCCCGGTTCACCATGTCGATGGCGATCTGGCGCTGCGCGGCCTCGTCCACGAAGCGGGTGGTCTGCGAATAGTCCAGCGCCCGGATGAAGGGGCCGAAGACGGGATCGGCCAGGTTCGCCTCGGTCATGGCGACGTCCTTGCGGGCGGGCAGCTCGCCCACCTCCTTCTGCCAAAGCTCCATGGCGGCGGGCGACGAGATATAGGCCAGGAACTTCTTGGCCGCCTCGAGTTCCTCGCCCGAGGCCGAGGCGCCAATGCCATTGGCGAAATAGCTGGCATAGTTGGCGCGGGTGCCGTCCGCCGCCGCCGGCAGCTCGGCCACGCCCCATTCGAAGCTGCCGATGGTGCCATAGCTGGCCAGGCGGAAGGTTCCGTCCACCACCATCGCCGCCAGCCCGGCACGGAAGGCGGCCTGGCCCTCGTCCATGAAGCCTTCCTTGCCGACCTTGTGCTGGGTCTGCAGCGCCAGGTAATAGTCCAGCGCCTTCAGCCCGGCCTCGCTGTCATAGGTGACGGTGGTGCCGTCGTCGGAATAGGGTGCGCCGCCATATTGCGCGGTCAGGATCGTGCGCCACCAGTGATGGTCCTGCCGGGCGATGTCCAGCGCGATCCCGGCCTGGACCAGGTTGCCGCCATTGTCATGCCTGGCGGTCTTTTTCGCGACCTCGACCAGTTCGTCCAGCGTCTTCGGCGGCTCGGCCACGCCGGCTTCGGCGAACAGCTTCTTGTTGTAGAACAGCGCCATGGTCCGCACCGCCGTCGGCAGCGCGTAATATTGCTCGTTGCGCTTCATCGCGCCGACGATCGGAAAGAACTCCGCCTCGATCGCGCTTGCGGGAAAGGCGTCCCCGGGCAGCGGCTGCAGGATGCCGCCATCGACGAAATTGTCGATCCAGCCATAGAAAAGCTGCACCACGTCGGGGCCCTTGCCGGCGGCATGGGCCGCAACCACGCGGGTCTGGTAGTCGGCATAGGGGAATGTCACCTGCTTCACGGTGATGCCGGGGTTCTCGGCCTCGAACGCGTCGATCAGCGTGTCCATCGCCTTCACGCGGGCGTCAAAGACATATTGCCAATATTCGATCTCGACATCCGCCGAAGCGAGGGTCGGGCCAAGCGCGGTGGCGCAGGCAAGGGCGGCGGCAAGGCGCAGCCTTGCGCGGCCGGTCAGGGCGATGCGGGTCATGGGTCTCCTCCCGAGGTTACGCAAGCGCTTGCATAACATGTGCAAGCGCTTGTGTAAACTACCGGGGTCGACCGGGGATTGACCCCGGAAAATTCAGCGAATATCCTAATTTTCATAAAGTCGCGTTGCGCAAGCGAAGGGAACCACATGGCCAATGATCGCCCGAATCAGGGACAGGGCATCGGCCTGAAGGCGGTGGCGGACGAACTGGGCCTGTCGCAATCGACGGTCAGCCGCGCCTTGCGGAACCACCCCTCGATCCCCGCTGCCACGCGTGAGCGCGTGGCACAGGCCGCCAAGCGCATGGGCTATGCCCCGAACGCGCGGGCACGGGGCCTGGCCATCGGCCGGACCGAGGCGATCGGGCTGGTCTTTCCGCTCGAACGCCTGCGCCTGGTCCAGACGAATTTCGTCGATGTGCTCAGCGGGATCAGCGACGTCGTGACCGAACGCGGCTACAACCTGCTGCTGTCGCCGTTTCGCGACGACGAAGCTTCGGTGCTGCGCCGCCTGGCGACATCGCGGATGGTGGACGGGCTGATCATCACCCGGCCGCTGGTCCATGACCCGCGCATCCGGTTGCTGGCCGACACCGGCATCCCCTTCGTCGTGCATGGCCGCAGTGACGTGGACATTCCCTATTCCTACGTCGACGTGGACAATTTCGAGATCTTCAGGCGGCTGGCCGAGCTGTTGCTGGACTATGGGCACACCCGCATCGCGGCGCTGAACTCCTATCGGCGGTTTCGCTATGCCGCGGCCCGCGCCGCGGGCTATCGCGCCGCGATGGACAGCCGCCGTCAGCCCGTCGACCCGGATCTGGTGCTGGAAACCGCGATGACGGAAGAGGACGGGGTGGCATGCGCCGCCCGGCTCTTGTCCTTGCCCGAGCCGCCGACGGCGATCATCTGCGGGTCCATCTTCCTGGCGAAGGGGGTCTATCGCGCCGCAGCCGAGGCGGGGCTGCAGATCGGCCGCGACCTGTCGGTCGTGGCCCATGACGACCAGCTGCGCGGGATCTCGGCGGCGGATTTCGTCCCCGCGCTGACGGCCACGCAGCTTTCGGTCGAAATGGCCGGGCGCCGGCTGGCCGAGATCCTGATCGACCGGATCGAGGGCAAGCTGGGCGACGACCCCGTCGGCGAAGTATCCCGCCCCGATTTGATTTTGCGCGAGTCGGTGGGCCGCCGGTGATTGCAGCCTCAGCCGCCGGAAGAGTTTATCCTAGTTCAACGCGCTCTAGCGCAGGTCGCGGTCGCGGGCGCGCATCCCACGATGCTTGCGATTGGCCGAACGACGCGTCCCGAGACGCGCTGCTTAGACCAGCCCTTTCAACCTCATAACGAAATCCCGGCTTCAAGACCCTGAATCTGCGCTACCGTCCTGACTGAACGACAGAACCGCCCTCAGACAGCTTTCAAAGGCGCGGCCGAGCATACTTTCCATGTCTCAATGGTTACGCCCACATCTATCAGATTCGCAGTCTCGACGGCTATGGGCGTGATCAGGTCAACGTCGACATCCAGCGTCTCGATTCCGACCATAGCCACCACGTCGAGCTGCCCTTTGATGTCGCCGCTGAGCACGACATTCGCGAGACGGATCCCCGGCTTCCGCAGATCAAGCAGGCCGTCAGGATCGCCACGGGCGCGCGAAAAGGAAATGGGAGCCCGGTTGTTGGTGCAGGGGCCGCGCCGATGATGATTGAGGCGCCCGAGACGGTTGGACAAGATGATCCCAACCTTCCCGCCGCAGCATCCGCAGGTCATCAGGCCGGAAAGGAGAGAGACAGGCCGGTTCGCCAGATGCAGCCGCCTCGCCCTGCCCTCCCACGCGTGCTGGCCGGATTCAGGCCGAAGATTTCCGCGATCTGCTTTTGGCATTCGCGCACCGCGTTCCAGAGCGCATCGTCCACGATCCGCAGATGCGGGACCTGCGCTCTGATCCATGCGGCTTCCGGGTTCGGGCGCGATACCCGCTTGCCGGTGCTGGGATCCTTGACGAAGCGGAGCCGGTTCCAGACCAGAACGCCCGCGTAAAGCTCGTTGTTGACGATGCCGGTTCCACGATTGCGGGCCTCGAGTACTGGTATCGCCCCATCCCCGGCCCAGCGGGCCGGGGATGCCCTTCTTGTTCAGATCGACAGCGATAGCCTTCGGGCTTTTGCCGACGCGAACTCGCGGAAGATGTAGCACGCGACCTCGGCTTCCTCGGGAATGATTTCCCGGTCGCCCCGGATCGGCTCGCCGCTGGCGTCAAGCTTCTTGACGACCTTGAGACCGCCGCCCGCCTTGCCCTTCTCTCCGCGACATCGGACAGCATCGGCCGCGTTCTGAACGAGATATCGACGCCCTCGGACACGGCGGCAAGCGCGCCCATCACCGCTGCGACATCCTCCTGACTGTGTCCCGTCACCTTCCGGGTTTCCTCCCGGCTCAGCGCCGCCTCGCATTCCAGGAACAGCGCCGTCGAGCAAAGCCATCATCTCGGCCGCTCTATGGAGCCGCTGTTCGGCCTCGATCATGTCGCGGGTGGTGAGGCGATCTTCGCCGTGTCCGTCCTTACCCAATTCGACCAGATCGGACGAACCGCGCATCGCGCCCATGACCTCGTTGAACTGGTCGATGCCGGCGCTGTGCCGATGCGCGAACGTCGATTGCCGATGCGTGATCGCGTCCAGCGCGATGGAAGGTTCGGCGATCAATCCTGCATCGTCCCATCGAAGCGACGCCAGAGATGATCATCGCAGCCCCGCTGGTGCTACAGCACGGCTGGCGGCACGATGAGGATGAGCCCCTCCAGTTCCTCGCTGGCAAGGATCTGGCAACTCAACCGACTCGTCGGAGTCCGCTCTCCGTCGACCATGTCCAGCATCTCGTCCTCGAGCGGGCCCGGCGGGCCGAGACGTTCCGCCCAAACGGGATCGGTTGCGACATGACAGGTCGCGCAGGCAAGCGCGCCGCCGCAATCGCCATGGATGCCCGGCACGCCCGCATCGCACGCGGCCCTCATCAAGTTGGTTCCCGAGGCGACATTCGCGCTGATTTCGCGGCCATCGGCATCACGCCAGGTTATGAGAGGCACTGTTGGTCTCCGTGTATTTCCCCAGGCGCGCATCCGCGCCCGGGTGGAATTCGCAAAGGCGTGGGAAGCATCAATAGGCACTGACCGCGCGCAAGGGCGTTTCTTCCGGGGGAACCTGCCGGCCGAGATAGCGATAGAAGTCCCAGATCGTGCCCTCATAGTCGCGCGGCGCCAGCGGGCCGGAAGGCGCGTGGCGGGACGCGAGGGTTCGCTGCATCCTTTCCAGCTTCTCGCGATCCTCGCGATTGACCTCATGCCAAAGCGCGATCCTGTCCTCCAGCTCGTCCTGCGTGAGCTCGTCGCCCCAGGTGGACATGGTCCACCGCACCCGGATGCGATCGACCGCCAGGGGCTGGATCGAGAAGGAGACCAGCAAGGTCGCCGCCTGGCTGGCGATCTGCGTCGGGAACAGGCAGAACAGCGTCGAGCGGCGCCGCTCCTCCTCGGTAAGGCCCGGTGCCCCCGTGCCGCGCGATCCCGCGGTCTCGGGATAGTTGGCGCAATAGGAGGTGAAGCTGTCGTCGGACATCGACTTCCGGCTCAGGCCGGTCGGCGTGTAGGGATGCAGCGTTTCGGGATGCACCACCGAAAGATGGTAGGCTTCCATGAAGTTCTCGACCAGGCATTTCCAGTTGGTGCGCCACTCCTCCTCGAAGCTGCGCACGATCCGCATTTCCCCGGTGCGATAGTGGCCGAGCAGATCGCCGAGCTGGCCGAGGCGCGGCGCCAGCGGGCGGGCCTCGGGATCCAGGTTGGCATAGATGAAGCCGTTCCAGACCTCGCAGGGAAACGACGGCAGGCTGCAGGTTTCCCTGGTGACGCCCTTGTCGCGCATCCTGGGGGCGTTGACCAGTTCGCCGGCGCGGCCGTAGCTCCAGGCATGATACGAGCAGACGAAGCGGCGCGTGGAGCCCGACCCCTCGGCCAGCGGCATGCCGCGGTGGCGGCAGAGATTGGACAGCACGCGCACGGCGCCGTCGTCGCCGCGCACCACCAGCAGCGGCTCGTCGAAAAGCTGGCCGGTGAAATAGTCCCCCGGACCGGGGATCTCGTCGGCCCGGCCGAGGCAGTGCCACTCCCTGGACAGGAAGGTCTCCACCTCATGGCGGAAATAGTCGGGATCGGTATAGAACCGGCCCGGCAGGCATTGCGCGTCATGCTCCGGCAGGCCGGCGACGACGCGCAACCTGTCGTTCATCGACGGGATATCGGAAATCGCGGTCGTCATCGGCCTACTCCGCGGCCAGGGCGGCAGAGCGGTCGAAGCCCGCGGTGCGTTCGGCGATGTAATGCATGAAGTCGTAGATCGGCCGCTCGAGATAGGACAGGTGCCCCGGCCGGGCCGCATTCGCGCTGAGGCCGCGGAATACCTTCTCGGTGCAGCCGCGATCCTCGGCATTGACCTCGTCCAGCAGGCCCTTGAGCGTGGCGACATATTCCTCGGCGCGCGGATCGGCCATGAATTCGGGGGCCAAGCCGCCGCCGAAGACGATCGCCACCTGCCCCGCGCCCTTGGGATGCAGCGACAGATACCAGAAATAGCCGGGGGTCAGCGTGATCAGATGGCTGGGATAAAGCGTGATCAGCGCCGTGGTCTTGCGCCAGCGCCCCTCGAGCCGGGTGTTGTCGGGATGCGCGTTGCCCATCGGCAGCGAGGCTTCCTTGGTGATCCAGTGATAGTTGAAGGCTTCCAGGCCCGGCGGGCACTCCATTTCCTCCAGCTTGGAATGACCGCCCACGGTCGCGGCATGGCAGACCGGCAGGTGATAGCTCTCCATGAAATTCTCGGCGAGCACCTTCCAGTTGGTGTCCCAGACATGGGTTTCGCGGAAGCACTCGACATAGTTCTCCACCCCATAATGGGCGATCAGCTCTTCAAGCGGCGCCAGGGCCGGGGCGAGGCTGGGGCGATCCTTGTCCAGCGTGATGTAGATCCAGCCGAGCCATTCCTCGCAGCGGATCTGCGGCAGGGCATAGTCCTCCTTGCAGAAGCCGGTGGTCCTGGTCATGAACGGCGCGCCGCGCAGCTTGCCGTCCAGATCATAGGTCCAGGCATGGTAGGGGCAGACCAGCAGGCGCTTGTTGCCGCAACCATCGACCAGCGTGGACATGCGGTGCAGGCAGACATTCGAGAAGGCGCGAATCTGTCCGTCCTTGCCGCGCAGCACCACGATGGGCTGGCCGGCCAGATCATAGGTCAGATAGTCACCGACATTGGGCAGCCCGCTCGACCGGCCGACGCAGATCCATTCCCGCGAGAAGATGCTTTCGAGTTCGCAAGCCAGGAAATCGGGGCTCGTATAGACGGCGGGCGGCATCGCATGGGCGTCTTCGAGCGGGCGGTTGACGGCCTCGAGCAATTCGGAAACGGGCTGGGCTAGTGACATAAGGGGGCTCCTTGTCTTCGCATGGGAAAAGTCCTGGCAGCCGGCCAAGCGGGCCGCCGGTCGGAAATCAGCTTGACCTTTTTCCAAGGAATATCAAAACTCGAATATCCGAGGTTTAAGCCAGCTTTTATATGGTTCGTTTCACCCTACGCCAATGCGCCTACTTCCGCGCCGTCGCCGAGCAGGGCGGCATCGCCCAGGCGGCGCGCGTGCTCAACATCTCGCAGCCCTCGGTGGCACAGGCGCTGGACAAGCTCGAGGATGTGACCGGCCTGGTGCTGTTCGAGCGGCACCACGCGCGCGGGCTGACGCTGACGCTCCAGGGCCGACTGTTCCTTCAGCATGTCATGCGCCTGGAGGAACAGGCGCGGCAGGTCGAGCGCGAGGCCACCGCGCTGGCTGCCGAGGCTGCCGGAGAGATTCGGCTGGGCGTGTTCTGGACGCTGTCGCCCTTCTACGCGGCCGGCCTGATTCGCAGCTTCAACGACGCGACCCCCGGCGTGATCGTCCGGCAGCAAGAGATGGCGCTGGCCGATCTGGCCGATGCGGTGCGGGATGGGTCGATCGACCTGGCGCTGACCTATGACCGGGGCAGCGTGCCGGATGGGCTGGCCTTCGTGGAACTGGCGGAGTTGCGGCCGATGGTGGTCGTTGCCGCGGATCATCCGCTTGCGGGCCAAGGCTCCGTGCGCCTGGCCACGCTTGCGGATGAGCCCTATGTCATGCTCGACGGTCCCGGCAGCCGCCGATATTTCGAGGATCTGCTGGCGGAAAGCGGCATCAACCCGCCGATCTCCTATGTCTCCACCTCGCTCGAGTCGGTGCGCAGCGCAGTGGCGTCGGGCTTCGGCTTCACCTTGCTGGTGATGCGCCCGCCTTCCGCGACCACCTATGACGGCGGCGCGGTGAAGACCCTGGAGATCGAGGATGATCTGCAGCCCCTGCGCATCGTGCTCGCCTCACGCGAGGGCGTGCATCGCGGGCTCATCGCCCGGCGCTTCACGGACCATGCGGTCGCGTTCTTTGCGGCGCGCCACGAGGCGACAGCCTGACGCAAGGAGATTGCCGGACGGGCCGGCCTACCGCATCAGCGTCTTCAGATCGGTGGCCACATCGGCCACCAGATCGGGGGCTGCGGTCCGGCCCGATTCGATCAGCCGCTTGCCCACCATGAAGGCACGCGGGTCGTTCATGGCATCGACCGCCAGCAGCCGCTCGCCCGAGTAATACCAGATGCTGACCGCTTCCCCGTCGCCGGGGCGCGTGACCACCCGGTCGTAACCCAAGTTCAGGCCGGCGATCTGCAGCTTGCAATCGTATTGATCCGACCAGAACCAGGGCTTGGGCAGGTAATCCCTGTCCGCGCCCATGATGTTCGCGGCGACGAGTTCGGCCTGGTCGATGGCGTTGCCGACCGATTCCAGCCGCATCTGGACACCGTTCAGCGGAAACGAGGCGCAATCCCCCGCCGCCCAGACATGCGGTGCCGAGGTGCGCCCCTGCGCATCGGTGCGGATGCCGTTGTCCAGCGCGATCCCCGCCGCCTGGGCCAGGGCGGTGGCGGGGACGATGCCGACCCCGACGATGACGAAATCCGCCGGCAGCTCCCTGCCATCCGTCAGGCGCACGGCGGTCACATGGCTTTCGCCCAGCAAGCGGTCGACGGCCATGCCCTCCATGATGGCCGCGCCATGGCCGGCATGCAGCTTGCGGAAATAGGCCGAGGTCTCGGGCGCGGCCACGCGTTGCAGGATGCGCGGCGCCATCTCGACCACCGTGACCTCCAGCCCCAGCTTGCGCCCGACCGCCGCGGCCTCCAGCCCGATATAGCCGCCGCCGATCACCACCAGCCGGCGGCCGGGGGCGAAGCTGGCGCGGATGGCGTCGATATCGGCCAGGGTGCGAACGGTATGGACCCCGCCAAGCGTCCCGCCCATCTCGGCCGGCAGGCGGCGGGGAACCGAGCCGGTGGTCAAGGCCAGCTCGTCATAGACCAGCACCTCGTCCCCGACCGTCACGCTTCGCGCCGCGGGGTCGAGGGCCGTCACCGGCTGCCCCAGTTTCAGGGTGATCCGGTTTTCGGCCCAGAAATCGGCGGACCGCAGCCAAAGCCGCTCCTCCTCCATCTCGCCCAGCAGATAGGCCTTGGACAGCGGCGGCCGCTGATAGGGGGGCGCGGGCTCGTCGCCGATCACCGTGATCTCCCCCTCGAATTTCAGCGCGCGCAGCTTGGCGGCCAGGGCGGCCCCGGCCTGGCCCGCACCGATGACGACGACATGCGACATGGTTTCTCCTCTCAGGCTGTCTGATGTGTGAACCGCCCTCACCTTGGGGTCAGGCCCCTGAGCCGTTCCGAGCGCCTGCGGAGCAGCTCGACGGTGGTGAGCAGCGCGATGGAGAAGATGACCAGCAGCGTGGCGACGGCGAGGATGGCGGGCGAGATCTGCTCGCG
>NZ_JRKO01000044.1 GCF_000763885.1 Paracoccus versutus | reverse complement strand
CCCGCATCGCCGCGCTGATCGAGGCGCGGTTGCGGCGCCATGCGGACGAGTTGGCCGCCGATCTCGATCCGGCCGAGGCGGCGGCGATGCTGGAGGCCGTGCTGGAGACCGCCGCGCACCGGGCGCTCGAGCAGCATCCCGCCGGCCTGCCGACCGCAAGGCTCGCGGCCCAGTGCCGGCGGATGATCATGGCCTATCTCACATGCCCGGCGGGGCCGCTTGAATGGGGCAGAGGTCGTACGGATCAGTGAATGACCTGCTGCAAGGACTTCCGCGTGCGGGCTTTGCGGGTTGGCGAAGAAATCGCCGGGCACCGTTTCTTCGATCTTTTCGCCGCGATCCATGAAGACGACTCGGTCGGCGACCTGCCGCGGGAAACCCGTCTCATGGGTGACGCACAGCATGGTTATGCCCTCCGCGGCCAGTTCCACCATGGTGTCGAGCACCTCAACCATCTCGGGATCCAGCGCCGAGGTCGGCTCGTCGAAGAGCATCACCCGCGGCTGCATGCACAGCGCCCGCGCGATGGCAATGTGCTGCTGCTGGCCGCCGGAAAGCTGGCCGGGATGCGCACCTTGGTCAGGCAATGCATCGCGCGCTCCTCCGCCTCGGCCTTGCCGAGGCCGCGCGACTTGCGCGGGGCGATGGTGCAGTTTTCCAAGATGGTCATATGCGGGAACAGGTTGAAGGGCTGGAAGACCATGCCAACCTCGCAGCGGATGGCAGCGACGTCCTTGGTGTCGCCGGTCAGCCGGTGGCCATCGACCAGGATCTCGCCGCTGTCGTGCCGCTCGATGCGGTTGATGCAGCGGATCAGAATCGACTTTCCCGAGCCCGAGGGGTCGCAGATGATGATCTTTTACGCCCTTCGCGGGCTCCAGGCTCACATCGCGTGGAAATTGCCGTAATGCTTGTTGGCCTCGGTCAGCCTGATGACGGGGTCCGCGGGAACGGGGCTGTTCATGGCCGGAAA
Source organism: Paracoccus versutus (assembly GCF_000763885.1). Lineage (GTDB taxonomy): Bacteria > Pseudomonadota > Alphaproteobacteria > Rhodobacterales > Rhodobacteraceae > Paracoccus > Paracoccus versutus. Next base: position 47,211 of record NZ_JRKO01000044.1, on the reverse strand, counting down.
CCTTTCTGCTCCTGGATCTCGGCGACGCCGATGCCCTCCAGCAGTTCCAGCGCCCCGCCCAGCCCCGGCACGGCGGGCAGGTTGAAATTGCCGGTCTCGAACCGGCGGGCGGTGCTGGCGATGGCCATGTTGTCATGCCGCGCGATCAGGTCGGCGGGCGGGTTCTCCCGCGTGATCGCGGCCATGTAGCTGGGCCGGGCATCGACCACCTCGCAGTTCCAGTCAAGAAAGCCCAGCCCCTGCGGCAGCAACAGCCCCTTGCGCGTGCCCGAGCCGACGAAGGGGACGCCGGTCTTCTTGACGTCCACCAGCACGACACCGATGCCCTGCATCACGTCCACCACAAAGAAAATCCCGCGTTCCCGGCACAGCCGACCGACACTTTCGACATCGAACGGATGCCCGGCATGGAAGGCCACCAGCGACATCGGGACGGTGCGGGTCCGCTCGCCCAGGTGCCGCTCGAAAAAGGCGCCGTCCACGACCTCGTCCACGACCTGGGGCATCGGCAGGAAGCGGGTCTCGGCGCCCTTGCGGGACAGGTTTAGGCGTAGTTGGGATGATCGCCCTCCAGCATCAGCACCTCGTCCCCGGCGGCCAGCGGCAGGGCGTTGGCGGCGATGGTCATCGCCTCCGAAGTGTTGCGATCTCTTCGCGGGCGGCATTCACGAATGCAGCCGTTTGGCCGCGCACCGCCTCCATGCCGGCAAGCCATTCGGACTTGGGACCGGCAGTGTCGAAGGACCAGGCGATGAACGCCTCGAGCCGCTCTTTCGCCGGCACCGACAGCGGTGACTGAAAGCCCGCATCCGGACAGGTCATCCGCTCTACCGCCGGGGAAAGCCGCCGCACCGCGGCAACGTCATAGGACATGGATTGCACCCCGTGGATCGACCGTCAGCAAGGCGCTCCCCCTTGATGATCAATTTCCCTGATCAATGATTTGGCGGCAAGCTCGGCGCGGAACGGGTCGCAGCGGCGGCTCTGACCTTGACGCACCGCCTCTGCGCTTCAGCGCGAGCTTAGCCCATAAACCTGGCGAGGTATGCCAGCGCCTTCTCGGGGTGGCGGCCGAACCAATGGTAGCCGTCCTCGCAGTGCTTGGTGGTGCCCTCGATCCAGTGCAGCTCCTTGTCGGTGCTGCCCAAGGCGTCGAACGCGCCCTGCCCGTCGCTCGGGTTGTTGATGAGCCAGTCGTCCTTCACCTGCCACAGGAAGACAGGAAGCCTGACGTTCGGAGCCCAGATTCTGCCGGACATGGACCTGCCAATCTCCGTTGCCAGTCCCGCCGACGACACGCGCCACTCGCTCTCGCCGCCCATAACGCCGTGAAAACATGGACCGGCACTCGGTGCCGTCGCAAAGATCCTGAATTATGCTTCGCATGGATCTTTGAGTTTTATGTAACTACGCCCCTTTGGGGACGCTCGAATGATGAGGGATTTGGCCTCCGCCGGCAGGGTATCAGCGCAGGTTGCGCCAAGAGCCGATCCTCATGCCATGAGGAACCAACCAGGGACGGGCATGACATCGTCTTTCTCGGCTTGGATACTTCAAAGGCCGGCACGTCGTGGCACCGCGGAAGGGCCGCCACGGGGACGCCTTGCACGATTGGGCGCTGGCTCCCCGCCGTGGCGCGGCCAGGTGTGCCGGAGGAACGTCAGGCTGATCTGCGCCGCTACCTTCGTGGTCGAGATCGGCGATAGGTGTCGTCTGCGAACCGGCGCCAATTGTGGCCTATCTTGCGTGGGCGCCTTCGAAACGCTCCACCGGAGACGGCAGGATCACGCGCACCGGCAATGCCCGGATCAGGAGCGTGCTGGCAAAGAGCGCCTGCGCCCACCGCTATCCGGCCCAGGTCGGGACGAAGAAATACGGCGAGGCACGCCATAGGCCGGAGGAGGTGCCCCAGATCGCCGGAAAGGCGCAATCGCGACCGACGAAGCGCTGCCCGGCGTTGATCGCATGCGGCAACCGGAAGACACCCTCGCCACGAGGGCGATCGCATGAGGAGTGGCGGCATTCACCCAGGCGATCACGCGATTGACCCCATCGGTCCGCGATCCTGCGCCGGGCAAACCACTCCGATATCCGCTTCTCCCTCTTCGTTGCTGTCGCGACCGTCTCAGTGCAGGGTCAGCCCGCCGGTGGGGCTGAGCACGGCGCCCGTCAGGTAATCCGCATCGCTCGAGGCCAGGAAGGCCACGACATTGCCGATATCCGCAGGCGCCGCCACCCCCAGCGGGCTGCGTTGGATGACGCGCTGATACTGCTTGCGGTGATGTTCCGAGACAGCGCCTTCGCGCTCGAACGCCGCCTCCCAGGAGGGCGAGTTGCGCACCAGCGTGACGCAGACGCAGTTCACCCGGATCTTCTCGGGCGCGAGTTCCCTGGAGAGCAGTTTACTGACCTGGATCAGCCCGGCCGAGAAGGCCGAGATGCCGGTCTGGCCTGGGGTCGGCACCCGGCCACCCTCGGAGGTGACGAAGACCACCGATCCGCCGCCGCGCTGACGCAGAGCGGGGATCGCGGCCTGCACCACCCGCAGCTTGCCCAGCAGGGCGCGGCCGACGAAGCCCGCCACCTGCTCGAGGTCGATGCCTGGGAACGGCCCCCGCACCTCGGGCGAGCGTGCCTCGTCATCGCTGCCGCCGGCATTCGGCACCACGATGTCGAGCCCGCCGAAGGTCTGGACGGCGGTTTCCACCGCCGCTTCCATGTCGGCCTTGTCCCGCACATCGCCGGGCGCGAACACCGCCTTGGCCCCCAACGCTTCGATCTCGGCAATGGCCGCCGCGGCCTTCTCGGCGCTGCGGCCGTTGATCACCACATGGGCGCCGCGCCCGGCCAGTGCCATCGCCACACCGCGGCCGATGCCGCCCGTTCCGCCGGTGACCAGCGCCACCTTTCCATCCAGATCCGCCATATCGCTCCTCTTTCCATCCTGTTCAGTAGTAGCCCGGCCTGCCGCAGCCCGGCCAGTTCGTCGTTCGTCACGCCCCAGGCCCGCAGCGCCCCGGCGGCGCCGGCCGGTCGCGGAACCATCCTGGCGTGCGGCTGAAGCGCGGCGCAACCCCGGACTGCAGCACGCCCTCGCGCGCGGCCAGCGTAGCGCGGCCAGCGTGGCGCAGGCGCGGGCGCGCAGATGCAGATGCGCGGCGGTCTCCTCGATCGAGAGCACCGGGGTGATGCGGGCCTCGGCCGCACCCGCAGGGCGGCCCATTCGGTGCGGCGGCAGACGCCGGCGGCGAACTGTTCCCGCAACACCTGCCGCATGGCGCGGGTCTTCAGCTTGGTGATGTTCAGCCCGGCATCGGGTTCGGTGATGCCGAAACAGGCCATGGCCCTGCCCTGGATCATCGGCAGCAACATGCGCTGGCGTTGCTTCTCGGTGCCGAACAGAACGATGGGCGCGAGGCAGAGGATGTCGAGATGAATGGCCGAGGCCGCCTGCACCGCACCGCCCGATTCTGTCATGGCCCGCAGGAAGATCGCTGCCTCGGAGATGCCGAGGCCGGCGCCGCCATAGGCCTCGGCCGAGGGCACGCGCACCGCCTTGTCCATCGCCGCCCCGTTGGCGCGCAGCTTGAGCCCGGCGACATCGCCGAGCCCGGCCACCTGCTTGCCGGTGGTCATCACCGTATAGGGGCGCAGCGACGAGACGAACAGCACATGGATGCCCTGGGGCTTGTATTCCTGTTCGTTCAGCAGCCCGCCTTCCTCCGCCAGATCCCAGAACCGCGCCATCGCCTCGCAAGAGGTCTTGTAGGCTGATCTTTCCCGATGGCCGCTCCCTGGTGCTGGAACGCTCGCCGGGCGCCGATGCGCAGAGCTTTACCGGGCTCGAGGACGGCGTCGATTACCGCTGTGCGGAAATGTCCAAGGCTGCCGGTCTCTCGACCGTTCTCGCCATCGGCACCGAGATTGGCAGCAAGGACGACGATCCCCTGGTCCGCGCCACCCGCGAGCGCGCCGACGGGATCATCACCGATGCCGGCCAGCAGATCGTCGAGCGCCGGTTGCAGATCGCGCCGACCCTGACCATCCGGCAGGGCTTTCCGGTCGGGATTCCGGTGACGCGGGATTTGGTCCTGGAACCACAGGGAGGTTGATCATGGTAAAGCTGAAGCTCGGACCCGTTGCCGATGACAAGCCGATGAAACTGGCCATCGAACTGCCCGCGGCGCCGTTTCTCGATCTTGTCGCTTACGGGCAGATCCTTGGGCGTGAATCCGGAAGGACGCCCGTCGTCGCACCGATGCCGGAGCGCCTCGTCATCACGGATCGGGGGTATGCAAAGGCGAGGCGAGACAGGCGGACCGGCTCATCGCAAGGCTATCAGGCCATTTTCTGGTCCGCGATTTCCGGCCTTCCGGCGTGCCATTTCAAGGAGCCGCCGTGCGACCGGGTTCGCGTGGGGTTGAGAGCATACCGCGCTGAACCTGACCGGCTCCTGGAGTTCCGCCAGGGGGACGGACCCGACGCCCTCGCGTCTCTGCTGGGCCGCCGAAGACAGCAGCAATGCCACGCAGAAGCCGTCGGACACCATGTCGAGAAGGCTTTCCCGGCCGACGGACTGTATCCACATGCGACGATCACCCCCTCTGCCTGAGAGCTTCCCCTGGAAGTAGACGTCGAGTTCGGCGCCGGTCCCTCTCGACGGGACAAGGAACACCTCGCTGGCAATGACTTCCCAACGCGGGGTTTCCCGGTCGCGCAGCCGATGGCCTTTGGGCGATGCGCAGAGCGCCTGCTCGCTCCGCTATCCGGCCGTCTTGCAAGCCGAGACCTCCACGACATTCGGCAGGAACGCACGGATCTCTCCCAAATGATCGATATGCAGAAAATACTGGGTCTGAACCCACGAATTCAGCACCAAGGCATGGATCCCGAGGTCTGGCCAATATCGGGGTTCAGGCTGTTGGTTGGGTCCAGCTGCCGATGGAAGCCGGCCCGTTCCAGCTTGGCGCGAGGGAGATGGCCGACGTTGTGCTCGGCTGGGGATCCAAACCTCGGTCGCCGCGCCGGCATGGCAACGATGAAGGCCGCGCCTCTCATCGCCTCAACCACGGGTCAGGGTCCAGGTCGGCAGCAGGACGGCGGTCCGCCCCATCAGCCTCTCCACGGGGGCTTCGGCATCTGTGACCGCGTCCTGAAACGATGTCTGTTGAACCGAACGCCAGAGCCGCACGATCGTCAGCTAGCAACGACCGCGCTGGGAGGGGCTCGGCAGAATGCCCGCTGCACCCAGCTGCCTGTTCAGGTCCCGCAAGGGTTTCCGGGCCGGCTTTCGACCTTGTCTCGTCCGGCAAGGTCGCAAATGCATTACCCTGTCGCCAGTGTTCCAGGATGATGCGCATGGCTTCAAGCATGCTGCAATCCTCCGACATCGCCAGGCGACGCGAGGCTTTCTATTTCGCCGCGCTCGATATGCAAGGTCGCATCGGCGATGGAGTTCAGCAGCTTGGGGCTGGATTCCGTGACCAGAATGGCGATATCGCGCTTGTTGCTGTGCAGATGGGCAAGGGTGCGGGCATATTCCAGCGCCAGCGCGGGGGCCAGGCCCTGGAACGGCTCGTCCAGCAGCAGCACCTTGTCGGCCAGCATCAACGCCCGGCCCAGCGCCACGATCTTGCCCTGCCCACCCGACACGCCGCCGCCCGGCCGCGCCCGCATAACCGCCAGTTGCGGCAACAGGCTGTAGACCTCGTCCAGCCTGCGCGTGCGCTCTGCCGCGGACATCCGCCGCACCAGGGCGGGGACAAGGATGTTCTCCTCGACCGTGAAATCGGCGATCAGGCGCCGGTCCTCGGGGGCATAGCCGATCCCAAGCCCGGCGCGGGCGTGTCCCGGCAGCGGCCCCAGTTCCGTTCCGTCGATGCGAACCGAGCCGGCCTTCCACGGCAAAAGCCCCATGATCGCGCGCAGGGTCGTGGTCTTGCCCGCCCCGTTGCGCCCGACCATCACCGTGGCCTTTCCCGCCGCCAGCGAGAAGCCGACATCGCGCAGCACCTCGACCCCCGCGATCTCGACCTTCAGATTCCTGACCGTCAGCATCACACCACCCCCACGACGCTTTCCAGAACCTCGGGATTGCTCATCACCTCGGCGGGTGTTCCCTCGGCCATGACATGGCCGGCGTTCCAGACCACCACCCGGTCGGCGTATTTCTGCACCACCTCCATGTCGTGCTCGACGAAAAGCGCCGAGAGACCGCGCCGGCGCATGGCGTTCATCAGCGTCTCCATGATGCGGAAACGCTCGATCGAGGACACGCCCGAAGTCGGCTCGTCCAGCACCAGCAGCTTGGGGTTCAGCGCAAAGGCCAGCGTGATGTCGGCAAGCTTGCGCAGGCCCTCGGGCAATGTGCCGGTCATCGTTTCGGCATCGGCGGCAAGGCCCAGCAGCTCCAGCACCTCCATCGCCTCGTCGCGATAGGCCCTGCGGTTCAGGGGCGTCAACCCCTGCCAGATGCCCTCGCGCGCAGCGATGGCCAGCATCAGGTTGTCGATCAGGCTGTGATCGGTGAAAAGCTGCGGGATCTGGAAGGCGCGGGCGATGCCCTGGCGCGAGATGCGCCGCGGCGCCATCCGCGTGATGGGCCGCCCGTCCAGCCAGACATTGCCGCGATGTGGTTTCAGATAGCCGGTCACAAGGTTCAGGAAGGTGGTCTTGCCGGCGCCGTTCGGCCCGATGATGGCGACGAACTCGTTCCTTTGCAGGGCGAAGTCCACGCCATCGGCAGCCTTGATCGCACCGAAGGAGATCGCAAGATCCTCGGCCCGCAGAAGCGGCTGCGCGGATGCGGAATTGCTGGTCACAGTCCGGTCTCCTTGGTCGAGCCGCGGCGAGCCTCGATCAGGCCGTAGATGCCGCGGGGAAGGAAGAAGATGACGCAGATCAGCGCCAGGCCGATGATGAGGTTCCAGGCCTCGGCGGCCACCCCCACGGCGACGGTATGCAGGATCTCCAGGAAGACCGAACCGATGAAGGCCCCGGCGACCCCGCCGATGCCGCCCAGCACGGCGGTCAGCACCAGATGGCCGGATTCGGTCCAGAAGGCGAACTCCGGCAGCACGTGGCCGATGCTCATGGCGGCCAGCGCGCCGCCCAGGCCCGCCAGCGCCGCCGAGATGGTGTAGGAGGTCAGCAGGGTCTGCCAGGCCGAGACCCCCAGATATTCCAGCCGGACCTCGTTGGTATGGATCGCCGACAGGGCATGGCCCAGCGGGCTTTGCAGATAGCGATGCACCAGCCAGCCCAGCACCACCATCAGCAGGATGCAGAGATAAAACAGGAAACCGTCGAAGGCCGCCTTGCCCGGCGCCCAGCCCAGCACGGTCGGAACCGCGACGCGCAACCCGTCCGTGCCGCCGGTGATGCCGTAGAGCTTGGAGGTCAGGGCAAAGATCACCATCGACACGGCAAGGTTCAGCATGGCGAAGAAGATCGCCCGGTAGCGCACCAGGAAGGCGCCGAAGACCAGCCCCGCCAGCGCCGCGACCGCCGTCGAGGCGACCAGCAGCAGCACGAGGTCGCTTACCCCCGCCTTGCTGCCCAGAAAGGCCGTCGCATAGGCGCCGATGGCGAAATACATCGCATGGCCCAGCGAGATCAGCCCGCCCCGCAGCAAAAGCGCGACGCCGAGGGCGGCGAATCCCTTGGCCACCGCCAGCGTGATGACGAATTTCAGGTGGGGAAAGGCCACGGGAACCAGAAGCAGCAGCGCCAGCGCCGCGACAAGCAGGGGAATGGGTTTGCGCATCGCTCAGATCCTCCGGATGGCAGGCTTGCCGAACAGGCCATAGGGCCGGACCAGCAGCACGATCAGCATCACGAGATAGGGCGCCACCGCATCCAGTGCCGGGAACAAATAGATCGCCAGCACGCGGGCCGCCGCGACGATGACCGCGGCCAGTGCCGCGCCCTCGACCTGGCCCAGCCCGCCGATGGCCGCGACCGCAAAGGCCAGGACCATGGTGTCGGCGCCAAGGCCCGGCGCGACCCCGGCGGTCGGCGTCGCCAAGGCACCGCCAAGCGCCGCGAGAAAGATCCCCAGCGTGAAGGCGATGGTGAACATCCGCCGCGTGTCGATGCCCAGCGCCTCGGATATCTCGCGGTCGGCGACCACCACCGCCAGCAGCCGGCCCATGCGGGTATGGCCGATGAACACCCGCATCGCGACCAGCGCCACGACGGCCAGCGCGATCAGCAAAAGCTGATAGTTCAGGTAGATGATGCCGCCGATCTCGATGCTGCCCAGCAGCGCCACCGGCGTGTCCTCGTAATAGGACGAGACGCCGAAGACCAGCCGCTGCAAATCCTCGAGGATCAGGAACAGGCCGAAGGTCATCAGGATCTGCACCGCCTCGCCGCGGCCATAGGTCCACTGGACCAGCGTCCGCTCGATCAGCGGGCCGAAAAGCGCCGCCACCAGCGCCGCCGAAACCAGCAACGCCGGAAAGGTCAGCCAGGGATTGAGGCCGGCGCTGACGATCCACAGGCCGATGCTGGCCGAAACATAGGCGCCGATGGAATAGAAGCTGCCATGCGCGACATTCAGGATGCGCAGGACGCTGAAGACGAGTGTCAGCCCGAACGCCACGAAAAAGATGAGCGCGGCATTGGCAAGGGCATCCACGAAAAGTGGAACGATGGTCTGGAACATGACCCTTCCTGCTGATGTATCGGAATGGAAGGCGTGCCGGGCGGCCATGGCCGGCCCGGCACGAGGCGCTAGTTATAGCTGCCCGGCCGGGGCAGGTCGGCCAGGAAATCGGGCGTCAGCGTGCCGATCCAGGCGATGGGATCCTGCCCCACCGGCGCCAGCAGCGCCTCGCCGTCATAGCGCACCATCCCTGTCATCACCGGCCGGTCGACGCCCTCGGCCCTGCCGACGGTGCCGATCACCTGGTCGACCACGCCGTCATTGTCGTCGCGGAAGGTGGTCGTGCCGGTCAGGGTCTGGACCGACAGCCCTTCCAGCGCGGCGACGACTTGCTCGCGATCGGGCCAGGCGCCGTCATTGTCCGATATGGCCTTTTCATAGGCGGCTTTCAGCACGATCAGGCTGTTGGCCATCTTGATGGTGGGAAAGACCGGATCGCTGCCGTATTTCTCGCGATAGGCGGCGGCAAAGGGCTCGGCCTCGCCGATGGTCCTTGCATCGGGCGACATCCACCAGCCGTCGCCCAGCACGCCGACGATGGTGCCTTCGGGCAGGTCGACCCGCTGCATCACCGTCTCGCCCAGCGCCAGCACCACCGCGCTTTGCCGGAACAGGCCGCGCGGGCCGGCCTGGCGCACGAAATTCTCCAGATCGCCGCCCCAGAGGTTCGAGAACACGACATCCGGCCGCGCCGCCGACAGGCGCGAGATCTCGGTCTGGTAGGTCGAGGCGCCGAGCTTGGGATAGAGTTCGGCCACGATCTCGACCTCGGGCCTGACCGCCTTCAGCGTGGCCTTGACGATCTCGGCCGCATCATGGCCGAAGGCATAGTCCGGATTGATGATGGCGACCCGCTTCACCTCGGGATGCTGCTGCAGGAAATACAGCGTATAGGCCATGAACTCGGCGATGGTGTTGCCGTTCGGGCGATAGAAATAATCCGGCTGGTCCTTGAGGAAAAGCTGGTGGGTGTCGCAGTTCCAGCCGATGGTCGGCATCTTCAGCTGGTCGGCCAGCGGCGACAGCGCCAGGCAATTGCCCGAGGACAGCGCCGCGATCATCGCCTGTGCCCTGCCGCCTTCGGCAAGGCGGCGATATTCGGCGATCACGCCTTCGGCACCCTGCGCCTCATCGACATAGGTGGCCGAGACGGGCACGCCGCCGATGCCGCCCTGGGCATTGATCCTTTCGATCATCAGTTCGGCGCCCTGCTTGCCCGGCAGGCCATAGGCGGCCGAGGGGCCCGACAGGAAGGTGAATACCCCCAGGTCGAGGCGGGCGGGCTTGTCCTGCGCCCAGCCCGCGCCGGTCATCAGCGCGGCTGCGGCGGCAGCAGTCATGGCAAGTCGAAACTTGGGTTTCGGCATGGTGAGGTTCCCTGTTGGCAAGTCCGTTGCGATATATTTTCATCTTGTAAAATATCACAAGCACATTAATGCTGGACCCGTCAAGACGGAATGTCGGCCAGGCACGTTCGCAAACCCTTTCAGCCGGCCGGCGCCCGCATCTTGGGAAAACTGCCAAGCAAAGGAGCATCCCTTGAAAATCGACATGAATGTCGCAAGCCTGTCGGGCAGCACGCCGCTATGCTTTGAAATCAACGACCTGGTCATCGCGGGCTGGGCCGGGCGCGACAAGGAGGCGATGGAGCATCACATCCGCGAACTGGAGGCGCTGGGGGTGAAACGTCCCGAGACGACCCCGACCTTCTACCGCGTCGCGGCGAATCGGCTGACGACCGGGGGGCGGATCGAATGCAACGGCAGCGCCTCTTCGGGCGAGGTCGAGACGGTGATCATCGCGCAGGGCGGCAAGCTTTATGTCGGCATCGGCTCGGACCATACCGACCGCGAGGTCGAGACCTACGGCATCACCGTGTCCAAGCAGATGTGCGACAAGCCGGTCGGCGCCGAGGTCTGGCCCTTCGACGAGGTGGCGCCGCATTGGGATTCGCTGATCATCCGCAGCTGGCTGACCGCGGACGGCAAGCGCAGCCTCTATCAAGAGGGCACGGTGGCCGGGCTGCTGGATCCGGCGGATGTCATCGCACGCTACACCCAGGGCGCGGACCTTCCCGACGGCACCGCGATCCTGGGCGGAACCACGCCCGCCATCGGGGGAATCCGGCCGGGCGAGGTCTTCGAATGCGAGCTGGAGGACCCGGTGCTTTCCCGCAAACTGCATCTGGTCTATGAAATCAAGGAACTGCCGATCAGCGGCTAACAGCATCGAGGCCCCAATGGATCGCAACTCCGATCCCGTCATCGAGGATTCGCGGCAAGGACCGAAACGCGGGATCAGGAAACTGTCCCTGCGCGACCAAGCCTATGAGGCAATCAAGAAGCGGATCGTGAGTTGCGAATTGCGCCCCGGCGAGGCGGTGACCGTGGCCGACCTGGCCGAGCAGCTTCAGATCGGCCGCACCCCGGTCTTTCAGGCCATCGACCGGCTGACGGTCGACGGCCTGGTCGAGGTGATGCCGCGCAAGGGCGTGGTGGTCGCGCCGATCAGCATGGACAGCCTGGTCGAGATCATCGAGATGCGGCTTCTGAACGAGGCCCAGGCGGCGAACTGGGCGGCGCAAAAGGCCACGCCGCAGGAAATCGCCCAGCTCGACGCCAATGTCGCCGCGACATGGCGGGCCGCGCAGGACCACGACCTGGAGCAGATGATCGAATGCGACCGGGACTTCCACCGGCTGCTGAGCGGCATCGCCGGCAACACCATCCTTGCCGAGTTCCTTGGCAACCTGCACGACCGCTCGCTGCGGTTCTGGTTCCTGTCGCTGCGCGCGCCCGACCACAACCTGCGCGTCTGCGAGCAGCATGCCGCCATCGTCGAGGGCATCCGGGCGCATGACCCCGAGGCGGCCGAGAAGGCGATGCGCGAGCATATCTCGGCCTTCCACAAGAACCTGACCCAGCAGAACCTGCGCAGCTGATCCCCGGCTGGCTGCGCCGGGGACGCCGGTTCAGGCGGCCAGCACCCGTTCGACACCGCGCGCGAACGCAAGCAGGTCGCGGTCGGCCAAGGTTTCGCCCATCAGCGTCAGCCCCACCGGCAGGCCGTCGACGGGAAGCGGCAGCGAGATCGCGCAGCGGTCCAGGAAATTCGCCACCGTCGGATTGCGCAGCGCCAGCAGGTTGGTCGCGCCGAAAAGCGCGTCGTCGGCCTCTAGCGCCGCTGTCTCGGGCGCGATGATCGGAACGGTCGGCATCAGCACCGCCGCGAAATCCGCGGTGATCCCGTTCGCCCGGCCGATCATGGCAAGGCGGGCTTCCAGCAAGCTCGCATATTCGCCCGGCCGCAGAGTCTCGCCCTTGCGGATGCGGATGGCGACGCGCGGGTCATAGCCGGCCTCGCACCGCGCCAGGCGCTCGCGGTGCCGCTCCAGCGCCTCGGCCGCGACGATGCCGCCGCGGGCGTTCAGCTCCGGCAGCCGGTCCAGGTCGGGCAGGCGGATGCGGGTCAGCCGTGCCCCTGCGGCCTCGATCCGGCGCAAGGCGGCCTCGAAGGCGCGGGCGACGGCGTCATCCATGTCCTCGGTGACGTAATTCTCCAGCACCGCGAAGCGCAGCCCCGACAGCGGCGGGGCATCCGGTGCGGCGATCGGCTCGCCCGCCAGCGCGGCATCCACGAGGGCGCAGCATTCGACCGTCCGGGCGATGGACCCTACGGAATCGAAGCTGTGGGACAGCGGGAACACGCCGCTGCGCGGCACCCGCCGCGCCGTGGGCTTGAAGCCGACAAGGCCGCAAAACGCCGCCGGGATGCGGCACGAGCCGCCGGTATCGGTGCCCAGCCCGACCGCCGCCATGCCGTCCGCGACCGAAACCGCCGCCCCCGAGGACGACCCGCCCGGAATGCGGCTGCGATCGGCCGGATTGCCGGGCGTGCCGTAATGCGGATTGAGCCCCAGCCCGGAATAGGCGAATTCGGTCATGTTGGTATGGCCCATCACCACCATCCCGGCCATGCGCAGCCGCCGCACCGCCTCGGCATCGGCGCGGGCGGGCGGCGCCTGCTCCATCACCCTGGCCCCGGCCGTCGTCACCTTGCCCTGGATGTCGAACAGCGCCTTGATCGAGACGGGCACCCCGGCCAGCGGCGACGAAGCCCGCCCCTCGGCCCGCATCCGGTCGGCCAGGCCGGCCATAGCAAGGCTGCGGTCGGGGTCGATCATGGTAAAGGTGCGGCGTCCCTCGCCATCGCCGTCAAGGATGCGGTCCAGGCAAGCCGATGTCAGCGCCGTGACGGACAATTCGCCCGCCGCCATGCGGCGGGCCAGAACGGAGACGGGCTCCATCACTTGTCCTGATCGTAATAGTGGATCTCCATCAGCACGCAGCCGTTCTCGGACTTGAACGGGCCATGATAGGCCCCCGGCGGACGACAGGCATAGGTGTTGGGCTGGAAGGATTCGCCGCCATCCCCGTTCTCGTCATTGCCCACGGTCAGGTCGCCCGAGACGAGATAGACCTCTTCCCAGTAGTCATGGACGAAAGGCGCGGTGGTAAAGACGCCGGGCTGAAAGCGCAGCAGCCGGGTGCGATTGCCCACCTTGGCCTCTTCGTCCAGCCTGCCGGCCAGGATCTTCTGCTGGATGCCGGCCGGATAGCCCGGCGGCGTGTGCCAGCCCTCGGTTTCCATGTCGATGGCGTGGAATTCCTTGTGTTCCTTGTCGATGGCCATGAATGCCTCCTTTGCTGCGGAATTGGGCTATTGCGAAACCTGGGCCAACTCGGCCTCCAGGGAGTAACTGTCGAGCATCCGGTCCACGAGGCCGGTGGCACCGTCCCAGTCGAAGGTGCGGAACGAGTGGTTCTTGGTCACGAAGGTCGCGCCGGCATAGAACATCTCGTATTGGGTGTGACGCGAGGCGAATTCCGAGCCGATCGCATCCCAGGCCAGCTTGAAGAACTTCACCCGCCCCTCGGAATCGGTGGTGGGCGATTGCTGGGTCTTGCCGATCAGGGCGCGCAGTTCGGGATTGCCGAAATCCTCCAGCGACGAGGGCAGCATGATCAGCCCGCCGCCGGCCAGATCGCGCAGCGCGCCGATGAAGGCATTGTAGTTCTGCTGCGTCAGCACCTGCGCCGAATACAGCATCGAGCCGTCGGGCACATAATAGCCGTTGACCATCTTGCCCTTGGCCTCCAGCGCATGGACGAAAGCCTCGACCATGGTGCATTGCGCGGCAAGCTGGCCCAGCGTCTCGCGCACCTGCGGGAAGGCGATGATGCCGTTGGTCTCGGCGATCTTGCGCGCGATGCCCATCAGGAAGCGCATCTTCACCATCAGCCGGATCTGCGCCTGATAGTTCTGATAGACATGCGCCGGGGTGGCGTGGAACTGGCCCGAGGTGAGCTTGAGATCCTGGTTGACGAAGACCCGGTCCCACGGAACCTTCACGTCGTCGAAATAGAGCACCGCGTCGTTCTCGTCGAAACGCGAGGCCAGCGGATAGTCGAAGACGTTTCCGGCATGCTCCTCGTAGGATTTCCGCGACAGGATCTTCAGCCCCTTGGCGTTCATCGGGATGGCGAAAGAGATCGCATAGCGTTCCTCACCCTCGCGCAGGGGCTGGATGCAGGTCACGAAGACCTCGTTGGCAACGATGCCGCCGGTGGCCAGCATCTTGGCGCCGCGCACGGTGATGCCCTCGGCGTCCTGATCCACGACGCCGGCGGTCAGGAACGGATCGGCCTGCTCATGCGCGGCTTTCGAGCGGTCCGCCTGCGGGTTGATGATCACATAGGTCAGGTAAAGTTCGTTGTCGCGCGCATAGTGATAGTAATCCGACAGCGCCTTGGCGCGGGCGGGGTCATGCGCCTCGAATAGCGGCAGCCCCATATACATGCCGGCGATGCACGAGGCGACGTGATCGGGCGCCCGGCCCAGGAAACCGCCATGCAGTTCTGTCCAGGCCTCCAGCGCCCGGCGGCGCTCGACCAGATCGGCATAGCTGCGCGGCAACTGCCAGATCCGGTTGGCACGAAACCCAGTATCGGTCTCGAAGGTCATCAGGTCCAGGTTTTCCGGGCGCGACTGGAAATCATACATCCGCGCCACCGATTGAACGGTTCGCCGGAACGAGGGGTGTTCGGTCACATCCCCGGCTTCGGCGCCGTTGATGAAAACCCTGCGCCCATCGCGCAAGGATTCGACATGTTGCTGTCCGGTCTTGAACATCAGGCTCTCCTGTTGGTGATTGTCAGTAATGGATGTCGAGCGGCCAGAGCGACGGCGCCGCCTCGCCCTGGTGCAGCGAGGCATAGCGGCCCTGCGCAAAGACCAGCGGCGGCCGCTCGGGATGGGATGCAAAGCGGCGGACCCGGCCAAGGAACAGCACATGGTCGCCGCCATCGCAGCGGGCATGGGCATCGCATTCGAAGACAGCCGCGGCGCCGGGCAGCAGAGGCGCCCCGCCATGGCCGGGCCGGTAATCCACCCCCTGCCATTTCGCGCCCGGCCGGGCAAAGCGGTTGGACAGCGCCTGCTGGTTCTCGGCCAGAACATGGACGGCATAGCTTTCTACCGCCTCCCATGCCGGCAGGCCGCGGGCCTTGCGGTCGATGGAAAACAGCACCAGCGGCGGATCAAGCGACAGCGAATTGAACGAGCTCATCGTCATGCCCAGCAACTCGTCGCCGAGACGGGCGGTCATGATGCAGACGCCGGTCGGGAACTGGCCGAGGGTCCGGCGCAAGGCGAGCGGGTCGGTGACGGTCATTTCTCGTCCTTTCCATCGTCCAGCAGGTAATCGGCCAGCGTGGCCGCGCGCCCGGCGCTTGCCCGCATCCGGCGCATGATCTTGCAGAGCAGGCGGAAATCCTGGGCCGAGAGCGGTTCGAAGAGCGTGTCGTTCACCTCGCGCTGCAACGGGGCAAGCTGCAACAGCAGCGCGACACCGCGCGGGGTCAGCGTCAGGTTCACCCGGCGCTGGTCCGCGGGATTGGTCTTCTTGTGGATCACCCCGAGCTTCGCCAGCCGCTTGGTCTCGATGGTGATGAAGGCGCCGGACAGGCCAAGATGGTCGGCCAGTTCCTTCACGCCGACGCCCTTCTCGCCCTGGAACTGCCGGATCGCCGCCAGGATCGTGTATTGCGGCCCCGACAGGCCCAGAAAGGTGCAGAAGCGGTCACGCATATGCTCCAGCCCGGCAAAGACCGACAGCATGTCATGCAGCATGTCGCGGAAACCGTCGTCCGAGCCATGGTCCAGCAATTCGTCGCGGCTGACGGTCACCCCCTGCTCCTGCAGTTCTGCATCCCTGCGAATCATCAGATCATCCTGTGATATTTCAGAAGATGATTAATTGAGAATGCTAAGCTGTAAAGCTATTTTTTGTCGGATCGGCACTTTCCGGGCGGAGGCGCAGAGAAAGGCGAGCAGGCGGCGCTTCCGGCGCACCCGCTCGCGGAAAAGAAGGCAATCGCCGTGAGCGGCTGTCGACGGCGCCGGCCCCAGCCGCCCTTCTAGGCCGGCACGGCCTCTGCATTGGCTTGGCGATAGCGGCCCAGCAGCGATACGCTGACCAGCGAAATGCCCGCCAGGGTGCTGGCAAAGACGGCGAGCGGCCACCATTCTCCGCTGAACTTCTCGGCCAGGATGGTTCCCAGCACCGGCGTCAGCCCTCCGGCGATGGCACCGCAGAACTGGTAGCCGATGGAAATCGCGCTGTAGCGAACGCGAGCCGGGAAGATCTGCGAGATATAGCCGGCGATCACCGCATAAGAGAAGGCGCCGAAGATGATGTTGACGATCAGCCCGACCTGGATCAGCGCGTAATTGCCGGTTTCGACCACCATGAACACCGGATAGGGCGTCAGGACCGAGATGCCCAGGCAGACTTGCAAGAACAGGCGCTCATTGCCCATCCTCTCGGCGATGCGGGCGCCGATCGGCTGGCACAGAAGCTGCGCCACCGCAGTCCAGAACAACGCGTTCAGGATCCTGGCGCGCGGGAGGCCGGCATATTGCGTGGCATAGGCGACCAGGAAGGTATTGTAGAAATAGACCGCCGCGATGCCGAAAGTATTCGCGCCCATCGCCAGGAAGATGGCACCGCGCCAGTCGCGGAACACCTCGACCGCCGGCAATTTGGCCGGTTTCCCGGTCTGCCGGACCTTTTCGAATTCCGGGGTCTCCTCGATGTTGAGGCGGATGACCAGGCCGACGCCCAGCAACACGATGCTGACCAGGAACGGCACGCGCCAGCCCCAGCTCAGGAACACCTCCTGATCGACCAGCCCGGCGATGCGAAAGGCCAGCAGCGCCAGCACCAGACCGGCCGGACTGCCCAGCTGCGCGAATGAGGCGAAAAAGGTCTGCCGTCCCTTGGGCGCATGTTCCGCCGCCAGCAGCACCGCGCCGCCCCATTCGCCGCCGACCGCAATGCCTTGGAAGATGCGAAGCACCACCAGCAGGATCGGCGCCCAGACGCCGATCGTCGCATGGGTCGGCAGCATGCCGATCAGGGCGGTGGCGATGCCCATCATGACCAGCGTCACCACAAGGATGTTCTTGCGCCCCATCCGGTCACCCAGATGGCCAAAGATCAGCCCGCCCAGCGGACGGGCAAAGAAGCCGACCGCAAAGGTGCCGAAGGCCGCGAGCGTGCCGATATAGGGCGACGATCCGGTAAAGAACAACGGCCCGAACACCAGCGCGGCGGCGAAGCCGTAGATGTAGAAGTCATACCACTCGATGGTGGTGCCGACGAAAGAGCCCAAGGCGGCCCGCCGGGATTGGGATTTCCTGTCTTGCATCGTCGTCTCCTCCTCAGACCCTGCGCAGACCACACCAGCGCTGGATGAAGTCGGCGATCACCCGGGTGGTGTGCCTGACGCTCTCCAGCTCGACATATTCGTCGAAACCATGCATCTGCCCGCCGGCGGGGCCGTAGCAGAGGCTGGGGATGTCGTAATAACGACCATAGAAGCGGCTGTCGGTGACCCCGGTGAACAGCCATTCCCGCGCCTCGGCGCCGGTCGCCGTCCTGTGGGCCTCGCGCATCGTCGCCTCGAAGGCGCTGCCGGGTTCCAACACGTAATCCTCCGCCTGAAAACCGTGCCAGATGATCTCGGGCGGGTTCGGCGCGAGGAACGGATCGGCCTCTGCCGCCCGCATGACCACATCGGCAAGCTCCTGGCGGAATGCCTCCAGCGACATGCCCGGCAGGACCGCGATGCGGCAGTCCAGCTCGCACCAGGCCGGGGTCGAGCTCGCCCAGTCGCCGCCGCGGATCTTGCCTGCGTTGAACTTGATCGGCGCGGTCAGCCCGGAGAACCGGGGGTGCGTCTTGACCCGTTCGTTCAGGTCGCGGGTGAAGGCCTGCAGCGCCTCTATCAGTCGATAGGTCGAGAGAATGGCGTTGGTGCCCTGTTCGCTTTCGGCGACATGCGCCGGCTTGCCCCGCACCGAAAGGCGGAACCACATCACGCCGATCTGCCCACGCCCGATGCAATGCCCGGTGGGTTCCGGGATCAGGCAGGCATCGGCACGATAACCGCGCGCCAGCGTCGAAAGCGCGCCGTTGCCGGTGGATTCCTCTTCGGTCACACTTTGCACATAGACGTCGCTGCCCGGCAGATAGCCGGCATGCCGCAGGGCGTCGAGCGCGAAGACCATGGCGCAAACCCCGGCCTTCATGTCGCAAGCCCCGCGCCCGAACAGCTTGCCCTCGACGACCGTCGCGCCATAGGGCGGCGCGGACCACATGGCCTCCGGTCCGGTCGGCACCACGTCCACATGGCCCTGCAGGATCAGGCTGCGGCCAACCGGCTGCGGCGCGCGGATCGCGGCGACCACCTGCACCGCCTGGCCATAATCGGTGTCGCGCACCGGCGAATGGCCCGGCAGGTGCTCCATGTCCACATCGGAAAGCACATAGCGGTCGACACTCCAGCCACGGGTGCGGAACGCGTCGGCGATCCAGTCCTGGCAGGGGCCTTCCAGGCCGCGCTGGCTGGGAAAGCCGACCAAGGTCTTCAGCCAGTCGAGCTGTCGGTCCCAACTGGCCGCGATGGCCTGGTCGAGATCTGACGACGTGAGCATTCCTTCTCCTCCCATGATCTGCATCGTCGCGCCGCGTGCTGGATCTCGTCGGGAACGGCGCGGGGTCTGAGCAACGGAATAGGCGTCGCCGGATAATCTGGAAAATACATTAATTTCGTTCTATTCTTTCATTTCATGAAACAAGGAGGATGCATGCGGTCCCGGCTGACGCTCAGGCAGTTGCGCTATGTCTGCGAAGTGGCGCGGTTGCAGAATGTCCTTGCGGCCTCGCGGGCGTTGGGGATCTCGACCTCATCCATCCTGGCGGCCATCGACGCGGCCGAGCACGAGGCGGGCACCCGCATCTTCAACCGCTTCCCAGCCAAGGGCATCCGCATCACCCCGGCCGGCAGCCGGTTCGTCACTGCCGCCGCACGGCTGCTGGCAGCGGAGACCGAATTCGCGCGCGCCACCAGCGACATCTCGGCGCGCATTCCTGATCCGCTGCGGATCGGCTGTTTCGAGCCGCTGGGGACGCTGCTTCTGCCCAGCGTGCTGCGCCGCTTCACGGCGAACGAAGCCGATGTCGAGATCGTGGTGAGAGAGGGCGACCAGAGCGAATTGCGCGACTGGCTTTCCGCCGGCGAGATCGAGTTCGCCGTGCTCTACGAGGGCGACATCATCGCCCCCTTCGACCGGACGCCGATCTGCCTGGTGCCGCCGCATGTCGCCATGCACCCCGACGATCCGCTCGCCAGGCAAGAGGCAATCCGGATCGCGGACATCGCCCGGCGTCCCTTCGTATTGCTGGACCAGCCCGAGATCGCACCGCAATTGCTGGCCATCTTCCGCCTGATTGCCGAGGCGCCGCAGATCAGCTTTCGCGCCCGGACCTATGGTGCCGCGCTGGCGGCAATATCAGAGGGGTTCGGCCTTTCGATCCTGAACTTGCGGCCCTTGACCCCGATTTATGCCGAGCAGGGCGCCATCGTCAGGAAGCCCATCGTCGACGACCTGCCTTTTGCCAAGCTCGTTGTCGCCGATACCTATGGGGCCGAGAAACCCTATTTCCTGCAATCCTTCATCGCGACCTTCAGGAAATACCTTGCCGAGATCGGCACCGACGGTTTCGCCGTCCGCAATCCCGGTCACAAGAAGGATCTTCTATTCTGAGACCCAACGCAAAACCGGCAGACCGGCGCTGTCCCCGCCAGGCTGATATCGTGCGGTTGGACCCGGCGCTTGTCGGACCCGCGCCGGCTTCCGCTGAGGTGACGGCCGCATTTAGACCAGGATGCGCATATACTGATATTCAGGCAATTCTCGATGCCATGGTGCTGCCCTCGCGGCCAAGGCAGGACTGTTTGACGCCGCCAAAGGGCATCACCTCAGACGAGATCAAGCTGGCGTTCACCCTGACCATGCCGATCTCCAGCATCCCGACCACCCGCCAGACGTGGGAGGGGTGGCGGGCATAGAAATAGCCCGCCAACCTGCATTTTCTGGCATTGGCCACCGCCTCGTCCTCGGCCTCGAAGCGCCAGATGGAAGCGGCAGTTGAACATCCGCCGCGACGCGCTGGAGGCCTCAGCCCAGAACGAGCTAGGAAAGCACCTGTGGAGCCCGAGCTGTTTCGCGCGTTCTGTGCCGATTTCAGGAGGGAGATGAACTGACCCCTCTCTGGTTTTTCCGGCAGCTCCATCTTTTGCATAGGATGGAGCATCATGAGCCAGATGACGATCAGGTTTTCCCGCGAAATGCGTGCGCAGGCGGTGCGATTGGTTCTCGACAATGGGGATCAGCACGTCTTTCGTTTGCCGTGGGTCCTGTCGATCTCGGCGAAGATTGGCTGCGGAGCGCAGATGCCGAAGGGTTGGGTCCAGAAGGCCGAGGTCGACAGCGGCAAGCGCGCAGGGATCCCGACCGAGATGGCCCAGAGGATGCAGGCGCTGGAGCGACAGAACCGCGAGTTGCGCCAGGCGAAGGAGGTCTTTCGTAAGGGTGAGGGCCTCGCGATCGGTTCGAGGGCTGGCCCTCACCCTTCGTGATCGCTGCCTCCGCCCGGACGCTCGTCGGCTGGCGCGCCAGCACTTCAGCTCATGCGGGTTTCGTGCTCGATGCCCTGGAACAGACCGTGCATGATCGGCGCCCGCCCAAGGGCATCGGCTGGTTCACCATAGCGACAACGGCTCGCAATATCTGTCCGTTCTCTCCAGCGAGCAGATGGCAGAAGCGGGTATAGAGCCTTCGGTGGGGAACGTCGGAGACAGCTGCGACGACCCCTTGGCCGAGACGATCAATGGTCTGCTCAAAGCCGAGGTCATCCGCCGCCGCGGGCCGGGACGCAGCTTCGAGGCCGTCGAGTGCGCCATGCTGGAATGGGTCGACTGGTTCAACACCTCCTCGCAGGTTCTCGCGAACCCATGGCGTTCACCTGCTCGATCTGCTCGAACCGATCGGGAACATCCCGTCCGCCGAAGCCGAGGCCAACTTCTACGCGGTTCTGGACACTGATCCCATAGCCGCGTAACTCACCAAAATCGGCCTCCGGAAAGCACCGTGCGGTTCACTATATCGATGATGGCTCGAGATATCTTGGCAGGGGCGTCTGCCGGGTTTTCCAGAGTGGCGGCGCCAAACGCCGGCATAACAGGTATTCCGCTCACGAGAGACGAATGACCGATTGCATCGGCCACAACTTTACGGTCCACTCGGAAAACCCCGCTCTCCACGCGCCAATCCACCACCCCAAATCCCGGAATTTCGCCGTCGCCAAGCAAAGTTGCCCCTAATCCAGGGCCTCTAGATCCAAGTCGACTTCCAAAATTCGTAGGCTATTCCTCGCGAGCAGAGGCACGGCCGATGCAGGCTGCCAATCGCAGCATCGGCCGCAACCCCCGCGGCGAAAGTCGTGAACTTGGGCAAGGTGCAACCCGGTGCAAACAGGGCGCGATCTGCATCGCCCCAGGAAAGGGCCATGAGTGGGCTGCGGCATTCATGGACCGACCCGCCCGCGGCGATCAGCCCTCGAAACGGATGCCGAGGGCAGGAAGATGGTCCTGCGCAAACGGCGACCAGCGCGCTGGCCGGGTGCCGGCCTCGGGGGCGAATGCCTCCAGCACATCGAGCAGCTGCACCAAGGTCGCCCGGATGATCGCATGGCCCAGGCAGGCAGGCTGCCCCAGGCCGAACATCAGCGCGCGCGCCCTGGTGGTCGGGGTCGAACCGTTCCGGCGCCGGAAACGCCAGCGGGTCGTGATTGCCCGCCGCCCAGACCATCGACAGGACGGTCCCGGCCTCCATCACCAGGGCCCCAGGGCAATCCTGCCCGTTGCCATAGGAGTGGAGATGACCAGGCGCCGGCATTCGTTGGCGCATTGCGCCGTCGCCGTCACCTGGCGCCGATGCGCGAAACCCCCGCCGGTCCGGCTGTCGGCCTGGAGCGAGCGCATCCGCCGGTTCCGCCCGCCATGCCGGAAGCAGGCTGCTGGCCGATGTCCGCCATGGCGACATGGCCGCCGACGGTTTTCCCACGACCCCCTGGAAGCGCGCCATGTCCACTCCCCTGTCCCGACAGCCCGAGCGCCTGAGCCATGCCGGCCCGCGCGGCACGCCGCGGCTGCGCACCGCGCTGCAGGGCCATCTCTGGCGGGCGCACTGGTCTGCGAGCCCGGCCAGATCGTCATCGTCAACGGCCCGCAGCAGGGGCTGGATCTTTGCGCGCGGCTGATCCTCGATCCGGGCGATGCCTTTGCAATCGAGAGCCCCTGGCATGCGACGGCGCGCCAAGTGCTGAGCGACACGGGGGCGATGCCGGTTTCTATCCCGGTCGACGAGGCGGGGCCGAGGACCGAGGCGCTGAGGTTCGCGATGTCGAACAAGACCGACAAAGGCCGGACATCGAACTGCCAGGGATATTTTGCCCCTCAGCTCTTCCCGCCCCAGGGTCCGTGATGGCTGTCCTGCCCGTCCAGCCGGTCGAAGCCATGCGCGCCGAAAAAGTCGCGCTGCGCCTGGATCATGTTCGCCGTGCCGCGGCCGGTGCGCATCATGTCGAACCAGCCAAGCCCCGAGGCCAGCGCCGGCAAGGCATGGCCGTGCAGCACGCCCTGCGCCACCACCGCGCGCAGCGCCGGCATCGCGGTCTCGAGCTTTTCGGCGAAGAACGGCGCCAGCACCAGGTTGCGCGACGGATCCTCGGCCAGCGCCGTCGCCATGTCGTTCAGCATCGCCGAGCGGATGATGCAGCCCGCACGCCAGACCCGCGCGATCCCCGGCAGGTCGAGCTGCCAGCCGAAGGCGCGGCCGGCGGCCTCGATCATCGCGAAACCCTGCGCATAGCACAGGATCTTGCCGGCGATAAGCGCCTGCTCCAGCTGGTCGCGCGCCAGGTCCAGCGCCTGCGGGGCGGCACCGAAACGCGCCTCGCCCGCCTTGCGCTCGTCGATGCGGGCCGAGACGTTGCGCGCCATCACCGCCGCCTCGATCACCGGGATCGGCGCCGCCAGGTGCTGCGCCTCGATCGCGGTCCAGCGGCCGGTGCCCTTCTGCCCGGCGGCGTCCAGGATCACGTCCAGCATCGGCTGGCCGGTCAGCGGATCGGTGGCGCGGGCCACCGCGGCCGAGATCTCGACCAGATAGGATTTCAGCACGCCTTCGTTCCAGCCGGCGAAGGTCTCGCCGATGGCGGCGGCGGACAGGCCGAGCCCGTCGCGCATCACGCCATAAACCTCGGCGATCATCTGCATGTCGGCATATTCGATGCCGTTATGCACGGTCTTGACGAAATGCCCGGCGCCGGCCTCGCCCATCCAGGTGGCGCAGGGGGTGCCGTCCTCGGCCTGGGCGGCGATGGCCTGCATGACCCCTGCGACGCGGTCCCAGTCGGCCCGCGCGCCGCCGCCCATGATGGCGGGGCCGTGGCGCGCGCCCTCTTCGCCGCCCGAGACGCCCATGCCCAGGAAGCGCATCGGCAGGCCGGACGCCGCGCGGCGGTTGGTGTCGTGGAAATTGGCGTTGCCGGCGTCGATCACCAGGTCATCGGGGCCGAGCAGCGGCGCCAGCGCGGCAATCTGGTCGTCGACGGCCGGACCGGCGGGGACCATCAGGATGATGGCGCGCGGCGGGGCAATGGCGGCGACCAGGTCGGCCAGGCTCTCGGTCGGGATCACGCGATCCGCCAGCACGCCGGCCTCAGCGTGGAAGCGGCGGGTCACTTCGGTGGTGCGGTTCCACACCGCGATGGGAAAGCCCTTCTCGGCGATGTTCAGCGCCAGCGCCGCCCCCATCGTCCCAAGGCCGATAAGGCCGATCGAAGTTTCAGTTTTCATTATTCTTCTTTGCTCTGGACAGCGCATCCCCGAGGGACGCCGATTGATGATCGAAATGCAGCTGCGCGTTAGGCCGTGGCATGGAGCCTCTGATAGCGCCAACGGAACAGGCAGTCAAAGCCGACCTGCATGGCGCCCCGGCAAGAAGACCTGGGCGCCACGCCCTAGCGGGATCAGCCCAGTAGCAGGTTGGGCAGGAAGGTGACGATCCCAGGGAACACGGCCAGCATGATCGCAAAGCCGATCATGATCAGCAGGAAGGGGAAGGTGACGCGTGCGATATAGGCCGTGCTTCGGGCGGTGATGTTCTGGATGACGGCAAAGTTGAACGCCACCGGCGGCGTGATTTGCGCCATCTCGACCACCAGGACCATGAAGATGCCGAACCAGATCTTGTCGAAGCCCGCGGCCTCGACCAAGGGCAGCACCACCGGCAGGGTGGTCGCGATCATGGAGAAGCCTTCAAGCGCCGTCCCCAGCACCAGATACAGCACGATCAGCGCAACGATCAGCAGCATCGGCGAGAGGTTCCAGTCCGTCACCACATTTGCAACCGCGCCAGGAATGCCAAGGGTCGAGGTGATGTTGCCCAGCACCGATGCCCCAAGGATGATGATGCCCATGACCGAGCAGGTCTGCACCGTCCCCAGCAGAATGTCGCGCAGCGCCCGCAGGCTCAGCGCACCCTGCGACAGCGACACGAGGAAGGCCCCGACCACGCCCAGGGCCGCGGCCTCGGAAGGGGTCGCCAGCCCGCCATACATCGAGCCCAGCACGCAGAGGATCAGGAACATGACCGGCCCGAGATCCCGAAGGGCGGCAAGGCGCTGGCGGAACGGCATGTGGCGCAACGCCCGTTCGTTTTCGGGCACCAGGTCAGGCTTGGCGCTGGCGCGGATCATGATGTAGACGGCAAAGACCAGGGCAAGCAGGACGCCGGGGATGAAGCCGGCGGTGAAAAGCCGCAGGATCGATTCATTGGCCAGCACGCCATACATGATCATCACCGTCGACGGCGGGATCAGGAAGCCCAGCGTCCCGGCACCGGCAAGGCTGCCGATGGCCAGGTCGGGCGAATAGCCCCTGGCCAGCAGTTCCTTCAGGGTCATGCGGCCGACGACCTGCGTCGTCGCGGCCGAGGATCCCGAAATCGCCGCAAAGATCGAGCAGCCGACGACATTGACATGCAGCAACCGGCCCGGAAGCAGGCCCGCCCAGGGCGCCAGACCACTGAACAGCGTTTCCGACAGGCGCGTCCTGAACAGGAACTCACCCATCAGGATGAACAGCGGCAACGCGACCAGGTCGGGCGTCGTCAGGATGTTGAACAGGTATTGCGGAAACAGCCTGTCGACGGGCAGGCCGGTGAACAGCATTGCCAGGCCGATGGCCGTGGCCAGCAAGGCGATTCCGATCCAGGCCCCGATGGCCAATGTGCCGAAAAGAAGCCCGAACAGGCTTGCGACGATAGCGCCCATGTTTCTCCCCGATATTCCTTGTTTCGCGCGCAGGGGCGCTGTGGCTTACTCGATGGCGCTCGCGGCACCGAGGCTGGGTTTGTCGACGGCGTTTCCGCTGATGGCGGTGACGAGACGGGCGACCATCTGGAAGGCCAGGACGGCCGCCCCGATGGTCAGCACCAGTTGCGGAATCCACAAGGGCGTGAAGCTGTCCTGGGAAACCTCGCCGTAGCTCCAGGTGCGATGCGTGAACTGCGCAAGCCAGATCGCCAGCGGCAGCGTGACGGCGGTCCCCAGGATGGCGGCGAAGATCTCGAACATCCTGGCATAGCGACCCTTGCCCATCGAGAGCAGCAGCTCCACCCGCAATTGCAAGCCCGCGCGCAGCGTCATGCCCGAGCCGAGCAGGAAGGCCGCGCCCATCAGATAGGCACTATACTCCCAGCCGATTCCGGTGCCCGTCGGAAAGGACGGGACATAGCGGCTGATCAACGCCATCGCGGTGTCGATCAGCACGAGCAATGTCAGGCCCACGACGCAAAGACCGGCAAGCCAGGCCGCGACAAGTGAGGCGAAGTCTGCCGCCCTTTGCAGGGCAGCCACAGCGCCGCGTTCAGCGACGGCTTCGGGGGCGAGGTGCCGCTCTCCGGCCATCTCAGTTGCCGCCTTTCGACGCGAGATAGGCATCGGCAATCGGCTTGGCCGCAGGAACCCGGTCAAAGAACTCTGCCTGAACCTGCTTGGCTTTCTCGACGATCTGGGCCTTCAGCTCGTCCGACAGCTCGACCACCTGCATGCCGTGGCCGGTCATGATCTCAAGGCTCTTCTGGTCGCTCTCGCGCGAGCTTTCCCAGAATTGCGGCTCAAGCTCGGCGGCGACCTTCTCGATGGCAGCCTGCTGTTCCGGCGAAAGCTTGCCCCAGGAATCCAGGTTGATCGTCACCGCGTTCGACCCCCAGGTGTGGTTGGTCGGATAGATGTGGCTCAGGAATTCCCAGAACTTGCCGTCCACGCCCGAGGTGGCAGAGGTCGCGACGCCACTGACACGGCCCGAGGCCAGCGCCGGCAGCAACTCGCCCCAGGGCATGGCGATGCCGTCCATGCCAAGGCTGCTGACGATATCGACGGTATTCTTGTCGGCGCCGCGCACCGTGATGCCGCGGAAATCGCCGATGTCGTCGATCTCGGTCTTCAGATAGACATACTGGGCCGGCGACGGCACCATGTAGAGGATCTTCTGGTTGTATTGCTCGGCCAGCTTCTCGAATTCGGGGCGAAGGAAGGCGTGGTATTCTTTCAACTCCTCCATCGACTCCACCAGGAAGGGCACGCCTTCGGCGCCGAACAGCGGATTCATCCCGATCTGCTGGCTGATGTTGATGTCCGCCATGTCGGCCAGCCCGTCGCGAACCGCACCGAGTTGGTCGGGCCCCTTGAAGCCCAGCGACCCCGAGGTGGCGACGGTGATGACGACCTCGCCATCGGTGGCCTCTTTCACGGCTTCGGCGAAGCTCTTGGTGTTTTCCGCCATGAAGTTGCCGTCCGGCAGCACTTCGGACAGGCTGAGCCGGGTCTGCCCCATGGCGGCGCTTGCCATGACCAGCGCGGTCGCTGCCCCGCAGGCGATTGACTTCAGGATCATCGAACTCTCCCAATGTTGGCGCTTACCGCAGACGAACGGGACCAAGATCTCGCGGCTGCGGCGCGACAGTTTTGCAGTTTTGTGACCGTTGCACCTGTCACCCTAGCGACAGGCCCATCGCTGCGAAAAGAACAGTTCGGTCTGACATGATCGCGAATGCTTATACATCGGTGCGCCCCACGCGCCGACCCAATAGAATGGCCGCGCGGCCGGGCAGAATCGCGCTTCAGGGGTGTATTATCATGGACATACGCAGGCTTTACGCCTTCATGAAGATCGTGGACATCGGCAGCATCACGCGGGCGTCCGCGATCCTGCACATCGCCCAGCCGGCGCTGAGCCAGCAGATCGCCGCGCTGGAAACCCATTTCGGCAAGCCGCTGCTGCTGCGCTCGAAACGCGGCGTCATCCCGACCGAGGCGGGCAAGGTCCTGTATCGCCATTGCCAGATGATCATCCGGCAGATGAACCAGGCCGAGCAGGACATCGCCACCTCATCGGAAGAAATTACCGGCGCGGTCAGCGTCGGCTTCGCGCCGCTGGGCCTTGGTTCTCTTGTGGCGACGCAGCTGATGCGGACCATCCGCGAAAAGCATCCGGGGATCCTGCTTTATGCCAATGAGGCGGTCGGCGGCGGCGTGATCAGCGAACAGATCATGACCGGCAAGATGGACATCGCGCTGATCTTCGATCCGGGCAAGATCCCCAGCCTCAGCTTCGAGCCGATCTCGACGGAAGAGCTGTATTTCGTGGGAACGCAGATCGCCGAGCCGGAGGATGGCGAGATCTCGTTCGCCGAGGCCGTGTCCCAGCCGCTGATCCTGCCGAGCCCGATCCATACCGTCCGCCAGGTGATCGAAACCACGCTGTCGCGCGTCGGGACCAGCGCGCAGGTCGTCGCCCAGACCGAGTCGATCTCGTATCTGTCGAACGCGCTGGCCGAGGGGCTGGGCTGCACCATCCTGCCCGCATCGGCAGCGCAGGCCGTGCTGCGTCGCGTCCCGGATGCCCGGAGCTACCGCATCCGGCGCCCCAACATGAAGGTCGCCATGGCGATCTGCGTCTCGGCGCAGCTGCCTCTTTCGGAAGCGGCCGCCGTGGTGCGCGATCATCTGGTGCGGCTGGCAACAGAGATGGCGCAATCCCCGGCGGCCTTCGATTCAGCCCAAGGGTAGCGCGCCCCTCAGGCGAAAAGGATCTGTGCCTTGACCGCCGTGGCGCGGTCCGAGGCCAGCCGGAACGCCTGCTCGGCCTCGTCCAGGGCGACCTCGTGGGTGATCAGCGGCTTGACGTCGATCCGGCCCGCCAGCATGGCCTGGACGCCGGTCGCGAACTCCTGGTGGAACCGGAAGGAGCCGCGCAGGTCCAGCTCCTTGGCGGTAAGCGCCGTCATCGGCAGCGGCATGTCGCCGCCCAATCCCAACTGCACGACCACGCCGCGCGGCCGCATGGCCGCGATGGCCGGCGCGATGGCCGCGGCGACACCCGTGCATTCGAACAGGACATCGAAGCTTCCCTTGCCCACGGCAAAGGGCGACAGGCCATCCGGCGCCGTGCCGGTGTTGACCGTCAGATCCGCGCCGCATTGGCGCGCCATCGCCAGCGTGAAATCCGACAGGTCCGTCGCAACGATCTCGCCCGCGCCCGCCAGCCGCGCCGACAGGATCGACAACAGGCCGATGGGGCCGCAGCCGGTGACGAGCACGCGCTTGCCCAGCAATTCCCCGGCCCGGCGCGCGGCGTGCAGCGTGACCGCCAGGGGCTCGGCCATCGCCGCCTCGCCCGGCGTCAGGCCGTTAGCCAGCACGCATTGCGTGGCATCCGCCACCAGCTCCTGCCGGAACGCGCCCTGGATATGCGGGAACGGCATGGCCGAGCCGTAGAAGCGCATGTTCTCGCAATGGTTAGGCAGCCCCTCGCGGCAATAGCCGCAATCCCCGCAGGGACGCGAGGGCGACACGGCGACCAGATCGCCGGGAACGAGCCCCGCCACGTCCGGCGCGCATTCGACGACATGGCCGGAAACCTCATGGCCAAGGATCATCGGCTCGCGCAGCCGCACCGTCCCGAAGCCGCCGTGGTTGTAGTAATGCAGGTCCGATCCGCAGACCCCGCCGGCCGCAAGGCGGATGCGCACCTGTCCGGGGCCAAGCGCCTCGGGCTCGCGTTCCTCGATGCGCAGATCCCTGGCGGCGTGGATGACGATCGCTTTCATGGTGGCCTCAGATAACCGGGGTAAGCAGGGGCTGGCCGGCGAAATGCGCCGCCAGGTTGTTGCGGACCAGCTCGCCCATCGCCTTGCGCGTCTCGATGGTGCCCGAGGCCTGGTGCGGCTGCAAAAGCACGTTCGGCAGGTCCAGGAAGCGCGGGTCGATCCGGGGTTCGTTATCGAAAACATCCAGCGCCGCCGCGCCCAGCCGGCCGTCTTGCAGGGCAGCGATGAGCGCCTGCTCGTCGATGTTGGAGGCGCGCGAGACATTGACCAGCACGCCCTCGGGGCCCAGCGCCTCGATCACCTCGCGATTGACGATGTGCCGGGTCTGCGCCGAAGCCGCCAGCGCGACGAACAGGAACTCGGAATGCCGCGCCAGCTCGACCGGATCGGCGATGAAGGTCAGGTCGGTGGCATAATCCTTGGCCGCGACATCGGAATAGGCGATGTCCATGCCAAAGCCGCGCAGACGCTGGGCGATCTCGAAGCCGATCCGGCCCAATCCCAGGATGCCGGCCTTCTTGCCCCAGATGCGGCGCTGCAGCGGATAATTACCCTTGGCCGCCCAGTGGCCGCCCCGCACCCAGGCTTCGGCGCCGACGATGCCGCGCGCGACGGCCAGCATCATCGCCACGCCCAGATCGGCCACATCGCCCGTCAGCACGTCGGGCGTGTTCGTCACCCGGATCCCCCACTCGCGGCAGGCCTGCAGATCGACCGCGTCGAAACCCACGCCATAGACCGAGATCAGCTCGAGATTCGGGCAGGCCTCGATGACCTCGCGGCTGGCCCCCAACTCGCCCCTGGTGGCGATGGCCCGCACATGCGCCCCGCATTCGGCAAGGAAGGCATCCTTGTCCGCGGCCTCGAAATAACGGCGCAGGTCGTAATCCGCGTTCAGCGGAACTTCATCCCATTCTGGATAGGCCCCCATCTGCAGGACTACCGGCTTGCTCATCGTCTTCTCCATCGTGGTGCGGGATTTTCCGATCGCCCCTTCAGCGGGCCCTTGACTCGGATTGTTATCGATAACAAACACGAGTCGGACGGATTTGTCGAGCCCCAAACGGAGTATCTGGGATGGCCGGAACGAATGGATTTGTGGAAAGCATGTTCGGGTTGGCGGGCCGCCGCGCGCTGGTGACGGGGTCGTCGCAGGGCATCGGTCACGCGCTGGCGCGGGGGCTGGCGAAAAGCGGCGCCGCGGTCGTGCTGAACGCCCGGAACCCGGAACGGCTGGAGGAGGCGCGCGCCGCGCTGCAGGCGGAACTGCCCGAGGCCGAGATCCGGGCCCTGCCCTTCGACGTGACGCGCCATGACGAAGTCCGCGCCGCGATCGACGGTTTCGAGGCCACGACCGGGCCCATCGACATCCTGGTCAACAATGCCGGCATGCAGTAT
This sequence comes from Paracoccus versutus, assembly GCF_000763885.1. Classification (GTDB taxonomy): domain Bacteria; phylum Pseudomonadota; class Alphaproteobacteria; order Rhodobacterales; family Rhodobacteraceae; genus Paracoccus; species Paracoccus versutus. The sequence goes on along the minus strand of NZ_JRKO01000044.1, from coordinate 16,499 downwards.
CGCACGCCGCTCGAAGATTTCCCGGCTGACAGGTTCGAGGCCCTGCTGCAGACCAACATCGCCTCGGTCTTTCACGTCGGCCAAGCGGTGGCGCGGCACATGATCCGGCGCGGCCGCGGCAAGATCGTCAATATCTGCTCGGTCCAGACCGCATTGGCACGGCCGGGCATCGCCCCCTATACTGCCACCAAGGGCGCCGTCGGCAACCTGACCAAGGGCATGGCCACGGACTGGGCCCGCCACGGGCTGCAATGCAATGCCATCGCGCCGGGATATTTCGACACGCCGCTGAACGCCGCGCTGGTCGCGGACCCCGACTTCTCGGCCTGGCTGGAAAAGCGCACGCCCGCCGGGCGCTGGGGCCTGGTCGAGGAACTGGTGGGGGCCTGCATCTTCCTGTCCTCGGACGCCTCGAGCTTCGTGAACGGGCACACGCTCTATGTGGACGGGGCGATCAGTGTTTCGCTCTAAGCGCGCATCATCCCCTCGTGCCGGGCGGCCGGCGCGAGGCCTGCTGCGATTCCCGCGGCAGGCCAGCCCGTGCCGCGGGGTGTTGTGACCGCATCCCGCAGCGTCTAGCCTGCCCTTTCGGCAGGGGCATGTGGCGGCATGAGCAGGGACGGATTTCACAGCGCAACCGTGAAGATGGCGGATATCGCCAAGGCGGTCGGGGTTTCCGCGATGACCGTCTCGCGGGCCTTTCGCGGCGACGAGGGCGTCAACTCGCAGACACGGGCACGGATTCTGGCCAAGGCCGAGGAGCTTGGCTATGTCTTCGACGCAACCGCCGCCAGCCTCAGGCAAAACCGGACCGGCTTCGTGGCGGTCACCGTGCCCTCGATCAACAATGCAAACTTCGCGGAAACCGTGCGGCAACTCTCGCGCGGGCTGTCCCGGAACGGCTTGCAGATCCTGCTGGCCAATACCGAATATGACCCGCACGAAGAGGAAAGGCTGATCGGCCAGCTGCTGCGCCGCAAGCCCGAGGCGATCGTCCTGACAGTGGGCGACTATACCCGCAGGACGCGGCAAATGCTGCGGGCGACGCGGATTCCCGTGATCGAGATCTGGGACCTGCCCGCCGAGCCGATCCGACATGTGGTGGGCGTTTCCAACACCGCTTGCATTGGCCGGCTGGTGGATCACCTGGTCGCCTCGGGCTATCGCGACATCGCCTTCATCGGCGGTGAATCGCCGCGCGATCCGCGCGGCGGCCAGCGCCGACGCGGCTTTGTCCAGGCGATGCGCCGCCATGGGCTGGACGACACGCGGCTGGTTCCCGCGGGCACCGCTCCGGTCGGAATGGCCGAAGGGGCGCAGGCGCTCGGGACGTTGCTGGACAACCATCCGACGACACGGGCGGTCGTCTGCGTCTCGGACCTGGTGGCTTTCGGGGTGATCTCGGAATGCCAGAGGCGGGGCATCGGCATCCCCCGCGATCTGGCGGTGGCCGGCTTCGGCAATTACGAGATCGGCACGATCAGCGTGCCGCGCCTGACCACGATCGATGTCCATGCCGGCACCATCGGCGGCAAGGCCGCGGATCTGATCGTCGCCCTGCTGCGACAGGATTCCGACGCGCCGCCCGCCCGGATCGAGATCCAGACGGACCTGATCGTGCGGGAATCCTCGGCCTGACCCTGCACCCCGGCGAGGCGCAGGACATGTCTTGTCAAAGAGGGGTCGTCAAAGATCGGTGGTCAGGCCCTTGGCCTTCAGCACCGCCTCGAGATTGCAGACGTCGATCACCGTCCGGCCGGATTTGTAGGCCTCGATATAGCCGGCCTCGTCCGCTTCGCGGGCGGCGGATTTGCGCGCCACCTCGGCGGCATCCTCGCGGCGCACGACGACCAGGCCGTCCGCATCGCCCCGGATCACGTCGCCCGGCCGCACGACCTGGCCGCCGATGACGATGTCGCCGTTGATCTGGCCCAGCGTTTCCTTGACCGTGCCCTTGATGCAGACGCTCAGCGAAAACACCGGCAGGCCCAGCCGGATCAGCTCCTGTGTGTCGCGCACCCCGGTATCGGTGACGACGCCGGCAATGCCCTTGGCCAGGCAGGCATTGGCCAGGACGTCGCCGAAGCAGCCCGCCTCCTCGTATTCCCCGGCCGAGACGATGACGACGTCGCCGGGCTGGGCATAATGGATCGCCAGTTGCAGCATGATGTTGTCGCGCGGCGCGCTTTGCACGGTGAAGGCGGGGCCGCAGACCGACATGGCGCGGTCGACGGGCTTCAGGCGCGAGCTCAGCGCGCCCAGCCGACCCTGCGCCTCGTGAATCGTGGCGCTGCCGAATTTCGACAGCGCGGCCACATCCGCTGCGGCGGCACGTTCGATCCTGGTGATGATATGGGGCACGTCGTGCTTCTCCTTGCTGGAATATCGCGGCCGGGGCCGGGGGTGATCGGCCGGCAGCATAGGAAGGACGCAGCCCCCAGGCATAAGAGCGTCTGCATCTGATGTGATCGGGTTTCGCGATGCCCCGCACCGGGTCATGCGAAACCGCTCTGACATCATTGCAAAGCGGCGGTGCTACCAATCGCAAAAGAACGCAACTTCGCACAGGGACGACGCCCTTCGCATGCCGATCACCATCGACTCCATCATCGCGGGGATGGAATGGGCCGCAGACAACCATCTCGCCGAGTTCGCCTTTTCGGCCGAGGGGCACCGGATCACCATCCGCCGCGGCGCGGCCGGCGGCGCCCAGCCCGCGCCACCCGCCGCCGCGGCGGCAGCGCCGCCGGTCCCGGCACCCGAGGCGGATGCCGTCACCGCCCCGCTGGCCGGCCTGTGCCACCTGCGCCCCGAATCCGGCGGGGCGGCCTTTGTCGAGCCGGGCGCCCGCGTCGAGGCCGGGCAGACGATCTGCATCATCGAGGCGATGAAGATGATGACCCCCATACCCGCACCCCAAGCAGGCACCGTCGAGGCCATCCTGGTCGGCGACGGCGCGACGGTCGAGGCCGGCGCGCCCCTGATGAGGATCCGCTGATGGCCGCGATCGACATGGACTGCCTGCTGGTCGCCAATCGGGGCGAGATCGCCCTGCGCATCATCCGCGCCTGCCGCCGGCTGGGCCTGCGCGTCGTCTGCGCGCATTCCGAGGCGGATCGCGACGCGGCATGGCTGCCGCTGGCCGACCAGGCGATCTGCATCGGTCCCGCGCCCGCCGCCAAGAGCTATCTGAACATCCCCGCCCTTCTGGCGGCCGCCGAGGCCAGCGGCGCGGGCCTGATCCATCCCGGCTATGGCTTCCTCTCGGAACGCCCGGAATTCGCCGAGGCCGTCGAGGCGGCCGGCCGGCGGCTGGTCGGACCCAGCGCCTCGGTCATGCGGATGATGGGCGACAAGGTCGAGGCCAAGCGCGCCATGATCGCCGCCGGCGTGCCCTGCGTGCCCGGCCCCGACAGCGTGCTGCCGGACGATCCCGAGGAAATCCGCCGGATCGCCGCCGGGATCGGCTATCCCGTCATCCTGAAGGCGGCCGGCGGCGGCGGCGGGCGCGGCATGCGCGTCGTGCGGGCCGAAGCCGAGCTGGCCAGCGCCTTCATGGTCACGCGGCAGGAGGCGGGCCGCTTTTTCGGCAATGCGGACATCTATATCGAGAAATTCCTCGAAAAGCCGCGCCATGTGGAAATCCAGGTGCTTGCCGATGGGCATGGCCATGCGCTCTGGCTGGGCGACCGCGACTGCTCGATGCAGCGCCGCCACCAGAAGCTGATCGAGGAAGCCCCCGCGCCGGGGATCGACCGCGCGCTGATCGCGGAAATCGGCGAACGCTGCGCCGCCTCCTGCCGCCGGATCGGCTATGTCGGCGCGGGCACCTTCGAGTTCCTCTTCGAGGACGGGCAGTTCTATTTCATCGAGATGAACACCCGTATCCAGGTCGAACACCCGGTGACGGAAATGGTCACGGGGCTGGACATCCTGGCCATGCAGATCGACGTGGCGCGCGGCAACCCGCTGCCGATCACCCAGGAACAGGTGCGCACCCTGGGCCATGCCGTCGAATGCCGGATCAATGCCGAGGACCCGGACAGCTTCGCCCCCAGCCCCGGCCGGATCACGGCGATGCATGTGCCGGGCGGGCCGGGCATCCGCGTGGATACCCATGTCGGCGCCGGCTCGGTGATCCCGGCGAGCTACGATTCCATGATCGGCAAGATCATCGCCCATGGCGCCGACCGCGACGAAGCGCTGGCCCGCGCCCGCACCGCGCTGGACGAGGCGCGGGTGGAAGGCGTCTCGACCAATATCCCGCTGCACCGGCAGATGCTGGCGGACCCCGGCTTTTCGGCCGGGGGGGTCAGCATCCACCATCTCGAACACTGGCTCGAAGCACGGAAGTCCCGCCATGCCTGACGCGAAGCTCTCCATGATCGGCAGCCGGGCGGTGCTGTTCCAGCCCTCCTGCCCGTTCGATCTCGCCAACCAGCAGCGCATCTGGGCCATCGCCGACGAGGCCGCCACCTGGAAGGGTGTCCGCGAGGCCGTGCCCGGCATGACCAATGTCACCCTGCTTTTGGACCATGTCCCGACCGGGCTGGACCGGATCGAGAGGGATCTGGCCGCGCTGTGGGAAAGCGGCATCCGCAAACAGGTCGAGGGCCGGCTTCTGGCGATCGACATGGCCTATGACGGCCCGCATCTGGCCGAGGTGGCCGGGATGACCGGCCTGCCCGTGGATCAGGTGGTGCGCCTGCATGCCGCGCCGGAATACACCGTCTATGCGGTCGGCAGCCATGCCGGCTATTGCTATCTGGGCGGTCTCGATCCCCGGCTGGAAACGCCGCGGCGCAAGGTGCCGCTGCCCCGGCTGCCGGGCGGGTCGCTGTCGCTGGCGGGGTTGCAGACCGGGGTCTCGGCCTCGGCGGGCCCCAGCGGCTGGAACACCATCGGCAGCACCGACCTGTCCTTCTTCGACCCCGAGCGCACGCCCGCCGCGCTGCTGCGGCCCGGCGACCGGATCCGCTTCAACCCCGTCGAGGTCAAGGCATGATCGAGGTTCTGTTCATTCCGCCCGCCGCGACGGTGCAGGATCTGGGGCGCGACGGCTACTGGTCGCAGGGCCTTGGCCGCGCCGGCGTCATGGATGCCCTGTCGCACAGCGTCGCGAACATGCTGCTGGGCAATGACGTCGATGCCGCGACGCTGGAGATCCCCTTGACCCCGGCACGGTTCCGGTTCCGGCAGGCCGGGGCCTTTGCGCTGGCGGGCGCGGCCTGCGGCGCGACGCTGGCCGGACGACCCCTGCCCCGCGTCTGGGCGGGCATGGCCGATGCGGGCGATGTGCTGGAGCTTGGCCCGATGACATCCGGCGCCCGCAGCTATCTGGCGCTGCCCGGCGGGATCGACGTGCCGGCGGTGCTGGGCTCGCGCAGCACGCAACTGCGCGAAGGCTTCGGCGGGCTCGAAGGCCGCGTCCTTGCCGCCGGCGACGTGCTGCGCGCCGCGTCGGAGACGCTGCCGCTGCCGCCTGTGGGGCTTAGCCTGACCATGCCCGCGCTGCGCGCCGCGGGTGCCGCGGAGATCGAACTGCGCGCCCTGCCCTCGGCCGAGCATGGGGATTTCGCCCCGGCCTCGCGCGAGGCGTTCTGGACCACGCCCTACACGGTCAGCCAGCAAAGCAACCGCCAGGGCTATCGGCTGGAAGGTGAGACCCTGGCCTATGAGGCGTCCGGCGAATTGCGCTCGCACGGGATCGCGCCGGGGATCGTGCAGGTGCCGGGCGGCGGGCAGCCGATCATCCAGCTGGCCGATTCCGCGACCATGGGCGGCTATCCAAAGATCGCGGCGGTCATCGAGCCCGACCTGTGGCGCATCGCGCAGGCCCGGCCGGGCGACCGCCTGCGCTTTCGCCAGGTGACGCTGGCCGAGGCGGCCCTGGCCGCAAGGACGCAACAGGAATGGCTGGCCGGGATTCGCACGCAGTTGGAAGGATTTCTGACCCGGCAGAGGGGATGGCTCTGATGTTCGACAAGCAAGACCTCGCCCGGCTTCTGGACGCGATGCGCGCGCATGGCGTCGGCACGCTGGAAATAGAGGGCGGGGACATGTTCCTGCGCCTGGCCCTGCCGGCCGGGCCCGCACCGGCCACCGCGGCCGAGGCAAAGCCCGCGACCGCAACCGCCGCCGCGTGCAGCCCCGATATCGGCACCTTCCTGCCGCGCGGCAGCGACGACGGGCTGCCCGCGATCGCACCCGGCGACGCCGTCCGCGCCGCCGAGCTTCTGGGCTATGTCGCGCAGGGCGCCGTCCGTGCCGCCGTCACCGCCCCGGCGGATGGCATCATAGCGTCCGGCATCCCGGCGCCGGGCACCCTGTTCGGCCACGGCGACCCCGTCCTGACATTGGAGACCAGGCCATGATCATCGACATCAACTCGGACATGGGAGAGGGCTTCGGCCCCTACCGCATCGCCGACGACGAGGCGCTGATGGCGCAGATCAGCTCGGCCAACGTGGCCTGCGGCTACCATGCCGGCGATCCGGTCATCATGGACCGCACGATCCGGCTGGCCAGGGAGCATGGCGTCGACCTGGGCGCGCATGTCAGCTTTCCCGACCGCATGGGTTTCGGCCGCCGCCGGATGGACATGGACCTGCCGGAACTGGAATGCCATCTGCTGTATCAGCTGGGCGCGCTGGCCGGGCTGGCGGGCCGCGCCGGGCATCGCATCACCCACATGAACCCGCATGGCGCGCTTGGCAATCTCGCAAGCTCCGATCCCGCCATCGCGGCGGCAGTGGCGCGCGCGACCATGGCCTTCGACCCCGAGATCGCGTTCCTGGTCCTGCCGGGCAGCGCCCTGGAACAGGCCGCGCTGGAGATGGGCGGCAACGTGGTCCGCCTGTTCCTGGCCGACCGCGGCTATCTGGCCAGCGGCCAGCTTGCCCCCCGCAGCCAGCCAGGGGCGGTGATTCACGACGCCGAGCAGGTGGTGGCCCGCGTCATGCGGGTCATCCGCGACCGGCAGGTCGACACGGTGGACGGCCAGGTCATCCCGATGCCGGTGCAGTCGATCCTGGTCCATTCCGACACCGCGGGCGCCGTCGATCTGGCGCAGCGCCTGCGCAAAGGCATCACGGCCGGCGGCGCGACCATCGCCCCGCTGACCCGTCACATCTGACCCCCGGCGCATTCACGAGAAGAAAGACAGAACCATGGCATTCGCGGATTACAAGACGGCATTGGTAACGGGCGCCTCGGGCGGAATGGGCTGGGCGATCGCCGAGCGGCTGCGCGCGAAGGGCCTGACCGTTCACGCCCTGGCCCGCAACGCCGAAAAGCTGCAGGAACTGGCGGCGCATTGCGGCGCGATCCCGCATGTGATCGACGTTTCCGACACCGAGGCGGTGTCCGCGCTGGTGAAGGATCTGGAAATCGACGTGCTGGTGAACAATGCCGGCGTATCGCGGCCGGGCAGCATCCTCACCTCCAGCGCCTTCGACATCGACGAGCAGATCGACGTCAACCTGCGCGCCGCCCTGCACTTGGCCCGCCTGCTGTTGCCGGGCATGATGGAGCGCGACCGCGGCCATATCGTCAACATCACCTCGATGGCCGGGCATTACGAGTTCGGCGGCCATATCGCCTATCACGCCACCAAGGCGGCGATGCATACCGTCTCGCGCCAATTGCGCGTCGATGCCTTCGGCCGCCGGGTCCGAGTGACCGAGATCAGCCCCGGCCGGGTCGAGACCGACATCTTTGCCAAGGTCGAGAAGATCGACCCCGCCGAGGCGAAGCGCAAATATTACGAAGGCTTCGAGATGCCGCAGGTCTCGGACATCGCCGACGCCGTGGAATATGCGGTCGGGACGCCGCAATACGTCAACATCAACCTGATCGAGCTGCTGCCGACGCTGCAAGTCCCCGGCGGCCTGCGCACCGCCAAGCGCGTGGGCGACGACGTGATCCTGACCGGCAACAAGTAACGCGCCGCCCCGCCGGCATCCGAACAATCCGCACCGATGGAGATTGCCTTGAGCAACATCAAACTCGCCTCGCGCGTCACCAGCATCCGCGTCTCGCCCAGCACCGCCGCCGCGCAGAAGGTCCGCGACCTGCAGGCCGAGGGACGCAGGATCTTCAACCTCACCGTGGGCGAGCCCGATTTCGACACGCCCGACCACATCAAGGCCGCCGCCATCAGGGCGATGGAGAATGGCGAGACGAAATACACCTCGGTCAACGGCACGGTCGAGCTTCGCAAGGCCATCCAGCACGACTTCAGGACGCGGCTGAGCATCGACTGCGGGCTCAACGAGATCTGCGTCGGCGGCGGCGCCAAGCAGGTGCTGTTCGTGGCGCTGATGGCCACCGTCGAACCCGGCGACGAGGTCATCGTCCCGGCGCCCTATTGGGTGTCCTATCCCGACATGGTCATCGCCAACGGCGGCACGCCGGTCATCGTTCCCTGCGGCGAGGAGGTCGGCTTCAAGCTGACCCCCGACGCGCTGGAGGCCGCGATCACCGCGAACACCCGCTGGGTGATCCTGAACTCACCCTCCAACCCGACCGGCGCCGCCTACAGCGCGGACGAGCTGCGGGCGCTGGGACAGGTGCTGCTGCGGCATCCGCATGTGATGGTCCTCTGCGACGAGATCTACGACCGGATCTGGTTCGCCGGTTTCGAGCCCTGCAGCATCCTGACCGTCCTGCCCGAGCTGAAGCCGCAGGCCCTGGTCGTCAACGGCGTCTCCAAGTCCTATGCCATGACCGGCTGGCGGATCGGCTACGGCGTCGGGCCGCTGGCGCTGATCGATGCGATCAACAAGCTGCAATCGCAAATGTCGTCCTGCCCCTCGTCGATCAGCCAAGCGGCGGCGGCCGCCGCCCTGACCTCGGACCAGCGCTCGGTCGACGAGGCCGTGGCGGTCTATCGCCAGCGGCGCGACCGCGCCCATGCGCTGATCAACGCGATTCCCGGCCTCAGCTGCAGCCTGCCGGACGGCGCCTTCTATCTCTATCCCAGCTGCGCGGGCATGATCGGCAAGAGGACGCCGGACGGAAAGACGATCAGGAACGACCTGGATTTCAGCCTGTATCTTCTGGAAGCGGCGGGCGTCGCCTCGGTCCATGGCGGGGCCTACGGGCTAGAACCCTATTTCCGCATCTCGACCGCAACCTCGATGGAGATCATCGAAGCGGCCTGCGCCGCCATCGCCCAGGCATGCAAGGCTTTGGACTGAGAGCAGCAAAGCAAAGGGCGGGCACCCCGTTCCTTGAGCTCGGCGGGCAACGATTGCCCTGCGTCCCGGTTCGCACGAAAACCTTGACCCGCCGATCATGGCACAATTGCGCAAGACGATCCCCTCGGCCATCTGGGTCGCCGTCGAAGGTGGTGCTGTCGAACGCGCCTTTCGTGGCGCCCCAGGCTTCAGCCTGAAAAGTTATGCCCACAACTGGGATCTGGCAGGAGGAACCCGAGGGCATCGTCCGGCGCTTTTCCCCGCGCGTTGCCCGCGGTGCCGCCAGCTATCGCTTCCACCCTGCCGAGAGGCACGAGCCGCAGGACGACGGCAGCCTGATCGTGCGTTTCCACGCCGGCGGCCTGCAGGAAATAGCCTGGCATCTTGCCCGCTGGGGTGGAGAGGTCGAGGTGCTGGCCCTCCATCGGCTGCAGCAGATGGTGCGGGATCTGGGTGCGCGGCTGGCAAGCCCGTAACGCAACCGCTTACAGGAAGCGTTTCCCCAGCTCGCCGGCGGCACTGACATCTTCGCCGATCCGCTCTCTTGCTGGTTTTGTTCTGGCGTGGAATTCGTCGCTGACATCCCTGACGAAATCCGCCGGACTCAGCCCTGCGTGAAGGATGCACCCCAGGAAGGCGCAAACGACAAAGAGAAGCCATAAGCGCTCATCGCTGCACTCGTGTTCATGATCGAAAATATGCAGGCCGCGAAGGCAAGGATCCACGCAAAACCCGCCACACCACGAATCCCGAGCCAGGACAAGAGCGTCGCCGCCGCAACAAGATATTCGGGGATATCCGAACTGGCATTCAGGGCGATGGATATGATCGCCCGAATACACGGCCCAGAGCAGAACAAAAACGATCAGCCCATAGATCGATTTTCTCCACCTGAGGATACCACGGGCATAAAGAGGCGTCAGCATGGCCAATGCGGCGGCACCGGAGATCAGGGTGGGCTTGATCGAATAGTTCTTCGAGAAAAAGTGCAGGCTCGGCGCAGAATAGTTCTTGAAGCATAAAGCAGTGGCAACAAGCAGAAAAATGATTGCCAGCAGCTTGGTCGTGCGCTCGGAAAGCGCCTCCTCGCTGGTAAGGATGTCTACGGCAGCAAAGATCTTGGCCTTTATCCAGAGAATCCATCATTCGCCATGGTCAGCATAGTGCATATTCCCACATCACGCCTGCGTGAAGGACGATTTTGAGCCGGTGTTCGAAATTTCATGTGGCACGGCCGGAATCCGGCCTCCCGGCCGAGACCGGCCTTATTTGCATGCCGGCATGTCAAATGTAAGCCGGCATGGCCAACTGCCCCCGTAACGGGGTGATCGGCTTCCCAAACGGCCCCCCTTTCACTGATGGTCATGATGCCCCCGTGGTCATCGGGGGCACAGTGCGGGATGCTGATTGTGGAGACGATTGCGAAGATCCGTCGGGCGTATTTCCAGGAGTAGAGGACGATCAAGCAGATCTGCCGGGAGTTTCGGGTCTCGCGGAGTGAGGCGTGAGCCGCCATTGGTTCGAGGCCACGCCGAACGGTGCGGAAGGTGATCCGGTCCGGCGCGACGGAACTGACCCATGAACGGACAATCCAGCCGCTGCTGAAGATCGGCCCTTGGAGAATCAAGCTCGACGAGATGCTGGCGGCAAACGCCCGGAAGCCGAAGCGCGAACGCCTGATCCTGATCAGGATCTTCGAGGCACTCCGGTCCTTCGGCTATGACAGTGGTTACGATGCTGTCCGGCGTTACGCGGCCTCGTGGTCCAGGGAAGAACAGGAAGCTTCTGCCGCCGCCTGTGTGCCGCTGGTCTTCGATCCGGGCGAGGCTCGACCCCATCGACCGGAGCCACGGGATCGTGGTGATCGATGGGGTGACCACCACCGTGAAGGTGGCGCATGTCCGCCTCTGCCACAGCCGGATGCTGTTTGTCCGGGCCTGCCCGCGCGAGACGCAGGAGCCTCAGCCATCAGGCTCGGACCGATGGCGCCGCGATGGCTTCGATCTTCGACGCTCATGACAAGGCCTTCGCCTTCTTCAGGGGCTGTGCTCGTGGGATCTACGACAACATGAAGACGGCGGTGGATACGATCTTCGTCGGCCGCGACCGCGCCTGCAATCGCGTTCGCCTGTTCCCTCGAACCGCTGGCGTTCACAGGCTCACTCCGGCAGATGTGCGGGCACTATCTGGTCGAGCCGCCGTCCATTGGGCTTGAACCAATGGCGCGTCAATGAATGGCCCTGCACCCCGGCCTCTGGCTGGGACCGCGCCTGCGTGGCGCCATCGGTTCGAGCCCGCTGGCGCAGGGACAGGTCGAGAACCAGGTCGGCGTTGTCCGGCGGCGGTTCTTCGTGCCTCGACCGAAGTCCAAGAGCCATGCCGAACTCAATGCCTGGCGCGAGGACCGCTGTGTTGCATGGGCCAGGTCGCATCCGTACCCGGAGCTTCGCGATCGCACGATCTGGGGGGTGTTTCAGGACGAGCGTGCGAGCCTGGTGCCCTATGCCGGCCCCTTCGACGGCTTCCATGCCGTGCCCGCCTCGGTATCGAAGACCTGCCTGGTCCGATTCGACAAGAACCGCTACTCGGTGGACGGTCGCGCTGTCGGTCTACCGGTCGAGATCCGCGCCTATGCCGAACGGGTCGAGTTCCGGCAGGACGGCAGGATCGTCGGCCAACCCATCCGCGCCTTCGGCCGCGACAGGCCATCTACGATCCGCTGCACGATATTCCGGTGCTGGCCCGCAAGCCCGGCGCCCTCCGGAACGGCGCTCCCTTCAAGGAATGGAAACTGCCGCCAGCGATCAGGCGCGTTCAGCGCAAGCTGGGCAAGGTGCCAAACGGCGACCGGCAAATGGCCCAGATCCTCTGAGCATGATCCCGACCGACGGACTGGATGCGGTGGAATCCGCTTGCGCGAGGCCCTGAACGAAGGCGCCCCGGCAGCAGCTGTGGTCCTGAACATCCTGGCCCGGCATCGCGAACCGACACCGCCGCTGACCATCGCCACGCCGGATGCGCTGCGGCTGGCCTGCGAGCCCGCGGCCGATTGCAAACGCGACGACAGCCTGAGGAGACCGAGCCATGGAAAGATCACAGGTGCTGGACGCGTCGTGTCGAAGACGCGCATCCCGCAAGATAGGCCGGCTGAAGCTCTACGGCATGAAAGCCGCCTATGATGAGATCATCGCCACGGCAGCGAAGCGACAGCACGAGCCGCAGCAGATCGTCGGCGACCCCCGCCTTCGGAAGGCCGCGTGTTGGACCCACCTGCGGCGCGACTTCCATGACGAATGGACTAAGACCAAATCCGTGATCGCCCGCGAGGCGCTCGACCGCATCGGCGTGCTCTATGACATCGAGCGGGAGATCGACGGCCGTCCTGCTGATATCCGTCTTGCCGGCCGGGAAAACACAGCGCCCCAAAGGTCGAGGCCTTCTTCGCATGGTCCGAGAGCCAACTCTCGCTGATCCCGGGCAAGGGTGATCTCGCCTAGGCCTTTCGTTACGGGCTCAGCCGTCGTTCCTCATTCAGCCTCTTCCTTGAGGACGGCCGGGTGGCGATCGACAACAATCCCGCAGAACGCGCCCTGCGCCTGATCGGTGTCGGGCGCCGCAACTGGCTCTTCGCTGGCTCCCGCCATGACCATCATCGAGACCGTCAAGATGAACGGCCTCGCTCCGCAGGCCTATCTGGCCGACATCCTGACCCGTATCCACGATCACAAGATCAACCGGCTCGACGAACTCCTGCCGTGGAATTGGGCGCCGACGACCGAAACCTTATCCGAGACCGCCTGATGGCAACCGTCACCCATGTCCGCACCCTCGACTACGTCGCCAGGATGCTGGGCGAAGATCCCGAACTGCTCGAAGCCATCGTCTCCAATGACGACAACCTGAGCTACGGCGCGAGCATCAGCGTCCATACCGGCCCAGACGACACCATCATCACCCTGACCGATGACGGCATCGATGAACCGAAAGACATGCTCACGGCCGCGCGCATCACCACCAAAACCTGGCACGCGTTCCTCGACGACTTTGTCGATGACCAGAAAATCGTCACTTGCATCAAGGCACAGTCGCCGCGGGAACAATCGGCCGGTTACGCCGCGTGCCGTCGCATGCCTGCTGAAAACCTGCGAGCGCCTGTTCTCTCTGCGGATGGGTTCGGTGTTCGATTAACTCTGACCCCAAAAGGCATCGACCCATCTGCTGCGGGGCTTCCTGGAGCTAATCCGACCGGAGTACGGTCGTCCGAGGTGGCATGCATGCTCCGTCGGGCGACCAACGGAGAATTTTCGCCTCCTGCGGCATGAAAACCTGTGTAGCATCCAGGATTGTCCCATCCTCGATCCGCGAATTCGCCGCCTGACAGGTGGGTGAGCGTGAAAACCGTGACGCGTAAACGTCGCGGCTACAGTAGGATCAAAATAAATTGTTTAATATAAATCATCTGAGAAGCGATGATGCTGCGACGCAAATGAACACATATGATTATGGGAATAGGTATGACTGAATGTCATGTGCGTGTGAATATTTATTCATAAAATATAATACGTTACATGGTTGTATAAATATATTTCTACTTTATATTCAAAGCCTTAGCGCGTAACAGTAAGCGTGACGAGTGCGTGACACATGTTACGTTGAAGGCTACCGGTCGGTGTGGCAAGAACGATGATCCATGAAAGGCCGACTGGGTTCAATCCGCGTCACCGCTGCATATCCCGTGACAGTTCGCCAACGCCCTTTATAGTGGTCATGCCTGCCGCTGAAGAATGAATCATGCATGTGGTTTCGCTGCTTCGCACCGATATGTTCTCGATCCGCATCGGCGGTGTCGCCTCAGGGCTGGACGACCTGTTCCCCGACTGGACCGAGCTCGACCGTTTCAGGCTGGTCATCGACGAGCCCCCAGGCGGTGTGGGGGCCACCCACCTGCTGCAAGCCGCGATGATGGCCTATTGCGATGCAAAGCCGCCGCGCCGGACCAGCCGCGCTGTCTATCCCGAGATCTATGCCTTCCATATCGGCAAGTGCCACGGCGCCCATGGGCCCTATGACTTCTGGCCGGCCCGGCGCGAGTGATCCTGCGCACCGACGATCACCGGAAGGTGCTGGACACCATCAATGATCGCGGCATCACCCGGCTTGCGGTGCCCGACCGGCCGCCGCGCCAGGTCGTGCATCGCCCGAAGGAGGTCGAGGCGGCGTTGGACCGGATCGCCTCGGCCTTCCTCTATGATGCCTCGGGGCGGGTAGCGATGTCGAGATCGCGGGCACCGACAAGCGCACCGAGTTCAACCCGACGCAGGCGCTTCGCCCGGTTTCGGAAATCGTGGCGCTGCGCCGCGCGCCCGGCGCCTTGTCCAGCAGCGGCATCCCGATCAAGGAAAATGACGACGATTATGCGCGCTGGCTGGTCGCCTGAGATGAAGAGGTCACCGCCGAAAACCGCAGGCGGCGTTCGAGGCGCGGCAGAACCTGCGCTCGGCCGAGGGGCTTGCGACCGAGACCTATCGCCGGATCCAGGTCGTCGAGGCGCTGGAACGCCTTGCATCCGCCGGACTGCCCCGGAGTGCCACCGCGGCGGAATGAAGGCCGGCCTGCCGCTTCAGCTCCGCCGGATCGCGTCAAGGACGGCATGCACGGCCTTGTCCTTGCGGCTTTCGGGCAGCATCCATGCGGTGATCGACAGGCGCTACGCTGTTTATGCGCTTTCCATCAGGCGCCTGACTATGAGACTTCAGCTTTAACCAAATGAAAGACCGGCCACGGATCGTGGCCAGCCTCTTTTATGCAAATGTCGGCAGTCTCAGGCAGCCAGGCCACCATGCGGGTCCAGCACGTATTTCTTGGCCACGCCGGCGTCGAAGCTTTCATAGCCCGCCACCGCCTGGTCCAGCGGGATGATCGTCGCATTCACGATATCGGCGATGGGCAGCCGGTCGTGCAGGATCGCCTGCATGAGCTGGCGGTTGTATTTCAGCACCGGGGTCTGGCCGGTGTGCAGCGACTGCGCCTTGGCCCAGCCCAGGCCGAAGCGCATCGACAGGCTGCCCTGCTTGGCGGCATTGTCGACCGCGCCCGGATCCTCGGTGACGTAAAGCCCGGGGATGCCGATCTGGCCGGCGGCGCGGGTGATCTCCATCATCTGGTTCAGCACGATGGCCGGCTGCTCGCCGCCGGAATGGCCGCGCGCCTCGAAGCCCACCGCGTCGATGGCCGAATCGACCTCGGGCGTGCCGGTGATCTCGGCGATCATGTCGCCCAGCCGGTCGGATTTCGACAGGTCCACCGGCTCGAAGCCGACCTTGCGGGCATGCTCGAGCCGCTCCTTGTTGAAGTCGCCGATCATCACCACCGCCGCGCCGAGGATGCGGGCCGAGGCCGCCGCGGCAAGGCCCACCGGGCCGGCGCCCGCGACATAGACCACCGAGCCGACGCCGACGCCGGCCTTGACCGCACCGTGGAAGCCGGTGGGCAGGATGTCCGACAGCATGGTCAGGTCGCGGATCTTCGACAGGGCGCGGTCGCGATCCGGGAATTTCAGCAGGTTGAAATCGGCATAGGGCACCATGACATAGCGCGCCTGGCCGCCGATCCAGCCGCCCATGTCGACATAACCATAGGCGCCGCCGGCGCGGGCCGGGTTCACCGTCAGGCAGACGCCGGTGTCGCCTTCGCGGCAGCAGCGGCAGCGGCCGCAGGCGACGTTGAACGGCACCGAGACGATGTCGCCGATCTCCAGCATCTCGACATCGGCGCCCTTCTCGATCACCTCGCCGGTGATCTCATGGCCCAGCACCAGGCCCGGCTCGGCGGTGGTGCGGCCGCGCACCATGTGCTGGTCCGAGCCGCAGATATTGGTCGAGACCACCTTCAGGATCACGCCATGCTCGATCTTGCGCCCGTCGGGGGATTGCAGTTTCGGGTCGGCGATGTTTTGCACCTCGACCTTGCCGGGGCCGATGTAGACCACGCCTCTGTTGCTGCTCATGCGATCTCTCCTCCTCATCCTTCGTGTGAAAGCTGTTTTCGTCTGTTGGCGAACGGCAGGTTTCCCACCTGTTGTTCACAGATCGATGGTAACGTTTCCGATGGGCCTTGAGCAGCAGGCGAGGATATAGCCCGCCTCGACATCCTCGTCGGTGATGCCGCCGTTGTGGACCATGTGGACCTGGCCCGAGAGCCTGAGCACCTGGCAGGTGCCGCAGATGCCCATGCCGCAGCCCGAGGGGATCGGGATGCCCGCCGCCCGCGCCGTGGCCAGGATGGTCTCGGTTTGCGCGC
>NZ_JRKO01000043.1 GCF_000763885.1 Paracoccus versutus | reverse complement strand
GCGACGTCGAAAGCCAGGTCCTGGCCCGCGCCATCCACGCCCATATCCACCGCCGGGTGTTCCTCAACGGCAACAAGACTGTGGTCTTCCCCGCCTCGCCAGGAAGCTACGCATCCGAAAGAATGGGCTGAAACAGCGCCCCCCACCCCCAGCCCCGGTCTTCCGTGGACAAATATCCCCGCCGGAGGCAAGCAGCGGGGAAACCGGCGCCCCGCGTGCAGGACCGCTATGACCCGTGACGCCGGCGCAGCGCCTCGTCGACCGTAGGTGCGTAATGCACCAGCGGGCGGCGCAGCCCATGCGTCAGCAGCACCCGGCGGATGTCGCGGCTGGTGCCGGTCAGCCACAGCGCGATGCCGCGGCGCTGTGCCTTGTGCGCCAGCCCCTCGATCATGTTGGCGCCGGTGGAATCCAGGAAGGGCACGGCGCTGAAATCCACCACCAGCACCCGGAACCCGTCCTGGATGCGATCCAGCACCGAGCCGATCGAGGCGGTGGCGCCGAAGAACAGCGCCCCCGAGATGCGATAGACCACCACGTCGCGCGGCTGCGGCTGGTCCGGGCGCGGCCGGCTGCTGTCGGCCATGTCGGCGCCGACCAGCGCCTCGACCCCTACCGCCTGGCTCATGCGCTGGATGAACAGCACCGAGCCGAGCGCCAGGCCCGTGACGATGGCCTCGGTCAGGTCGCGGAAGATCGTCAGCCCGAAAGTGACCAGCAGCACCGCCGCCTCGCCCCAGCCCGAGCGCAGCAGGATGGCGATGGCGGGTTTCTCGATCATGTTCCAGGCGACGACCGCCAGCACGCCGGCCAGTGCTGCCAGGGGGATATAGGATGCCAATGGCGCCGCCAGCAGCATGAAGCCCAGCAGGAACAGCGCATGCAGCATCCCCGCCATCGGCCCATGCGCGCCCGAGCGCACGTTGGTCGCGGTCCGCGCGATGGTGCCGGTGACGCAGATGCCGCCGAACAGCGCCGAACCCATGTTCGCCACCCCCTGCGCCACCAGTTCGCAATTCGAGCGGTGCCGGCGGCCGGTCATGCCGTCGGCGACCACCGCCGAAAGCAGCGATTCGATGGCGCCCAGCAGCGTCAGGGACACCGCCGCGGGCAGAAGCGCCAGGGCCTTCTCCAGCGAAAACTCCGGCAGCGCCGGGGCGGGCAAGGTCGAGGGGATGCCGCCGAAGCGGCTGCCGATGGTCGCGACATCCGCCCCCGTTGCCGCGGTGATGCCCGCGGCCAGCGTCACGGCGATCAGCATGCCGGGCCAGTGCGGGCGGGCGCGCTTCAGCCCCAGGATCACCGCGACGGTCCCCAGCGCGATCCCCAGCGCGGCGGGGGACAGGCTGGCGCGGGCCTGCCACAGCGCCGGGATCTTCTCGACCAGCTCGCCCGGTTCATGGGTCAGCGCCAGGCCGAAGATTTCCTTCAGCTGGCTGGTGAAGATGATGACGGCGATGCCGGCGGTGAAGCCGACCGTCACCGGGAAGGGGATGAACTTGATGAAGGTGCCCAGCCGCAAGAACCCGATCGCGACCAGCATCAGCCCCGACATGAAGGTCGCAAGGATCAGCCCCGACATGCCGTGCTGCGCCACGATCCCGGCGACCAGCACGATGAAGGCCCCCGCCGGCCCGCCGATCTGGTAGCGCGAGCCGCCCAGCGCCGAGACCAGGAAGCCGCCGATGATGGCGGTATAGAGCCCCTGCGCCGGCGAGGCGCCGGAGGCGATGGCGATGGCCATCGACAGGGGCAGCGCCACGATGGCGACGGTCAGCCCGGCCAGGGCATCGGCGCGCAGCTCGGCCGCGCCATAGCCCTCGCGCAGGACGGTGATCAGTTTCGGGGTGAACAGCGGCGCAAATCCGGGCGCTGCGATTGCCTGCTGGTTCATCTGGGGCCGCACCTTGGTCAAGGAGGCGGCGGGATCGTCGGCTTTCGTCGGCGGTCGCCGTCGCGATTACGTCTGCGGACCGGATTTCAGCCGCACGCCGCGCCCGCCCTGGGGGCTGGCGGCGCCTTCGCCGATCAGCTCGATCCCGGCGGCCTCCAGCGCCTCGACCACGCGGGTCAGGCTTTCGACCACGCCGCGCACATTGCCGTCGCTGGCCTCCATGCGCTGGATGGTGGGAACCGACAGGCCCGAGAGTTCGGCGAGCCGCTTCTGGTCGATGCCAAGAAGGGCACGCGCCGCACGCATCTGGGCCGAGGTCATCATGCGCTGATTTCCAATCCTTGATGATGGATGTCTAACATGGCTATCATGATATTTCAAACATCATCTTTGCCGGTTCAGGCATAGAAAAAGGCCCCCGCGAAGGGGGCCTTTGCTGTCTACCTGCGGGATGGATCAGAAGTCCATCTTCACGCCCAGCGTGACGGTGCGGCCGGGGGCGTAGAGCGGGTCGATGTCGCGCGCCAGAACGTCGCCACGATAGACGTCACGCTCGACATAGCTCGAACGCTCGTAATAGGTGCGGTCGAACACGTTGTCGATTCCAAGGTGAACCACGATGTTTTCATAGTTCTGCGGACGCCATTCGCCGTAGAGGTTCACCACCGTATACGAGCTTTGGTCGTAGAAGCCGGCCTCGGTCATGTCGCTGCTAGCGAGTTTGTCGGCCCATTCGACCGAAGCGCCGACCTTCAGGTTATATTGCGCGATTTCCTGGTCGACGAACAGCGTAGCCACCTTGCCGACCGGGACCGCAGTGCCGCCGCCGGGGAGCACGTCGATACCGTTTTGCGACACATCGGCCTTGGTGAAGCTGCCGCCGATGCGGCCCGAGCCCCAGCTGTAGGTGCCCTGCAAGGTGAAGCCCTTGCTGCGGTATTCATCGACATTGCCCAGATAATAGGGCTCTTCATCAAATATGAACTCGCCCATGTTCTTCAGGCGGGTGTCGAAGAAGGTCAGGTTGCCGGTCCAGTTGCCCTGGTTGGCGTTCAGGCCCAGCTTGATGTTCCGGGCCTCGGAGGGCTCGAAGTCGTCGGCGACATAAAGGTCCGAACTGCGCGCGTGCAGCAGGGCATATTCGCCGAACTTGTAGCCCAGCCAGGTATGCGAGGCACCGGCGAAGACTTCGTAGCCCTCGGCGAATTCATAGGAGATGGTGCCGTTGATGCTGGCGCCGGTGTCGCTGACGCGCTCGCCGTTCCAGTCGGTGAAGCGGTGATGGTCGACGCGGGCGCCGGTGGACAGGTCGATGCCGTTGTCGAATTCGAACCGGCCCTGCACGAAGGCGCCGATCTGCATCGTTTCCATGGTCCAGTAACGCCGGTCGGTGTCGCCGTAATTGTCGACATCGTAGTCGTTATAGGCCCAGTCGATGCCCGAGGTGATGTTGCCCGGACCCAACGCATAGGTGTTCTTGATGTGGCCGCCGATGGTGCGGTTTTTCAAGTTCATGTCGCCGTTCGTGGCGCCGGGGGCGTAGTCCGGGCGCTCATACTTGTTCTCGGTGATGTAGAGCATCGCCTCGGGGTCCCAGGCGTCGGTCGGCGCGGTCGAGCTGTATTTCAGGCTGACCGAATTGCGCGTGACCGTCAGCGGATAGACCAGCTTGTCCGCATTCAGGTCCATGTTCATCTTGATGGTGCGGTCGCCGTCGTCCTCGGTGTGGTCGATGGCCAGTTCAAGGCGGTGGCCTTCGGCCTCGTAGCCCAGCTTCACCAGAGCGCCGCGTGTGCCCGGCTCGGTCCCGACCACCTCGTAGCCGTCGCCGTTCTCATAATTCTTGCCGTCGGTGCCGTGGACCATGGCGAACCAGTCGAAGCCCTCATAAACCCCGTAGCCGGCCAGCGAGCCCGTGACGCCCCGGCCGTTCGAACCATAGGACAGGCCGACGCGGCCGCCCTGGTTGCGGCCATCGGTCAGCAGATCCTTGGCGCCGACCGTCTCATAGCGCACGGCACCCGCCGCCGCGCCGAAGCCGGCATCGGCGGCGGCGGCGCCGGCCTCGACCTCGACGGACTTCAGGAAGGCCGGGTCGATCACGTTCGAGCCGGTATGGTGCCAGCTGGTCGGCCCCTGCGGCACGCCGTCCACGGTCACGGCCAGGTTCGACTGCTCCAGCCCGAAGACATGGATGCGCTTGGCCGGGCCGGCGCCGCCCGAAACGGTGATCGCGGAATCGCGCGCGAAGAGTTCCGAGACATCGGCGGGCTGCATCGCCTCGATGTCCTCGGCGGTGACGGAGACGCCGCCGGTCGCCTCGACGTTCTCCTGGCCGTCGGCGACCAGGGTGATCGGATTGAGGACCACGGTCTCGGCGTTCTGGTTGTCCTGTGCGTAAAGGGCGGTCGCCAGGGCAAGCGAGGACACGCCCGCCAGCGGGATAATACGACGCAATTTCATGGTCATTGCCTTGATTCGTTCGAAACTGGCGCGAGTTATATGGCCGGTCTCAGGATGCACAAGTATTTTACTCGGATATTCGATCTGGTTTCGACTGAAATAGTCGGGATTGTTGCGCATCTGCGCCACCTTCCCCTGCGGGCCGCGACGATGGGCCGCAGGATGCCGACAGCCAACGCCGGGGCTGGCGCAGGCGGGGGCAATGGGGTTACAGCAGCCCAAAGCCGCAGCCCGAGAAGCCACAGATGACGATTACCCTTTACCGCAACGACCTGCCGGACGACCTGGACTTGGGCCCGGTCGTGGCCATCGACACCGAGACGATGGGGCTGGACCCGCGCCGCGACCGGCTGTGCCTGGTGCAGCTGTCCTCGGGCGACGGCAATGCGCATCTGGTGCAGATCGCCCAGGGCCAGCGCGCGGCGCCGAACCTGGTGCGGATGCTGGCAGATCCCCAGGTGCTGAAGCTTTTCCACTTCGGGCGTTTCGACATCGCCGCGCTGGAGGCGGCCTTCGGCGTGGCGACGAAGCCGGTCTGGTGCACCAAGATCGCCAGCAAGATGGTGCGCACCTATACCGACCGGCACGGGCTGAAATACCTGCTTTCGGACCTGGTCGGCGTCGACATCTCCAAGCAGCAGCAGACCAGCGACTGGGGCGCGGCGGAACTGTCCGAGGCGCAGCGGGAATATGCCGCCTCGGACGTGCTGCACCTGCACGCGCTCAAGGCCGAGCTGGAAAAGCGACTGGCGCGCGAGGGGCGGCTGGGCCTGGCGCAGGCCTGTTTCGACTTTCTTCCCACCCGTGCCCACCTGGACCTGCTGGGCTGGGGGGATGAAAACGACATCTTCCATCACTAGGTAGCGGGCCATGAGCGCATATCTCGATACCGCCCGCAGGGTGATCCGCACCGAGGCCGAGGGGCTGGCCCTGCTGGCCGACGGCCTTGGCGACAGCTTCGACCGCGCGGTCGAGACCGTCCTGGCCGCGCGCGGCCGGGTGGTCGTGTCCGGCATGGGCAAGTCCGGCCATGTCGGGCGCAAGATCGCCGCGACTCTGGCCTCGACCGGGACGCCGGCGCAGTTCGTCCATCCGGCCGAGGCGAGCCATGGCGACCTGGGCATGGTGACGCAGGGCGACGTGGCGCTGGTGCTGTCCAATTCCGGCGAGACGCCGGAGCTGGCCGACCTGATCGCCCATACCCGCCGCTTCCAGATCCCGCTGATCGGCGTTGCCGGCCGGCCGCAATCGACGCTGCTGCGCCAGGCCGACGTGGCGCTGGTCCTGCCCGCGGCGCCCGAGGCCTGCGGCACCGGCATCGTGCCCACCACCTCGACCACCATGACCATCGCGCTGGGCGATGCGCTGGCCGTGGCGCTGATGGAGCATCGCCAGTTCACCCCCGAGCATTTCCGCACCTTCCACCCCGGCGGCAAGCTGGGCGCGAAACTGTCCAAGGTGGCCGACCTGATGCACCGGGACATGCCGCTGGTGGCCGAGACCGCGCCCATGGCCGAGGCGCTGCTGACCATCAGCCAGAAAAGCTTCGGCGTGACCGGGGTGACGGATGCCGCGGGGCGGCTGACCGGCATCATCACCGACGGCGACCTGCGGCGGCACATGCAGGGCCTTCTGGACCATAGCGCCGCCAAGGTGATGACCCGCAACCCGCGCACCATCGGCCCCGACGCGCTGGCCGAGGCGGCCTTGGCCGAGATGCAGGCACGCCGCATCACCTGCCTGTTCGTGGTCACGCCCGAAGGGATGCCGGCGGGGCTGATCCATATCCACGACTTCCTGCGCACGGGGCTTGTCTGACGGTGGGCACCCGCTCGCGCATCGTGGCCTGGCTGCGGGTGCTCCTGCCGCTGACGGCGCTGGCGATCCTGTCGGTGCTGTTCCTGCTGGGCCGCAAGCCCGACCCCGAGGCGAGCATCCCCTATGCCGACGTGGACCCGCGCGAGCTGGCCGAGCGGCAGGCGGTGACGAGCCCGACCTATGCCGGCGTGACCCGCGACGGCGCGCAGCTGAGCATCTCGGCCGCCGAGGCGCTGCCCGGCGATCGCACCAGCGGCGCCCAGGCGCAGGCGGTGCGCATGACCCTGCGCGCCAGCGACGGGCGGGCGGCGGATGTCAGCGCCGGCGCCGCCTCGATGGCGGACCAGCAGGTCCGGCTGGGCGAGGGGGTGCGCATGACCACCGCCGACGGCTGGGTGCTGACCGCGCCCGAACTGCTGGCCTCGACCACCGAGGGCACGCTGCTCTCGGAGGACGAGGTCAATGTGCTTGCCCCTTTCGGCCGGCTGACGGCGGGGCGGATGGAGTTTCGGCCCTCGGGCGAGGGCAGCGGCGATCACGTTCTTGATTTGAGCGGCGGAGTCCGCTTGATATACCGGCCATGACCCGGCGCCGCCGGCCGCATAGGGGGCCTGCGGGCGCCAGAAAGGAAATCCGATGATCCGGCCCGGACCGCTTTTGCCCGTGATCCTGTCGCTGATGCTGGCGGCGGGCCCGGCGCTGGGACAGGCCACCGGCTTCGGCCGGGCGCAGGACATCAAGGAGCCGGTCGAGGTCACGGCCGATTCGCTGACCGTGGACCAGAAGACCGGCCAGGCGACCTTTTCCGGCAATGTGCTGATCGGCCAGGGCGCCATGCGGCTGTCGGCGGACAGCGTGACCGTGACCTATGCCCAGGGCGACCAGCGCCGCATCAGCGCGCTGCACGCACAGGGCAACGTCACCCTGGCCAGCGGCGAGGACGCGGCCGAGGCCCAGGCGGCGGATTACGATGTCGAGACCGGGACCATCGTGCTGACCGGCGACGTGCTGCTGAGCCAGGGCGGCAACCTGCTGGCGGGCGACAAGGTGACGGTGAACCTGGAAAGCGGCACCGCCGACGCCTCGGGCCGGGTGCGCAGCGTCCTGCAGCCGGAGAACTGACGCCATGGCCGAAAAGCAGGGGCTGCGCGTCCGCGGCCTGCGCAAATCCTATCGCAACCGCCCGGTGATCCGCGACGTGGCGCTGGACCTGGACCGGGGCGAGGTGGTGGCGCTTCTGGGGCCGAACGGCTCGGGCAAGACCACCTGCTTCTATTGCGTGGCCGGGCTGGTCGCGCCTGATTCGGGCCAGGTGCTGATCGACGGGCAGGACGCGACGCGGCTGCCGATGTATCGCCGCGCCCAGATGGGCATCGGCTACCTGCCGCAGGAGATGTCGATCTTTCGCGGCCTCACGGTCGAGCAGAACATCATGGCCGTCCTGGAACTGGTCGAGCCGCATGTCCACCAGCGCCGCGAGCGGCTGGAGGAACTGCTGGGCGATTTCTCGATCGGCCATCTGCGCGGTGCCTCGGCCATGGCGCTGTCGGGGGGCGAGCGGCGCCGGGTCGAGATCGCCCGTTGCCTGGCGGCCGATCCGGCCTATCTGCTTCTGGACGAACCATTCGCCGGCGTCGATCCCATCGCCGTGGGCGAGATCCGCGCCCTGGTCCACGACCTGAAAAGCCGCGGCATTGGCGTGCTGATCACCGATCACAACGTCCGCGAAACGCTGGAGATCGTGGACCGCGCCTATATCCTGCACGACGGCCATGTGCTGAAATCCGGCACCACGGCCGAGATCGTCGCCGATCCGCAGGTCCGCCGCGTCTACCTGGGCGAAACCTTCCGCATGAACTGAACGCGAGGACGTGACGATCCCTTGCGCGCAGCCGTTGACACGGCGGCATGGCTGTCACCAAATGAGGATATGGCCGGGCAGGACGCCGGGCCAAAGAAACCCGGACGGTGCCGCCGCGAGGGCTGCGACGACCAGGCCGGGCAACCGAAAGGACGGACCACCATGCGCTATCAGATCAGCGGAAAACAGATCGATGTGGGCGATGCGCTTTCGACTCATGTCAAGACCGAACTCGGTGCCACCGTTGAGAAATATTCGCAACGCCCGACGGATGCGACGGTCATCTTTTCCCGCAACGCGCATGAATTCATCTGCGATGCCGTGGTGCATCTCTCGACCGGGCTGACCGCCCAGGCCAAGGGCGGGGCCACCGACATCTATGCGGCCTTCGAACAGTGCCGCGAACGGATGGACAAGCAATTGCGCCGCTACAAGCGCCGGCTCAAGGATCACTACAAGGACCGGACCCAGCCGGTTGAATTCGAACAGGCGGGGATGTATGTGCTGGCCGCTGGTGAAGATGACGAATGGGAAACGCAGGCCGACGGCGTGCAACCCATGATCATCGCCGAGATGGAGACCCGCGTGCCCACCCTGTCGGTCGGCGAGGCGGTGATGCAGATGGAACTGGCCGGCAGCCCGCTGCTGGTCTTCCGCAACGAGAAACATGGGGGCGTGAACGTGGTTCACCGCCGCGACGACGGCAACGTGGGCTGGATCGACCCCCGCAATCTGGGCTAGACTGACGCAAGAAGGGCAGTCTTGTTGAACCAACGTCCCGGCCGCGCAGCCCGCGGCCGGGCCTTGACAATTTTTTGGGCGACATGCAGATCAGCGACATACTCTCCCCCGCCGCCGTGCGGACGATGAGCCAGACCACCAGCAAGAAACGGTTGTTCCAGGAAATCGCCGAACAGGCGCGGGCGGTCTATGGCGTGGATGCCGCCCAGACGCTGGACGCGCTGCAAGAGCGCGAAAGCCTGGGCCCCACCGGGGTCGGCCATGGCGTCGCGCTGCCCCATGCGCGGCTGCACGGGCTCGACCACGTGGTCGGCCTGTTCCTGCGGCTGGAAAAGCCGCTGGATTTCGACGCGGTGGACCGCCAGCCGGTTGACCTGATCTTTGCGCTGCTCGCGCCCAAGAACTCGGGCGTCGATCACCTCAAGGCGCTGGCGCTGGTCTCGCGCACGCTGCGCGACCAGGACCTGCGCGCCAAGCTGCGCGCGAACGAGGATCCGGTGGCGCTGCACGCCATGCTGGCCGCCGCGCCGGGCATCAAGGCGGCCTGAGGTCGCAGGGCCGCCCGCAAGGGGTGAAATGCGCCCGCATCCGCGCTATACTCCCGCGCGGGAGGAAGACCGAAATGACCAGACATATCGCAGACCGCAGTCACGAAAACAGTTCCGGCCGCACCCAATACTATACGCGGCAGGAACGCGAATCCGGCCTTCATC
Organism: Paracoccus versutus; assembly: GCF_000763885.1. Taxonomy (GTDB): domain Bacteria; phylum Pseudomonadota; class Alphaproteobacteria; order Rhodobacterales; family Rhodobacteraceae; genus Paracoccus; species Paracoccus versutus. The sequence continues at coordinate 40,195 of NZ_JRKO01000043.1, read as the reverse complement.
CGGCCATCGCCGCCCTGCGCATGCGGCCCCGCGTCCGCAGCAGCGAAGAGGCGAATCGCCGCGCCGCCGAATTTGCTCGGATCGAGCGCGGCCATCGGGTCTGATCCCTGGCCCAGCAATGCGAACCGGCCGGGCGCTGCCGCCCGGCCGGTTTTCATTTCGGCCTTCGCCTGGGACGGCGGTCAGGCGCGGACCAGATTTTCGTATTCCTCGGCGATCTTGCGGGTGGTGTCGCCGACCTGGAAATGCCAGTCGCCGATCTGCCCGACCGGGGTCACTTCGGCCGCGGTGCCGGTCAGGAAGCATTCCTGGAAGCTGTCCAACTCCTCGGGCTTGATGCGGCGTTCATGCACGGCGGTGCCGTTGTCCTTGAGCATCTGGATGACGGTCTGCCGGGTGATGCCGTTCAGGAAGCGGTCGGCCAGGGGCGTATGCACCTCGCCGTCCTTGACGAAGAAGATATTGGCGCCGGTGGCCTCGGCGACATAGCCCTCCCAGTCCATGAACAGCGCGTCCGAGCAGCCCTTCTCCTCGGCCGCGTGCTTGGACATGGTGCAGATCATGTAAAGCCCGGCGGCCTTGGCGGCGGTGGGGATGGTCTCGGGGCTGGGCCGCTTCCACTTGGCGATGTCGAGCTTCGCGCCCTGCCATTTCGCGTCGCCGTAATAGCTGCCCCATTCCCAGGCGGCGACGGCCATGCGCACCGGGTTGCGGCGCGCCGAAACCCCCATGTCCTCACCCGAGCCGCGCCACATCACCGCGCGGACATAGGCGTCCTTGAAGCCGTTCGCCTCCAGCACGGCGGTTTTCGCCGCGTCGATCTCTTCTGCGCTATAGGGCGATTGCATGTCCAGCAGCCGCGCCGATTCGATCAGCCGCAGCGAATGCTCGTGGCCCTTGAAGATCTTGCCGCTGTAGCACCGCTCGCCCTCGAACACCGAGCTGGCATAGTGCAGCGCATGGGTCAGGATGTGGACGTTCGCCTCGCGCCACTCCACCAGCTTGCCATCCATCCAGATCTTGCCGTCACGATCGTCATATGCGCCCGCCATTTTTCCCTCCGGCCGGTTCGGTTTGCGGAATGTTGCGCTGTCAGAGCATGTCTGGCAAAGAAAGTTGCGCAACTTGAGGTTTGGGCTATCCATTCATGGTTGGAAAGTCAACAAGTCTGACGTAATAAGGGCCATGCAGTGAAGGGAAGGCCATGCAGAACAAGGTGAATGTCGCGCCGGCAGGCGGGGAAAGCCTGCTGTTTCTGACGGATGATCAGCTTCGCCGCGGGATCGAGGCGATGTTCTTCGCCTATCGCGCCTTTACCGCCGATCCCGACCTGATCCTGGCCGAGCTGGATTACGGCCGCGCCCATCACCGGGCGATTCACTTCATCAACCGCGAGCCGGGCCTGACGGTAACGGCGCTTCTGGACGTGCTGGGCGTGACCAAGCAATCGCTGAACCGGGTGCTGCGCACGCTGATCGAGGAAGGGCTGGTCGAAAGCCGCATCGGTCGCCGTGACCGGCGCGAGCGGCAGCTCTACCTGACCGACAAGGGCGCGGCGCTGGAACGCCGGCTGTCCGAGGCGCAGCGCGCCCGGATGCGCGCCGCCTATCGCGCCGCCGGGCCGCAGGCGGTGGCGGGCTTCCGGCAGGTGCTGGAGGCGATGATGGATCGCGACACGCTGCGCCAGTATCGCGCGCTGAAAGAACTGCCCGAGACGCCATGACCGCCCCCTCCCTCGCCCCCGATCCCCAGCCTGCGGCCCATATCCTGGTCGTGGACGACGACGAACGCATCCGCAGCCTGCTGCGCCGCTTCCTGATGCGCAACGATTTCCTGGTGACGACGGCGCGCGACGCCGCCCATGCCCGGCGCCTGCTCGACGGGCTGGATTTCGACCTGATCGTGCTCGACGTGATGATGCCGGGCGAGGACGGGTTCTCGCTGACCCGCGACCTGCGCAAGCGCATGACCACGCCGATCCTGCTGCTGACCGCCAAGGGCGAGACGGGGGACCGCATCGAGGGTTTCGAAAGCGGTGCCGACGACTACCTGCCCAAGCCCTTCGAGCCGCGCGAACTGCTTCTGCGCATCGCCGCCATCCTGCGCCGCATCCCGGCGGCCGAGGCGAAGGGGCCGAAGTTCCTGTCGCTGGGCCATCTGCGCTACGATGCCGACAAGGGCGAGCTGTGGCAGGGCGATGCGCCGCTGCGCCTGACGGGAACCGAGCAGGCGCTGCTCAGGCGCCTTGCCGACACGCCGCGCCAGCCGGTCAGCCGCAGCGCGCTGATCGAGGATCTGGGCCGCAGCCCGGCCGAGGAGGCGGGCGAGAACTCCGAGCGCGCCATCGATGTGCAGATCACCCGCCTGCGCCGCAAGATCGAGCCGGACCCCAAGGAGCCGCGCTATCTGCAAACCGTGCGCGGCACCGGCTACATGCTGGTGCCCGACTAGGCCACGCCGCGCCCGCCTGCGCGGCTGCTATGGGTATTTGGACAACAGAGAAGATCGCGGCGCGGGCCCAGGACTTCTTCGTTGTCCAAATACCCATGCCGAGCGTGCAAGAGGCGCGGCGCGTGAGAAAGGGGCCCGAAGGCCCCCAAAATCATGCCAGCGCGCCGTGGCAGTGCTTGAACTTCTTGCCCGAGCCGCAGGGACAAGGATCGTTGCGCGAGGGGTTGCCCCAGGTGGTGGGGTCGGTCTCGTCGAAGCCGGCGACCCGGCCCGAGACCTCGCCGCCCTCGGCCTCCTCGTGTTCGGGATGCATCTGCGCCTCGACCGCCGCCTGGCTCTGCTGGTATTCGCGCAGCATCTGCTCGCGCTCGGCATCGGTCAGCGGGCGGATGCGGGCCAGTTGCTGGGTCACGTCGAAGCGCAGCCCGTCCAGCATGGTCTCGAACAGCTGGAACCCTTCGGTCTTGTATTCCGACAGCGGATCGCGCTGCGCATAGCCTCGGAAGCCCACGACCGAGCGCAGGTGTTCCAGCGTCACCAGATGCTCGCGCCATTTGCTGTCGATCTGTTGCAGCAGCACCTGCTTTTCGATCTGGCGCATGTTTTCCGGGCCGAACTGCTCGGCCTTCTGCGCCATATAGGCGTCGGTGGCCTGCTGGATGCGTTCGCGGATCGTCTCCTGGTCCACGCCGTCCTCGGCGGCCCAGTCGGCGATGGGCAGGTCCATGTTCAGCCTGTCGATCACCGCGTCGTGCAGGCCCTGGACGTCCCATTGCTCGGCATAGGCACGGGGCGGCAGGTGGCGCTCGACCAGGTCGTCGATCACCTGGGCGCGCATGTCGGCGGCGACCTCCTCGACCTCCTCGGTATGCATGATCTCCAGCCGCTGGCTGAAGATCGCCTTGCGCTGGTCGTTCATCACGTCGTCGAATTTCAGCAATTGCTTGCGGATGTCGAAGTTGCGGCCCTCGACCTTGGCCTGTGCGCGTTCCAAGGACTTGTTGACCCAGGGGTGGACGATGGCCTCGCCCTCTTTCATGCCGAGTGTGGACAGCACCTTGTCCAGCCGTTCCGAGCCGAAGATGCGCATCAGGTCGTCTTCCAGCGACAGGAAGAACAGCGAGCGGCCGGGGTCGCCCTGCCGGCCCGAGCGGCCGCGCAGCTGGTTGTCGATGCGGCGGCTTTCGTGGCGTTCGGTCGCCAGCACGAAGAGGCCGCCGGCGTCCAGCACCGCCTGTTTCTCGGCGGCATGTTCGGCCTCGATGCGGGCGCGGACCTCGTCGGGGTTCGCCTCGGGGTCGGCGGCCAGCGCCTCCATCACCTTCATCTCGACATTGCCGCCCAGCTGGATGTCGGTGCCGCGGCCGGCCATGTTGGTGGCGATGGTCACGGCGCCCAGCTTGCCGGCATCGGCGACGATCTTGGCCTCCTGCTCGTGCTGGCGGGCGTTCAGCACGTTGTGCTGGATGCCCTCCTTGGCCAGCATCTGCGACAGCATCTCGGATTTCTCGATCGAGGTGGTGCCGACCAGGATCGGCTGGCCCTTTTCATGGGCTTCCTTGATCGCGGCGATCACGGCGGCGTATTTCTCGGCCGCGGTGCGATAGACGCGGTCGTGTTCGTCGATGCGCTGCACCGGACGGTTGGTCGGCACCTCGACCACGCCCAGCTTGTAGATCTCGGCGAATTCCTCGGCCTCGGTGGCGGCGGTGCCGGTCATGCCCGAGAGCTTGTCGTAGAGCCGGAAATAGTTCTGGAACGTGACCGACGCCAGCGTGACGTTTTCCGGCTGGATGGCGACGCCTTCCTTGGCCTCGATGGCCTGGTGCAGCCCGTCCGACAGCCGGCGGCCCTTCATCATCCGGCCGGTGAATTCGTCGATCAGCACCACCTCGTCGTCGCGCACGATATAGTGCTGGTCGCGCTGGAACAGCTTGTGCGCGCGCATCGCCTGGTTGACGTGATGCACGATGGTGGTCGATTCCGGGTCGTAGAGCGTCTGCCCCTCGGGCAGGATGCCCGCCGCCTGCAGCCGCTTTTCCAGGAACTCGTTGCCTTCCTCGGTAAAGGTGGCGTTGCGGGTCTTTTCGTCCAGCTTGTAATGCTCGGGCGCCAGTTCCGGCATGAAGCGGTCCAGCGTCTTGTAAAGTTCGCTGCGGTCCTGGCTGGGCCCCGAGATGATCAGCGGCGTGCGCGCCTCGTCGATCAGGATCGAGTCGACCTCGTCCACGATGGCGAAGAAATGCCCGCGCTGGGTCATCTGCTCGATCGAGCCCTTCATGTTGTCGCGCAGGTAGTCGAAGCCCAGCTCGTTGTTGGTGGCATAGGTCACGTCGGCCCGGTAGGCTTCGCGCTTTTCGGCATCGTCCTGGAACGGGTAGACCACGCCGGTGGTCATGCCGAGCTGCGCAAAGACCTTGCCCATCCAATGCGCGTCGCGTTTCGCCAGGTAGTCGTTGACGGTGACGACATGCACGCCCTTGCCGGCCAGCGCGTTCAGATAGGCCGGGAAGGTCGCGACCAGGGTCTTGCCCTCGCCGGTCTTCATCTCGGCGATATTGCCCTGGTGCAGGAAGACGCCGCCCATCAGCTGGGTGTCGAAGGCGCGCAGGCCCAGGGCGCGGCGCGCCGCCTCGCGGCAATTGGCAAAGGCCTCGGGCAGAAGCTTGTCCAGATCCTCGCCCGATTGGGCGCGGCCCTGCAATTCGCGGGTCTTGTCGATCAGCTCCGCGTCCGAGAGGGGGCGGAACTTCTCCTCCAGCGCGTTGATCTGGGCCACCAGCGGGCGGACCGATTTCACCTTGCGGTCGTTGGGCGTGCCAAAGACCAGTTTCGCCAAGTTTCCGATGCCGAGCATATGAACCTTCAAAATCGCGTATCTGGGGGTGCGCGGGACGTTCCGCCCACTTGCCGGCACCATTCGCCTTGCCCTATCACTTGGGCCGGAAAAACGGCGACGGGCGCGCATTTTCGGTTGCGCCGGATGTATGCCCCGGCCGGCCCACTGTCAACGCTTGCGCCCGTTCACCTATGCGTGGACGCGCCGTCCCATGAAGGGGAAACCTATGCTGAAACCGCTTCTTGCCGTCTCCGTGCTGCTTTCGGGGACCGTCTCGGCCCTGCCCGTGCTGGCGCAGGATGCCGATACGGTCGTCGCCACCGTCAATGGCGAGGCGATCACGCTGGGCCAGATGGTCGCCATGCGGCAGGGGCTGGACGCGCAGGCGACCCAGGGCCTGCCGGATACGGCGCTGTGGGACCTGATGCTGGACCAGATGATCCGCCAGACCGCCGTGGCCCAGGCGGCCGAGCCGCTGAGCAAGCGCGACACCGTGGCGCTGGAGATCGAGAAGCGCGCCTATCTGGCCGGCTCGGTGCTGGAAAAGGTCGCTTCGGCCGAGCCGGACGAGGCCGAGCTGAAAGCCGCCTATGACCAGGCCTTCGGCGGCCAGGGCGAGCCGGCCATCGAATACAATGCCGCCCATATCCTGGTGAAGACCAGGGAGGAGGCCGAGGCCATCGCCAAGCAACTGGCCGAAGGCGCCGATTTCGGCGCTTTGGCCGCGGAGAAATCGACCGACAATTCCGGCCCGAACAAGGGCGACCTGGGCTGGTTCCAGCCCGAGCAGATGGTCGAGCCCTTCGCCGAGGCGGTGAAGGCGCTGGAAAAGGGCCAGGTTTCCCAGCCGGTCGAGACCCAGTTCGGCTGGCATGTCATCAAGCTGAACGACACCCGCGAGGTGACGCCCCCCGCCTTCGAAGAGGTCAAGGAACAGCTGGCCGTGCAGGTGCGCCGCGACAAGGTGCAGGCCGAGATCGAAAAGCGCGTGGCCGAGGCCAAGGTCGAAAAGACCGAGGGGCTTGCCCCCGACCTGCTGAACAAGACCGACATCCTGGGAGAGTGAGCCGATGGCCAAGACCGACGACAAGAAGTCCAGGCTTTCCGATGCCGAAAAGCTGAAGACGCTGAAGAAGAAGCTGAAAAAGCTGAAGGCGGCGCTGAAGGAAACCGCTGCCGGCCTCGAGGCGCGGGCGGAGGCGGTGGTCGAAGCCGCGGTGAAGCCGAAGAACCCGGTCTCGCCGCTGGCGCCGGCGCGCTTTCCCGACCTGCCGGTGATCGAAGGGGCCGAGTTCGCCTCGGGCGCGGCCGGGGTGAAATACCAGGGCCGCACCGATGTGATGCTGGTCAGGCTGGCGCCGGGCACCGCCATCGCCGGGGCCTTCACCAAATCCTCGACCCGCGCGGCCAGCGTGCTGGACTGCCAGGCCAAGCTGGCCCTGAAGCAGGACACCGGCGCCGGCGCGGCGATCATCGTGAACTCGGGCAATGCCAATGCCTTCACCGGCAGGAACGGGCAAGAGGCGGTGGATGCCGTCACCGGCGGCGTCGCCAAGGCGCTGGGCGTGCCGCGCGAGCGGGTGTTCTCGTCCTCGACCGGGGTGATCGGCGAGCCGCTGCCGGCCGAGCGCATCACCGCGGTGATCGGCGATCTGGCCGCCAACCTGGATGCGGCCGGCGCGGCCGGCGCGGCGCGGGCGATCATGACCACCGACACCTTCCCCAAAGGCGCGGCGGCCAGTTTCGAGGGCGATGGCGGCACCATCAACATCACCGGCATCGCCAAGGGCTCGGGCATGATCGCGCCCGACATGGCGACGATGCTGGTCTATGTCTTTACCGATGCGCAGATCGCGCCCGCCCTGCTGCAGCGCATGCTGTCGGCGCGGCTGGACCAGACCTTCAACGCCATCACCGTGGACAGCGACACCTCGACCTCGGACGCGCTGATCCTGGCGGCGACCGGCAAGTCCAAAGCGGCGGCGATCACCGACCTGCGCTCGGGCCCGGCGCGGGCCTTCGGCCGGGCGCTGGAGCAGGTGATGCTGGACCTGGCGCAGCAGGTGGTCAAGGACGGCGAGGGGGCGACGAAATTCGTCGAGGTGCAGGTGACGGGCGCCGCCAGCGATGCCGATGCGCATCGCGTGGCCATGGCCATCGCCAATTCGCCGCTGGTCAAGACCGCCATCGCCGGGGAGGATGCGAACTGGGGCCGCGTGGTCATGGCCGTCGGCAAGTCCGGGGCCGAGGCCGACCGCGACCGGCTGACCATCCGCTTCGGCGACATGGTGCTGGCCGAGAACGGCTGGCGCGCGCCCGGCTATGACGAGGCCGCTGCCAGCGCCTACATGAAACGCGACCACCTGGTCATCGGCGTCGACCTGGGGCTGGGCAAGGGCCGGCGCACGGCCTGGACCTGCGACCTGACGCATCGCTACATCGACATCAACGCCGATTACCGCTCATGAAGACGGTGCTTGTCGCGGCCGTCGCGCTGATCGACGCGGACGGCCGCGTGCTGCTGGCACAGCGCCCCGAGGGCAAGTCCCTCGCGGGCCTGTGGGAGTTTCCGGGCGGCAAGGTCGAGCCGGGCGAGACCCCCGAGGCCGCGCTGATCCGCGAACTGCACGAGGAGCTGGGGATCGAGACCTGGCGCTCGTGCCTGGCGCCGCTGACCTTTGCCAGCCATGCCTATGAGGACTTTCACCTGCTGATGCCGCTGTTCGCCTGCCGGCGCTGGCAGGGCGTGCCGGTGCCGCAGGAGGGGCAGAAGCTGGCTTGGGCCCGTGCCGCTGAATTGAGCAAATACCCCATGCCGCCGGCGGACTTGCCGCTGATTCCCATCCTGCGCGACTGGATATGAGACATATCGGTCACGCCGGTCCCGGCTTTATCGTCCATCTGCCTGACTCTGCGACATTCCCAGTTAACATTTGACGATTTTGCGACAATCCTAAAATCCTGTAGAGGAGGAGATCGGACATGATTCGCACGATCACGATCGGCAGTTGCATTTCGGTCCAGGGGATCTTTGAAAGGCAGCAGGCGAACGGGAATATCGTGGTCCGAGTAGGCAGCAAGACCTATGAGGGCAAGCCCGTCCTAGCCTGAAGCAAAAGCCAACGTGCCCAGATCGTTGAACGGGGCCCTTCGCGGGGCCCCGTTCTTCTTTTCGCTTGCCCTGTTGCCGGCCTCCGGCGGGGGTATTTGGACAACGGAGAAAGCCGGGGCGCGCCAGGCGGCGGCGCCGCCATGCCGGCAGGGGCGAGCGGGGGTTCCTGCCGGGATCCGGGCATGAAAAAGGGCGGACCCGCAGGCCCGCCCCTTTTGTTCCTATCCGCGGGGATCACAGCTGGCGCTGCACTTCCTCGCGCTCGAAGATCTCGATGACGTCGCTCTTGCGGATATCGTCGTAGTTTTCGAAGGCCATGCCGCATTCCTGGCCGGACTGCACTTCCTTGACCTCGTCCTTGAAGCGCTTGAGCGTCTTCAGCGTGCCTTCGTGGATCACCACGTTGTCGCGCAGCAGGCGCACGCCGGCGGAACGCCGCGCCACGCCCTCGGTCACCAGGCAGCCGGCGACATTGCCGACGCCCGAGACGCGGAAGACTTCCTTGATCTCGGCATAGCCGATGAAGTTCTCGCGCACCTCGGCCGAGAGCAGGCCCGAGGCCGCCGCCTTGATGTCGTCCACAAGGTCGTAGATGATCGAGTAATAGCGGATCTCGACCCCCTTCTGGTTGGCGGCGTTCCGCGCCGGGGCATTGGCCCGGACGTTGAAGCCGATGACCGGCGCCTGGCTGGCCTCGGCCAGGCCGACATCCGATTCGGTGATCGCGCCGACGCCGTAATGCAGCACGCGGACGCGCACCTCGTCGTTGCCGATCTTTTCCAGCGCCTGGACGATGGCCTCGGCCGAGCCCTGCACGTCGGCCTTGATGACCACCGGCAGTTCGGCGACGTTCTCGTCCGCCTTGGCCTTGGCCAGCATCTGGTCCAGCGTGATCGCGGCACCGGCGGCGGCGCGCTTGTCCTTGGCGGCCTGGATGCGGTAATCCGCGATCTCGCGCGCCTGGGCCTCGGTCTCGACCACGTTCAGCACGTCGCCGGCCTCGGGGGTGCCGTTCAGGCCCAGCACCTCGACCGGGACCGAGGGGCCGGCGGTGTCGATGCGGTCGCCCTTGTCGTTGATCAGCGCGCGGACCTTGCCCCACTGTTCGCCGACGACGAAGATGTCGCCGCGCTTCAGCGTGCCGTTCTGCACCAGCACGGTCGCGACCGGGCCGCGGCCCACGTCCAGCTTGGCCTCGATCACCGCGCCCTGGGCCGGGCGCTCGGGATTGGCCTTCAGCTCCAGGATCTCGGCCTGCAGCGCGATGGCCTCCAGCAGCTCATCGAGCCCCTTGCCGGTCTTGGCCGAGACTTCGACGTCCTGCACCTCGCCCGACATGGCCTCGACGACCACCTCGTGCTGCAGCAGGTCGGTGCGCACCTTCTGCGGGTTCGCATCCGGCTTGTCGACCTTGTTGATCGCCACGATCATAGGCACGCCCGCGGCCTTGGCGTGGTTGATCGCCTCGACCGTCTGCGGCATCACCGCGTCATCGGCGGCGACCACCAGCACGACGATGTCCGTCACCTGCGCGCCGCGGGCCCGCATCGAGGTGAAGGCCGCGTGGCCGGGCGTGTCGAGGAAGGTCAGCAGCGCCCCGTTCGACGCCTTCACCTGATAGGCGCCGATATGCTGGGTGATGCCGCCGGCCTCGCCCGAGACGACATTGGCATGGCGGATCGCGTCCAGGAGCGAGGTCTTGCCGTGGTCCACGTGGCCCATGATGGTGATGATCGGCGCGCGCGGCTTCAGATCCTCGGGCTTGTCCTCGACCTGGTCGATGACCTGTTCCACGTCTGCATCCGAGACCCGGACGGCGCGGTGGCCGAATTCGTCGATCACCAGCTCGGCGGTATCGGCATCGACCGCCTGGTTGGCGGTGACCATCATGCCCATGCGCATCAGCGACTTGATGACGTCCGGCGTGCGCTCGGCCATGCGGTTCGCCAGCTCGGACACCAGGATGGTTTCCGGCAGCTGCACGTCGCGCACCTGCTTTTCGGCGCGCTGGTTGCCGCCCATGGCTTTCTGCCGGGCCTTTTCCTGCTTGCGCTTCATCGCGGCCAGGCTGCGCTGGCGCCCGCCCTCGCCGTCCAGGGCCTGGGACAGCGACAGCTTGCCGGTGCGGCGGCTGTCGTCGCGGCCCTTGTTGCGGCTGTCGCGGTCGTCGGCCGGGCTGCGGGTATCGCGGTCGCGGTCGGTCTTGCGCGGGCCGGCGGCGCTGACACCCTTGGTCTCGGCGCGCACGGCGGCGGCCTCGGCGGCGGCGCGGTCGGCAGGGGTTGCCGGGCGCGCTTCCGTCTTGGGCTTGGCGATCTCGGCCTTCTTCTTCTCGCGCAGCTCGGCTTCGCGGGCGCGGCGCGCGTCCTCTTCGGCCTTCAGCCGCAAGGCTTCCTCGCGCTCGCGCTCCTCGCGCTCCTTGGCTTCCAGCTCAAGGCGGCGGCGTTCGCGTTCTTCCTCGCGGGCCTTTTCCTCGGCGACGCGCTGCGCGGCTTCCTCGACCTCGCGGGCCTTGGCGGCCTTGAGCGCGGCCAGGCGCCGCTCCATCTCGGCATCCGAGATGCCGGCGGGACGTTTCGACGGGTCGCCCGACACGGCCGAGGGCGAGCCCGAGCGCCCGCCGCCGGCCGCCGCGCCGGTCTTGCCGGGCACGACCACGCGCTTGCGCTTGGTCTCGACGACCACGTTATGGGTCCGGCCGTGGCTGAAGCTTTGCTTCACATGGCCCGAACGGCCGCCACCAAGACCCAGGGGTTTCTTTCCGTCAGTATCGCTCATCCGATCTTCATTCCTTCCCGGCGGGCGCACCGCCGTCATGCCCGCGCAGACCCGTCAGTCTGCTCGCGTCCCTGATCAACTGGTCGGTCAGGCCCCCCGGCGCAAGCGCGCTGTGTATGACATGATCGCGCCCAAAGGACAAACCCAATTCTGATGCGGTCAGGCAGCCGAACCACCGGCCCCCCGGAGGGGTCCAGAGCTTGCCCTTGCCGCGTTCCGACCCGTCGCTGGCCTGCAAGAGCACCCTGGCCTTGCCGGCCGCCAGCCAGTCCTTGACCTTTTCGAAGCCGGCCACCGCCAGCCCCGCCTTGCGCGCAAGCGACAGCGTGTCCGTCACCCGCCGCGCCAGCCCGGATTCGATGATCGCCAGCAGCTCGGGCGGGGCGGTCACCCGCGCCTTGGCGCCTCGCGAAAACAAGCCCTTGGCGGCTGCCTTGTCCAGCGCCTGCCGGTCGGCCACGACCCAGAAGCCGCGTCCGGGCAGCTTTTCGGCCAGATCCGGCACCACCTCGCCATCGGGGCCCGCGACAAAGCGGATCAGCCCAGCCTTGGGCTGGACTTCGCCCGTGACGATGCAGCGCCGTTCGGGCGTCTCGCGGTCCTTGATACGGCCCCCGCGTGTCATCCGGTTTCCGGGGCGTTACACCCCGGCCTCCTGTTCGTCGCCCTCGGCCTCGGTTTCCTCGGCCGATTCGAACTCGGTCGGATCGACCCAGCCCAGCATCACGCGGGCGGTCATCACCATGGTCTGCGCCTCTTCCAGGCTGATGCCGAAGGGCTCCAGGATGCCGTCGTCCTTGACGCGCTGGCCGTTCTGCGTGGTCCAGCCGCCGGCCAGTTCCCAGTCGGCGCAGGTGGCGAAATCCTCCAGCGTCTTGACGCCGTCCTTGGCCAGGGCCTCGACCATCTGCGGGGTCAGCCCCTCGAACTCGATCAGGCTGTCCTCGACGCCAAGGGCGCGGGCGTTTTCCAGCGCGGCCTTGTTCGCGGCCTCCAGGTGCTCGCGGGCGCGGGTCTGCAATTCCTCGGCGGTGCCTTCGTCCACGCCCTCGATCGACAGCAGCTCGTCCAGGTCGACATAGGCCACCTCTTCGAGGTTGGTGAAGCCCTCGGCGACCAGAAGCTGGGCAAAGAACTCGTCCAGGTCCAGCGTGTCCATGAACAGCTTGGTGCGGGCGTTGAACTCGGCCTGCCGGCGCTTGGATTCCTCTTCCTCGGTGAGGATGTCGATGTCGAGGCCGGTCAGTTGGCTTGCCAGCCGCACGTTCTGGCCGCGGCGGCCGATGGCGAGGCTCAGCTGCTCGTCCGGGACCACCACCTCGATGCGGGTCGCGTCCTCGTCGAAGACGACCTTCGCCACCTCGGCCGGTTGCAGCGCGTTGACCAGGAAGGTCGCCTGGTCCTCGGACCACGGGATGATGTCGATCTTCTCGCCCTGCAGCTCGCCCACCACGGCCTGCACGCGACTGCCGCGCATGCCGACGCAGGCGCCGACCGGGTCGATCGAGTTGTCATAGGAGATCACCGCGATCTTGGCGCGCGAGCCGGGATCGCGGGCCACGGCCTTGATCTCGATCACGCCGTCATAGATTTCCGGCACTTCCATCTTGAACAGCTCGGCCATGAACTGCGGATCGGTGCGCGACAGGAAGATCTGCGGGCCGCGGGCCTCGCGGCGCACGTCCTTGACATAGGCGCGGATGCGGTCGTTCGGGCGATAGCTTTCGCGGCCGATCTTTTCGTTGCGGCGCAGGATGGCCTCGCCCCGGCCGACATCCACGATGATGTTGCCGTATTCCTCGCGCTTGACGACGCCGTTGATGATGGTGCCGGCGCGGTCCTTGAACTCTTCGTATTGGCGGTCGCGCTCGGCCTCGCGGACCTTTTGCAGGATGACCTGCTTGGCCGATTGCGCGGCGATGCGGCCCAGGTCGACCGGCGGCACCTGCTCTTCGAACACGTCGCCGGGCTGCGGCTTGCCCGAGAAATCGGTCAGCCGCTGGCCGTCGCGCAGCCAATGGGCGCGGCCGTCCTTCGACGGTTCGAAATAGGCGCGGGCCTGGTCGGCGGTGAACTGGGCCTGATAGTTCTCGACCGCGTCATCCTCGACCACGGTGCGGGCGCGGGTGAAGGTGGCATTGCCGGTCTTGCGGTCGATATGGACGCGGATGTCCATTTCCGAGCCGTAGCGCGACTTCGCCGCGCGGGCCAGGCTGTCCTCCATCGCCTCGATCACCAGATCGGGGTCGATCATCTTTTCCCGTGCAACGGCCTCGGCGGTTTGCAGCAGTTCAAGCTGGTTGGCAGAGGTGATGGCCATTCCTCACTCCTTCGCGGCGGCGTTGTCTTCGCCGGCTTCCGTTTCGATCTCGTCAAAGGCGGTCTCGTCCAGATTGTCGATCTGCACGCCCGCGTCCTTTTTCTGCCGCAGCATCTCGGCGATCAGCTCGTCGGTCAGAACCAGCTTCGCATCGGAAAGCCAGTCGAAGTTCAGCCCGATGGTCTGGACCTCGCCGCCTTCCTCGATGTTCAGCAGCACCTCGTCGCCGCCTTCGCCCTTTTCGACCCCCGCCAGCACGCCCTTGAAGCGCTTGCGGCCGTCGATGGGCTGGTTCGTCTCCAGCCGCGCCTCGTAGCCCTCGAAGGTCTCGAAATCCTTCAGCCGGGTCAGGGGCCGGTCGATGCCGGGGCTCGAGACCTCCAGGTGATAGGCGTCCTCCAGCGGATCCTCGACATCCAGAACCGCGCTGACGGCGGTGGATATATCGGCGCAATCGTCGACGTTGATCCCGCCCTCGGGCCGGTCGGCCATGATCTGAAGCGTGGCGGTCTTGCCGCCTTGCAGGCGGATGCGCACCAGTTCGAAACCCAGATCCTCGATGACCGGGGCGATGATCTCGGCCAGACGCCGGTCGATGGCGGTCTTGGCGATGAGGTCGCTCATGCTGATCCCCCAAATACAAAAAACGGGCCTTGGCGGCCCGTGCGTCTTACCGGTGGGCAGGTTGTGGACGCCTGCGCCGCTGTTGAGCCGCATATAGGGCCCCGCGCCAGGGATTGCAAGGAAAACCGGCGCGGCACCTGCCGCCTGCCTCGCAGGGGCCGCAAGCCGGTCGCCGCGTGCCCTTTCGCCAAGAGGTCAGGCCCGCCTTGCCACATCCCGGAAACCGTCCATGACCCGCACCAGCTCGGCGGCGATTCGCGGCTCGCTCAGCGCATGGCCCGAGGCGGGGACCAGCCGCAGGTCCGCCCTGTTCCAGCCCTGGGCCAGTTCCCAGGCGGTCGCCGGCGGGCAGACCATGTCGTAGCGGCCCTGCACGATCACGGCGGGGATATGCTCGATGCGGTGGCGATCGCGCAAAAGCTGGCCCTCGGCCAGGAAGCAGTCATGGGCGAAATAGTGATTCTCCAGCCGGGCGAAGGTGCGGGCATAGTCGGGGGGCGCATGGCCCGGCCCGTTGATCTCCAGGCCCGCCAGGGCGTTTTCCCACACCAGCCAGGGCAGGGCAAAGCGCGTCTCCTGCCCGCGGTCGCCGCTGAACAGGCGCCGATGATAGGCGGCGATCATGTCGCCGCGCTCGGCCTCGGGGATCGGGGCCTGGAACTCGGCCCAGCGGTCGGGGAAAAAGCGCGCGACGCCGCCGCCATAGAACCAGTCCAGCTCGGCCCGCCGGCCCAGGAAGACGCCGCGCAGCACCAGCGCCTCGACCGGCTCGGGATGGGCCTGGGCATAGGCCAGCGCCAGGGTCGCGCCCCAGCTGCCGCCGAACAGGATCGCCCGCTCGATCCCCAGGCTGCGGCGGATCACCTCGATGTCGGCGATCAGGTGCTGCGTGGTGTTGGCAAGGACCGCGGCATGGGGCTGCGAGCGGCCGCAGCCGCGCTGGTCGAACAGCACGGCCCGGTAATGGGTGGGGTCGAAGAAGCGCCGCATATAGGGGCTGCAGCCGCCGCCCGGCCCGCCATGCAGCACGATCACCGGCACGCCCTCGGGATTGCCGCTCTGCTCGACATGCAGCCGGTGGCCGTCGCCGACCTCGATCACCCGGCGGTCGAAGGGCTCGACCATCGGATGCAGCCTGCCATGCGACGCCGTGCCGCCGATTTGCCCTGCCAATCTGTCCATGGCACCACTATATAACGCGTCGCGCGCGCCCGCCACATGAAGGACGGCCAGATGACCGAAAGACCAGCCCCCAGCAGCCCGGCCCCCAGCAGCATCGACCCGGCCGAGGTCGCCAAGTTCCAGGCCATGGCGCGGGAATGGTGGGATCCCAACGGCAAGTTCAAGCCGCTGCACATGCTGAACCCGACGCGGCTGGACTATGTCACCGCGCAGATCGCCGGGCAGTTCGGCCGCGACCTTGCCGCGGCCGCGCCCTTCCAGGGGCTGAGCCTGCTCGACATCGGCTGCGGCGGCGGGCTGATGGCCGAGCCGATGGCCCGGCTGGGCGCGGCCGTCACCGGCGCCGACGCGGCCGAGGGCAATATCGCCATCGCCGGCCTGCATGCCGAGGAACAGGGCCTCGCCATCGACTACCGCGCCACCACGGCCGAGGCGCTGGCGGCCGAGGGCCTCCGCTTCGACGTGGTCATGGCGCTGGAGATCGTCGAGCATGTCGCCGACCCCGCGCAGTTCGTCGCCACCTGCCGCGAGCTGGTGGCGCCGGGCGGCATGCTGATCCAGTCCACGCTGAACCGCACCGCCCGCAGCTTCGGCGCCGCCATCGTCGGGGCGGAATGGATCATGCGCTGGTTGCCCAAGGGCACGCATGACTGGCGCCGCTTCATCACTCCTGACGAGCTGGCGCAGATGACCGAGGCGGCGGGGCTGCGGGTGGTGGACCGCTGCGGCATGGTCTTCAACCCGCTGGGCTGGAGCTGGTCGCTGTCGCATCGCGACCTGTCGGTGAACTATGCGATGACCGCCCTGCGCGACGCCTGACTTCTTCGTTCCGCAAATACCCGACGGCAGCGGCGCGGCGGGGCGAGCCCGCGCCGGCCTTCACCGTTCCGAAAATACTCGTGCGACCGGGCGACCGGCGGGGTCAGCGCCCGCCGCGGGTTTCGTGACGCAACGTCTCTTCCAGCTGCTTGCGCAGCATGCGCAGGACCGGCAGCGCCGCGCGCACCCGGTCGGCGCCGACATCGCGCACCACGTCGGCGATTCGCGGCATGAAGGCGGCCAGCGCCGCGTCCCGCGCCGCCCGGCCGGCCGGGCTGATGGCGATGAACTTGCGCCGCGCGTCGTCCCAGTCCGGGCGGATATGGATATGCCCTGCCCATTCCAGCCGCGACAGCGTGTTGGTCATGGCGCCGCGGGTAACGTGGAACGCCTCGGCCAGTTCGGCCGGCGTGCGCTCGACATTCAGGTGCGCCAGCAGGTTCAGCACCGAGAAATGCGAGATCTGCATGCCCTTGGGCAGCGCCTTGCCGATCAGGTCGCGCGCCAGCTGGTCGGCGATGAACACCTCGGAAAACAGGCTGGCAGCCAGGGCGTCGGCCGAGGCTTCGGCATGTCCGTGCGGGCTGTCTTGCGTCTTGTGGATCATGGGCCCGCGAAGTTCCGGTCATGCGTCAGGGATGGGATGCGGGACCGTGCCCCGAGAACCGCCGCCGGGTCAAGCGTCACGAAGGTCACGCCGGGCTCGGTGCCGCCATCGGCCAGCACCTCTCCCCAGGGTCCGACGGCCAGGGAATGCCCGTGGCTGCGGCGCGGCCGGCGGTCCGGCTCGGCATGGCTGGCATGGGTGCCGCATTGCGCGGGCGCCAGCACGAAGCAGCCGGTCTCGATGGCGCGGGCGCGCAGAAGCACCTCCCAATGCGCGGCGCCGGTGGTGTCGTTGAAGGCGGCGGGCACGGTCAGCACCTCGGCCCCCGCCTGGGCCAGCGCGCGGTAAAGCGCGGGAAAGCGCAGGTCGTAGCAGACGGTCATGCCGACGGGCAGGGGCCCCTGGGCCAGCACCGCCCGCCCGCCCGGCCGGAAGGCCGCCGATTCGCGATAGGATTCGCTTTGGGACACGGTCACGTCGAACATGTGCAGCTTGTCATAGCGCGCCCGGATGCTGCCGTCCGGCGCGATCAGGAAGCTGCGATTGGCAAAGCGGCTCTCGCCCGGATCGCCGGTCTTCAGCGACAGCGAACCGATCAGCAGCCAGATGCCCAGCTCGCGCGCATCCTCGCGCAGCGCGGCCAGGGTCTGGTCCTCGGCCTCGGTGCGCAGGACATGCTCCTGCCGCTCGCGGCTGGCGCCCAGCAGGTTGGTCGCCTCGGGCGTCAGCACCCAGCCGGCCCCGCCCTGCGCCGCCTCGCGCACCAGCGCCCGCGTGACCGGCAGGTTGCGCTCGGGATCGTCCGAGACGCTCAGCTGCACCAGCCCCGCGGTCAGCGCCTCGCTCATGCCGTCAGGCCCAGCAGGGCGTCCAGCTTGCCTTGGCGGTCCAGCGCATGCAGGTCGTCGCAGCCGCCGACATGGCGGCCGTCGATGAAGATCTGCGGCACGGTCCGGCGGCCGCCGGCGCGCTGGGTCATTGCCGCGCGCAGCTGCGGATCGCGGCTGACATCGGTGTCGTGATAGGCGATGCCCTTCTTGCGCAGCAGCGATTTCGCGGCGATGCAATAGGGGCAGGTGGGGGTGGTATACAGTTCGACCTTGGGCATATGCGCGTCCCGGATTGATGTTCGCCCCCATATCTAGGCATCCTTGACCGCCCGCGCCAGAACCACGACCGAGATCGGCGCCGCGCCCGCCGCCGCCAGCGCCCGAGCCGAGGCCGCCAGCGTCGCCCCCGAGGCCATCACGTCGTCGACCAGCAGCACCGCGCGGCCCCGCAGCCGCGGGACCATGCGCGCGGGCACGCCGATCGCCCCGTCCACATTCGCGAAACGGTCGCCGACGCTGCCATGGTCCTGCATCGGCGTATGTCGCAGCCGCCGCAGGGCGCCGGGCAGATGCGCCAGCCCATGCGCGCGGGCGACATGCTGCGACAGCATCTCGGCCTGGTTGTACTTGCGCTTCAGCAGCCGGCGCAGATGCACCGGCACCGGCACCACCACCGCGTCCGGCCGCAGCAGCGGCAGCGCCGCCCGCGCCACCCAGCCGCCAAGTGCGGGCGCCAGGTCCAGCCGGTCGCCATGCTTCAGCATCAGCGCCAGCCTGCGCCCGCTGCCGCGATAGACCAGCGCCGCGCGGCCCTGCTGCCAGGGCCGCTGCAGCCCCAGGCAATCGTCGCAGACCAGCAGCCCCGCCGCCGCATCCCCGGCGTCGCCGGCCCCGTCGCCCGGCAGCGGCGTGCCGCAGCGCGCGCAGCAGGTGCCGGTGATGAAATCGGCCTCGCGCCAGCAGGCGGGGCACAGCCCGCCCTCGTCGGCGACGGGCGCGCCGCAGCACAGGCATTGCGGCGGATAGACCAGCCGCAATGCGCCTTTCATCAAGCCGCGAAGCCCCCTATGTTCAGCCCCCATGATGCCCGATCCCACCTCTTCCGTTCCCGGCCTGACCGACCGCCGCGCGCTGGACCGCAACCGCGCCCGCGCCCTGCGCCTGGGGCCGGTCGATTTCCTGCATCGAATCGTCGCCGACGAGATCGAGGATAGGCTGGCAGAGGTTAACAGACGGTTTAGCGCCGTCGCCGTCGTCACCGGCCGGCCGCAGCTCTGGCGCGACGCCATGCCCGGCGCCACGGTCGTCGCCGATACGCCCGCGCTGGCGCTGGAGCCCGGCGCGCATGACCTGGTGATCCATGCCATGGCGCTGCACTGGGCCGAGGATCCGGTGGGCCAGATCGCCCAGGCGGCGCGCGCGCTGCGTCCCGACGGGCTGTTCATCGCCGCCTGTCCCGGCGGGCGCACCCTGCACGAGTTGCGCGACGCCCTGACCCGCGCCGAGGCCGAGGTGACGGGCGGCCTGTCGCCCCGCGTCCTGCCCATGGGCGAGATCCGCGACCTGGGCGGGCTGCTGCCGCGCGCGGGCCTGGCACTGCCGGTCGCCGACCAGATCACCCAGATCGCCAGCTATCGCAGCCTGTTCCACCTGGGCCGCGACCTGCGCGCCATGGGCGAGGGCAACGCGCTGGCCCAGCGGCTGCGGCGCCCGACGCGACGAGATGTCCTGTTGCGCGCCGCCGCGCTTTATGCCGAAAACCATCCCGACCCGCAGGACGGGACGCGCATCCGGGCCACCTTCGATCTGGTTTTCCTGACCGGATGGGCGCCCGATGCCAGTCAGCAGAAACCGCTTCGGCCCGGCTCGGCCCGGATGCCGCTTGCCGAAGCTCTTGCCAGCACGAGAAAGTCCGAATGACCTTTACCGAGTATGCCCCAGCCGATCATCCGAACATCCCAGCCCGCAAGATCGGCGTGCTGGTCGCCAACCTGGGCACGCCCGATTCGCCCGACTACTGGCCGATGCGGCGCTACCTGAACGAGTTCCTGTCGGACAAGCGGGTGATCGACTATCCCGCCTGGAAGTGGCAGCCGCTGCTGCAAACCGTCATCCTGTCCAAGCGGCCCTTTACCTCGGGCGCGAACTACCGGCTGATCTGGAACAACGAGGCGGACGAAAGCCCGCTGATGACCATCACCAAGCAGCAGGTGGCGGCGCTGCGCGAACGGGCGGCGGCGCTGTGGGGCGACCGGGTCATGGTCGATTTCTGCATGCGCTACGGCAATCCCTCGACCGCGGACGTGGTGGACCGGATGGTCAAGGCGGGCTGCGACCGCATCCTGTTCTTCCCGCTTTATCCGCAATATGCCGGGGCGACCACGGCGACGGCGAACGACCAGTTCTTCCGCGCGCTGATGACGCAGAAATGGCAGCCGGCCTCGCGCACCGTGCCGCCCTATTTCGACCGGCCCGACTATATCGAGGCGCTGGCCGCCTCGGTCGAGCGCGCCCTGGGCGGCCGCCAGCCCCGCAAGCTGGTCGCCAGCTACCACGGCATGCCCAAGCGCTATCTGATGGAGGGCGACCCCTATCATTGCCAATGCCAGAAGACCTCGCGCCTGCTCCGGGAACGGCTGGGCTGGGACGAGGGCGTGATCGACACCACCTTCCAGTCGGTCTTCGGGACCGAGGAATGGCTGCGCCCCTATACGGTCGAGCATGTGGCCGAACTGGCGCAGCAGGGCATCACCGAGATCGCGGTGATCTCGCCCGCCTTCTCGGCCGATTGCATCGAGACGCTGGAAGAGATCCAGGGCGAGATCCGCGAGGCGTTCGAACATGCCGGCGGCAAGGAGTTCACCTATATCCCCTGCCTGAACGCCGAGCCCGCGCATATCGACGTGCTGGCGGCGGTCATCGGCGAGAACCTGGCGGGCTGGGTCTGACGGCCCGAGCGGCCGCCATGCCCGTCATGCGGGACGCAGCCGCTGCTGGCGCCGATCACGGGGCGGGCCGCCACGGCCCGTCATTCTACGGGGTTGTTCCAAGGGCGCCCGCTTCCTAGATTGGTGGCGCGAGCGGCGACAACCCCTCGCTGCCTATGGAGACTGGATGTCAGAGCTTGTGTGACAAGGCTCTCTGAATCTTCGGAGAGCCGCGTGAATTCAAAGCCGCCGGGCGCATGTGCGCTCGGGGTGTCTTTCACGTCCGTCATGCGAGACTTCCATGAACATTTCACGAAATGAACAACGTGCGCTGCACGTCCTGGCCCTGGGTGGCCGCATCCTGCACGAGCGCGGCGACAGCGCCAGGATCACCTCCGTGACATGCGTCACGCGCGAGGGGATGATCCTTGCCGGCTTCGATCTGGCCGTCTTCAGCCGGTTGCGGCGGAAACGGCTGATCGAATCGCGGTCAGGCAGCCCGTATCGGATCTCGAAGCGTGGCCGCTTGTCGGTGCGCGCGCAACTCGACAATCAGGGGGCCTGACATGCTGATCCGCGATGAAACGGCCGGCGACATTCCGGCGATCGGCCGGCTTGTCACCGAAGCCATGCTGATGCTGGCGCAATCCACCGGAACCGAGGCCGACATCGTCGAGGCGCTGCGGGCGCAGGGCGCGCTTGCCCTTTCGCTTGTGGCCGAGGACGAGGGTGCGGTGGTCGGCTACCTGGCCGCCTCGGCGGCACGGATCGGCACGCAGGACGGCTGGGGCCTGATCGGCCCGCTTGCCGTCTTGCCCTCAAGGCACGGCCAGGGGATCGGCACGGCCCTGATGGCAGAGGCCCTCCGCCGATTGCGAGCGACCGGCCGCGGCGCGGCGCTGGTGGGCGACCCGGCCTATTATGGCCGGTTCGGTTTCCGTGCCTTCCCCGGCCTGCGCGTAGCGGGCTGCCCGCCCGAGGTGGTCATGGCCCTGCCTTTCGACGGCACCGCGCCTTGCGGAGAGCTGATCCATCATCCGGCATTCGGCCTCGGCCCGCAGGAGTGACCAGGGGGACGGGCTGCACCCTCCGATGGTGCAGCCAGACCCTTTTCCGATCCAAAGGGTCGAAACGAAAAAGGGGGCTCGCGGCCCCTTGCTGTCACCTCTGTCCCGGCCGGGTCAGATCGACGGCATCCCGCCTCGCGGAGAGCCGATCCACCATCCGCCATTCGACCTGGGTGCGCAGGAGTGACCGGGGGACGGGTTGCTTCCTGCGGCGGTGCAGCCAGACCCTTCGCCGATCCAGGCGGACGAAACGAAAAGCGGGCCTCGCGACCCCTTTGCGGTCGCTCTTGTCGTGGCCGGGTCAGATCGACGGAATCCCGCCTCGCGGAGAGCCGATCCATCATCCGGCATTTGGCTTGGACCCGCAGGAGTGACCAGGGGGTCGGGCTGCATCCTCCGATGGTGCAGCCCGACCCTTTTCCGATCCAAAGGGTCGAAACGAAAAAGGGGCCTTGCGGCCCCCTTGCTGTCGTTCCTGTTCGGCCGGGTCAGATCAGCAGAACCTGGGTGCCGATCTTGGTCAGGTCGTAGAGCTGCTTGATATGCTCGTTGTAAAGGCCGATGCAGCCGTTCGAGGACTTGCGGCCGATCTTGCGCGTGTCATGCGTGCCGTGGATGCGGTAATACTGCCAGCTCAGCCACAGCGCATGGGTGCCCAGCGGGTTGTCCGGCCCCGGCGGCACGAAATCCGGCCATTCGGGGTTGCGCTTCTTCATCTCGGGGGTGGGCGCCCAGCTGGGGCCCTCGACCTTCTTGATGATCTCGGTGCGGCCGGTGCGGGTCAGGTCGGCGCTGACCGGGACCGAGGTCGGGAACAGCTTGTAGACCGACTGGTCCTCGGACCAGTAATGCAGCGCGCGCGAGGTCAGGTCGACCAGGATCGCGCCATTGGTCAGGCTGCTGAAATAGGGCTGCCAGTCCTGCATGCGGAAGCTGGAGATGTTGCGGCGCGAATCCTGCGCGGCGTCGTATTGCACCATGCCCGCATCCGGGGTGGCGCCGCCCGCCGTGCCCTGCAGGGGCTGGCCGGTATAGGGGTCGAAGGATTGCGCAATGGCCGGGGCCGCCAGCCCTGCCGCGCCCATCGCCACCGAGGCGGTCAGAAATTTCCGGCGCGAGACCGGTTTCTTCGGCGTGATCATGTGTCGCTCCTGATATGTGACGGACCGCTTCCTGCGGCCTTCTCTGCCCGAATGTGCGAAAGAGGTCTTGCTGGAACGGGGATTTACGCCCGCCGCAGGCGCCTTGCAATTCAAACAAGCGTCATTGTCGCAACACAGTCGCAGCCTGTTGCGCTCACGCAATCTTGGGTTTGAAGCGGCGGTTGCGCTTTTGTATGGCTGGCGCAAACATCCTTGGGGACAGGACATCATGCTGAAACTTTCCACCCTGGCGCTTGTGTCGGTGCTGGCGCTCGCGGCCTGCCAGCAGCCTCAGCCGCAACTGGGCCCCGACGGGCAGCCGCTGCCGACGGCCTATCGCATCACCCCGCGCGAAGAGGCGCAGATCCCCGGTCGCGTCCTGGGCCAGATCAACGCGCTGCGCGCCAATGTCGCGGCCCCCGCCATGATGCAGAGCCCCGCGCTGGATGCGGCCGCCAAGGTCCATGCCCGCGACATGGCGGCGCAGAACCGGGCCTGGCATTTCGGCTCGGACGGCTCTTCGCCGCTCGAGCGGGTGCGGCGCCAGGGCTACATGGGCCATCTGGTCGGCGAGAACATCTCCGAGACCTACGAGAACGAGATCACCACCCTGAATGCCTGGATGCAGACCCGCGACACCCGCGACGTGATCATGGACCCGCGCGCCACGGAATTCGGCATCGGCTGGTATCAGGAGCCTTCGGGCAAGATCTGGTGGGTGCTGATCACCGGCGGCGCGGCCGGCGCGCCGGTGGCCATGGCCGGCGGCTTTGCCCCCGGCGCCGGCATCTGACCGCGCGGCGCGGCCCTCTGCGGGCCGCGCCATGTCCGTCCGGCCTGCGCGGCGCCCGGTCAGGGCCATTGCCGCCGCCGCGCCCCGTCGGTGGCGCATGCCGGTTCGCGAAGAGGGCCGGAGCAAGGATGCGGCATCGGTGCCGGGTTCTACCTTCCCGCCCGGCCTGCAAGCGGTGCCCGGTCAGGGCCATTGCCGCCGCCGCGCCCCGTCGGTGGCGCATGCCGGTTCGCGAAGAGGGCCGGAGCAAGGATGCGGCATCGGTGCCGGGTTCTACCTTCCCGCCCGGCCTGCAAGCGGTGCCCGGTCAGGGCCATTGCCGCCGCCGCGCCCCGTCGGTGGCGCATGCCGGTTCGCGAAGAGGGCCGGAGCAAGGATGCGGCATCGGTGCCGGGTTCTACCTTCCCGCCCGGCCTGCAAGCGGTGCCCGGTCAGGGCCATTGCCGCGCCGCGCCCCGTCGGCGGCGCATGCCGGTTCGCGAAGAGGGCCGGAGCAAGGATGCGGCATCGGTGCCGGGTTCCAGCTTCCCGCCCGGCCTGCAAGCAGCGCCCGGTCAGGGCCATTGCCGCGCCGCGCCCCGTCGGTGGCGCATGCCGGTTCACGAAGAGAGCCGGAGCATGATGCGGCATCGGTGCCGGGTTCCAGCTTCCCGCCCGGCCTGCAAGCCGCCCGGTCAGGGCCATTGCCGCCGCCGCGCCCCGTCGGTGGCGCATGCCGGTTCACGAAGAGAGCCGGAGCATGATGCGGCATCGGTGCCGGGTTCCAGCTTCCCGCCCGGCCTGCAAGCCGCCCGGTCAGGGCCATTGCCGCCGCCGCGCCCCGTCGGTGGCGCATGCCGGTTCACGAAGAGAGCCGGAGCATGATGCGGCATCGGTGCCGGGTTCCAGCTTCCCGCCCGGCCTGCAAGCCGCCCGGTCAGGGCCATTGCCGCCGCCGCGCCCCGTCGGTGGCGCATGCCGGTTCGCGAAGAGGGCCGGAGCAAGGATGCGGCATCGGTGCCGGGTTCCGCCTTCCCGCCCGGCCTGCAAGCAGCGCCCGGTCAGGGCCATTGCCGCCCCGCGCCCCGTCGGTGGCGCATGCCGGTTCGCGAAGAGGGCCGGAGCATGATGCGGCATCCGGTGCCGGGTTCCAGCTTCCCGCCCGGCCTGCAAGCGGCGCCCGGTCAGGGCCATTGCCGCCGCCGCGCCCCGTCGGCGGCGCATGCCGGTTCACGAAGAGAGCCGGAGCAAGGATGCGGCATTCGGTGCCGGGTTCCGCCTTCCCGTCCGGCTTGCAAGCGGCATCCGGTCAGGACCGCTGCCGCCCCGCGCCCCATCGGTGGCGCATGCCGGTTCGCGAAGAGGCCGAAGCAAGGATGCGGCATTCGGTGCCGGGTTCCGCCTTCCCGCCCGGCCTGCAAGCGGCGTCCGGTCAGGACCGCTGCCGCTCTGCGCTCCGTCGGCGGCGTATGCCAACTCGCGAAGAGAGCCGGAGCAAGGATGCGGCATTCGGTGCCAGGTGCCGTCATGTCCGGCCGGCCGAGGCTGGCCGGAAAATGCCGTCGTGGGACCGATCCTGTAGGGCGCAGCACGTTGGCCGCTTCGGTCCCCCGGATCCCGTGCCCCGGATTGTTATTTGAAGGTGATCTCGTATTCGCCTGCCTCGAAGGCCAGCATTTCGACGTATTTCATCTCGTCGGTGTCCTCGAAGACATAGACATAGACGGTGTCGTTCAGAAGCGTGGCGCGGCAGAAGACCTCCTTGGCCGTCACGCGGGCGGGACAGGTCTCGAGGTCGATATGGTTCACCGAAGGCTCGAATGCTTCATAGCCGAAATCCTGGGCCTGGGCGCCGGCGCCGGCGAAGGTGGCGGCCAGAAGGGCGGGGGCAAATAGCGATCTCATGGATGATCTCCGCGAATAGGTGAAGAAGCGACTGATAATACCCAAGTGATTCAGTCAATTTTTTACCTACAGGCAGGCATCGCCCTTGTGCAACTCGTTATTTTGCCGCGAGGCTTCGGTTCACCCGACCCGCCCGCCCGGCCGGATCGCCCTGCCGGTGCAGGCGGCGCGAAGACCACGGGCGTTGTTCATGGCCGATGCGTCAGCCGCGCCGGCCGGGGCTGGCCGCCAGTTCGCCGCCGTCCCGGCCTTCGGACATGGCAAGGCCCCGCGCTGATGCGCGGGGCCTGTCTCGTCCTCGGGCGGCGTCAGGGATAGATGAAGATCGGCACGCCCGGCCGCAGCATGGTGAAGATCTCCTCGATCTCCTGGTCGGTGACGGCGATGCAGCCGGCGGTCCAGTCCGGCCGGTTCAGCGCCCGCCCCTCGGGGCCGAGGCCGTGGATGAAGATGTCGCCGCCTGGCCGCTGGCCGCGCGCCGCCGCATTGGCCACGTCCTGCGCCGAAGGATAGGAGATGCCGACCGACAGGTGGTAACGGCTGCGCGGGTTGAAGCGGTCGATGAAATACAGGCCCTCGGGCGTGCGGCCGTCGCCTTCGAATTGCTTGTGGCCAAACGGCTGGTTGCCCAGGTCGATCTTGTAGCTTTTGACGACCTCCTTGCCGCTGACCAGATACATCTTGCGATCGGCCTTCTTGACCACGATCTGCGTGATCGGCGGCCCCTGATAGGTCTTGCTGGGTTGCAGGCTGTCGCCCCCGCCGCAGCTTGCCAAAACGGCTACTGCGACAACCGCGAAAAATGCGCGTATTGCCCGAATCATCACTGCCCTCTGTGTGCGCTATGCGCTTCGTTTTGTTATGAAATACCACAGAGATTAAAATTTCGCTAGCGTCGGCGAAACTCCGCCACGGTCTCGACATGCGGCGACCAGCGGAATTGGTCGACCACGAACAGCCGGCACAACCCATAGCCTCCCTCGGCGAGAATCCGCGCATCCCTTGCGAAAGTGACGGGGTCGCAGCTGACCCAGGCGAGCCGCGGCACCTGCGCGCGGGCGATCTCGCGCGCCTGCGCCTCGGCCCCGGCGCGGGGCGGATC
Organism: Paracoccus versutus; assembly: GCF_000763885.1. Classification (GTDB taxonomy): domain Bacteria; phylum Pseudomonadota; class Alphaproteobacteria; order Rhodobacterales; family Rhodobacteraceae; genus Paracoccus; species Paracoccus versutus. The sequence goes on along the minus strand of NZ_JRKO01000043.1, from coordinate 13,718 downwards.
GATCACGATTGCGTCATAGGCCAGCTCGTCGGGCATCAGCGGGCGGCGCGCCAGGTCGCGAATCTCGGTCGTGATTCGGCGCAGGCCCGGTGCCTGCCGGGCGGCGGCATCCAGCGCCTGCAACGGCGCGGCCAACCCCTCGACGGCATGGACCTCGGCCGTCTCGGCCAGGGGCAGCGAGAAGGTGCCGCAGCCCGCGAACAGGTCCAGCACCCGCCCGGCGTTCCCCACCATGCCGCGCACGGCGGCCAGCAGCGCGGCCTCGCCCTCGGCGGTGGCTTGCAGGAAAGCGCCCGGCGGCGGCACCACCCGCGCCCGGCCCATGGCCAGCGCCGGCGGGCGGCGGGTGATCGCCTGCCCGTCCCAGCCCAGCCGCGCCAGGTCGCCCTGGTCGGCCAGCGCCGCGAGGGCCTGGAACAGCGCCGGCTCCATCGGCTTGCCGCCGGAGACGGCCAGGTCCAGCCCCGCCGGAGTCTCGGTCACGGTCAGCGACAGCTCGGCCGAACGCGAGGCGCCGGCCGTCACCAGCTGCCGCAGCAAGGGCAGCGCGGACTGGATCGCCGGCCGCAGCACATGGCAATCGGCGATGTCCACGATCACGTCCGAGGCGCGGGCGTGAAAGCCCACGAGCGCGCCCTTCTTCGTGCGCCGCCCCGACAACACCGCCCGCCGGCGCGAGCGCGGCGGCGAGACATGCACCCCCGCGACCGGCGCCGAAAGCCCCTGCGCCCGCAACGCCTCGGCCACCACGCCGACCTTCCATGCCTTCACGAAATCGTCCGAGCCATGCATCAGCGAACAGCCGCCGCAGGCGCGGTAATGCTGGCAGGGCGGCCGCACCCGCTCGGCCGAAGGCGTCACGATGCGCGGGGCGGCGATGCGGCCGGCCTCGGCCTCGCCCTCGATCTGTTCGCCGGGCAGGACCAGCGCGGCCAGCGCGCGCCGATCGCCGCTGATGGCGACGCCGTCGCCCTTGCGGCCCAGCCGCTCGACGGTCCAGAGCGTCACTCGGCGGCCTCCGCCGCATCGTCCTCGGTGCCCAGGAAGCCGCCCGACTGGCGGTTCCAGTAGCGCGCATAGGTGCCGTCCAGCGCCAGCAGCTCGGCATGAGCGCCCTGTTCGACGATGCGCCCGGCCTCCAGCACGACGATGCGGTCCAGCTCGGCGATGGTCGAGAGCCGGTGGGCGATGGCCAGCACCGTCTTGCCCCGCATGGCGCGGTGCAGCGCGTCCTGGACCTGCGCCTCGACCTCGCTGTCCAGCGCGCTGGTCGCCTCGTCCAGGACCAGGATCGGTGCGTCCTTCAGCAGCGCGCGGGCCAATGCGATGCGCTGGCGCTGGCCGCCAGACAGCTTGACGCCGCGTTCGCCCAGATGCGCGTCATAGCCGGTGCGGCCCATGTGGTCGCGCAGCTTCAGGATGAACTCATGCGCCTCGGCGGCCGTGGCGGCGGCGACGATTTCCTCCTCGGTCGCATCGGGGCGGCCATACAGGATGTTCTCGCGCGCCGAGCGGTTGAACATCGCGGTTTCCTGCGTGACCATGGCGATGTTGCGGCGCAGGCTTTCCTGCGTCACCGCGCGCACGTCGTGGCCGTCCACCCGCACCGCGCCGCTTTCCACGTCGTAAAGCCGCAAAAGCAGCGAGACCATGGTCGATTTCCCCGCCCCCGAGGCGCCGACGATGCCCAGCTTTTCGCCGGGCGCGACATGCAGGTCCAGGTCGCTGATGCCGCCTTCACCGCGGCCATAGGCGAAATCCACATGGTCGAAGTCGATCCGGCCCGCGACCCGGCCCAGGGCGATGGCGTCGGGCGCATCGGTCAGGGCATGGGGCGGGGCCAGGGTCTTCATGCCGTCCTCGACCTCGCCGATGCTGCCCCAGACCCCCATCAGCGCCATGCTGACCCAGCCGGTCATCTGCGCCAGCCGCATGGCGATGGCGCCGGCGGCGGCGATGTCGCCCGCGGTGGCCATGCCCTGCCGCCACAACAGGATGGTGCCGCCGACCAGGATCACCGGCAGCGCGCCGGCGATGGTCATCAGCGACAGGCGAAACCAGGTGCTGACCCGGCCGAAGTCCAGCGCGCGTTCGCGGAAACCGGCCATGGCGCCAAGCGCGGCGCGGTCCTCGTGCTCGGCATGGGCGAAAAGCTTGACGGTCTTGATGTTGGTGATCGTGTCCACGACCTGCCCCGTGACCATCGCCCGCGCCGAGGCCCGGCTGGCCGAGCGCGTGCGGATGCGCGGCAGGAAGAAGCGGATCAGCAGCACGTATGAGCCCAGCCAGACCATCAGCGCCAGCGCGCCCCAGCCATCGACCGAGACCAGGAAGGCGGCAGAGCCGATCACCGAGGCCAGGGCAAAGGCCACCACGTTGACGAATTCGGTCGCCACGTCGGTCACGGCGCGGGCGGTCTGCATCTGCTTTTGCGCGATGCGGCCGGCAAAGTCGTTGTCAAAGAAGGTCACCGCATGGCCCATGGTCCAGCGATGCAGCCGCGACAGCACCAGCGGCAGGATGTTCGGCCCGATGATGACGCTGGAGCTGGCGGTGGAAAGCCCGAAGATCGCCGGGCGGATCAGCAGGAAGAAGGCGGCAAAGCCCAGGATCAGCCCGCCCTGGTCCGCCCAGATCCGATCCGCGGGGGTCGAGACCACCGCATCCACCACCCAGCCCAGCAGCACGGCCGAGACCACGTCGGCGATGCCCCCCAGCGCCGAGGCCACCGCCGCCAGCGTCAGCCCCGGCCAGGCGCCCGACAGGCACCAGCGGAAGAACGCGAGCAGGCTGCGCGGCGGCGGACCCTCGGCCGGGCGGAAGGCGTCGATCATGCGGGCGAAGAAATCATGCATCAGGCGCGGGCCTCTTGTTGCAGGGCGATCCGCAGCAGCGCCTCGGGCGGCAGGGTGAAATCGCTTTCGACAAAGGCGTCCTCGGCCCGGCGCAGCGCCTCGCCCAGGGCAGGGCCGGACAGTTCGGGCATCAGGTCGCGGGCGGTCAGCGGGAATTTCGCCGCGGCGCCGCGTGCCAGTTCGTGGCACCAGCCGAAGGCCGGCCTGTCGCCGCGGGCGGCACGGATCAGCACCGATTGCGCGGCGTTCGCGCGGCCCAGGCGATAGGCGGCGGCCGGCGCGGGCATGGCCAGCGCCTGCGCGATCCGGTCCTGGGTGCGGGCCTCGTCCCGCGACAGGCGCAGCGCCTCGGCCGGGTTCGGCGCGCCCAAGAGCGCCAGCCGGCGCGGCCAGCAGGGCAGGGCGCCGGTGCCGTATTCCCGCTCGACCTCGATCAGGTCGGGCAGGTCGCTGGCATCCGCACCGGGCAGGACCAGCGGCAGCACGCCCGCCTCGGCCATCAGCGCCATGGCGGGGGAAGGGTCGGGGGCGTCGAGCAGCTTGCGCATCTCGTGGCCGATGCGTTCCTTCGAGATGCCGGCAAGCCCCTGGCGCAATTCGCGGCAGGCGGCCAGCGCGTGCAGGTCGGCCTCGCGCCCATACCAGGCCAGTAGGCGAAAGAAGCGCAGGATGCGCAGATAGTCCTCGGCGATGCGCGCGCGCGGGTCGCCGACGAAGCGCAGCCGGCGCGCCGCCAGGTCGGGCAGGCCGCCCACCGGGTCCAGCACCTCGCCCGAGACGGTGGCGTAAAGCGCGTTCATGGTGAAGTCGCGGCGCTGCGCGTCATCCTCGATGCGGTCGGAATAGGCCACGACGGCGCGGCGGCCATCCGTTTCCACGTCGCGGCGGAAACTGGTGACTTCGAAGCCGCGGCCATCGGCGATGACGGTGACGGTGCCATGCTCGATGCCGGTGGGCACGCTGCGCAGGCCGGCCGCCTCGGCCAGCCGCACGGTCTCCTCGGGCCGGGCCGAGGTCGAGATGTCCACATCCGCCACCGGCTCGCCCAGAAGCGCGTTTCGGACCGCGCCGCCGACGATCAGCGCCTGCGCGCCCTGGGCCGCCAGCGCGGCCAGCACCTGCCCCAGGGCCGGGTCGTCGAGGAAGGGCGCGGTCAGCCGGGTCATCGGGCAATCCTTGTCGCAAGGGAATGCAGAACGCGGGCGGTGGCGCCCCAGATATAATAGGGGCCCCAGGGGGCGACGTAATAGTCGCGCCGCGCCCCGCGCCAGATCCGGCCCTCGACATGGTAGTTCGCCGGGTCGGATACATGGGCGAAGGGGACGGTGAACACCTCCTCGACCTCGCCCATCTCGGGGACGGGGGCGAAGGGGCCGTGGACCAGCGCCAGCACCGGGGTCATGGCAAAGCCGGTGATGGTGCGATGCGCCGGCATGGTGCCCAGCACCTCGACGCGGGCGGGGTCGAGGCCCACCTCCTCATGCGCCTCGCGCAGGGCGGCGGCGATCTCGTCGGCATCGCCGGGATCGACCTTGCCGCCGGGCAGGGCGATCTGGCCGGGATGGTGGCGCAGACTGCTGGCGCGCTTGGTCAGGATCAGCCGCCCGTCCACCGCGTCGAAGGCGGCCAGCACGCCGGCCGGGCGCAGCGCCACCTCGCCCGGCGGGGCGCCGCCGAAGTCGAAATCCGACGAGGGCCCCGTCGTTCCCGACAGGGCCCGCGTCAATGTCTCGCGGATCGTTCCCATCAAAGCGCGGCCCGGCTTTCCCCGGCCCCGCCCTTGGGCAGGGGGTTGCCCTCGGCGTCGATCACCGCCTCGAAGCCCAGGCTTTTCGGGTCGAATTCGTAATGCGCGCCGCAGAACTGGCAATCGGCGGTGACGATGCCGTCGTCATTGGTCATGTGGCCGATGTCCTTGGCCGAATAGATCGACAGCGTGCTGCGCACCCGCTCGGCATTGCAGGAGCAGCCGAAGACCAGCGGCTGCGCGGCGAAGGCGGTCGGCTCTTCCTCGTGGAACAGGCGGAAGACCAGGTTGGGCAGCGGCAGGGCCGGGTCGACCAGCTCCATCGCCTCGACCGTGGCCATCAGCGTGGTGGCGCGGTTCCAGTCCTCGGATTGCGCGCCTTGCAGGATGTCGGCGGATTGCAGGTCGCCCTCGGGCCCGGCATGGCTGCCGGCCGGCAGGGTCTGCAGCATGATGCCGCCGGCGCGCCAATGGTCCTGGTGCTGGCCGGGCAGGCGTGCGCGGCCCACCGTCAGCTCGAACCGGGTCGGCAGTTGCTCGGACTGTTCGAAATAGGTCTGGGCGCAGCTGGCAAGCGAGCCGCCGGCCAGCGGGGTCAGGCCCTGGTAGGGGGTCGTGCCCTCGCCCTGGTCGATCAGCACCGCGAAATAGCCCTGGCCCAGCTGGTCGAAGCCGGGCAGGCCGTCTTGCAGGCGCTCGGCGTCGAAGCTGGCCCAGGCGCGCATGCGGGCGGGGGCGCCCTCGGTCTCGGGGGCGTAGTAGTCGGTGGCGATGGTGCGGATGGCACCGTTGCCGCGCACCTGCAGCGACAGCTTCCAGCGCAGCTTGATGGTCTGGCCGATCAGCGCGGCCAGGGTGGTGAGTTCCGCCACCATGGCGCTGACCGGGACCGGGTAGTCGTGGCGCGACAGGATGTGTTCGAGCAGGGGCCCGAGGCGCGCGACGCGGCCGCGCATGTCCGAGCGCTCCAGCTGGAAGGGCAGCATGCTGTCGTCCCAGGAAATTTCCTTCGTTTCGGTCATCACAGGTCCTTCGGAATAGGGATGCGCGGGGGCCGGCTGCGGCCTGGCGCCTTGGCCCCAATATAGGCCATGCGGCGGAAAGCCCAAGGGGGAAGCCGGGGGCTTCGCGCCCCCGGACCCCCGCGGGGTATTTGGAAAACGGAGAAATGCGACCTTCAGGCCTGTTGACGGCCGGCCGGCCGGGACGATAACCGGGACCAGGGGCATTGCAGGGAGCCAGACATGACGTTCGACCGCCGCATCAAGATCGCGCCTTCCATCCTTTCCGCGGATTTCGCCAATTTCGGCCAGGAATGCCGCGCCGTCGAGGACCAGGGCGCCGACTGGGTCCATGTCGATGTGATGGACGGGCATTTCGTGCCGAACCTGACCTTCGGCCCCGCCATGTGCAAGGCGATCCGGCCGCATATCCGCGGCGTGATGGACGTGCACCTGATGATCGCCCCGGTCGATCCCTATATCGAGGCCTTCGCCGAGGCGGGCAGCGACATCATCACCGCCCATGTCGAGGCCGGGGCGCATGTCCACCGCACGCTTCAGGCCATTCGCGGCGCCGGCGCCAGGGCCGGGCTGGCGCTGAACCCCGGCACCCCGGCGCAAGCCGCGCGGCCGCTGCTGGACGATGTCGACCTGATCTGCGTGATGACGGTGAACCCCGGCTTCGGCGGGCAGAAGTTCATCCACAGCCAGGTCGAGAAGGTGCGCGAATTGCGCGCCATGATCGGCGACCGCCCGGTGCATATCGAGATCGACGGCGGCGTCGATCCCGCGACCGCGCCGCTGGTCGCGGCGGCGGGGGCGGATGTGCTGGTCGCCGGCTCGGCCGTGTTCCGCGGCGGTTCGGTGTCGAACAGCGCGCCCTATGGCGAGAACATCCGTGCCATCCGCGAGGCTGCCGAGGCCGCCCTGCGTTGATCTGGCGCGGCGCCACGGCGCTGGCCGGCGGGGCGCTGGGCCTGGCCGCGCCGCTGGCCGGGGCGGATTGGCGCGAGCGGCTGGCGCTGTCCGGCCCCGAGGCCGCGCCGGGCGGGATCTGGCTGCATGCGGCCAGCGTGGGCGAGCTGAACTCGGTTCAGGTGCTGGCCGAGGCGCTGGCGCGGGACTTTCCCCTGGTGGTGACGACCAACAGCCTGACCGGGCGCGCGCTGGCGCGGCGGCTGGGCCATCCCTGCGCGCTGGCGCCGCTGGACGTGCCGCAGGCCGTCGGGCGCTTTCTGGACCGGCTGCGGCCCGCGGTGCTGGTCACGGTCGAGAACGAGCTTTGGCCCAACCGTTCGGCCATGGCGGCGGCGCGGGGCGTGGCGCAGGTGGTGGTGGGCGCGCGCATCTCGGCCCGCTCGGCGGCGCGCTGGGGCCGGCTGCCGGGGCTGATCGGGCCGATGCTGGCCCGCATCGACGCGCTGTCGGCGCAGGATGCGGACAGCGAGGCGCGGCTTCTGGCGCTGGGGCTGCGGGCGGGCGCGCTGACGCCGCGGCTGAACCTGAAGCTGCTGGCCCCCGCCCAGGTCGAGCCGGGCGAGGACGGGCCGGAGCGCGCGCGCACCGTGCTGGCGGCCTCGACCCATGAGGGCGAGGATGCGCCGATGCTGGACGCCTGGGCCGCGGCGCGCGCGGCGGTGCCGGACCTGCGGCTGATCCTGGCGCCGCGCCATCCCCGCCGCGGCGACGCCGTGGCGGCGCTGATCGCGGCGCGGGGCCTGGATTTCGTCCGCCGCAGCCAGGGCGGCGGGCTTGGCGCGCCGGTGCTGCTGGCCGATACGCTGGGTGAGATGGCGGCATGGTATCGCGCCGCCGGCATCTGCATCACCGGCGGCTCCTTTGCCGATCACGGCGGCCATACGCCATGGGAGCCGGCGGCCTGGCGCTGTGCCATCCTGCACGGGCCGCATGTGGCCAACCATGCCGGCGACTATGCCGACCTGGCGGCGGCGGGCGCGGCGCGGGGCTGCACGGCCGAGGCGCTGCCGCAGCTGCTGGCCGCCCTGGCGCAGGACGGCGCGGGCCAGCGCCGCATGGGCGAGGCGGCGCGGGCGCTGCTTTTGGCACGGGCTGGCGATCCCGCCACGCTGGTCGCGCGGATCAAGGCGCTGGCGCGGCGCGGCCTTGCATAAGCCCTTGCCCGGCCCGATATTCAAGGGGAAAGGAGTCGCGATGATCCGCTATGCCCTGCGCTGTGAAAAAGGCCATGATTTCGATGGCTGGTTCCGGTCCTCGGACGGGTTCGACGCCCTGCGCGCCGCGGGGCAGGTCACTTGCACGCATTGCGGCTCGGCCCAGGTGGACAAGGCGCTGATGGCGCCGCGCGTGGCGCATGGCCGCGACGATGCCCCCGACCTGCACAACCCCCGCAACGACCATGAGGCGGCGCTGGAAAAGCTGCGCCGCCATGTCGAGGAAACCTCGGATTACGTCGGCATGTCCTTTGCCGCCGAGGCCCGCGCCATGCACGAGGGCTTGGCGCCCGAACGCGCGATCCATGGCGAGGCGAAGCTGGAAGAGGCCCGCAAGCTGCTGGAGGACGGCATTCCCGTCGCGCCCTTGCCCTTTCGTTCGAGGCAGCGGGCGAACTAGGGGTCAGCCCGGCGCGTGTTCGCCGTCGATCAGCACCATGATCCGCCCGCGCGAGCAGCGCTCGACCCGCGCCTCGACGCCATAGACCTGGGCCAGCAGCTGCGGGGTCAGCACCTGTTCCGGTGCGCCTTCGGCATGGGTATGGCCGCCGTGGATCAGCACGATGCGGTCGGCCCATTGCGCCGCCAGCGCCAGGTCGTGCAGCACGGCGACGACGATGCGCCCCTCGCCCGCCAGGCGCCGCAGTTCGGAAAGCAGCCGCACCTGCCGCGCCAGGTCCAGCGCGCTGGTCGGCTCGTCCAGAAGCAGCAGGCGCGGGTCGCGCACGATGGCCTGCGCCAGGCTGACCATCTGCCGCTGCCCGCCCGAGAGCGCCGACAGCGGCTCGAGCGCCAGCGCGCCGATGCCCAGCTTGTCCAGCACCGCCATGGCGGCCGCATCGGCCTGGCGCGCGCCCAGGGTCTCGCCCGCCCGCAGCGCCGCGATCACGCTTTCCAGCGCCACCAGCGACGAGCTTGACGGCAGGCTTTGCGGCATGAAGCCGATCAGCCGGGCGCGGTCGCGCATCGGCACATGGGCCAGGTCCTGCCCGTCCAGCAGCACCTGCCCGCCATGGGGCTGCAACTGGGCGATGGCGCGCAGAAGCGTGGATTTCCCGGCCGCGTTCGGCCCGGCCAGCACCGTGACCTCGCCCGGCCGCAGCAAGGGCAGGTCCAGCCCCGCAAGCACGCTGCGCGCGCCGTAGCGCACCGAGATGCCCTGCGCCAGCAGCCCCTGCATCAGCGCCGCCTGCCGCGCAGGATCAGCGCGAAAAAGATCGGCAGCCCGATCAGCGAGGTGACGAGGCCGACCGGCAGCAGCACCCCCGGCACCAGCGTCTTGCTGAGCGTCGAGGCCAGCGACATGACCAGCGCCCCGGTCAGGATGCTGGCGGGCAGGAAGACGCGGTGGTTCTCTCCGACCAGCATGCGGGCGATATGCGGCCCGGCCAGGCCGACGAAGCCGATGACGCCGACCATGGACACGGCCGAGGCGGCAAGCAGGCTGACCCGCAGCAGCGTCCAGCGCCTGAGGCCGGCCACATCGACGCCGAAGCTTTTCGCCTGGTCCTCGCCCAGCCGCAGCGCGGTCAGCTTCCACGCCGCGCGAAAGGAAAACGGCACCGCCACCGCCAGCACCACGCCGATCAGCACCACGCCCGGCCATTGTGCCGAAGCCAGGCTGCCCATGGTCCAGAACACCAGCTGTTGCAGCGCATCGGCCGAGGCGACGAATTGCAGCAAGGACAGCAGCGCGGCGGCGGTGAAGTTCAGCGCCACGCCGAACAGGATCAGCACCTCGGGGCCGCCGCCGCGGATGCGGCCCAACAGTTGCAACAGCCCCAGCGCGCCAAGCGCGAACAGGAAGGCGTTGCCCGAGACGCTCCAGACCGCGGGCAGGCCGGGCAGGGTCAGGCCCAGCACGATCGCCACCGCGGCGCCAAGCGCGGCCGAGGAGGACACGCCCAGCGTGAAGGGCTCGGCCAGGGGGTTTTCCAGCACGGTCTGCATCTCGGCCCCGGCCAGCGCCAGCGCCGCGCCGACCAGCAGCGCCATGCAGGCCACGGGCAGGCGCACGTCCCAGACGATGACCTGGGTGCCGCGCGCCACCTCGCCGCCGGTCAGCGCCCGCAGCGTATCGGCCAGGGGCAGGCCGGCCGGGCCCGTGACCAGGTCCAGCAGCAGCGCCGCCAGCGCGGCAAGGCCCAGCACCGCCACCAGAAGGGCGTTGCGCCGGCCTTGCCGGTGATAGCGTTGCAGCGTCGCGTCGCTCATTGTTCCGGCGTCACCCACCATGTTCCCGGCACGATGACGGGCGAGAAGCGGGCGTTGATCTCGGCCAGGGTCTTGGCGGGATCGACGTCCTGGAACAGGTCGGGATGAAAGGTCTTGGCCAGGTATTCTATCAGCGCGATATGCACCGGCGAATCGTTGAACAGGTGCCAGACGCCGGCCGTGCGCCCCTGCTCTACCGCGCGCAGCGAGGCAAAGCCCGGCGCTGCGATCAGCCGCTGAAAGCTGGCCTGCGCGGTCTCGGCATCCACGCCCGAGCCCAGAACCAGCCCGCCCCGCGCCGCCATATGCGTGCCGCCGGTGGCGATATAGACGTCCGGGTCGGCGCCGATCAGGTATTCCAGGCTGACGTTGCCCAGCACGCCCTTGACGGTGTCATGGCCGATGTTCTGCCCGCCGGCCGTGGTGATGAAGTCGTGAAACACCCCGCTGCCGACGGTCGAGCAGCAGTTCTGCGGCGCCGCATGGACGTGAAAGAACACGCGCGGCCGGGCGATCTCGGGGTCGGCCAGCCGGTCGCGGATGCGGGCCAGCCGGCTGTCGTAGAACTCGGCGAATTCCTCGGCGCGTTCCTCGGCGCCGGTCAGCTTGCCCAGGATGCGCAGGCTGGGGATCGAGTTCTCCTGCGGATGCGAGAAGAAATCGACATAGGCGACCGGGATGCCCGCCGCCTCGATCTGCTGGCGGGCGACCTCCATGCCGGGGTCGTTCCGGTCGATCAGCGTCAGCACCACCAGGTCGGGATGCAGCGCGATGATCGCCTCGGCCGAGATGTCGCGATTGCCCGAGCCGACCGGGCGGATCTGGTCGATGTCGGGGAATTTCTCGCGGTAGGCCTGCATGGTCGGCTCGTCCAGCGCCTTGTCCAGCCGCCAGCCGGAAACCAGCGCCACCGGATCGTCGTGGATCAGCCCCAGCACCGACAGGTGCCGCCCCTCGCCCAGCACGATGTGGCGGGCGGGCTCGGGCAGATGCACCTCGCGCCCCAGGATGTCGGTGGCCACCACATCCGCCGCGGCAGGGCCAAGCCAGGCGATCAGGGCGAATGCGGCAAGCAGCGGGCGGGTCAGGGTCATGGCGGGTCCGTTGGCTCATGCGCCGGGGCGCGCATGCGGGCGCCCCGGCAGGGTCAGCGCCCCTCTTACTCCGTGGCGGGGGTGATGCGCCAGATGCGGTCGCCCGCCTCGTCGTTTTCGCCGCGCGACTTGTTGACCGCCCAGACATTGCCCTTGCCGTCGGCGCGCAGCTGGTTGGGCAGGCTGCCGGCGTCCAGGTTCGCCACGATCTCGCCCGCGGGGCTGACCACGGTGATGGTGCCGGCGCCGCGGTTGGCGACATAGGCCAGGCGGCCCACCGGCTCGAAGGCGACGTTCAGCGGGCCGGCGCCCACGGCGACGTCATGCAGGACTTCGCCGGTCTCGGCCTTGACGATCAGCAGGTTGTCGGTGGCTTGCGAGGCGACGAAGATCAGCCCCTCCTGCGGGTCGTAGGCCACGCCCGAGGCCGCCTTGGCACCCGGCAGCGCGATCACCTTGACCTCGCCCGAGGCCAGGTCGACCACCGCCGCCTCGGGCGTGGACAGGCTGACCGTCACCAGCTTGCCGCCCGGTTCGTCGATGTCCAGCGCCATGGTCGAGAATTCCTCGCCCCGGATCTGCGACTTGATGGTGATCGGCTCCAAGGGCTCCAGGGTCTTGGTGTCGAAGACCTTGATCTCGGGCGTGCCGGTGGCGCTGGCATAGGCGCGGCCGTTGGCCTCGTCTACCACGACGTCGCGGGCATGGGGGACGGCGCCCGGCTCGAACTGCTTGACCAGCGACAGGTCGGACTGCTTGTAGACCGCGGCCGTGTCCTGGCGGGTATTCGTCACCCAGACATTGCCGTTCGCCTCGTCCACATCGACGCCATAGACCGCGAACAGGCCGCCGTCGCTGCCGTCGGGACGGGCGGGCGCGGCGCCGGGGGTGGCCTCGGCCTCGATCTTCAGCGTCTCGGGGTTGATCTTGACCAGCTTGGCCTCCTTGACCGGCGGGCGGCCGACGGCGCTGGTCACGAAGGCGGCATTCGCGGCCTCGCTGAACTTCACCTGGTAGAGCCCGCGCACCACCGGCTCGCTGGCGACGGCGAATTTCTCGGCCCCCGCGACCGGCACCTCGGGCGAGATCTTCAGCTCGACCACCTCGGCCGAGGCCGGGTTCTCGGTGATGACGACGATGGGCTGCAGGCCCGTCTCGGCCTCGGCGTCGATGTCGAGCGCAAAGCTGAACCCGCCCTCGGCATCGACGGTGATCGGCTCGGCGTTCAGCGCCTTGCTGCCGCGCATCAGCGTCACGGTCTGGCCGGGGATCAGGTTCTGGCCCTCGATCACCGCCTTGCCGCCCTTGAACACCGGGGCGCGATCGACGCCGCCGGCGCTGACGCGGCCGGCGAAATCGACCAGCGGCTTGGTAAAGACGGTTTCGGCCAGAACGGGGCCCGCGATCACCGAAAGCGCAAGCGCCGAGGCCCCCAGCAGGGCGCGAAGGGCGGGGCGCGATGGATATGCCATGAGAAACTCCTTGAAAACAGAACAGGACTCGCTTTGGCTGACCCCGATCAGGGCTGGCTTCGGTCAGCGGGCAACCTATATTCCTGACCGTCCTTGTCAACTAACGCCGGCAAGGATGCAGGGCTTTGTGAACAGGGGGAATTGTCGCATCATGTCGCAGCTTGGACAGGTCGGGCCGGATCACGCCAGGAAGCAGGCCGAACTGCGCATCTTTCAGACCGGGGCGCCGACGCATGCGCTGTCGCAGAAGGTGGTGGCGGTCGGCCCCGGCTACCGGCTGTTTTTGGCGGTGCCCAGGGCGCCGGCGCCGGCCGGGGGCTGGCCGGTGCTTTACATGCTGGACGGCAATGCCGCCTTCGATTTCCTGGCGCCCGAGCATCTGGCGCTGGCCCCCGGACTGATGATCGTCGGCATCGGCTATGACACCGACCGCCAATTCGCGCGCGAGCTGCGGACGCTGGACTTCACCGCGCCCGAGGGGCCGGGCGACGGCCTGCGCCCCGACCATGTCCACGAAGGCCGCACGGCCGGCGGCGCGGCGATCTTTCACGACCGCCTGACCGGGCCGCTGCGTGCGGCGGCCGAGGCCGGCCTGCCCGTCGATCCCGCCCGCCGCACGCTTTGGGGCCACAGTTTCGGCGGGCTCTTCACGCTTTACGCGCTGCTGGCGCGGCCGCAGGGCTTTGCCCGCCATGCCGCGATCAGCCCCTCGATCTGGTGGGACGAGGCGCTGATTCGTCGCGTGGCCCAGGAAGCCCCGCCCGCATCCCTGCCGCTGCTGGTGGCGCTGGGGGATCGCGAGAAGCGCTCGGGCAGCGACGGCCCGCCGCCGGACGGGCCGGCGCCTGCCACGATGCAATTCGTCGCCGACCTGGCCCGCCATCCCGGCCACCGGGCGCAGTTGCATGTCCTGCCGGGGCTGATCCATATCCAGACGCTGGCGGGCTCGTTCCCGCTGGTCCTGCCTTTTGCCTGCGCGAATTAACCGGATCTCAATCCTCTTGTGCTGCTGTGGCGGCAGGCAAGAACGGAGATCGGGATGGTTTTCGCCAGATATGCGCTTGTCCTGCTGGGCCTGGTGCTGTGCGGGCTGGGCGTCGCGCAGGTGCAGCCGGGGGTGCCGGGTCTTTTCCCGCCCCCGTC
>NZ_JRKO01000042.1 GCF_000763885.1 Paracoccus versutus | reverse complement strand
GGCGCCGAGGGGGGCCCTGCCCCCCTCGCGCTTGCGCGGCCCCTCGATGGGGCCGCGCAAGCGCCCCCCGGGGTATTTGGGAACGGAGAAAGGCAGGGGACGCCCCGGCCTTCCGCCGCCGTCCCGCCTCAGGCCGCGCCCTGCTGGGGGCGCATGTCGGCCGGGTCGATGCCGGCGACCACCACCGGCTTCTTCATCGCGTCGCGGCGGAAGGGCTCGCCCAGTTCCTGGTTCAGCAGCACCTCGATGAAGGTGGTCTCGCGGTTCTTCATCTGCCGCTCGACCGCATCGTGCAGCGCCGCGGTCAGTTCCTCCTGGCTCTTCACCTGCACGCCGACGAGCCCGCAGGCCTGGGCGATCTTCGCATAGGAGGTGTCGCGGTCCAGCTCGGTGCCGACGAAGTTGTTGTCGTACCACAGCGTGGTGTTGCGCTTTTCCGCCCCCCACTGGTAGTTGCGGAAGATCACCATGGTGATCGCCGGCCAGTCCTCGCGGCCGCAGGCGGTCATCTCGTTCATCGAGATGCCGAAGGCGCCGTCGCCGGCAAAGCCGATCACCGGCGTCGAGGGATTGCCGATCTTGGCGCCCAGGATCGCCGGGAAGCCGTAGCCGCAGGGCCCGAACAGCCCCGGCGCCAGGTATTTCCGCCCGGCCTCGAAGCTCGGGTAGGCATTGCCGATGGCGCAGTTGTTGCCGATGTCCGAGCTGACGATCGCCTCCTTCGGCACCGCCTGCATGATCGCCCGCCAGGCCTGGCGCGGGCTCATCAGCCCGGCGTCGCGCCTGCGCGCGTCCTCGTTCCATTCGGTGCCGGGATCGTCCTCCTCGTGGTCCAGGCTCGACAGTTCCTGCGCCCAGCGGGACCTGGTCTGCGCCACCAGCGCCTTGCGTTCCGCCCGGCCGGCATCGCCGGCGGTGGGGGCAAGCTGCGCCAGGATGCCGCGCGCCACCTTGGCCGCGTCGCCCTGGATGCCGACCGTGACCTTCTTGGTCAGCCCGATGCGGTCGGCGTTGATGTCGACCTGGATGATCCTGGCGTCCTTCGGCCAGTAGTCGATGCCATAGCCCGGCAGGGTCGAGAACGGGTTCAAGCGCGTGCCCAGCGCCAGCACCACGTCGGCCCTGGCGATGATCTCCATCGCCGCCTTCGAGCCGTTGTAGCCCAAGGGGCCCATGGCCAGCGGGTGCGAGCCGGGGAAGCTGTCGTTGTGCTGGTAGTTCGAGCAGACCGGCGCATCCAGCCGCTCGGCCAGCCTGGCCAGCTCCGGGATCGCGCCCGACAGCACCACGCCGGCGCCCGACAGGATCACCGGGAACTCGGCCGCGGACAGCAGCTTTGCCGCCTCGGCCACCGCCTGCTCGCCGCCCGCGGGCCGCTCGAAGGCGACCACCTGCGGCAGCTCCACGTCGATGACCTGGGTCCAGAAGTCGCGCGGGATGTTGATCTGCGCCGGGGCCGAGTTGCGCCAGGCCTGCATGATCACCCGGTTCAAGACCTCGGGGATGCGCGAGGCGTCGCGCACCTCTTCCTGGTAGCAGACGCAATCGGCGAAGATGCGCATCTGCTCCATCTCCTGGAAGCCGCCCTGGCCGATGGTGCGGTTCGCCGCCTGCGGCGTGACCAAGAGCAGCGGGGTGTGGTTCCAGTAGGCGGTCTTGACCGGCGTGACGAAGCCGGTCACGCCGGGGCCGTTCTGCGCGATCGCCATCGACATCCGGCCGGTCGAGCGGGTGAACCCGTCCGCCATCATCCCGGCATTCGTCTCGTGCGCGCAGTCCCAGAACGTGATCCCAGCCCTGGGAAACAGGTCCGACACAGGCATCATCGCAGAGCCGATGATCCCGAACGCATGCTCGATCCCGTGAAGCTGGAGAACTTTCACAAAAGACTCCTCAGTGGTCATTCTCATTTTATTGTCCTTGCATTTTCAGTATATTATCCAATGGCGGCGCGCATAATTCGCTGTCGGCCCAGACCGGGAACATGCCGATCCCAAGGAAAGACATTTCGCATCGGCCCTGGCATCGATCGAACTGCTCCGGGTGATCCTTCGCATGCCATTTGGCTTGGCTTGGCTTGGCTTGGTTTGGCGTGGCGGGGGGATCGGACCTGCCCGGCAGGGCAGGTCCCTTCTTCATTTCGATACTGCGCCGGCGATCTGTGGATCGCAGTCCAGATCCTTGTCTTCGTTCGCGTCCTCGTTCGCTGGATCGTCGAGAAACGGACGGTCAGGCCGGATGAACAGTGCCATGCCCGCGCCCAGCAGAAGCAAGACCAGCGAGGCGGCAAAGGGCAGATCCCAGCGTCCGGTCAGGTCGATGATCAGCCCGAAGACGATAGGCGAGATCATCCCGGCCAGGCCAAAGCCGAAGTTCATGAAACCGCTGGCAGTACCGGAGTATTGCGGCGCGATATCCATCGGCGTGGCCCAGATCGGCGCCACGATCAGCTCGGCGAAGAAGAAGGCCGCGCTGAGGCTGATCGCCACCGTCACCAGATCGGTCGAGAACATCACCGGCAACATGCAGGCGAAGGCGCCCAGGAAGCCCAGGATGATCACGCTGATCCGCGCCAGGGCGACATTGCCGGTGCGGCGCAGGATGCCGTCGCTGAGCCAGCCGCCCGCCAGGTCGCCCACGACCCCGGCCAGGAAGACGCCGGCCGCGAAGATGGCGGATTTCTTCAGGTCCAGTTCGTGCTGGTGCAGGAAATAGGACGGGATCCAGTTCAGGAACAGCCACAGCGTCCAGCCATAGCAGAAATCGGTGATCGTCACCGGCAGCATCCGCTTGAGCAGCCGGCCCCAGGGCAGGGTCTTGCGCTCGCCCACGATCCTCTGGTCCGGCAGGGCCTCCAGTTCCTCGGGCGTGATGCCCTTGTGGCTGCGGGGATCGTCGCGGAAATACCACCACCACAGCGCCACCCACAGGAAGCTGATCAGGCCGACGATGACGAAGGCATGCCGCCAGGACAGCGCGATGACCAGGAAGGCGATCAGCGGCGGGGTCAGCGCATTGCCGAAACGGGCGAAGGCATGGGTGATGCCCTGCGCGAAGCCGCGCTTCTCGGCCGGCATCCAGTTCGACAGCGCCCGCGTGGCGGTCGGGAAGGCCGAGCCTTCGCCCATGCCCAGAAGCACGCGCGCGATGATGAGCGAGACCGCGCCCTCGACGAAGCCGATCATCACGGTTGCGGCCGACCAGACGGTGCCGCAGATGATCAGGGTCTTGTGCGGTCCCAGCCGGTCGCCCAGCCGGCCGCCGAGGATCTGGAACAGCGCATAGGGATAGGCGAAAGCGGAAAACGCCAGCCCCAACTCGAAATTCGACAGGCCCAGCTCGGCCTGCATGGCGGGGGCGGCGGTGCTGATGTTCACCCGGTCGATATAGGTGACCAGATACATCAGGCAGATGACGAACAGAACGCGGTCCGTCGTCCTGAATCGGGTAAGCCTTAGCATGTCTCCTCCCTGGATTATGCTGGATGTGTTGGCACGTCCGTTTGCGGCCCGTTGCGCGGTCCTCTGTTGAAGCTCCGCCCTCCTCCGGCGGGTCTTCGGGCTCCTGGCGGCGGGCCGTGTTCTTGGGAAACGACGCCTCCTTCCTGCCCCTCGGGCGCTATTGTGTCAGTTGCGCCAGCTTCAGGCGCTGGATCTTGCCCGAGGGGCCCTTGGGTAGCTCGGCCATCAGGTGGATCACCTCGGGCGACTTGAACTTCCCCAGCCGCTCCTCGCAGATCGAGATCAGCTCGGGCGCGCCAAGCGGCGAGCCGGGGCGCAGGGTGACGGCCGCCTCGACCCGCTCGCCGTAGCGGGCGCATTGGCGGGCGAAGGCCGCGGCCTCGATCACGTCGGGATGGGTATAGAGTGCCTCGTCGATCTCGCGCGGGGCGATATTCTCGCCGCCCTTGATGATCAGCTCCTTCAGGCGGCCGGTGACGAAGACGTAGCCTTCCTCGTCCATCTGGCCCAGGTCGCCGGTGCGCAGCCAGCCGTCCGGGGTCAGCGCGGCGGCGGTCGCGGCCGGGTCGCCCAGATAGCCGCGCATGACATTGGCGCCGCGCACGGCGATCTCGCCCTCGATGCCCGGCGGCAGCGGGCGCAGGTCGGGCGACAGGATCGCCACCTGGTTGCCCACCGCCCGGCCGGGCGAGCCGATCTTGCGCAGGCCCGGCGGCAGCGGGTTCGACAGGATCTGGGCCGCCGTCTCGGTCAGGCCCATGGTCTCGATGATGGGAATGCCGAAGCGGCGCTCGAAGCTCGACTGCACCTCAGGCGCCAGAGCCGCCGAGGCCGAGCGGCCGAAGCGCAGCCGCGCTCGGGCAGCCGGCGACGGCTCGCCCTCGCCATGCAGCAGATGCGAGATGATCGTCGGCACGACCGAGAACCAGCTGGCCTCGTGCCGGTCGCACAGGCCCCAGAACCGGCTGGCCGAAAAGCGGTCGCAGACCACCACCGAGCCGCCCGAGAGCAGCGGGCCAAGGATGGTCACGCAAAGCCCGTTGATGTGATAGATGGGCAGCACGCACAAGGCCCGGTCCTCGGGCCGCAGCTCATGTGCCAACGCCGTGGTCCAGCCGCCGGCCAGCAGGCTGGCATGGCTGTGCACCACGCCCTTGGGCCGGCCGGTGGTGCCCGAGGTATACATCAGCAGCGCATCGTCCGCGGCGCCATGCGGATGCGGCTCGGCCGGCGCGCAGCCGGCGGGCCAGTCGAAGCCGGCACCCGCCTCGATCACCACAGGCGCGGCAGGATGGGCGGCGAGCGCCGCCTCCAGCAGCGCGCGCTGGCCGGGATCGACCAGCAGGGCGCGGGCGCCGGAATGCGACAGCACATAGCCGATGGCATCGGCGCCGGCGATCAGGTTGATCATGGTGGCCCGAAAGCCGCCGTAAAGCGCGCCGTAAAGGCCCAGCACCGCATTGCGGCCATTGGGCATCATCAGCGCGACGCTTTCGCCGCGCTCCAGGCCCAGCCCGGCCAGATGCCCGGCGATGCGGGCGGCCTCGTCGCGCAATTCGCGCCAGGTCAGGACCGAGCCGTCCTCGGGAAAGACATGGCTGATCGTCCGGCCCTGGTCGGCGGCACGATGGTCCAGCCAGTCGCGGGTGGTGCCCTGCGGCGGGTTCAGCGGATCCAGCCTCATTTCCCCGCCTCCTGCCAATAGCTGCCGAAGATCTCGTCAAGCGCCGGCTCGCGCGGGGGAATTGGCCGCACGACGCGGGTGCGCTGCATGAAATGGCGCCAGTTCAAATTGGCGTCGATGGAGTTGCCGCCCCAGCTGCCGCAACCCATCGACAGCGAAAAGGGCAGGCCGTTGTCGAAGGCTCCGCCGGTCGCGAAGCAATGCGCCTGGTTGACGATGACCCGGCAGACCGGCAGGTCGCGGCCAAGCGCCAGCGGGCGATCGGCGTCGCGCGAATGCAGCCCGACCGAATGGCCGGCGCCCTGATGGCTCAGGATGCGGCGCGCCAGTTCCGCCGCGTGCTCGAAATCCCGCGCGCGGTAAAGCGCGGCGATGCGGCTGAGCTTTTCGCCCGACAGCGGATGGTCGGGACCGATGCCCTCGGTCTCGACCGCGATCAGCCGGGTGCCGGACGGCACCCTGCCGGCCAGCCCCAGCCGGTCGATCATCACCTCGGCATCCTTGGCGATGATCTCGCGGTTCATATGCCCGTCCTGCCAGAGCCGGGCCACGATACCCGGCGCTTCGGATGGCGGCAGGACCGCGCCCCCTTCGGCCGCAAGTGCAGCGGCGAAGGCGTCATAGACCGCATCCACCACGATCAGCGCATTTTCGGACGAACAGGATGTCGCATTGTCGAAGGTCTTGGAGGCGGCGATCTTGCCCGCCGCATCGGCCAGGTCGGCGGTCTCGTCCACGATCACCGCCACATTGCCGGCGCCGACGCCGATGGCGGGGGTGCCGCTTTCATAGGCGCGCCGCACATTGTCCTGGCTGCCGGTCACGACCACCAGGTCGGCGGTCTCCAGCAGGCGCTGGGTCTTGGCCTTGCTGCCTTGCCCTGGAAGCACCTGCACCAGGTCGCGGTCCTCGCCGATGCGGTCGAACTCGGCATGGATGAACCCCAGCAGCATCTCGCAACAGGCCACCCCCTTGGGCGAGGGCGACAGAACGATGGCATTGCCGCATTTCAGCGCGTTGATGATGTTGTTCGCCGGCGTCGCGGCCGGGTTGGTCGAGGGCACCACCGCGCCGATCACGCCGATGGGCCGCGCGATCTCGGCGATGCCGGTTTCGGGGTCGTCGGACAGGATGCCATGCGTGGCCACGCCACGGATGTCGCGCAAAAGACCCAGCGTCTTGCGATGGTTCTTGACGATCTTGTCGGCGACATTGCCCAGCCCGGTGCTGCGGACCGCCAGTTCCGCCAGTTGCCGGTTGCGTTCGGGCTGCATGATGGCCCAGCCGACGGCAAGGGCAGCCCGGTCATAGCGGCTCTGGCTGCCCCCCGCCTCGTATCCGGCCTGGGCGCTGCGCGCCCGCACCATCGCCGCGTCGACCGAAAGAATATCGTTCGAGATGTTCATACCTGTCATTTGCTCCTGCTCCCGGCAGTCCGCCCGCCGGGAAGGTGAATAGGTCAGCAGCCCGGAAAAACCGGGGCTCGCCCTGTCTGCAATGTTGGTCTGGCACGGCCTCCTCTTGCCGTGGTTTTCGACCCTAGGCCATGAAAACAGTCTTGCAACTGTTTTCATTAAATTTTATGATTCGCAAAAATATATGTGAAAAATCTGATGATTAAGCCAGATATTGTTTTCGTAGCCAATCTTGCAGGCGTTTCACCGGCGACGGTGTCGCGGGTGATGAATCACCCGGATCTGGTGCATCCGGCGACGCGCAAGAAGGTCGAACTGGCGATCGAGAAATCCGGCTATATCCGCAACCGCGCCGCGCAGGCCATGCATGGCAAGCGCAGCGCCACCATCGGTCTGGTGGTGCCGACCGTCGCCAACACCATCTTCGCCGAGGTGGTCCAGGCTTTTAACGACACGGTCAGCGAGCAGGGCTTCACCCTGCTCCTGGCCTCGCATGGCTACGATCTGGAGACCGAATATCGGCTGGTTCGCAAATTGCTGGAGCATCGCGTCGATGCGCTGGCGGTGGTCGGGCTGGATCACAGCGCCGGCACCTTCCGTCTGATCGCCGAACAGCGCGTGCCATTGCTGGCGCTCTGGAACTACCTGCCGGATTCGGCGCTGCCCTGCATCGGGGTGGACAACCGCGAGGCGGGGCGGATGGCAGCCGAACATCTGATCGCACTGGGGCATCGCCGCATCGGCATGGTCTTTCCCACCACCTTCGACAACGACCGGGCACGTGACCGCAAGACGGCGGCGACGGCTGTTTTCCGCGATGCCGGCATCGTGTTGCAGGATCGCTGGCAGGTCGAGGTGCCCTACAGCATCGCCCAGGCCAAGGCCGCTTGCCTGGAATTACTGGCGGGACAGGACCGGCCGAGCGCCTTGCTTTGCGCCAATGACGTGATCGCGCAGGGGGCGATCTATGCGGCGGCGCGGCTGGGGATCGCCATTCCCACCACCTTGTCGGTGATCGGCATCGGCGACTTTGCCGGCTCGGCGCAGATGGAACCGGCGCTCACCACAGTGCGCATCCCCGCGCAGAAACTGGGGGCCACGGCAGGGCGAGAGATTCTTGCGATGATTGGCGCGCCCGACCCCAATTACATGGTTCATAGCAAGATTGAATTGGAACTGATTATGCGTAGCAGCACAGCGATTGCGGTCGAGCTGTCCGGGGCGATCGTGTAGGTATTTGCAGCGGGGAAGGCGTATCCCCTTGTCCGCACGCAATGCATTGCTTTCGAAGGAATACAGCCGCATTGCCCTGTTCCATTCCGCCCCATTGCGGGGTCTCCGAACCGGGTCAGCCGGCCTCATGGGCCAGCGCCCACCTCCGCATCTGCGTGAGTTTCCCCGCCCGCCGGCAGCCGTGCCAAGCGCTCGGCTGCCGGCGGTTGGTCTTCCTGCAATCGCCGGGGCGGCGGGGATCGGCGACGGGGCGATAATTGCGCAGCTGCCGAGCGTCTCGATCAGGCGTTCGCGGCCTAGCCGGTCGGACCCCGCCTCATGGCGGAAGTGGAGCGCGGCGCCTGGGCGGGCCAGCTTCTTCGCCAGCCGCTGGATGGATGCGTTATCCTTGCGGGACTCGCCGAGGACGTGGCGGCGCTGGATTTCTTCGGCATTCCTTTGCGCTTGGCCAGTGGCGAGGTCGAGGAGCGCATCTTCGCAATTCTGGCCCGGCATGACGGCGACACGATGCTGGCTGATAGGGGGCTTGCCGCCGAACCGCGCAAATCCGACAGAACGGATGCGAAAGAACCGCGGCAAATTTGAGCGGGATTGCTTGCGGGTTTCGCGCCCGATCCGCTGAAAAAACCCTGGCTGGGCGGCCTGTGCGCCATGGGGATGCAGCCGGCGACGCGCGTCGAAAGCGGCGCCGGGATAGCCTTGGCGGCCAGGTGCCAGGCATTCGCCGGCAAGCCATGCGCCAGCCACCGCCTTCATGGCCTGCGGAGGAGCCACATCGTGGGCAAGCCATGGATCATGCGGATTTGCGAGGTTCCGCCGCTCTTCAGCGGAAGCCTCGGGCTTGAACGGAACGAGGAGGATAGATGGCCATTGCAATACTGTCGGGCGGGCCGGCGGTGCGGGACGCCCAGGGGCGCCTGCCTGTCGACGAGGCGCCGCTGAAAACCATTCACGTCCTGGCCGCCGCCGCCGTTCTGGGCGGCGCGGTGCTGGACGGCTATGTCCTGGGCATCGTCGGCCCGGCCCTGTCGCTGGCCGGAAACGAGATGCAGCTTTCCGCGCTGGCCCAGGGCCTGATCGCATCGAGCGCGCTGATCGGCATCTTCGTGGGCGGGCTGTTCTTTGGCAACCTGGCCGACCGCTTCGGCCGCCGGCCGGTGTTCGGCTGGAACCTTGCCGCCTTCATCCTGCTGTCGCTGATGCAACTGTTCGTCCAGGACGTCTGGCAACTGGTGGCGCTGCGGCTGGCGCTGGGCCTAGCCGTCGGCGTCGAATATGCGGTCGGCTCGTCGGTGCTGGCCGAGTTCTCGCGCCGCAGGGGGCGGGGGATGCTGCTGGGCAGCTTCTCGATCGGCTGGCAGGTGGGCTTCACGCTCGCCTTCATCGTGGGCGCGCTTTACCAGGGCGACAACTGGCGCATGCTGCTGGCGACCAGTGCCGTGCCGGCGATCATCACCTTCGTCTTGCGGATGACCCTGCCGGAAACCCCGATGTGGCTGCAAGCCAGGGGCCGCAAGGCCGAGGCGCGCGCTGTCGTCGACCGCCATTTCGGCAAGGAGTTCTACATCCCCGAAATCGAGCTGGGCGCGGAACATGCCTCGCCGCGCGAGCTGTTCACCGCCCGGACCTGGCGGCAGTCGCTTTATTCGGGCCTTTTCTGGTTCTGCCAGGTCGGCCCGTTCTTCGGCATCTTCACCTTCATGATGCCGGTGCTGCAATCCCTGGGCGTCGAGGAATCGGGCTCGGTCGACATGTGGCTGAACGCCATCCAGATCGCGGGCGCGTTCGCCGGCATCCTTCTGCTGCACTGGATGAGCCGGCGCGGCTTCGTCATCTGGACGTTTGCCATCATCCTGCTGACGCTGCTGGGCCTGGGCCTGTTCCCGCAAGCGCCCGCCTGGATCGTGCTGGGCCTGTTCGGCATCTACATGTTCGTGGCCCCGGCCGCCAACGACATCCAGTATGTCTATCCGCCCGAGATCTTCGACACCCATGTCCGGGCCACCGGCGTCGGCTTCTCGGCCGCCTTCTCGCGCATTTCCGCGGCGGGCGTGACCTTCCTGCTGCCCTGGCTGATGCAGACCTTCGGCTTCTCGGCCACGCTGACGATGATGGCGGGCTTCCCGTTGCTGGGCCTGGTCCTGTCGATCATGTGGGCGCCGGAAACCAAGGGCAAGCACCTGAGCTGAGCGCCTCATTCAGCAAGAGACGACCAGCCGCCCCTCCCTTGCCGGCGCAAGGGGCGGCTGGTGACGGCGCCGGCAGGACATCCGGTCCGCCGCAGCCGAGGGTGAAAGGGCCGGGCCGGGAAGGGTCTTTTCCGGGCGTCCTGTCCAGGCGGGTCTCGCCACCGCCGGGCACGGATCGGCTTGCCCGGCCTTCGACAAGCTCTCCGCCGCCGGGACGAGCCGGGCCGGCAGATGCCGGACGCCGCGGCGGGGGTTTTCAGCGCGACCCGTTGATCCAGCGTGCCGAGCTCGCGTCCAGCACGCAACGCGGCCCGGCCCGCGCCACGATTTTCGGGGCGATTTCGGCGATGGTGGCCTCGGTGCGGGCCTTATCGCCCGCGGCTCTCCACTACCCCCGGTCGCTGCCGGCCGGGCTGGACGGCGATCGGCGTCACGCCGATCCTGCATCCCTGCATCCCTGCATCCCTGCATCCCTGCATCCCTGCATCCCTGCATCCCTGCATCCCTGCATCCCTGCATCCCTGCATCCCTGCATCCCTGCGCCGGCGCGGCGATCATGCGGGGTCCGCGAGCCTTGCCTTGATCTTCCAGCCGGCATCGTCCCGCCCCAGCAGCCAGGACTTGCGCGCGATGGAGGTTCCTGCCGCGGTGCGATGGCTGGCGATTTCCAGCCGGAACCCTTCGGGGCAAGGCGACAGGCGGCCCGGCACCTCGATCCCGTCGGCAAGGCATATGACGACATCGGTCCCGGCCGCGGGCAGATCGCCCGGCAATGTCGCGCGGCATCCCGGATAGGCATGGCTGTCGCCGAGAAAGATCTGCATCACCGCTCGCCCCTGAAAGTGCTTGCCATCATTAACTCGACTTGCGGCGGGCAAACCAATATGATTGCGCTAACAACAGCTATCTTGCGGAGCCTGCATGGATATTCACGCCGACCTGGCCCTTGTCGCGCATGACGGCAAGAAGGACGACCTGATTGCCTGGGTCGAAGAGCGGATCGACCGGCTGCGGCCGCTGTCGCTGGTCGCCACCGGCACCACCGGAGCGCGGATCCATGCGGCGACGGGGCTTGATGTGGCCCGGCTTCTCAGCGGCCCGCTGGGGGGCGACGCGCAACTGGGGGCGATGATTTCCGAAGGGCGGCTGAAGAACCTGATCTTCTTCATCGACCCGCTGTCCGCCTTGCCCCATGACGTGGACGTGAAATCGCTGCTGCGGCTGGCGATCCTTTACGATGTGCGCCTGGCCGTGAACAGCAAAAGCGCGGATGCGGTGCTGGCGGCCATCGACGCCGATCCCCGCTGAACGGTGGGGCGATCCTGCGCCCCATCCTTTCCCGGACTGTGGTTCTTTGGCGTCGATTTCGAAGGTTTCCGTCGGAAAATGCCCTGGCGATCTTGCGGGCTCCGCCGGCCTGACGCGCATCGCGCGAGGCGTTCTTCGGGACGGCGGGGTCTGCGCAGGCTGACCCTGCGCGCAAGGTTCCAGGATCTCGTGCCGGCCAAGCCCAATGGAAAGGGGCCGGGATGATCCGGCCCCCGATGCCCTTGCGCGGGCGGTCACAGGTCGATGCGCGCCACGCTCTCGTCGCTGTTCTTGGGTGCGCCCTCGGCGGATTTCACCGTCGCGAACAGCGCGTTCTGCCCGGCGTCGAAGGCCAGGCTGTTCGGATGTGCGCCCGTCTCCAGCTTTTCCAGCAGGTCATAGCTGTCGGTGTCGAAGACGCTGATGCTGCCCTCGGCCCGGTTGGTGACGTAAAGCCGCCGGTGCTCGCCGTCGAAGCGCAGGGCGACCGGCCCCTCGCCGCTGGCCATGCGCCTGATCTCGCTGCCGTCCCTGGTGCTGAAGACGAAGACCTGGTTGCCCTCGCCCCTGGGCTGGTAGTCGGGAAGCGCCTCGGCGCGGTATTTGGTGACGCGCGGATGGCCCTGGTCGGTGGCGAAAAGCCGCCCGCCCTCGGCGTCGAGCGCAAGGTTCAGCAGCTGGTCCGCCCCGGTCTCGACCGTGCTGACGATCTCCAGCGTCCCGGTATCGACGGCGAAGAGCTGGCCTTGCAGGTTCGAGACATGGACCCGGCCCGCCGCAGGGTCGATGGCGATGCCGGTGGCGTTGTAGCCAAAGCCCGGCACGACCTTTTCCACCTTCATCGCCTCGGTATCGACGACATAGAGGCTGGAGCCCGTGGGGTGCAGGCCCGGCGCATAGAGGCGATGGTTCTGCGGGTCCAGCGCCAGTTCGCGGAAATGGTGGGGATAGGCGTCCTCGCCTTTCTCGTCCTTGATCTTCTCGGCAAGCTGGATGGTGCCGACGACCTTGTTCGCGGCCGTGTCGATGACGATGACGGCGGCGTCCAGCCCGGCGCCGACATAAAGCCGACCGGCCGCGTCGTCGTTGGCAAGGCCGAAGCCCTTCCGGTCCAGCGGGATCTCGGCCTGGACGGCCAGGGTCTCGGGGTCGAGGCGCAGGATGCGCGAAGGCGCCGCATTCTCGCCGAAGCCGCCGGCCGAGGCCGCGAACAGCGCACCTTGGCGGGGCGAATGCACCAGTTCGTAAAGCCCTTGCGCCAGGGCGGCGGTCCTGATCCGGGCGTCCTGCCGGACCGCGGCCGGATCGGCCTGCGGCGCCGGGGCCGCCTGTTCGGCATGGGCGGCAAGGCCGCAAAGCAGCGATGCGGCCAGGGCGGTGGCCAGTCGCAGGGATGGATGTCGCATGGGGTCTCCTTCCGTTTTTCCGGGAGTCTTGCGGATCGGGCCGCCGCCCTTTCCTTGCATCCGGGTGGTGGCCTTGCCCTTGGGTCCAGGGGCCGGAAGCTGCCTGCCGCACGCCTTCCGCTCTAGCCCGATTTCCCGCGGGATGCCAGTCCGCGCGCCGTCGCAGGGGGGTGCGGCGGATTTCCCGCCGTTTGACAGCCCCGCCTGCGCGACCTAATCTGCGGCCAGCGGTCCAAGCCGCTTCCAGACCCGCGGAAAGGGCCGAGCCCACTTGACCCGACGCCTGATCGTCGAACGAACCTTTGTGCTGCCGGATTGCGGGTCGTCGGCATCGGATGCACCGAGGGTTCCATGAGCGTTCTTCCCGAACGACCCGATCTTGATCAATTGAAACGGCAGGCTAAGGAGCTTTTGCGGCTTTGCCGCGCGGGCGATGGCGGCGCGCTTGACCGCCTGCGCCGCGGCTTGCCTGCGGCAAGGGGGCGCGGCGACGCGCAGGTCGCGGCGGCAGGCTGCCGGCTGCATGATGCGCAATCCTGCATCGCGCGGGAACATGGCTTCGCGTCCTGGGCGGCGCTGAAGGCCTTCGTCGAGGCGGCGTGGCCGCGCGGTTTGGAGCTCGGCGCGCTTGCCGAGGCTTTCGCGCGCTTCGCCTATGCCGGGGATATTGCCGGCGGCACCGGCAATGCGCGCCCGGAACTGGCGGTGCGGCTGCTGCAGGACCAGCCCCGGCTGCCGCTGGATTTCCCGATCATCGCCTGTGCCGCGGGGGATGTCGCCGCGGTGCGCCGCGCGATCCTTGCCGATGCGGGCTGGGTGCATCGGCCGGCGGGGCCGCTGTCCTTGCCGCCTCTGGTCGCCGCGACCCATTCGGGGCTGTTGCAGCTGCCGGCATTCCGCCCGCGCATCCACGCTGTGGTCGGGCTGCTTCTGTCCGCCGGTGCCGATCCCGACCAGCGGGTCGGCAGCCGCTGGCCGCCCGCCTCGGTCCGGGAACCGGACGCCGGCCTGCCGCTTTCCGCGCTTTACGGCTCCGTGGGGCGCAATCACGACGCCGATCTTGCGCGCCTGCTGCTGGAGGCTGGCGCCGATCCGAATGACGGCGAGTCGCTTTACCATTCGCTCGAGGGTCTCGGCTGCACCGATCTGCTGCTGGCGGCGGGGGCGGTCGTCACCGGCACCAATGCGCTGTTCCGCTGCCTAGATTTCGACGATATTGCGCGGCTTCGGCTGTTGCTGGATCATGCCGCCGCCGCGCCCGAGCTGCGCGGCGGCGCCCTGCTGTTCCATGCCATCCGCCGGCGCCGCTCGCCCGCGCATGTCCGGGCGCTGCTTGCGGCAGGCGTCGATCCCGGCGCGCGGACCGGGGATGGCACCGATGCGGCCGCGCTGGCCCTGCGCTATGGCCTGCCCGAGGTCGCGTCCCTGCTGGGCCGGCCGGACGCGCTGTCGCCCGAAGAGCGCTTCATCGCCGCCTGCACCAGCGCCGATGCGGCCGAGGCCCGGCGGATGCTGTCGCAAGCCCCCGGACTGGTCGCCCGCCTGGACCCGGCCCGGCTGCGGCTTTTGCCGGATCTGGCGGCCGAGGGCGCCGGCGATGCCGTCCGGCTGATGGTCGAGCTGGGTTGGCCCATCGAGGCGCGCGGCGGGGATTGGAACGCAAGCGCGCTGAACCACGCCGTCTTCCGCGGCGATAGCGCCCTTGCCGAATTCCTTCTGCAGCATGGCGCGTCCTGGCGGGCCGGGCAGGGGTTCGGCGACGATGTGTCCGGCACCCTGGGCTGGGCATCCTTGAACCGGCCCGTGCCGGAGGGCGACTGGATCGGCTGCGCAAGGGTGCTGGCCCGGCATGGAATGGCGCCCTTCGGCCGCGATCCCGCGACGCCGGACGCGCTGCTTCTGGAAGGCCGCCGCCGGTATTTCTCGCCGGAGGTGGCCGATTGCCTGCTAAACGAAGCGGCCGGGGATCAGGGGCCGTGACGGGCCTGCTGCCTGTGGCAACGGCATGGGCCCGGATCGTCCGGCGTGCGGCTTTCGGGGCGTCGATACGCCATCACCCGCGCCAGCGCAGGGTTTCGACCAGCAGGGTGAAGGCCGACGAGGCATGGTGGCGGTGGGGATAATACAGGTGATAGCCCGGCAGGTCGGGCGTCAGCCGGGCCAGGACGCGCCGCAGGCGGCCGTCGTCCAGATCCTGCCGGACTGGTCCAGCGGCAGATAGGCCAGGCCGTGGCCGTCCAATGCCGCATCGCGGATCAGGTCGATGCTGGTCAGGACCAGCGGGCCCTCGACCCGGACGCGGGTTTCCCGGCCGCCGCCAGCCGTTCAGCGGGCCGCTGGTCGGCAGCCGCAGGTTGATCGCCCGGTGGTCCACCAGCTGCGCCGCAGCGGTCGGGGGCGCGTGCTGGCGAAAGTAGTCGGGCGACCCTACGATGGCCATGGGAATGTCCGGCCCGATCCGCACCGCGATCATGTCCCTGGCGATCTCGCCGCCCAGCCGGACGCCTGCGTCGAAGCGATCCGCCACCACATCGGCCAGGCCGTAATCGAGGGTGATCTCGACCGCGAAAGGAACCGGACAATGACCAGGATCAGCTTCACCAACAGCAACAACCCGGCGATCACCATGGCGGCGGTCGTCCACCTTCCCCAAGGCTTCGACGCGGCCAGGACATGGCCTGCCATCGTCGTGTCGCATCCCGGCGGCGGGGTGAAGGAGCAGGCGGCGGGCACCTATGCCGCCCGGCTGGCCGAGCAAGGCTTCATCGCCATCGCCTATGACGCCAGTTACCAGGGCGAAAGCGGCGGCACCCCGCGCCAGCTGGAAAACCCGCATATCCGCACTGAGGACATCAGCGCCGTCATCGACTACCTGGTGACTCTGCCCTATGTGGACCGGGCGCGGATCGGCGCGACGGGGATCTGCGCGGGCGCGGGCTATACCGCCAATGCCGCGATCCAGGACCGCCGCATCAAGGCGATCGGCACGGTCGGCGCGGTCAATATCGGCGCGATGTTCCGCAACGGCTGGGACAACGACGTCCGATCCAGCGACGCGCTGCCGCTGATCGAGGCGGGCTCGAACGCCCGGACCTCGGACGCCGCGGGCGGCAGCGCCACGATGCCGCTGGCGCCCCTGAAGGAAGCGGATGCGCCGAACGAGGAACTGCGCCAGGCCTGGGAATACTATCACACCCCGCGCGCGCAATGCCCGACCGCGCCGGGCTTCGCCACCCTACGCAGCCTGAACCAGATCATCACCTATGACGCCTATCACATGACCGACATCTACCTGACCCAGCCGATGCAGATCGTGGCGGGCAGCAAGGCCGGCAGCAAATGGATGAGCGAGGATCTTTTCGACCGCGCCGCCAGCGCCGACAAGGCCTTCCACGTGGTCGAGGGCGCCAACCACATGGATCTCTATGACGGCCGGGAATACGTCGATGAGGCGATCTCGGTGCTGGCGCCGTTCTTCGCGGCCAGGCTGAAGGGCGCGTCGCAGTAGCGCCATCCGCGATCTGGTTGCGGCTTGGGCTGCGGCGGGGTCGCGCCTTCGGCAGGGGTCATGGCCCTGCGCTGGGTGCTTATGCTGCGGCGCAGAATGCATAGCGGCTTTGCCGGGATCACGGCTACTTTCCGCGATTTGCCCAGCCTATATCCGCCTTGTCCGCAACATGCCCGCTGGATGGGCAAGATGAAAAAGGTGCCGAGATGTCCGCTGTCGAAATGAGCCATAACC
Organism: Paracoccus versutus; assembly: GCF_000763885.1. Lineage (GTDB taxonomy): Bacteria > Pseudomonadota > Alphaproteobacteria > Rhodobacterales > Rhodobacteraceae > Paracoccus > Paracoccus versutus. Next base: position 36,260 of record NZ_JRKO01000042.1, on the reverse strand, counting down.
ATGCTGCCGGTGGCCTGGGCCAGGTCTTTGCCCGCGCGACCGCAATGATCGCCGCCTGGAACAACGCCCGCATCACCCGCCGCGAACTGGCCCGGCTGACCGACCGCGAACTGAACGATATCGGCCTGACCCGCGGCGATATCGAGCGGATCGCCCGCGGCGCCTGAGGCCATCGCCATCGATGAACGAACCCCGCTTTACCGCGGGGTTTTTTCATGCCCGCCGGCAGGGCCATGGCCCGGCCCCCTGGGCATCCCTCCGCGGCTGGACGACCGGCAGGCACGAAGAGGCTTGCCCGGCCGCCGTCCCTGGCCGATGCTGGCGGCATGACCGCGCCCTATTCCTTTCGCGACGATCCCTTGGTGCCGCGTTTCGACGATTCCGCGCCCCTGGCCGTGATGGATGCGGAATGCGCGCTTTGCAGCTGGGGCGCGCGGATGATCCACCGGCTCGATCGTTCGGGCAGGGTGCGGATATGCCCGGTCCAGACCCCGCTTGGCGCGGCGCTCCTGCGCCATTACGGGCTGGAGGCAGAAGACCCCGCAAGCTGGCTTTTCATCGAGGACGGCATCGCCCATGCCGATTGCGATGCGGTCCTCTATGCCGGGCGGCGGCTTGGCGGGCCCGGCAGGCTGGCCGCGCCGCTGCGGATCCTGCCGCGCGGGCTGCGCAACTGGCTTTATCGGCGCTTTGCGCGCAACCGCTATCGCCTGTTCGGCAGGGCGGACATGTGCGCCTTGCCGGACCCGGCGTTCCAGCGGCGGCTGCTGCGCTGACCGCGGCCGCCCGTCGCGCGCGGGTTCGCCGCCAGCGCCCGGCGGTCATTCGTCCGCGCCATCCGCCCCGGCCTCGATCTCTTCGGCCACGAGCTGCTGGAGCGTCCAGATATAGTCGTCATGGATGCCGTGTTCCGCCAGCCCGCGGACGGTGCGCAGCAGGTATTCCGCGCCCGATCCCGCGGCCCCCGATGCGCGGGCCAGCCGCCGCGCCTGATCCTCGACCGTCAGTTCGGCAAGCTGGGTGCCGATCGGGTCGGCATAGAAGGTCAGCGCCTCTTCCCGGCCGCGGGCGGTCTCGACCTCGATCCAGCAGGCGTTGGCCGAGAGTTCATGGGCGACAAGCTCGCGCCGCAGGATGGCGCGCAGCGACTGCGCCTCGGTCCCCTGGGCGATGTCGAGGACCAGCCCCTCGCAACTGCCGCCCGAGGCCAGCGCCAGCATCAGCCCCGGCCGCTCGGGCGTGCCGCGGAAATGCTCGAGCGAGATCGAGAAGCGGCGATGCCAGCCGATGGCGGTGGCGCGGCGCCGGGCGCCGACGGCAAAGCCGGGGTTCCAGATCAGCGAGCCATAGGCAAAGACCGGGATCGGCCGCGGCCGGTCCTGCGTAAGCCGGTCGGCCAGCAGGTCCAGATCGGCATCCTCGAGCATGCGCCAGCGCGGATCGTGCAGCGGCCCCTGGGCCGAGGCGACGCGGGCGACGTGATCGTCCGACAGCAAGATGGGGCGGCAATTGGTCATGGGGATTCCTGCAAGCGGCGACTGGTTCACCCGCGCAGGATTTCCGCGGCCGAGGCCGCCGGTCAACCCCGAAACCGGGCAAGGCCGCATCTCGGGGGCCGCGGGACGGGTCGCCCGCGATCACAGCAATGCGAGGATGCGATCCCGCAGATGCTGCGCCAGCCGCCGCGCTTCGTTGCCGCGAAGGCGGCATTCCTCCGCGGCCTCGCCCAGATAGGCCCGCCGGGCATGATCCAGCACCGCGGCATCCTGCGGGTCGGGGATCTGCGGCATCGCCCATGCCGCGGCCGCGTCCTTGGCGACGAAGGCCCCGGTGCTGGCGGTGTGCCACATGCGGGCCAGCGTCAGCAGCACGTTGCGCCCGTCCCCCGGCAGTCCCGCCAGCAGCGCCGGCAGCGCATCGCGCATGGCCCGGCGGATATGGCCCAGGGAGATTTCGGGCAGCATTTCGGCTGCGGGCGGGCCGAAAAGCGGCCTGGCCTGCCGTTGCGCCTGCGCCAGCAGCAGCGTGTATTCGGGATCGCGGCTGGGCAGGGGGCTTTCGCCCGCCTCGAAATCCCCCCGCAGCCATTCGCCATAAAGGAACTCGGCCCTGGCCGGAAAGCCATGGGCAAGGTCCGGGGCGCGGACCACCAGAAGCTCGATGCAACGCGGCCCGCCGGGCCTGGCGGGATGGCGGGCGGAAATCCGCAGCAGGGCCGCCAGCAGCCTGGCCCGCCGATCCCCGGCCAGGCCCTGGGCGACGATGGCGAGCAGGTCGATGTCGCTTTGCGGGCGAAGCCCGCCCGACACCGCCGATCCGTGCAGGTAAAGCGCCAGCACCGCCTCTCCGCACACCTCCTTCAGCGCGGCCATGACCGCCGGGATCTGGTCGGGGCTTTCCGCTGTGCTGTCCCGCATTCCGCCTTGCTCCTTGAAAGGCGTGACTATCACGGGGAAAGCCGCTTGTCCCCCCGTCGCGCTATCGTCGGCCGCCTTGTCCGACGTGTTCGTCGCCGGGTGCCGCATCCGCCGCCGCTGTCCGACCCGATTTCGGGCAGGATGTCGCAACGGCGCGGCCGCCCCCTTGCGGGCGCCGGTCCCCGTGCCTAAGTCCTGCCCGTGACCCGCCGGCAGCGAAAACAGAACAAAGGGCATGCTGACGATGCGTTTTCTGCTGACATTCCATTGCGAGGCGACCGGCCAATGGCGTTGCCTCGACACCGCGCTGCTTCCCGCGTTCCGGTCGGGCAGGGCCGAGGATCTGCCCGCCGCCCTGCGGGCCGAGCCGGAACTGGTCATGCGCTGGCTGCTCGGGCGTTATGAGATCGCGGATGCGCTAGTCCCTGCCACGACAGCGGCGCAGACGGGTCAGGGGGACGCGATCGCGGTCTATCCCCTTGGCGCCGACCGCGCGGTCATCGGCTTCGAGAATGCGTATAACGGCGCCTGGCTCGAGATATTCCTGCTTGAGAACCGGCCCATCGGCTTTGTCGCCGCCCACAAGCGGCAGGTCTTGCCGGCCGGCGGGGCGATGGCCTCGTTGAAGATACGGGCGGCGCGGCCGCTGCATGCCTCCGACCAGGCCTGCCACCTGACGGTGAGCCGGATCATCGAGCATCGGCAGATATGGGCCGAGCAGCGCAGGGAGGGTGCCGATCGGGTGGCCGCCCTGACCGAGGAAAGCTGAGCCGGGCCTGACAGGTTTTCCGGGCGTTCGGCCCGCATGCGCCGGGAATGGGCCGAGGATGTCTGCGGATCATGCGGCCCTGGGCTTTCCCCTCGGGATCGTCCGCGGCCGGGTCCAGGGTGGCCTCGGCCGAAGCCGCAGGGCGAGGGGCAAGCTTCATTGCCAGCGCTTGGCCTTCCTGTTACCCGGAACAAAACACGCACATGGTGGAATCCGCATGAGCGATCTTTTCGACGCCGCCCCGCGCCAGGGCCGGCTGCCGCTGGCGGCGGCGCTGCGCCCGGCCACGCTGGACGAGGTCATCGGGCAGCAGGCGCTGACCGCGCCCGGCTCGATCCTGCGCCGCCGCATCGCGGCCGGGGCGCTGGGCAGCGTCATCCTCTACGGGCCGCCGGGGATCGGCAAGACCTCGATCGCGCGGGCGGTGGGTGCCATGCTGGGCAAGAGCTTCCGGCCGCTGAATGCCACCCGTGCCGGGGTCGCCGACATCCGCCGCCTGGCGGACGAGGCGCGGATGACCCCGCTGCTGATCTTCGTCGACGAGGTGCAGCGCTTTTCCGCGACCCAGACCGACGACCTGCTGGCGATCTGCGAGGATGGCACGGCCGATTTCATCGGCGCGACCACCGGCAACCCCTATCACGTGCTGACCCCGGCGCTGGTCTCGCGCTCGACCATCCTGAAGCTGGAGCCGCTCTCCATCGAGGACATGGAACAGGTGGTGCGGCGCGGGCTGGATCACCTGCCCGGCGTGGCGATGACGCCCGAGCAGATCCGCCTGGTCGCCGGCCGCTCGGGTGGCGATGCGCGGCGCGCGCTGACCACGCTGGAAAGCCTGGCGCTTGGCCATGACAGGCCGGTCACGGAGGCGATGATCGAGGAAGCCTATGCGGCAGCGCCGATCAACCACGACCGCTCGGGCGATGCGCATTACGACGTGGTCTCGGCCTTCATCAAGTCGATGCGCGGCTCGGACCCGGACGCGACGCTTTACTGGCTGGCGCGGCTGATCCATGGCGGCGAGGATCCGCGCTTCATCGCCCGGCGCATCATGATCCATGCGTCCGAGGATGTCGGGCTGGCCGACAACACCACCCTGCAGACGGCGGTGGCCGCGGCTCAGGCGGTCGAGAAGATCGGCTATCCCGAGGCGCAGATCGTGCTGGCCCATGCCGCGCTGCATGTGGCGCGGGCGCCGAAATCGGCCTCGGCCTGCCGCGGCATCATGGCGGCGCTGCAACTGGTCGCCTCGACCCCGCCCGCCCCGGTGCCGCTGCACCTGCGCGACGCGCATTACAGGGGGGCCGAGGCGCTTGGCCACACCGGCTATGTCCTGCCCCATGACGACCCGCGCGGCTGGGTCGAGCAGGACTATTCCCCGATCCCGCCCGGCACGCTTTACCAAAGCGATGCCCGCGACGCCGCGACCTTCGAGAAGCGGGCCGATGAATATTGGCGGAAGGTGACGGGGCGGCCACCGCACGGGCCGCAAACCTAGGCTGGTCGAGCATCGGCCTTGCCAATATGCCGGGCAGGCGCCCACAGGCGGCAAACCATTCTTGCCGCCGCAAAGGCGGCCGCCCTTGGCTTTCCCGGCTAGGACGAGGGCGAAGCCGCTTCAGCACCCGCGCCGGAGCAAAAGGCGGCAAGCGCCGCCTCGCCGGGGGCGCAGGCGCGTTCCAGCGCCTCGCGCTCGGCAGGGGAAAGGGCGGCCAGGCGCGACGGGCGCAGCTGCGGCATGGCGGCGGCCCGGTCGAGCCATGCGGCGGGGGTGCCGGCCTGCAGATGCGCGCCCAGCCTTTCGATCCAGGTGCGGGGGTCGCGGCACAGATCCTCGTGGCGCAGGATCATCGGCCGGGCGCCGCGCAGCCCTTGCAGGCCGCGGATGGTCAGGGCCGACCAGAAGGCCCCGGTTTCGGCAAGGCCGGGACGGCGGGCGACGATGCGCCGGACGCCGGACGGCCCGCTGATCGCCGCGACCAGTGGCCATAGGGCGCCGCGCCCGAAATGCCGGCGCGGGTGCAGCAGGTCGAGGCCCAGCGGCCCGAGCCTGCGCCAGCACCAGATCGCCAGCCGCGCGGCGGGATAGTCGCGCATCGACAGCGCCGTGTCCGGCCCGTTGCGCGCCAGCAGCACCAGCGCTGCATCGGGAAACATCTCGCGCAGCGTGGCCGCGGCCACCAGCGACCCGCCTGACCGTTCCACCCAGATCTCGCGCCCGCCGATCTGCCAGGCCATCGCCTGGAAAAGCGCGCGGTAATGCGCGGCCAGCGGGGCCGGGGCCCGCGCGCGCATCTGCCCGGCCAGCGCATCGAACAGGGCATCGGGGTTTTCGCTCAGATGCGGCAGCGTGACCGCCAGGATCGGTGGGCAATGCCACGGGTCATGCGCGGGGTGCTGCACGCGGCCGTAAAGGAACTCGGAGGGCGCGGCATCGGGGTTCGCCACCTGCGCCATGGCGCGCGAGGGCCGGGCCATATGCGCCCAGAACCGCGCGCCGTCCAGATGCCGCGGGCGAAAGGCGTTATGCCCGGCGGCGGCGAAAAGCTCGGAAACCGACAGGACGGCCGGATGCGCGTTCAGGATCTGCGACACCAGCGTCGAGCCGCAGCGGGCCGAGCCCAGGATCAGCGCCCCGCGCATGGCCGGTTCTGCAATCTTGTCCGGGGCATCATTCGGCCCCGGCACGGATGGCGGCGATCATGCGCTCGACCGCGGCATGCGCCAGGTCCATGGGCTTTTGCCTGGTGATCAGGTCCAGCCGGTCGATGGCCGCCAGGGCGACGATGCCATGCACCGACAGCAGCAGCTGCTCGGCCAGCAGGCGCGGGTCGCCCTTGGGCTTCAGCGCCGCCACCGGCTGGGTGATGCGGCCGATCAGCCCGTCGATCTGCGCCAGATACCAGTCGGGAAAATTGTTCGAGATGCGCGGCCCCTCGAACAGCGCCCGCCAGACCGCGCGGCGATCCAGCATGAAGGTCACATAGACCTCGGCCAGCGCCAGCAGGCGTTCGCGCGGCTCGGTCTCGCGCACCGCATCCACGGCGATCGCCAGATCGACCAGCGCCTGCCGGTTCACCTCTTGCAGCACCGCGCTCATGCTGTCGAAGAGGTTGTAGATGGTGCCGGGCGTCGTCTTGACCGAACTGGCCAGCGCGCGGGCGGTCAGCGCCGCCGGCCCGCCTTCCTCCAAAAGCAGCTTCGCCGCCTCGATCGTGCGGGTCCGCAGGGCGTCGTGATCATATCGTCTGGGTCTGGCCATGGTGTTCCTGAACTATGTTCAAAAATACGCTTGACAGGAATCGGGGCGATTGTCAATGTTAATGAACATCGTTCAATAATGGTGCCTCACATGTCTCCGATCAATCTCACAATCACCGGGACCGGCAGCTACCTGCCCGCCACGGTCCTGCCTTCGACCGATATCGACGACCGCATGGGATGGGCGCAGGGCGAATGCCAGGCGCGCTTCGGCATCGCCTCGCGCCATGTCGCCATGCCCGAGGAAACCACCTCGTTCATGGGCGCCGAGGCGGCGCGGCGCGCCATGGAGATGGCGGGTTGCAAGCCCGAGGATCTGGACATGATCCTGGGCGCCTGCGGGGTGATGGAACAGCCGATCCCCTCGACCGCGACGCTGGTGCAGGACCGGCTGGGGCTGGGCCGGTCCGGCATCCCGGCCTTCGACGTGAATGCGACCTGCCTCAGCTTCCTGCAGGCGCTGGACCTTGCGGCGATGCATGTCCAATGCGGCCGGGTGCGGCGGGCGCTGGTGTTTTCCTCGGACATCGCCTCGGTCGGGCTGGACTGGAACCGGCCCGAGGCTGCCGCGATCTTTGGCGACGGCGCCGCGGCCGTGGTGGTCGAGGCGGGCGGCAAGGGCGCGGTGCTGGCGCATGATTTCCAGACCTATGCCCATGGCCATGACGCCTGCGTGCTGGCGGCGGGCGGCACGCGGGTCAATCCGGCCCGCGGTATCGCGCCGGGCCAGGATCGCTTTCACATGGACGGGGGCAAGGCGTTCAAGGTCGCCTCGCGCTATCTGCCGCGCTTTCTGCAAAGGCTGCTGAAAAAGGCCGAGGTGGGGCTGAACGGCATCGCCTGCGTCATCCCGCACCAGGCCAGCGCCCAGGCCCTGCAGCACGCGACCCGCAACCTGTGGCTGCCGCCCGAGCGGGTGATCGACATCTTTGCCCATGCCGGCAACCAGATCGCGGCCTCGATCCCGACGGCGCTGGATCATGCGGTGCGCTCGGGGCGGCTGATGCGCGGGGATACGGCGCTGCTGATGGGCACCTCGGCCGGCATCTCGCTCGGCGGCACGATGGTGCGGTTCTGATGCGCGCGCTGGTGACAGGGGCCAGCGGCTGCCTGGGCCGCGCCTTGGTCGAGCAGTTGGCGATGCATGGCTGGGACGTCAGCACCACCGCGCGCCAGCCCGCGGCGCTGCCCGGCTTTCGCGCCGCCGATCTGGTCAGCGCCGATCTGGGCCCGCTGCTCGACGGCATCGACGTGGTGTTCCATTGCGCCGCGCGCAGCTCGGCCTGGGGCACGCGGGCCGAGTTCCATGCCGACAACGTGCTGGCGACCCAGCGATTGCTGGACGCGGCCGAGCGGGCAGGGGTCAAGCGCTTCGTCCTTGCCTCATCGCCCAGCATCTATGCCGACGGCACCGACAGGCTGGACGTGGCCGAGGATGCGCCGCTGCCGGCGCGCCCGCTGTCGCTCTATGCCGAAAGCAAGCTTATGGCCGAGCGGATGGTGCTGGGCCATGCCGGGGCCATGGGCTGCACGGCGATCCGCCCGCGTGCCATCTACGGCCGCCACGACCGGGCGTTGCTGCCGCGGGTGATCGAGGCGATCCGGCGCGGCCGGCTGCCGATGATCCGGGGCGGGCGGGCGCTGATCGACCTGACGCATCGGCACGATGCGGCGCGGGGGATGATCCTGGCCGCCTCGGGTCCGCGCGGGGGCGTGTGGAACATCACCTCGGGCGAGGCTTTCAGGTTCTGCGACCTGGCCGAGATCATCGCGCATCGCGCCGGGCTGCGCCTGCGCGGCATGCCGCTGCCGCAGGGGCTGGCGCGCTGGCTGGCCGGTGCCTCCGAGGCCGTGGCCCGGATGCGCGGCGGGGCCGAGCCGCGGCTGACCTTGCAGGCCGTGGCGTCCCTGGGCAGCAGCCTGACGCTGGACATCTCGGCCGCGAGGCGGGATCTGGGCTATCGGCCGCGGGTCGGCTTCCAGGAGGGGGTGGCGGAATGCTTCGCCTGACCACGCTGAAGATCGGCGAATGCCGCGCCCCGGCCTGGGGCGCGGGACTGCCGGGCCTGGGCGGCGCCACCTTCCCGGCGCTGGCCACGCTGGTCGAGACGGAAAGCGCCTGCGTGCTGGTCGATACCGGCTATGGGCCGGCCTTCTTCGCGGCGACGCGGGGCTTTCCGGCCCGGCTCTATCGCTGGCTGACCCCGGTTCGGCTGCCGGCGCAGGAACAGCTGCTGCGCCGGTTGCCGCGCCTGCCGGATCTGGTGTTCCTGACCCATATGCATGCCGATCACAGCGCCGGGCTGATCGACCTGCCGGCCGGCATCCCGGTCACGGCCTCGGCCGCGGCGATTGCCGAATTGCGGGCGCTCGGCGATCTGGCCAGCATCCGCGCCGCCTGTCCGCCGCTTTTGCGCGACGCGATCCTGGCGCGCGATCCGCAGACGGTCGAGGCATGCGTGGCGGTCCCGACCGGCCTGCCCGAATTTCCGCAAGGCCATGACCTGCTGGGCGACGGCCGGCTGATCGCCGTGCCGCTGCCGGGCCACGGCACCGGACAGATGGGGATTTGGCTGCCCGAGGCCGCGCGCTTCCTGGTCGCCGATGCCGCCTATGGCCGGGCGCAACTGCGCGCAAACCGGCTGCCGCCCGGCCCGGTGCTGGCGCGCCTGGGCGATGCCGCCGCCTATCGCCGGACCTTCGCCCGGCTGCGCGCGCTGATGCTGCGCCGCCCCGACATCACCATCGACCCCTCGCATTGCCCCGAGACCGCCAGATGAGCCTGACCGCATTCCTGCACAGCCGCCATGGCCGCGGCTTTTCCTGCCGCGCCGAGATCGAGGCGCATCACGCCGCCGCCTTTCGCCGCTTCCGCGCGCGGGTCATGCCGCGCTCGCCCTTCTATCGCGGCATGGCCGACCTGCCGCTAAAGGCGTTGCCGCGCATGGACAAGGCGCGGCTGATGGCGAATTTCTCGGCCATCAACACCTGCGGCATCGACCATGACGCGGCGATGCAGGTGGCCATCCGGGCCGAAACCAGCCGCGATTTTCGCCCGCTGATCGGAAAGGTCTCGGTTGGGCTGTCCACCGGCACCTCGGGCCAGCGCGGGCTGTTCCTGGCGACGCCGCGGGAAAGGCGGCTCTGGGCCGCGATCATGCTGGGGTGCTACTGGCCGGAACTGTGGCGGCGCCAGCGCGTGGCGTTCTTCATGCGCGCCGACAATGCGCTTTATCGCAGCCTGTCGAATCCGCTGGTCCGCTTTGCCTTCTTCGACCTGCTGTCGCCCTTCGAGGACCACCTGGCCCGGCTGGCCGATCTGGACCCCAGCGTCCTGATCGCGCCCGCGCGCATCCTGGCGATGCTGGCCGAGCGGCAGGCGGCGGGCGGGCTGGCCCTGTCGCCGCGACGGGTGATCTCGGTCGCCGAGACGCTGTCCCCCGAGGATGCGGCGCTGATCGAACGCGCCTTCGGCACCCGCGTCCACCAGGTCTACCAGGCGACCGAGGGCGTCCTGGCGATGACCTGCCGGCTGGGCCACCTGCACCTGAACGAACGCTGGCTGCGCATCGACCGCGACGTGATCGACGCGGCAAGCGGCGCCTTCTGCCCGGTCATCCACGATTTCACGCGCGAAAGCCTGCCGATCCTGAACTATCGCCTGGACGACGTGCTGATCCCCGATCCCGATCCTTGCCCCTGCGGCTGCGCCAGCCAGCGCATCGCCCGCATCGAAGGCCGCGAGGACGACGTCCTGTGGTGGCCCTCGGTCACGGGGCCGCGCATGGTCGCGTCCGAGGCGATTCGAACCGCCATCGCCTGCCTGCCGCAGCCCTTGCGCGACTATCGGGTCGTCCAGCAGGGCAGGATGCTGCACCTGTGGCTGGACGCAGCCGCGCCGGGTGCCGAGCCGGCGCTGCGAACCAGCTTGGCCGGGCTGGCGCGGCGACTGGGGGCCGAACCGCCCGCGCTTGTCTTTCATCGCGGCCTGCCGCCGGAAACCGACGCCAAGCGCCGCCGGATCAGGGTCTTGCCCGAGGCGCGGACCGGGGTGTGACGGCCGGAGCCCAGGGGTTTCCGCCTGCCCGGCAGCCCCCCGCGACCGTGTCAGACATGCTGGCCGCCGTTGATGTGGATCTCGCTGCCGGTCACATACGACGCCTGCCCGCTGGCGAGGAAATAGACCACCTCCGCCACCTCTTCCGGGCGTCCGAGGCGCTTCATCGGCACCTGAGCCTCGATGAGCCTGTCGGTGCCCGGCGACAGGATCGAGGTCTCGATCTCGCCGGGGGCGACGGCGTTCACCCGCACCCCGTATTCGGCAAGGTCATAGGCCAGCTCGCGGGTCAGGGCCGAGAGCGCGGCCTTGGAAACGGCATAGGCCGCCCCGGCGAAAGGATGCACCCGGCTGCCCGCGATCGAGGTGATGTTGACCACCGCGCCCTGCCTTGCCTTCAGCGGCTCCAGAAGCTCCTGGCAGAGCTGCAGCGGGGCGACCAGGTTGACCTGCTGCACGCTCAGGAGCGTTGCCAGCGGCGTGACCAAGGCCCCCATGCGCCCGCCGTCCCCGCACTTCGGGGAAATCCCGGCGTTGTTGACCAGGGCCGACAGCCCGTGCCCGTCCAGCATCCGTTTCAGCCTGTCGGCGGCACCGGTGATCGAGCCTGGGTCGGACAGGTCGACCTCGATGTGATGAATAATGCCTTCGGCCCAGGGGCACTGGGTCGAGAAGGGCGTGCGCGCCAGGGTGATGACCTTCCAGCCCTGGCGGTGGAAGTGGCGCACGATGGCATGGCCGATGCCGCGGCTGGCGCCGGTGACCGCGACGACGGGCTTGGAAGGATCGGTCATCATTTCTCATGTCCAGGTGACGGTGCGCGTGGCGAGCTTAGCCCCGGCCTTGGTCCAGATCAAACGGGTCCGCCGGTTGCGGCGTTCGGGCGGCGCAGGTCCGGGCGATGCCTGCGCGCCCGGCCCTGGCGGCGGGGCGGCTGGCTGATATCCGCCGCCCTGCCCTGGCGGTGGTTCTGATTCCGCCCAGGCTCTGATATGCTCCCTGAAGCTGCATTTCATGAGATGAATTCTCGCTAGGCGGATAACGACCATGTCCTTTGCATCTGCAAACGAGCGCTACTTCGTCAGCCTGGTCAACCAGGCTCGCCGGGCCGAAGGGCTTCCCGCGCTGTCCATCGAAAAACGGCTCAACGATTCGGCCGAGGGCCATAGCCGCTGGATGCTGGAGACGGATGTGTTCTCGCATACCGGCCGCGGCGGCTCTTCCTCGCGCGAGCGGATGGAGGCGGCGGGCTTCGACCTGGCGGGCAACTGGATGACGGCCGAGAACATCGCCTATGTCTCCATCCAGGGCGAGGCCGACCTGCGTGACGAGATCCGCCAGTTGCACCAGAACTTGATGAACAGTTCCGGCCATTATCAGAACATCATGAGCGATGCGGCCTTTATCGGCATCGGGCTGGAGGTCGGCTATCTGACGGTGAACGGCCGCGACTACAAGGTGCTGATGGCGACGCAGAACTTTGCCGATACGGACGGGCAGGTGCGCGTCGATACCGGCACCTTCACCCGCGTCGCCAATCCCGGCGCGGACCTGTCGATGCAGTCCCGCGCCGACTGGCTGGCAAGCTTCAACGGCGAGGTCTTCGTCACCCCCGGCCCGACGCAAAGCACGCCGCGCAACGACGATTATCGCCTGACGGCCCGGCATGATGTTGCGTCGGGCGGGGACGGTCACGATTGGATGGACGGCAAGGCGGGGCATGACACGCTGAACGGTAGCGGGGGTAACGACCGGCTCATCGGTCGCGAAGGCTTCGATTCCCTGCATGGCGGTTACGGCAACGATACCCTGCAAGGTGGCAACGGCAACGACACCCTGGATGGGGCCGCCGGACATGACCAGATTCGTGGGGATGCCGGCAATGACACGCTTTTGGGTGGGGCGGGTTTCGACACATTGCTGGGTGGAACCGGTGCTGACAGGCTGGACGGCGGTGCAGGCAATGACTGGCTCAGGGGGGAAGGAGACAACGACCGCCTGATCGGCGGCGATGGCAATGACACGCTGCATGGGGGCTATGGCAACGACGTTCTGGTCGGGGGGGCCGGGGCCGATGTGTTCATCTTCCAGGATGGCCATGGCGCCGATACGATCAACGGCTATCAGCGCGGCATCGACCGGCTGCTGATTGACGATTCCATGCTGGACGCGAACCCCGCCGCCTTCATCCGCGACCACATGCAAAAGACCGCGAATGGCGTGGTCATCGACTTCGGCGACGGCGACCGGATCGTGGTCAACGGCCAGAACCTGACCGTGGCCCAGGTGGCGGACGACATTTTCGCGATCTGACGGCGATCCCCCGGCCGAAACAAACGGCCGAGGGCAGGGATATGCAGAAGCGGGCAGCCGGTCACGCCGCCTCTTGCAGCCGTTCGGGGGCGGGCGCAGGCAGCAGGCGCTTGCCGCAAGCTGCAATCAGGTAATGCTGCAAATAGCTGCCCGCATTTCCGGTGATGGACCCGCCGAGCCGGGGATTGATCTCGAAGATCTTCGGCTTGCCGTCCATCTCGCGATAGTCGATGCAGCAGGCGCCATTCGCAAATCCCACCCTGTCCAGGATTTCCGTGAACAGATCCCGATGGCGCGAACCTTCCTGCCATACCAGGCTCTTGTGCCCGGTATTGATCCCCTTCACATGCGGCATGTCCGGCATGTCGAATATGGCCGTGCGGGAAAAAGCGATCCGGCCGTCGCGCATCAGCAGATATGCGGATAATTCGGTAGTGCCGGGAATATATTCCTGCAGGAATTCCTGCTCGGGATCGTAGACCAGCGGCGAATCCGGGGTCAGGCAGAAAATACGCGACAGCTTGCCCCATTCATCCTTGCGGCGCTTGACGATGATGGGCTCGCCAATCGGAAGGTTGCCGGGATCGGCGAACATGGCCGGGACGTAATCACCCAGGCCGGCGCTGGCCATCAGCCGGTTGAAGGCAAGCTTGTCATGGCAGTTTTCCTGCGCCGTGGCGCTGGGGAACAGGGCGTTGAACATCTCGCCCCCGGCACGCCTTTGATCCAGGAAATCGCGGTCCCACAGGGTCAGCGGGACCACGGCGTCATAGCTGGACAGATCGGCATGGCGAAGATCCGCCATATGGCTTTGGATGCCGATGGCCTGCGCGCTGCGCTCCAAAGCTGCCGACCAGTCGGCCTTCATTCCAAACAGAATACTTTTCACAACAAACCTCCCAGGCAATCGATAACTGATTGCAATCCGCCAGAGACAACAATCGGAACGCGAACAGGCCCAGTGATGCCCCACGGGGTGCTGCATGAGAAGCTGACTTTTTGGGCAGTTATTGCCCGAATTCTGCGGAGAATTGGCGCCAGGCGCCTGATATTTCCACGATATGGACGGATTTCCCGCCCGCTGCCGGATTGGCGGATCGGCAGGGGGTGACGGCGCTGCCAACCGCTCCGGGCGCCGCGCCGTCGAGGGTATTTTCGCCCCGGTCGGCGATTCTCGAAAACGGTTTCAAGGGGGTGCGACAACGATACGCAGCTGCGCGGGATGACGCGGATGCGATCCGGCGCGACGAAACCCTTTCCCGCTTGCCGGGGTTTAGACCCGATGAGCATGAAGGAGGTAAGAGTCATGCTGAAACGCAGTTTGACGACCGCCCTGGTCGGCGGCAAGGCATTGGCGCTTGGCGCCATCATGGGCTCCACCGCGCTTGCGCAAAGCGGCGAGGTGATCGAAGGCGATACCACCGTCATCGAGACGCCCTCGGGCAACACCGCGATTGCGCCGGGCGCGGCGGTCGAGCCGAGCGCGCCGGTGGGCGCGGTTCTCGAGCCGGATTACCCGTTGCTGGAGCAGCTCGACAATGACCAGGAGATCGCGCGGACGCTGATCGCGCAGGGCTTCAGCGACGTGCATATCCTGCGCGAGGGCCCGATCCTGACGATCAATGCGCAGCGCAACGGCCAGCCCACCGAACTGGTCTACAGCATCGCCAATGGCAGCCTGATCTCTGTGGACGGCGTGGAACTTCGCGCCGAACCGGACGAAAGCGGCAAGGGCGGGCCGACCGCCTCGGAAACCCAGGATGGGCCCGGCGCCGGTGATGAACCCGGCGAGGATGCCGGGGGTGATACGGGCGGCGATACGGGTGACGGGACTGGCGACGGAACCGGAGAGAATGGTGATGGTTCGGACGGCTCCGACAGCGGCTCCGACGGATCGGATGGCGGCACCGGGGGCTCTGACGGAGGCGCGGATGGCGGCGCGGACAGCGGCTCCGACGGCGGTTCGGATGGCGGCTCCGATGGCGGTGATTCCGGCGGCGATGGTGGCGAAGGCAACGGCTGATCCCTGCCGCTAAGCCTACGCCAGCCCCTGGGCGGGCGCGTGCCCTCATTATGGCCGCACCGCCCGGCGAAGGCCGGGCCAAGATCGACGACACCCGCCAGAGCCTGCCATGGCCCAATAGAGGAAGGCCCCGGCGGCGCGGTCGCGCTCCGGGGCCTTCTGGTTGGTCAGGACGCGGATCTATTCGTCGTCGCTGTCCGGCACGTCGGCGATGTCGTCCAGCGACATGTCGCCATCGTCGTCGTCATCGTCCAGCAGATCGTCGTCCAGATCGCCGGTGTCGGCGTCGTCGTCCAGATCCTCGTCTTCGGCCAGGTCGGCCTGGTCCGCGTCGCGCGCAGCGGTCTTTTCCGAGATCAGCGAGCGCGAGCGACCGTTGGTCAGGCTTTCCACGGTAAATTCCGCACCGCAGGCCGGGCAGGTCATCGGGTCGTTCATCAGGTCGTAAAAGCGCGTCGCGCAATGGGGGCAAAGGCGTTTCGTGCCCCATTCCTCTTTGGGCATGGTTGTTCTCTTTCTGCCGCGTTCAGCTAAATCCGCTGTCCCCTGCCACAGCCGGGGCAGGGTGTCAAAGCCTTTTCCCCCTTGCGGCCGGCCGGCGGTGCGGGGGAAAGATGGGCAGAGGCGCGGCCCTTCGCAAGATGGGGGAACGGATGGACAGGATTCTGGTCGGAGGCGACATTCCGGTGACGCTGCGGCGCTCGTCCAGGGCGCGGCGCATGACCCTGCGCGTAGCGCGCGCGGGGGGCGAGGTGGTGCTGACCCTGCCCAGCCGCACCAGCCTGTCGGACGGCCGCGCCTTTGCCGAATCGCGGGCCGAATGGCTGCGGCAGACCCGCGCCGGGATGCCGCCGCTTTGCGTGGTCGAACCGGGCGCCCTGCTGCCCGTCGAGGGGCGCCCGCGCCGGATCATGCCCCATGACGGGCGGCGGGTGGAACTGACCGAGGCGCTGCTGCTGGTCCCGCAGGGCCGTCCCGCCGGCCTGCTGGTCGAGGCCTGGCTGAAGCACCTGGCGCAGGCGCGGCTGAGCCGGGCCTGCGACCGCCATGCCGCGGCGCTGGGGCGCGGGTTTCGCGCGCTGGCGCTGCGCGACACGCGCTCGCGCTGGGGCAGTTGCACCCATGACGGGCGGCTGATGTTTTCCTGGCGGCTGGCCATGGCGCCGCCCGAGGTGCTGGACTATGTCGCCGCGCATGAGGTGGCGCATCTGTTGCACATGGACCATTCGGCCGCCTTCTGGACCGCAACCGGCCGGCTGATGCCCGATTACGCCCGCCATCGCGATTGGCTGCGCCGGCACGGGCATGAACTGCTGGCTTGGCGCTTTCGTTCCTGACCGCACCGGCTTGACGGCGCCGGCATTTGTGATCACAGATGGCGCATGACAGCTTCGCGTTCCTCGGAAAGTTCGGCCCATGAGCGGCTTTATCGCAACCTGCGCCAGCGCATCATGCTGGGCGAGCTGCCGCCGGGCCTGCCCCTGACCCTGCGCGGCATCGCGGCCGAGCATCGCGTCTCGATGACGCCCGCGCGCGAGGCGGTGCGGCGGCTGGGGGCCGAGGGGGCGCTGTCGCTGTCTTCCTCGGGGCGTATCGCCACGCCGGAACTGTCGGTCGAGCGGATCGAGGAGCTTGCCGCCCTGCGCGGGCTGATCGAGCCGGAACTGGCCGCCCGCGCCCTGCCGCGCGCCCACCAGGCCCTGATCGAGCGCATGGCCGTCATCAACGCCGCCATCGGCGAGGCGGCCGAACGGCACGACGCCGTGGGCTATATCCGCACCAACCTGGAGTTTCATCGCCTGCTTTACCTGCGCGCCCAGGCGCCGGCGATGCTGGCCATCGTCGAGACGGTCTGGCTGCAGCTGGGCCCGACCATGCGGGCGCTTTACGGGCGGATGAAACGCAACGAGCCGCCGCGCCATCACCGCATGATCCTGGCCTCGCTGCGGGCGGGGGACGAGCCGGGGCTGCGGCTTGCCGTGCGCGCCGACGTGACCCACGGGCTGCGCCACCTGGGATCGAACTAGGCGGGCGGGCTGCCGGGGCGCGACAAGTCATCGCTGCCCGAAATGATTTACCTTAACACTCAGGTATTCTAGGCATGGCGGATCAGGAGGTATCCCGCGACCATGCCAGGCTTTGCCCAGGACCGGACGACCGCTTTTGCCGGCCCCGAACTCGGGCGCCTGCGCCAGATCGACAGCTGGAGCGCACCGCTGCTGCTGCGCATCACCCGCCTGCACGAGGGCCAGGCCTGCAAGCCCCATGCCCATGCCCGCGGCCAGTTCCTGTTCCCGCGCAGCGGCCGCTGCCGGATCTGGACCGAGGGCGAGATCTGGACCGCCTCGCCCCGACAGGCGATCTGGATCCCCTCCGGCGTGCTGCATTATGTCGAGGGGATTGCCGCGACCGAGGTGCATAACGCCTATGTCGATGCCGGGATCTGCCGCGACATGCCGGGCCGGGCCAAGGTGATGACCGTCTCGCCGCTGCTGGCCGAGTTGATCGCCTATGCGCTTGGCCGCGGGGCGGAGGCCTTGCCGGTCGGGGCGGATGCGCGGGTGCATCAGGTGATCGCCGACCAGATCCGCAGCGCCCGCGACGTGGCGGCGATGCACCTGCCGCTAAGCGGAGACGACCGGCTGGGGCCGCTGCTCGACCGGATGGTGCGCCACCCCGAGGACGGCCGGTCGCTGGAGCAATGGGCCGATGCCGCGCATATGAGCGCGCGCACGCTCGCGCGGCTGTTCCTGCGCGAAACCGGGCTGTCCTTTGGGCAATGGCGGCAAAGGCTGCGGATCATGGAGGCGATGGCGCGCCTGGCCGAGGGGCAGTCGGTGCTGGCCGTGTCGCTGGACCTGGGCTATGCCAGCCAGAGCGCCTTCACCGCCATGTTCCGCAAGGTGACGGGCATGACCCCCTCGGACTTCCTGCGCGACAGCGCCGCCCCGACCGGGCGCGGCCGCCGTCCGGGATCCTGACCGCGCCCTGTCCGTTTCTCGACGGCTTTTGGCCGGGGCGAAACAGACCGCCCCCCGCCCGGCTGATACAAGCCGCATACCCAAGAAAATTTATCGGGTTTGCCGGAGGCGAAGGAACAGATGATTGTGAAAAGGTTGATTTCGGGAAAAGGGTGCCGGGTTGCCCTGGCCGCCGGGCTGGCCACGGCCTCGGCCCTGGCGATGACTTCTGCCGTGGCCCAGGAGGACACGGTGCGGTTGGAAACGATCTATCTCAAGGCCGGAACCGACGCGGACGGTCAGTCCGTGACCGATGAAAGGATCGCGCAGCGCCAGCCGCTGACGCTCAACGATTTTTATGCCGCCGAGCCCGAGGTCCATGTCAGCGGCGCCGACCGCAGCACGGCGCAAAGGGTCTATGTCCGCGGGATCGAGGAAACCAGCCTCAACGTCACCGTGGACGGCGCCCGCCAAAGCGGCAACCTGTTTCGCCACAACGGCAACATGGGCATCGACCCCTTCATGCTGAAGCGGGTCGAGGTCGAGGCGGGCACCGGCAGCGCGCTGGCCGGTCCGGGCGCCCTGGGCGGCGCCATCCGCTACGAGACCAAGGATGCCGAGGATCTGCTTCTGCCGGGGCAGCGGCAGGGGGTGATGCTGCGTTTCGCCGGGCAGAGCAATGGCGACCGGCTTTCGCCGTCCCTGGGCTTCTACGGCCGGCCGGACGAGCGCTTTTCCTATCTGGTCTATGGGTCCAAGACCTGGGCCGGCAATTACAAGGACGGCGGCGGCAACGAGGTTCCCTATAGCGACGACGAACCCGCCGAGGGCTTGGTCAAGCTGCGCTTCCGTCCCGCCCCGGACCACGAGATCGCCCTGACCCACAACCGGCGCGAGGACAACGGCATGCGCGCCACGCAGGCCAATTTCGGCCTGCCGGATGCCGAGCCGCAGGACCAGGAGTTCACCCGCGAAACCATCAGCCTGCGCTATTCCTATGCTCCGGCGGGCAACCCGCTGATCGACCTGGAATTGCGCGCCTATGACAACCGCAGCGCGCTGAAGCGGCTGACCGCCTCGCCGTCCGAGGGCGAGTGGCTGACCAGCGGCCTGGATATCCGCAACCGTTCGGAACTGGGGGCGCTGGTGCTGACCTATGGCTATGACTACACGAGGGAACAGTCGCGCGGCCGCGCCGGTTCGGGCCCGCGCGTCTCGGAGACGGGCGAGACGCATGGCCTGTATCTGCAGGCGGAATACGGCTTTGCCGGGCATTGGCTGGCTTCGGGCGGGCTGCGCTATGACAGCACCTCGCTGACCGACCTGGCGGGGAACCACTATGACGGCGACCACCTCAGCCCGAATGTCGGGCTGCGCTTTGAAACGGCGCAGGGGCTGTCGCTTTTCGCCTCGTGGTCCGAGGCGCATCGCGGCGTCCGTCCGGTGCCGGGAACGCAGCTGACAAGCGGGATCAACGCCGCCGCCACCGACCCGACGCTGGAGGGCGAACGCGCCCGCACCACCGAGATCGGCGCCACCTTCGACGCCAATGGATGGCGCGCGGGGCTGATCCTCTTCGACACTCGCATCGAAGGTTCGATCCTTTACGGCGGGCAGCGCGGCATGCCCTATGCCCGGACGCGCGGCGGCGACATCGACAGCCGGGGCTTTACCGCGCGGCTGGGCCGGGACTGGGGCGACTGGAGCCTGGACCTCAGCTATTCCCGCGCCGATGTCGATTACGCCGGCGTTCCGGTCGGGCCGGGCGACTGGTCGAACGGCGTGGCGCCCCAGGGCGACAAGCTCGTGCTGGACATCGCCCATGCCATGGCCGCGCATGACCTGCAATTCGCCTGGACCAGCATCCTGGTCCTGGCCGAGGACGACCTGCCCGCCACCTTCACCGCGCTCGAGGAACTGCCGGGCTATGCCGTGCATGACCTGTCGGTGGTCTGGCGGCCGGCGGAAGGGCAGGAATACAGCCTGGCGATCCAGAACATCTTCGACAAGCGCTACCTGGATCACTCCACCCCCTACAGCGTGTCGGGCGGCGTGACCAATCTTTACGAGATGGGGCGCAGCATCCGGCTTGCCGGGGGCTGGCGGTTCTGAACTCCGGCGCGGGCTGCCGGCGGGACCGTGACGGATGGCGATCCCGGTCCCCTGGGGTAAAGCGTTCGGGCGATGGCCACCGGCGCCAGCGTCACCGTCCGTTCGTCCGCACGCCGACGGGTGTTCCTGGCGATGGGCGCGAAGGTCGCCGGGGCCGTTCACCAATGCGCCGCGCATTCGCCGGGGCCAGGCTATGGCGGCGCGGGGTGCCGATTGCGACGATCGTGGCCCCGCCGGCCCGCGCTGCGACAGGCCGGCGATCAGCCTTCGGCGCGGGTATCGGCGGCCCGGCCGATCCGGTCCACATGGCCTTGCAGCGACAGGCGGTCGAGCGAGGCGATGGGCAGGCTGACGAAGGCCGAGATGCGGTTCTTCAGCGCGCGATAGGTCTCGGCAAAGGCCAGGTGCCGCTCGGCCTCGGTGCCGGTGGCGGCGGCCGGGTCGGGCAGGCCCCAATGCGCGGTCATCGGCTGGCCGGGCCAGACCGGGCAGATCTCTCCGGCCGCATCGTCGCAGACGGTGAAGACGAAATCCATCTGCGGCGCCTCGGGTCCGGCAAACTCGTCCCAGCCTTTCGAGCGCAGCCCGGCCGTGTCATGCCCCCGCCGCTCGAGCAGCTGCAGGGCAAGGGGGTGGACCGTGCCCTTGGGGAACGAGCCGGCGGAATGGGCGCGGAACCGGCCCTTGCCTTCGGCATTCAGGATGGCCTCGGCCAGGATCGAGCGGGCCGAATTGCCGGTGCAGAGGAAAAGGACGTGATAGGGATGGTCGGTCATGGCGGGCCTCCGGCCGTTGCAGGCGATCTGGTCCAGAACCGGCTGGCACAGCTCGGGCCGGCCGCCGCAGCAATCCTGCATCAGGAAGGCCAGCAGCCCGCGCATCGCCTCGATCCCGGCGAAATAGCGGATCGAGCGGCCCTCGCGCGCCGAATGCACCAGCCCCGCCGCGGCAAGGACGGTCAGGTTGTTCGACAGCGTATTGGCGCGGATGTTCAGCATATCCGCGATCTCGCCTGCCGTCCGACCCTCGGGACCGGCCTGGACCAGCAAGCGAAACACATCCAGCCGGATGTCATGGGCCAGGGCGGCGAGCGTGTCGAGAACGCGATTCTTTTCCATTATTCATGTATAATGGAAATAATTTGGCAAGGCAAGCACCGGCCCACGCACGCGGGCATCGCCGTTCGCGACCCGGTCATTCCAGTTGGCCGGCTTCCCTGTAGAAACGCTCGGCGCCCGGATGGAAGGGGATGCCCGCGGCCTGGGTCGCATTCTCCAGCATGATCAGCCTGCCCCTGGGATGGCCGGCGGCGAGCAGCCTTTGCGTGGTCTGGTTGTAAAGCGCCTGGGTGATGCCGTGGACCAGCTCCTCGGGCTGGTCGGCGCTTGTCACCAGCTGCGCCCCGACCGAAAGCGTGGCGACATCGGCATCCTGCCCCTCATAGGTGCCGGTCTGCGCCCAATAGGCCACGTCGGACTGGCTGAAGCCGGCCTCCAGGCTGCCGCCGTCGATGGCCTTCACATTGCCGACCGAGCCGCTCGTGACCAGCGCCGTCGCCACCAGCCCCGGCACCCCGCAGGAGCCGCCTTCCTCGCAGGCACGCGAGCCGGGCGGGTTCGAGATCGCATTCGCGATCAGCCCGCCGATCGGGTAATAGGTGCCGGCGGTGCCGCCGGTGCCGATGCGGAAGAACGCGATCTCTTGCGCCGTCGCGGCCTGGCCCAGGCCGGCGGCGATGGCGAAGGCCGCGAACATTGTCCCTAGCTTCGTGGCATGCCCCTGTTGCCCTGATCGTCCGCGGCGATGCTAGACAGAGCCGCCGCCGTCAACAACCGGCTGGGGCTGCGAAAATGCGCGGTCGTCCTGCTGCGTGGGGGAGGAGGGATCCAGCCGACCTAGGCGCGCATTCTATGCGCTGGCCTAAGTCGCTGGGAATCATGGTGGGCGATAACGGATTTGAACCGCTGACATCTTCGATGTGAACGAAGCGCTCTACCGCTGAGCTAATCGCCCGATGCGCGCTAGATAGCCGCAGCCGCGGCGGGCTGCAAGAGGCTTTGGACGAAAAATCATGCGTCGCCGGCGGCGCGGCGGCGCAGGCGCAGGGTGATGACCTCGCCGCCCGATCTGTCGTTGCGCCGGCTGATCCGCGCCCGGCCCAAGGGCGGCAGCGCCAGCGTCATGCCCGCCGCAATCGCCTCGTCCAGTTCGGCCAGGGTGGCCTCGACGACGGCCTTGACCTCGCTGTTGCGCAGGCCGGTCCGCCGCGCGACCTGGGCCAGAAGCTGCCGCTTTTGCAGAACCCTTGCCGGCTCAGGCTCGGCGGTGCTTTCCCTTTTCGGTTTTCCCTCCGATCTTGCCATGAGCGAACTCCTTTCTGATGGAGCCTCGGTCAAGAAAAAACCGCGCGGGATGGCCCGCGCGGTTGCTTGTGTCAATGGGCGACCGCCGCGCCGCCGCTGCCCTGGTCACGGGTCGCGGCCAGCCGGCTGGCCTCGGCCGCTTCCTCGGCGGCCTCGTCCCATTCGATGGGCTCGGGCATCCGCACCAGCGCCTGCTGCAACACCTCGCGCACATGGCTGACCGGGATGATCCTGAGCCCTTCCTTGACGTTGGCCGGGATCTCGGCCAGATCCTTTTCGTTATCGGCCGGGATCAGCACGGTCTTGATGCCGCCGCGCAGCGCCGCCAGCAGCTTTTCCTTGAGCCCGCCGATGGCCAGCACGTTGCCGCGCAGCGTGACCTCGCCGGTCATGGCCACGTCCTTGCGGACCGGGATCTGCGTCAGCACCGACACGATCGAGGTCACCATGGCGATGCCCGCGGACGGCCCGTCCTTGGGCGTCGCGCCTTCGGGGACGTGGACGTGGATGTCCACCTTCTCGAACTTCGGCGGCTTCACCCCCAGCTCGGGGCTGATCGAGCGGACGAAGGAGGATGCGGCGTCGATCGATTCCTTCATCACCTCGCCCAGCTTTCCGGTCGTCTTCATCCGGCCCTTGCCGGGCAGCTTCAGCGCCTCGATCTGCAGCAGGTCGCCGCCGACCTGGGTCCAGGCCAGGCCCGTCACCACGCCGACCTGGTCGTCCCTTTCGGCCAGGCCATAGCGATAGCGGCGCACGCCCAGGTATTCCTCGGCCTTTTCGGGCGTCACCTCGACCGACTTGACCTTGCCCTTGAGGATCTCGGTCACCGCCTTGCGGGCCAGCTTGGCGATTTCGCGCTCCAGCGACCGCACGCCCGCCTCGCGGGTGTAGTAGCGGATCACATGGGTCAGCGCCTCGTCGCTGACCGAGAACTCGCCCTTGCGCAGCCCGTTCGCCTTGATCTGCTTGGGCAGCAGGTGCTGGCGCGCGATCTCGCGCTTCTCGTCCTCGGTGTAGCCGGCCAGGGGGATGATCTCCATCCGGTCGAGCAGGGGCCCCGGCATGTTGTAGCTGTTGGCCGTGGTCACGAACATCACGTTCGACAGGTCGTATTCCACCTCGAGATAGTGGTCCACGAAAGTCGCGTTCTGTTCGGGGTCCAGCACCTCCAGCATCGCGCTGGCCGGATCGCCGCGGAAATCCTGGCCCATCTTGTCGATCTCGTCGAGCAGGATCAGCGGGTTCGTGGTCTTGGCCTTCTTCAGCGCCTGGATGATCTTGCCGGGCATCGAGCCGATATAGGTCCGGCGGTGGCCGCGGATCTCGGATTCGTCGCGCACCCCGCCAAGGCTGATGCGGATGAACTCGCGCCCCGTGGCGCGGGCCACCGAACGGCCCAGCGAGGTCTTGCCGACGCCCGGAGGCCCGACGAGGCACAGGATCGGCCCCTTGAGCTTCGCCGAGCGGTTCTGCACCGCCAGGTATTCGACGATCCGCTCCTTGACCTTTTCCAGGCCGTAGTGATCGGCGTCCAGCACCTCCTCGGCCTTGCCGAGATCCTTGCGGATGCGCGATTTCACGCCCCAGGGCAGCGCCAGCAGCCAGTCGAGATAGTTGCGGCTGACCGTAGCCTCGGCTGACATCGGCGACATCGACTTCAGCTTCTTCAGCTCGGCCTCGGCCTTTTCGCGGGCCTCCTTGCTGAACTTGGTCGCCGCGATCTTCTCTTCCAGCTCGGTGATCTCGTTCGAGCCGTCCTCGCCGTCGCCCAGCTCCTTCTGAATGGCCTTCATCTGCTCATTCAGGTAGTATTCGCGCTGGGTCTTCTCCATCTGCGTCTTGACGCGGGACTTGATCTTCTTCTCGACCTGCAGGACCGACATCTCGCCCTGCATCAGGCCATAGACCTTTTCCAGCCGCTCGGCAGTCACCAGCGTTTCCAGCAGTTCCTGCTTCTTGTCCAGCGCGATGCCCAGATGGCCGCTGACCAGGTCGGCCAGGCGCGCCGCATCGCGGGCCTCGGCTACGGCCGAGACGACCTCTTCGGGGATGTTCTTGCGCACTTTCACGTAGCGCTCGAACTCCTCGGCGACGGCGCGGGTCAGGGCGGCCAGCGTCTCTTCGTCGCCCGGCTCTTCGGGCAGCATCTCGCAGCGGGCCTCGAAATAGGCGTCGTTCGGCACGAAATCGGTGATGGTGACGCGTTCGCGCCCTTCGACCAGGACCTTGACGGTCCCGTCGGGAAGTTTCAGCAATTGCAGCACATTGGCCAGAACGCCGGTGCGGAAGATCCCCTCGGCGGCGGGCTCGTCGACCGCGGCATCCTTCTGGGCTGCGAGAAGGATCGGGCGGTCCTGCTCCATCACGGCCTCGAGCGCCCGCACCGATTTCTCGCGCCCGACGAACAGCGGCACGATCATGTGCGGAAACACCACGATGTCCCGCAAGGGCAGGACCGGATGGGTGGTTTGGGCGAATTCGTTCATGGAATCAGTCCTTTCTCGCCAAGAGGCGCAACCCCTAAAGACAGGCAGTCTGCGCCCCCTGCTGGCAGACAAGATAGGAAGCCCGCGCAAGAGGTTCAATGGGGGATTTGTTCGCATTTTGTTCTTAATCCCACCGGACCGCGGCAAGAAAAGGGCCCCCGGCGCGAACCGGAGGCCCCAAGGGTCGTCGGACCTGGGTGAAAGCGGGGTCAGACCTTGTCGCGGAAGAAGTGGTCGATCTGCTCTTCCGCCTTTTCCTTGGTCCAGCCGTATTTTTCCTGCAGCTTGCCGGCAAGCTTGTCCTTCTTGCCCGCCATCTCGGTCAGTTCGTCATCGGTCAGGTCGCCCCATTTTTCCCTGACGCTGCCCTTGAGCTGGTTCCATTTGCCTTCGATGATATCCCAGTTCATCGGCACTCCTTTCGAGCGGATTGAGTTTGCATGTGGGAATTGAACGACCGTTCCGTGCAGGAGGTTCCCGCATGCGGCCGGAAATCTGCCGCAGGATTCGCCGCCTCCCTGTCGTGCCGCCGCCGGATTCCGGGAAAACGGGCTGATCTGGAAAGGGAAAATGCCCGGCTGGGAAATGGCGGAAACCCGCCTTGGGGAACGGGCAGGGACTGTCGGTCGACGCTAGGCGAGCCGAATGCCGTCATTTCAACTGCAAGGAGATGCCGGGACCCCGGCCGATGCGCGTGACAAATCCTTGGCCGGTGCGGTTGCAGGGCGCGCGATTCAATAAACCTGCACAAGAGCATCGGCGGAAAAGCGCCATGGTTTTATCGAAATGATCGACAAGTCTCGGGTAGAATGTCAAATTCGAATAAAGAGCGACCGGATGAGCACGGTGCCCACGTCTCACCCGGTCTTGCCGTACCTGTAAAAGTGGAAATCGTTCAACGGCTGAAGTCACCCTGCAATGAAAGCCGTTGAGCGGGAACCTGCCTTTTTGGTGAGGTTTCTGCCGAGTTTCTGCATTTCGTGCAATTCAAGGGTGTTTCCGTTCCCTATTCTTTCCCCGCCATATCGCATGGCGGTTGAATAAGGAAAACCGAATTCACCTCTGGAACGAAACCCCGTCCTGTTGCTAAACCCGTCGCGGTAAAGATTCGCAAGATGGGTATGTGTGACGTGGTCAAGGACAAGGGAAAAGACAAGGACCGGGAGGACCCGCCCCCGACGAGCAGGCGGGCCGCACAGCAGGCCGCCAACCGCGCCCAGCGCGAAGCCCAGCGCCAGTTGCGCCAGGCCGAACGCGCCGCGAAGCGCAAAAAGCCGGCAGCCAAGACCAAGGCCGAGACCAGGGCCCCCGCGCCGGTGACGGCCGGCCCCTTCAATATCCTGCTGATCGGCCAGGACATCCGCCTGGGCATGGAGGCGGCGCTGTTCGCCGCCAGCCTGCGCCACCACGCCCCCGACTGGCGCGGCCGGCTGATCGTCGCGGAACCCGGTGCCGAGGGTGCCTGGACCGGGGCGCGGACCAAGATACCGGCCCCGATCCGCCTGGCGCTGCTGGATTTCGGGGCCGAGATCCTGCCCTTCACCGCCCGGCATTTCGGCGCCAGCTATCCCTTCGGCAACAAGATCGAGGCGCTGTCGGTGCTGCCGCCCGGCGAGCCCTTCGTCTTCTTCGACAGCGATACGCTGGTGACCGGGCCGCTGGACCGGCTGCCCTTCGACTTCTCGCGCCCTTCGGCCTCGATGCGCCGCAGCGCGACATGGCCCGAGCCGCCGCTTTACGGTCCGGGCTATGGCGCGATCTGGAAGTCGCTCTATGACCGTTTCGGGCTGGACTACGAAAGCTCGCTGGACACCAGCCAGCCCGACGAGCATTGGGAGCGTTACCTGTATTTCAACGCCGGCTGGTTCTTCGGCGCCGACCCGCAGGAATTCGGCCGCCGCTTCCTGGACTGGGCGCTGGCGATCCGCGAGGATCCCGGCGAGGCGCTGGCCAGTCAGAAGCTGGACGTGCTGCTGGACCAGGTGGCGCTTCCGCTGGTGATCCACGCGCTTGGTGGCGGGCGGCCGGGCCCCGGCCTCGCCGGGCTCGACGGCGACGTGACCTGTCACTATCGCGACCTGCCGCTGCTTTATGCCAGGGAAAGCGACCTGGTCGTCGAGACGGTCGAGACGCTGCTGCGCGATCCGCGGCTGGCCCCGCTGGCCGAGGCATGGGCGCCCTCGCGGCAGATCGTGCTGGCGGGAACCGGCCGGGACCGCATCCGCCCCATGTTCGACCGCCGCATGCCGCTGAACGAAGGCCGCACGCGGCAAATCCTGAAGAAGGCCGGCCTCTGGTTGCGCTAGCCGCGAGCGACGGTTCCCGGCCGGCAGGGCGCTGCCGGGAACCATCGGCGGGACCGTCACCCCTTGGCCAGCACCGCATCGCAGCGGGCGCAGGTGCCCGGATGGCGGTGGCTGCCGACATCGGGCAGGATCTTCCAGCAGCGCTGGCATTTCTCGCCCTCCGCGGCCTCGAAGACCACGCCGATGCCGGGCACGTCCGACAGCCGGAACGCCTCGCCCGGCGCCGGATCGGCGGTCAGGCTCAGGTCCGAGGTGATGCAGATATCGGCGAAATCCACCGATTTCAGCGCCTTCAGATCCTCGGGCTCATCGACATGCACCACCGGCGCGGCTTCCAGGCTGGCGCCGATCACCTTGTCCGTGCGCTTGATCTCCAGCGCGGCGGTCACGGTGCGGCGGATGCGGCGGATGGTGTCCCATTTCGCCGCCAGGGATTCGTTCAGCCACTCCGCCGGGGTGACGGGGAAGTCCCGCAGATGCACGCTGTCATCCTCGGAGGGGAAACGGCTCAGCCAGACATCCTCCATGGTGAAGGGCAGGATCGGCGCCAGCCAGGTGACGAGCCGGTGGAACAGCAGGTCCAGCACCGTGCGCGCCGCCCGCCGGCGCAGCGCATCGGGCGCGTCGCAATAAAGCGCGTCCTTGCGGATGTCGAAATAGAAGGCCGAAAGGTCCACGGTGGCGAACTGGAACACGGTCTGGAACACGCCCTGGAAATCGAAGCCGTCATAGCCCTTGCGCAGCTGCTGGTCGATCTGCGCCAGCCGGTGCAGCACCCATTGCTCCAGTTCCGGCATCTCGGCCGCCTCGACCCGCTCGGCCTCGTCGAATCCGGCCAGGTTGCCCAGGATGAAGCGCAGCGTGTTGCGCAGCCGGCGATAGCTGTCGGCGGTGCCCTTGAGGATCTCGGGGCCGATGCGCTGGTCGGCGGTATAGTCGGTCTGCGCCACCCAGAGCCGCAGGATGTCGGCGCCGTATTGCTTGATGACCTCGGCCGGCACGATGGTATTGCCGAGCGACTTGGACATCTTCATGCCCTTCTCGTCCAGCGTGAAGCCGTGCGTGACCACGTTGCGATAGGGCGCCCGGCCCCTGGTCGCGCAGGCCTGCAAGAGCGAGGATTGGAACCAGCCGCGATGCTGGTCGGTGCCTTCCAGGTAGACGTCGGCGATGCCGTCCGGCGCCCCGTCGGCGCGGTCGCGCAGCACGAAGGCATGGGTCGAGCCGCTGTCGAACCAGACATCCAGCACGTCCATGACCTGATCGTAATCCGCCGGGTCGGCCACGCCCTCCAGCACCTCGGCGGCAAAGCCGGGGCGATACCAGGCATCGGCGCCGTCCCGTTCGAAGGCTTCGATGATGCGGTCGTTCACCCGCTGGTCGCGCAGCAGGAACTCCGGGTCGCCGGGCTTCGCGCCCTTCTTCACGAAACAGGTCAGCGGCACGCCCCAGGCGCGCTGGCGCGACAGCACCCAGTCGGGCCGGTTCTCGACCATGGCATGGATGCGGTTGCGGCCCGATTGCGGCCACCATTTCACCAGCCTGTCGATGCTGGTCAGCGCCCGCGTGCGGATGGTGTCGCCATATTCGCCCATGCCGTCGGCCAGCGCATGGTCGATGGCCGCGAACCATTGCGGCGTGTTGCGATAGATCAGCGGCGCCTTGGACCGCCAGCTGTGCGGATAGGAATGCTTGATCTTGCCCTTGGCCAGCAGCGCGCCGGCCCAGGCCAGCTGCTTGATGACGCTGACATTGGCCGGGCCTTCCTTGCCGTCCGCACCGATGATCGCCTGGCCGCCGAACAGCGGCAGGTCGGCGCGATAGGAGCCGTCCGGCTCGACGTTATAGGTCATCGGCAGCTTGAAGCGCAGCCCAAGCTGATAGTCGTCGTCGCCATGGCTGGGGGCGGTATGGACGAAGCCGGTGCCGGCATCCTCGGTCACATGCTCGCCCGGCAGCATGGGCACGTCATAGTCCCATTCGCCCGCACCGCCCTCGACGCCGCGCAGGGGATGGGCCAGCACCAGCCCCTCCAGGTCGGCCGCGGTCACGTCGCGGACCCGCTCCCATTCCTCGACCTTGGCCGCAGCCCGCACGCTTTCGGCCAGCGCATCGGCCAGCACCAGCAACTCGCCGCTTTTCGCCGTCGCATTCTCGGCCACCGCGCCCACGCGATAAAGCCCGTAGGCGACGCCGGGATTATAGGCCACCGCCCGGTTCTGCGGGATGGTCCAGGGGGTGGTGGTCCAGATCACCACGCTGGCGGGTTTCTCCGTTGCCCAAATACCCTGCGACGATTCCACCGGGAACCGCACCCAGATGGTGTGGCTGGTATGGTCGTGATACTCGACCTCGGCCTCGGCCAGCGCGGTCTTTTCGACCGGCGACCACATCACCGGCTTCGAGCCCTGGTAGAGCGAGCCGTTCATCAGCAGCTTCATGAACTCGGCCGCGATCACCGCCTCGGCGTGATGGTCCATGGTCAGGTAGGGATCGTCCCATTTGCCGGTGATGCCCAGCCGCTTGAACTCCTCGCGCTGGACATCGACCCAATGCTCGGCAAAGCGGCGGCATTCCTGGCGGAACTCGACCACGTCGACCGCGTCCTTGTCGCGGCCTTCCTTGCGGTATTTCTCCTCGATCTTCCATTCGATCGGCAGGCCGTGGCAGTCCCAGCCGGGCACGTAGCGCGCATCGCGGCCCATCATCTGGTGGCTGCGCACGATGATGTCCTTGATGGTCTTGTTCAGCGCGTGGCCGATATGCAGGTTGCCGTTCGCATAGGGCGGGCCGTCGTGCAGGATGAAGGGCGTGCGCCCCGCCGCCCTCTCGCGCAGCCGGTCGTAGATGCCGATGCGCTCCCAGCGGGCCAGCCATTCGGGCTCGCGCTGCGGCAGGCCGGCGCGCATCGGGAAATCGGTCTGGGGCAGGAAGACGGTGTCGCGGTAATCGGTCGCGGCCTGGGTCTCGGTCGTGGTGTCGCTCATCTGGCGGGAATCCTTCGGTGGCAGGGCAGGCATGCATGACCCGGCGGCGAGGGCTCCCTACGCCGCCGGGCGAATAATTCGGAAGATCCGCGCCCTGCTGAACATGCGCGGGTTATAGGAAACCGCCCCGAACCCTGCAAGCGCGGCTTGCACCCGCGGCCCGGCTCGGGCAGCAAGCGGCCATGAGCTACAGGATCGCCATCGCCGGCGCCGGGATCGGCGGCCTGGCCTCTGCCGCCCTTCTGGCCCGCGAGGGCCATGCCGTCACCCTGTTCGAGCGCTTTGCCGCGCCGCGCCCGCTGGGCTCGGGCCTGGTGGTCCAGCCGGTCGGGCTGGCCGTGCTGGACCGGATCGGCGCGGGCGAGGAGACCCGCCGCCTCTCCAGCCCCATCGCCCGGATGCTCGGGCACGAGGCGCGGGGCCGCAAGGTGCTGGACGTCTCCTATCCCGCCGCGGCGCCGGGCCGCGGCATCCATCGCGCCACGCTGTTCGGGCTGCTCTGGGACCGGGTCGCCGGGCTCGGCCTGCCGGTGGTGACCGGGGCCGAGATCGCCGCGGCGCCGCCGGACGGGGCGGGACGGCGCCTTGCGCTGGCGGATGGGCGCGATTTCGGCCCCTTCGACCTTGTCGTCGATGCCAGCGGCGCCGGCTCGCGGCTGTCGCCGCTACGGGCGCGGCCGCTGGGCTATGGCGCGATCTGGGGCACGGTGCCCTGGCCCGAGACGGATTTCCCCCGCGACCAGCTGCGCCAGCGCTACCGCGCCGCCAGCCGCATGGCGGGCGTGCTGCCGATCGGCTGCCTGCCCGGCGACCCGACGCCGCGCGCGGCCGTCTTCTGGTCCATGCCGCTGGCCGAGCTGGACCGCTGGCCGCAAACCCCGGTCGCGGATTGGCGCGCCCAGGTCGCCGCGCTCTGGCCGCAGATGGCGCCCTTCCTGGAAACCATCCGCGACCATGCGCAGATGACGCCGGCGCGCTACAGCCACGGCACCCTGCGCCGGCCCTTTGCGCCGGGCCTGGTCCATATCGGCGATGCCGCGCATCGCGCCAGCCCGCAGCTGGGGCAGGGGGCGAACATGGCGCTGCTCGACGCCTTTGCGCTGGCCCATGCGCTGCGCCGCCCGCTGGCGGAAGCCCTGCCGGATTACGCCGCCATGCGCCGCTGGCATGTGCGCATCTACCAGGCGATGAGCGCGGCCTTCACGCCGATGTATCAATCGGGCAGCCGCAGCCTGCCCTGGCTGCGCGACTTGGTCCTGGCGCCGCTTTCGACCCTGCCGCTGCTGCGGCGCGGGCTGACGCATCTGGTCGCCGGCACCATGATCCCGCCGCTTTCGGGCACGCGCGATCCGTGACAGGCTTGCAGCGCGGGCCGCAGGGGTCCATATCCGGCGCATGATCCCGCCCCGTTTCGACGTCACACCCGAACAGATCGACCGCGTCGTCGCCACCTTCTACGCCGCGGTGCGCCGGCACGAGGTGCTGGGCCCGGTCTTCGCCGCCCATGTCGCCGACTGGCCCGAGCACGAGGCCAAGATCGCCCGCTTCTGGCGCAATGCCATCCTTTATGAGCGCGGCTATGACGGCAATCCGATGCAGGTCCACATGCGCACGGGCGACGTGAAGGCGCAGCATTTCGCGCCCTGGCTGATGCTTTTCGACGAAACCCTGCGCCGCACCCTTCCGCTCGAGACGGCCAAAGCCTGGTCGGCGCTTGCGCATCGCATCGGCGCCGGGCTGCGCATGGGGGTCGAGGATCTGCGCGAACGCCGTCCCGGCCCGCCGGTCTTGCGCTAGGTCGCGCGCAGGTGTAAACAAAACGGGAACATCCGAAAGGGCTTCCCGATGAAGATCGACTATCTCGAATTCAGCTCGCCCGACCTGCCGGCCACGAAAGCCTTCTTCGGCCAAGCCTTCGGCTGGCGTTTCAACGACTACGGTCCCGACTACCAGGAACTCGCCGATGCCGGCCTGGCGGGTGGCATCGCCGCCGGTCCCCCGGCGCCGCCGCTGGTGATCCTGCGCACCGACGACCTGGAAGTGGCGCTGGCCCGCGTGACCGAGGCGGGGGCCGCGATCACCCGGCCGATCTTCGCCTTCCCCGGCGGCCGCCGCTTCCAGTTCCGCGAGCCGGGCGGCACCGAGATGGCAATCTGGTCCGACCGCTGAGGCCGGTCACATCCGCGGTGGCCGCGCCTTGTAGACCGGCAGCCGCCAGCCGAAGCCCAGGCCCCCGGCGCGCAGCAGCAGCACCACCGCCGCGCAGCCGATCAGCGCCCAGCCGCGCCCGGCACCCAGCGCCAGCAACAGCAGCGCCGCCACCGCCCCGCCAAAGGCGGCGGTGACGTAAAGCTCGCCCTGCTTCAGCACCAGGGGCACCTCATTCCCGACCACGTCGCGCATCAGCCCGCCGAAGGTGCCGGTCATCACCCCCATCAGCACGGTGACGACGGGGCTCACCCCCGTCTCCAGCGCCACGCCGACCCCGGCCGGCACCGCCACGGCCAGGGCAAAGGCATCCAGCCACAGGATGGCGCGATAGCGGCTCTCCAGCCGATGCGCGGTAAAGAACACCACGATCGCCGCGCCGGCGGTCAGCAGCAGCAGCTCGGGCCGCCCGACCCAGAACACCGGCGCCCGGCCCAAGACCAGGTCGCGCAGGGTGCCGCCGCCGATCCCGGTCAGCGTGGCGAAGAAGATGAAGCCGACGACGTCCAGCTGCCCGCGGCTCGCCACCAGCGCGCCGGTCAGGGCAAAGACCAGCACGCTGGCATAATCCAGAAGCGGGACCAGCGCCTCGACGCTCATCCCGCGGCCCTGGCCGGCTTGAAGGGCGCCATGCCCGCCCGCGCCAGCGCATCGGCGCGCTCGTTCTCTGGATGTCCGGCATGGCCCTTGATCCATTCCCAGCGCACCTTGTGGCGCGCCTGCGCCGCGTCAAGCCGCTGCCACAGCTCGGCATTCTTCACCGGCTTGCGGTCGGCGGTGCGCCAGCCGTTCCGCTTCCAGCCGTGGATCCATTGCGTGACGCCGTTCTTCACATAGGCGCTGTCGGTGGTCACGGTGATCTCGCTCGGCCGGGTCAGCGCCTCCAAGGCCGAGATCGCCGCCATCAGCTCCATGCGATTGTTGGTGGTCTCGGCCTCGCCGCCCGACAGCTCGCGCTCCTTCAGCACCGTCTCGCCCTCCATGGCCCGCATCAGCACCCCCCAGCCGCCGGGGCCGGGATTGCCGCTGCAGGCGCCGTCGGTCCAGGCGAACAGCGCGCTCATGCCTCCAGTCCCTTGTAGCCGGGCAGGGCGGCGATGCGGCCAAGCCAGCGCCCGATGCCGGGGAACCGCGCCATGTCGAACCCGCCCAGGCTGCCGGCCGTATGGGTATAGCCGTAAAGGCAGATATCGGCGAGGCTGACGGCATCGCCCACCAGCCAGTCATGCCCGGCCAGCCGGTCCTCCATCACCTGGAGCAGCGCATGGCCGCGCTCCAGCAATTCGGCCATGCGCTCGGGCGTCGCCTGCGCGCGGCGCTGCGGATAGACCTGCAAGGCCGCGCGCACGGCGATCACGCCCTCGTGCTGGTTCTGCTCCCAGAACATCCAGCCCAGCATGGCGGCGCGCTCGAAGGCGTCCTGCGGCACGAAGCGCGTGCCCTCGCCCAGCCAGCACAGGATCGCGTTCGATTCCGGCAACAGCCGCCCGTCGTCCAGCTCCAGCACCGGCGCCTTGCCAAAGGGCAGCCGCCCCGTCGCCTTGGCCGCCGCCAGCGCCTCGGTCAGATATTCGACATCCACGATCTCGCAATCGCGCCCCAGCAGCGCCAGGGCCAGCCGA
Organism: Paracoccus versutus; assembly: GCF_000763885.1. Taxonomy (GTDB): domain Bacteria; phylum Pseudomonadota; class Alphaproteobacteria; order Rhodobacterales; family Rhodobacteraceae; genus Paracoccus; species Paracoccus versutus. The sequence goes on along the minus strand of NZ_JRKO01000042.1, from coordinate 2,373 downwards.
ACCTTGTAACTGTTGCCGGATGACGGCATCGACCAGAGCTTCATCCCGACCCTTTCTTCGTTCCCAAAATACTCCGGGGGAGGCCCGCAGGGCCGGGGGCAGCGCCCCCCGCGACGGCACCGCCCGGCAAGCCCGGCTCAGGCCTCGCGCAAGACCCGCGGCACCTTGAACTCGACATTCTCGCGCGCCGTCTCGACCATCTCGACCGTCACGTCGTAGCGTTCGCGAAAGGCCGCGACCACCTCGTCCACCAGCACCTCGGGGGCCGAGGCGCCGGCGGTCACGCCCACCGCCCGCGCGCCTTCGATGGCGCGCCAGTCGATCTGGTCGGCGCGCATCACCAGCTGGGAATAGGCGCAGCCGGCGGCGCTGCCCACCTCGACCAGCCGGCGCGAGTTGGAACTGTTCGGCGCCCCGATCACCAGAAGCGCGTCGATCTGCCCGGCGATGGCCTTGACCGAGGCCTGCCGGTTGGTCGTCGCATAGCAGATGTCCTCCTTGGCCGGCCCCCTGATGCCGGGAAACCGGGCCTGCAAGGCGGCCACGATGGCGGCGGTGTCGTCGACCGACAGCGTGGTCTGGGTGATGAAGGCCAGCCGGGAAGGATCGCGCGGCTCGATCCCGGCCACGTCCTCGACCGTCTCGACCAGCAGCACCTCGCCCTCGGGCAATTGCCCCATGGTGCCCAGCACCTCGGGGTGGCCGGCATGGCCGATCATCACCATCTGCAGGCCCTCGGCGTGGTGGCGCTCGGCCTCGACATGGACCTTGCTGACCAGGGGGCAGGTGGCGTCGACGAAGACCATCTCGCGCCGCCGCGCCTCGGCCGGCACCGCCTTGGGCACGCCATGGGCGGAAAAGATCACCGGCCGGTCGTCGGGGCACTCGTCCAGCTCCTCGACGAAGACCGCGCCCTTGTCGCGCAGGCTGTCGACGACGAACTTGTTATGCACGATCTCGTGGCGCACATAGACCGGCGCGCCCCATTTCTGCAGCGCCATCTCGACGATCTTGATGGCGCGGTCCACGCCGGCGCAAAAGCCGCGCGGCGCGGCCAGGTAAAGGATCAGGGGCGGTTTCTTGTCCATGGGCTTCACCTAACCCCGGTAGGGGCGCCTCGCAAGGGATCAGGCGCCCTCGAAGCTGGTCAGGGCATGGACCTCGTGGCCCAGCCCCTCCAGCAGCGCCCGCCCGCCCAGCTCGGGCAGCTCGATTACGAAGGCGCAGCCCACGACCTCGGCCCCCAGCCGCTCGCAAAGCGAGATCCCGGCCGCTGCGGTGCCGCCGGTGGCCAGCAGGTCGTCCACGATCAGCACCCGTTCGCCGGGGCGAAGCGCGTCGTCGTGGATCTCCATCACCGCCTCGCCATATTCCAGCGCATAGGCCTGGCTGATGACGGCGCCGGGCAGCTTACCCTTCTTGCGGATCGGCACGAAGCCCACGGAAAGCTGATGTGCCACCGCGCCGCCCAGGATGAAGCCGCGCGCCTCGAGCCCGACCACCTTGTCGATGGCCTCGCCGGCATAGGCGGCCAGAAGCTGGTCCACCGCCATGCGAAAGCCGCGCGCATCGGCAAAGAGCGTGGTCACGTCGCGAAATAGGATGCCCTCATGCGGGAAATCGACGATGGTGCGGATATAGTCGCGCACCGTCCGGGTGTCGCGGCGGCGCTTTTCGGGCCGGTTCTCCATCAGGGGCGCTCCATCTCGAAGGTCTGGGTGGTGATGGTGTAGTCCTTGTAGCCCATGCGCGACAGCCAGCCGGTGGCGCGCAGGTCGAAGCGGCCGTCCTTCAGGCAATCCTCGCGCAGGTGGATGCCGGTGACGACGCCCAGCACCATGTAGTTCGCCTCGCCCGCCAGCCGCAGGATGCGGGTCGCGCGGCATTCCAGCGCCGCGGCGGCGCCGGCCACGCGCGGGCAGTCGATGCTCTCGCATTCGGCGGGCTCGATGCCGGCGGCCTGGAATTCGTTCACCCCGGCGGGCAGGGCTGCGGAACTGGCGTTGACCTGGTCCTTCAGCGGCCCGTCGGCGATGTTGACGCAGAAGACGCGCGACTCGGCGATCTGGGCCACGCTGTCCTTGGTCCCGTTCCGGTCCGGCTTGGCCGCGGTCGAGGCGAACATGACCTGCGGCGGCACATAGGCGGTCAGGTTGAAGAAGGAATAGGGCGCCAGGTTGTCGCCCTGCCGCCCGCGGGTCGAGATCCAGCCGATCGGCCGCGGCGCGACGATAGCGTTCAGCGGATTGTGCGGCAGCCCGTGGCCGTCCTGGGGTCGGTAGAACATGGCGCGCCTCGCTGGTCGCTCAGTGATGCGGGGCCCAGAAGTGACCCCATGCGCGCGGCGCGTCAAGCGTTCTTGCCGCCTTGCCC
>NZ_JRKO01000041.1 GCF_000763885.1 Paracoccus versutus | reverse complement strand
TGGCCCTGTAATCCTCGGTGCTCAGCAGATCGGTCATCTCACTTCCCTTCCACGATGGCCTGGACGGCGGTCTTCAGCGTGGCGATGACGCCTTCCAGCTCGGCCTTTTCGCCGTCGTTCAGCCCCTCGAGCCATCCCCCTGGAACGGCGTGATCACAGGCGTGTAAATACCTTCAAGAACCATGCGAGTCTTCCTTTGCTTTCCATGGCTCGCGATCGACGCCGGGCAAGGTTCATGCCTTCGGGCGCAGCGACACGATCAGCTTGGCGATCATGCCGAACAGGGTCAGCAGGATCAGCGCCACCGAGATCACCGCGATGACGGGATCGACGTTGTCTCGCAGCCCGGCCCAGATCATGCGCGGCAGGGCCACGATCTTGACCGAGGTGCCGAACAGCGTGACCGCGATTTCCTCCCATGACTTCACGAAGGACAGGAAAGCGGCGGTCAGCACGCCGAAGCGGATGTTGGGCAGGACCACCCAGAAGGTCGTCTGCCAGATCAAGGCGCCGGGGTTGCGCACGGCAAGTTCGATCCGGCGGTCGACCTGGCTCCGCGTGACCAGGAGCGCCACCACGGCATAGGGCACCGCCATCACCGCATGCGAGATCACCACCCCCGGCAGCGTGTCGAAGGTGTTGGTGGGGTGACGAGGAAATAGAGCGCCAGCGCCGAGATGATCGGCGGCACCGCCAGGGGCGCCAGCACGATGCCGATGAAAGCCGCGCCGTAGCGCGATTTCGCATACCCGATCCCGATGCAGAACAGCGTCGCGAAGACGGTCGCCAGCCCTGCGGCGAGCAGCGCCACCAAGGCGCTGGTCAGGATGCCGTCGTGCCATTGCGCGCTGGACATCAGCTCCTGATAATGGCGCAGCGACCAGTCGCCGTCCGGCATCGACAGGAAATGCTTGGGCGTGAACGAGATCGGGATCACCGCCAGCAGCGGCGCGATCAGAAACAGCATCGCCGCATAAACGCAAAGGGTGCTGATCCGGCCGGGTTGATCGTTGCGCATGGTGGCTCTTTCTGGCTGGAAGCGACGGGGAACGGATCAGAGCAGCCGGTCGAGCCGGACGATCCGCGACAGAATCCAGATCAGGCCGACGACCAGCACCAGCAACACCGCCGCCAGCGCCGAGCCGAGGCCTTCGAGCGCATCCACCGCTCGAACCTGATCGGCATGGGCATCCTGCCGCTGCGCCTGCCTGCGGGAACGACGCCGCAGTCGCTGGCGCTGACGGTCGTGGACCGGGTCGGGATCACGCTCGATCCATCGCGGCTGGAACCGCGCGGGCCTGTCCGCGTGGCGATCCACCGCGCCTCGGGCAGGGTCGAGGCGTTCGAGGCGACCGCTGCCATCGAGACGAGCCTTGAGGTCGAGACCCTGGCGAAAGGCGGGCTCATGCCGCTGATCCTCGACCGCGCGACCCGCGCCGAGGCGGCGAACCTTACCGCCGAATAGCTGCCGCTCATCGAAAGCGGAAGGGCGCGGTGTTCGAAGCCCTGGCCCCGACCGGGGCAGTCATCCCAGGGCGCGCGGATGCAGCCAGGGCCAGGATCAGGGCCGCAGACCGCACAGCGGCGCAGCACGGGGACGAGGTCCAGCGCCACGGCCGCCCCGACCCCCGGCGCCAGGGGTTGGGTCTATGGAATGTATACCGCCCTGAAGTCGTTGACATTGGTCAGGGTCGGCCCGGTCTTGACCAGGTCGCCGAGCCGCGCGAACAGGCCATAGCTGTCATGGCCCGCCAGCACCGCCGCCGGGTCCAGCCCGGCCGCGCGGGCGCGGGGCAGCGTGTCGGGGGCGATGATCGCGCCCGCCGCATCCTCGGTCCCGTCGATGCCGTCGGTGTCGCAGGCCAGCGCGTGGATCGAGGTGCCGTCCAGCGCCAGCGCCATGGCCAGCAGGAACTCGGTATTGCGCCCACCGCGGCCGGGCTTGGCCGCGCCGATGGTGACGGTGGTCTCGCCGCCCGACAGCAGCACGGCCGGGCCCCGGACCGGCTGGCCATGCAGCGCGGCGGATCGGGCGATGCCGGCCATGACCTGGCCCGCCGCGGCTGCCTCGCCCTCGATGGCGTCGCCGAGGATCAGGGGCGTCGCCCCCTCGGCGCGGGCGCGGGCCGCCGCCGCCTCAAGCGCCAGCATCGGGGTCGAGATCAGCCGGTAATCCGCCCCGAATGCCGGCAGGGGCTCGGGCACTTCCAGCAGCAGGCGGCGCGCCGGCTCGGGCAGGTCGGGGCCAAGCATCCGCACCACCTCGGACAGGTCCGCCCCCGCATCCGGGTCATGCACCGTCGGTCCCGAGGCGATGGCCAGCGGATCGTCCCCCGGCACGTCCGAGATCGCCAGCGTCACCACCCGCGCCGGCGCCGCCGCCAGCGCCAGCCGTCCGCCCTTGATGGCCGATAGCCGCCGCCGCACCCGGTTCATCACCGAAATCGGCGCCCCGGAGGCCAGAAGCAGGCGGTTCACCCGCATCTTGTCGTCCAGCGTCAGCCCCGGCGCAGGCGCGGTCATCAGCGCCGAGCCGCCGCCCGAGATCAGCGCCAGCACCAGATCCTCGGGGCCGAGCCCGCCGACCGCATCCAGGATGCGCCGCGCCGCCTGGGCGCCGTTCCGGTCGGGAACGGGATGCGCGGCCTCGATCACCTCGATCCGGCGGGTCGGCACGGCATGGCCGTAGCGGGTGACGACCACCCCCGACAGGTCCACGCCGGGCCAGGCCTCCTCGACCGCGCGGGCCATGGCGGCGGCGGACTTGCCCGCCCCCACCACGACGACCCGGCCGCGCGGCGGGTCCGGCAGATGGCGCGCGACCGTCTTCGCCGGATCGGCGCTGTCCACCGCCGCGGAAAACAGGCGCAGCAGGAAATCCCTGGGGTCGCGAGCCATCGCCTTGCCTCAGATATTGGCGCCGCGGATGGCCGCGCAGACGGCTTCCGTGACCTGCTGCGTGGTGGCCGTCCCGCCCACGTCGGGGGTCATCACGCCATCGGCGCAGACCTGCTCGACCGCCGTCATCAGGCGCCTGGCCGCATCAGCCTCGCCCAGATGCTCCAGCATCTGCGCCGCGGTCCAGAAGGTCGCGACCGGGTTGGCGATGCCCTTGCCGGTGATGTCGAAGGCCGAGCCGTGGATCGGCTCGAACATCGAGGGATAGCGCCGTTCCGGGTCGATATTGCCGGTGGGCGCCACGCCCAGGCTGCCGGCCAGCGCGCCCGCCAGATCCGACAGGATGTCCGCGTGCAGGTTCGTCGCGACGATGGTGTCGAGGCTTTGCGGGTTCTTGACCATGCGCACGGTCATCGCATCGACCAGCATCTTGTCCCAGGTCACGTCGGGGAATTCCCGCGAGACCTCGGCCGCGATCTCGTCCCACATCACCATGCCGTGGCGCTGCGCATTGGACTTGGTGACGACCGTCAACAGCTTGCGCGGCCGGGACTGCGCCAGCTTGAAGGCATAGCGCATGATCCGGGTGACGCCGACGCGGGTGAAGATGGCGACCTCGGTGCCGACCTCTTCGGGCAGGCCCTTGTGGGCGCGGCCGCCATGGCCGGAATATTCCCCCTCGGAGTTCTCGCGCACGATCACCCAGTCCAGGTCGCCGGGGCCGACGCTTTCCAGCGGCGACCGGATGCCGGGCAGGATCTTGGTCGGGCGCACGTTGGCATATTGGTCGAAACCCTGGCAGATCGGCAGGCGCAGGCCCCAAAGCGTGATATGGTCGGGCACGTCCGGCGCACCCACAGCGCCGAAGAAGATGGCGTCGAAGGCCCGCAACTGCTCCGGCCCGTCCTCGGGCATCAGCGCGCCGGTCCTCTTGTAGCGGTCCGAGCCCCAGTCGAACTCGGTCACGTCAAAGCGGAAGGTGCCGTCGCGCCTGGCCAGCGCCTCCAGCGCTTGCAGGCCGGCGGCGATGACCTCGGGGCCGATCCCGTCGGCGGGAATGGCGGCAATGCGATAGGTGCGGGATTCGGTGGTCAGCTCTGACGCTTTCTGTGCAATGGTCATGGGGTTCAGCCTTTCTGGATGGCGTTGGACCAAAGGGCGGCCGAGCGGCGCGCCGTGCCGGCGATGATCAGGGTGACGACGGCCGACAGGATCAGCAGGCCGGCGACGAAATAGAGGCCCCATTCGAAGCTGCCGGTCGCCTGCTTGATCAGGCCGATGACATAGGGGCCGACGAAACCGCCAAGGTTGCCCAGCGAGTTGATCGTGGCGATGCCGGTGGCCGCGGCCGAGCCGGACAGGAACATGGTCGGCATCGACCACAGCGGCGGCTTGGCGGCGCTGACGCCGGCATTCACCACCACCAGCGCCAGGACGACGGCGGCCAGCGAGACGGCAAAGCCGGCGAAGAACAGGCCCGCCCCGGCGGCGATGCAGGCCAGCGTCACATGCCAGGTGCGCTCGCCGGTGCGGTCGGAATGGCGCGACCACAGATACATGGCGACGACGGCAAAGATCGGCGGGATGGCGTTGACAAGGCCGGTCTGGAACGAGGTCAGGCCCAGCCCGTGCAGCATCTGCGGCGCCCAGATCCCCAGCGTGTAAAGCCCGGCCGAGGTGCCGAAATAGACCAGCGCCAGCGCCAGGACGCGCGGATCGGTCAGCCCCTTCAGGATCGAATGGCTGGCCCCGGCCTTGTCCTTGGCCGCACGCTCGGCGTTCATGGTGCTGGCCAGCCATGCGCGTTCGTCGGCTGCCAGCCATTTCGCCTTTTCCGGCCGGTCGGTCAGGTAGAACAGCACCACGACGCCCAGGATCAGCGCCGGCGCCGCCTCGAGCACGAACATCCACTGCCAGCCGTGCCAGCCCATCAGCCCCTCCATCTCCAGCAGCGCGCCCGAGATCGGCGAACCGAGCGCGACCGAGATCGGCGCCGCGGCCATGAACAGCGCCGTCACCTGCGCGCGGCTTTTCGCGGGGAACCAGTAGCTGAGATACAGGATGATGCCCGGAAAGAAGCCGGCCTCGGCCGCGCCCAGCAGGAAGCGCAGGATATAGAAGCTGGTCGGTCCCTGCACGAAGGCCATGGCGCCCGAGATCAGGCCCCAGGTCAGCATGACGCGGGCGATCCAGATCCGCGCGCCGAACCTTTCCAGCGCCAGGTTCGAGGGCACCTCGAACAGGAAATAGCCGATGAAGAACAGCCCGGCGCCGAAACCGAAGATGGCGGGCGACAGGCCCAGATCCTCGTTCATGTGGATGGCCGCGAAGCCCACGTTCACGCGGTCGAGGAACGCGATGAAATAAAGCAGCATGATGAAGGGTATGATGCGCCACGAGATCTTACTCATGACGCGCTTTTCGAGCGCATCGCCCATCTGATCCTCCCGATGTGACCGGTAAAGGCGCACTCCTCCGCGCCTCGGGAGAAATTACGGGCGTGGGGGCGCTGTTCTCAATCGTTCGTTTATTATATAATAAAATGGAACAATTAGGATGAGGCCGGCATGGAGCTTCGACAGTTGCGCTGCGCCGTCGCGGTGGCGGACGAGATGCATTTCGGGCGCGCCGCCGCCCGGCTCGAGATGCTGCCGGCCGCGCTTGGCCGCGCCGTGCGCCAGCTCGAGGACAGCCTGGGCGTGCAGATCTTCGAGCGCACGACGCGCTCGGTCGTCATCACCGCGGAAGGCATGCGCATCATCAAGGAGGCGCGCGCCCTGCTGGCCGAGGCGGACGCGGCCCAGGCACGCTGGCGCAGGCTGGGCCGCAAGGGCGGCCAGGTCCTGCGGCTGGGGGCCATCGACACCGCCGCCAGCGGCCTGGTTACCGGCCTGCTCAAGGCGGTGCATGCCATCCTGCCGGACCTGAGGATCCAGCTGGTCGAGGAACGCTCGATCAAGCTGATCCCGCGGCTGCTGGCGGGCAATCTGGATCTGGCGCTGGTGCGGCCGGGGCTGAAGCCGTTTCACCGCCGGCTGCGCGGGCATTTCCTGCTTAACGAATCCTCGGTCGTCGTCTTGCCGCCCGGCCATCCGCTTTCTGCCCGGCAGGAGGTCGATATTCCCAGCCTGCGCGACGTGCCGCTGATCGTGCCGGATCGCCGCTCGCGTCCGCATAGCCACGATCTGGTCCTGGCGCTTTTCGAGCATGCCGGGGTCGAGCCCCGCATCGTCCAGAACGCGGACGAGAAGCAGACGATGATGAACATGGTCGCCGCGGGGATCGGCGCGGCGATCGTGCCGCGCTGGTGGTCCGGGTTCGTGCCGCGCGACGTTCATGTCTGCGCGCTGGCCCTGCCCGACGACAGCCTGCGGCTGAAATTGCCGCTGCATGTGGTCTGGGCGCGGGATGTCCGCGATCCCATCAGGGATGCGGTGGTCGAGACCCTGCTTTCGCTGGTGGACCGTTACGCCGGGAAGGCATAGGCGAATTTCGCCGGCAGGCTCGCTTTCGAATGCGCAGAGGACGCGGCATGCACCATGCGGCGGCAAAGACATATACCGGGAAGCGGGTAGCGCTTCTCGGTATGGGGTGCAGGTCGATATGGATCGCAGGGCTTGCCCGAAAGGGACCATGCCAGAATGATTTTCCGACAGGGTCCGGGCAACCGATTATGGATGATGGCGTTCCTTCAAGCCGCCGGTATGGGGGTCTATTTCCTCAAAATGGCCATGCACTTCGATATCGTCCAACAGCCCCTTCCACAGCGATGCGCAAAGCCCGACCATGACCACGAGAAATGGCGCGGCCGCGATGATGGAAGCGGTCTGCAGGCCGCCCAGCCCGCCGACGACCAGCAGGATCGAGGCCGAGGCGCCGGCCAGCAATCCCCAAAGCACGACAATGCCGGCACGCGGATGGATCGTCCCGAACGAGGACAGCATTCCCATCACGACCGAAGCGGCATCGGCGCCCGATACGAAGAAGATGGCGACAAGGAACATGGCCACGGAAGAGGTAAAGGCATGCAGCGGATATTGCTCGAGCAAGGCAAAAAGGGAAACCTGCTCGCCTTTTCCGGCAATGGCCTCGACCAGCCCGCCCGGTCCGGTCAGTTCCGAGAAAAGCGCGCTGCCGCCCATGACGGTGAACCAGACGAAGGTCACGGCGCTGGGGATCAACAGAACCCCGACGACGAATTCCCGGATGGTGCGGCCGCGAGAAATCCGGGCGATGAATACGCCGACAAAGGGCGCCCAGGAAACCCACCAGGCCCAGTAGAAAATCGTCCAGCTTGCAAGCCATTTGCTGTCGCTGAAGGCCGAGGTTCGAAAGGACATGGAAACCAGATCGCTCATGTAAAGGCCCATCGCCTCGATCAACGTATCCAGGATAAAGACCGTCGGCCCCAGCACAGCCAGGAACAGCAGCAACATAAGCGCCGCGACCATGTTGATATTGCTGAGAAACTGGATGCCTCGGCCCACGCCGGAGACCGCGGACAGGATGAACAGCACGGAAAGGACCGCGATGATGGTCAGCGCAATGGTCGGGGATTCTCCGGTATTCCAGAGATAGTTCATTCCGCTGTTGATCTGCTGCGCGCCAAGGCCAAGGGATGTCGCGGTTCCGAACAAGGTGGCGATGATCGCCAATATGTCGATCATGCGCCCCATCGGCCCATGGATGCGGTCCCCCAGCAAGGGGTGGAAAGCGCTGGAAACCAGCGTGGGAAGGTCGCGGCGATAGCTGAAATACGCCATTGCCAATCCAGCCATCGCATAGATTGCCCAAGGGTGCAGGGCCCAATGGAAATAGGCGTATTGCATGGCCACCAGCGCGGCTTCCTGGGTCTGGGGCTCGGCCAGGCCGTGCGGGGGCGTGCCGAAATGGCTGATCGGCTCGGCCACGCCCCAGAACATGAGGCCGATGCCCATTCCGACGCTGAACATCATGCAAACCCATGACCGGGTCGAGAATTCGGGCTTTTCGTCATCGTGGCCCAGCTTGATCCGGCCAAATCGGCTGAATGCCAGGAATATCGCAAAGGCAAGGAAAAACGCCGTGGAAATGACGAAACTCCAGCCGAAAACCCGGATGATCCAATTCAATGTGGCAGATGCGACGGCAGCCAGGCTGTCTGGACCCAGGACTCCCCACGTCACGAATCCTCCCGCGACGGCCAGCGCTGGCCAGAACACGCCAGGGTTTATCCTTCGTGATCCACTTGGTTGCATAGCTTCCTCCTCCAGAACTGAGCAACGATTTCTTGCCCACCTCTACTTCCTGAACGAAAATCGATAAATTTTCCTGCCTTACCGGCCCTTTCGTCGCAGTTTTACGGCTGTTGCGTCGCACCTATTTGGGCGATCCGAAGCCTTGGATTTCGCCCTCTCTCTCGCTTGAACTCGTTTCATGGCTGCAAGACGATATGGACATGAAAAGGCTGCGCTTCGCTTATGGAAACGCAGCCTCCCTTCAATTTTATTCAGCCTTCAGGCCGCTTTCAGCATGTCATGCGGATCAAGGACAAACTTGACGGCCGCGCCCTGATCGAAGGTTTCATAGCCCTGGGCCGCATCCTCCAGGGAAATGATCTTCGCATTGACGATATCGGCAATCGGCAGGCGGTCATGCAGGATCGCCTGCATCAGCTGGCGATTGTATTTCAGCACCGGGGTCTGCCCGGTATGGAACGACTGCGCCTTGGCCCAGCCCAGCCCGAAGCGGAGCGACAGGCTGCCCTGCCTGGCGGCGCTATCGACCGCGCCCGGATCCTCGGTCACATAGAGGCCGGGGATGCCGATCGAGCCGGCGGCGCGGGTGATCTCCATCATCTGGTTCAGCACGATGGCCGGCTGCTCGCCGCCGGAATGGCCGCGCGCCTCGAAGCCCACCGCGTCGATGGCGCTGTCCGCCTCGTTCGTGCCGACCACATTCGCGATCAGGTCGCCCAGGCGGTCGCTTTTGCCCAGGTCGATCGGCTCGAAGCCCACCTTGGCGGCATGGGCCAGGCGGTCGGGGTTGAAATCGCCGATCATCACAACCGCCGCGCCAAGGATCCGGGCCGAGGCCGCCGCCGCCAGCCCGACCGGACCGGCACCGGCCACATAGACCACCGAGCCCACGCCGACGCCGGCCTTGACCGCGCCGTGAAAGCCGGTGGGCAGGATGTCCGACAGCATCGTCAGGTCACGGATCTTGGCCATCGCCCGGTCGCGATCGGGCAGCTTCAGCAGGTTGAAGTCCGCATAGGGCACCATCACGTAGCGGGCCTGCCCGCCGATCCAGCCGCCCATGTCCACATAGCCATAGGCGCCGCCGGCGCGCTCGGGGTTGACCGTCAGGCAGACACCCGTGTCCTGCGACTTGCAGGTGCGGCAGCGACCGCAGGCGACGTTGAAGGGAACCGAGACGATGTCGCCGATCTCCAGCATCTCGACATCGCTGCCCTTCTCGATCACCTCGCCGGTGATCTCGTGGCCCAGGACCAGTCCGGGTTGCGCGGTCGTCCGCCCCCGCACCATATGCTGGTCCGAGCCGCAGATATTGGTCGAGATGACCTTCAGGATCACGCCATGCTCGATGCGGCGGCCGTTGGGCGCCTCCAGCCTTGGGTCCGCAATGTCCTGAACCTCGACCTTGCCGGGTTCCATGTAAACGACACCCCGATTTCTGCTCATGATCGCCCACTCCTCCATTGATCCAGGGTTGCGGCGGCACCTCTCCTCGCGCAGCGACAGGCCACGCCCGCCAAGGCCGGGAAATGCGCGCGCCGAATGTCGTTACGTGACCACAGTCCGCGGGCCGGCGGCTATCACGATAGCGAAGTCGAATTTCGCGAATCTGGAATTCTCGCGCTGCCGGCGATCCCTTGCGCAGCCGCCGCATGTTCGCCTGCGCCGCCACGAAGCACGGGCCGGAACCCATCCGGCAACCTTCGGCGCGGCATCGGCCACCTTCACGCCTCGACCTCTAGCTTTCCAAGCGGCCGCGAGCAGCAGGCAAGGATGTAGCCCTCCTCGATTTCCTCGTCGAGGATCCCGCCGTTGTGGTTTATTTCCACCTCGCCCGAGAGCTTCAGGATCTTGCAGGTTCCGCAAAGGCCGGATTCGCAAGCGGCGGGGATGCGCACCCCCGCCGCGCGCGCGGCCTGAAGAACGGTCTGCCCCGGAAGGCATTCGCCCTCGACCCCGGACATGGTGAAGCTGACCGCGGTGACGCCCGTGCCCTCGACGCCGTCCACGCCATCGGGCGTGAAGACGACCGGCTCGGTGGGGGCCTCCTTGGGCGGCTCGCCGAAGCTTTCCTGGTGATAATGCGCCATGTCGAAACCGGCATCGCGCAGCAGATCCCGGATATCCTGCATGAAGGGTTCCGGGCCGCAGCAGAACACCTCGCGCTCAAGCAGGTCGGGCGCGAAAAGCGGCAGGCGGACCGCGTCGATTCGGCCCAGGTGCCCGGCCCAGCTTTTGTGAAGCGACCGCTCATGCACGATGAAGCCAAGCGACAGGGCGGGCATGCGATGGCTGAGCAGCTCAAGCTCCTGCCGGAAGATCAGCTCCTCGGGCCGCCGGGCGCAATTGACGAAGGCGACGTCGGTGCCCGGCGCGCAATCGGAAAGCCAGCGCAGCATGGACATCATCGGCGTGATGCCCGAACCGGCCGAGATGAACAGGTATTTCGAGGCGGAATGCGCGAAAAGCGTGAAATGCCCCGCCGGCCCATAGGCCTTGACCAGGCTGCCGGGCTTGAGGTTCTGGAACATCCAGCGCGTGCCGATGCTGGTCGGCTGCGCCTTGACCGTGACCGAAATCGAAAACGGCCGCGAGGGCGTGGACGACAAGGTGTAGGTCCGCATCAGCGGACCGTCGTCGGCGGGCAGATCAAGGGTGATGAACTGTCCCGGCTTGTATTTGAACCAGGTCTGCGCATCGGACCGGAAGGTGAAGGTCTTCACCTCCGGCGCCTCGTCGGTGACGCTGACCACCTCCAGAACCTGGAGGCGGTCGTTCCACGGCGTCATCTCGTCGAGGTGGCGATAGACGTGGTGATCCGTCGGTTGGCCTGCCTGCATCACCTTATGCGACACTCTTCAGGGGCCTCGGGTCGCTGCCTTCCAGACGCGATCCCATGAAGGTCTTGTACCATTCGACGAACTGGATGACGCCGCCCTCGTGCAATTCGGAATAGGGGCCCGGCTCATAGGCGGGGGATTCGATGCCGCGGGCGTTTTCCTCGACGATCTGGCGGTCCTGGTCGTTGGTGTAGGTCCAGACATGGGTCAGGCGTTCGACGTCGTAGTCCACCCCCTCGACGGCATCCTTGTGGACCAGCCACTTGGTCGTGACCGCGGTCTGGTTCGGGCCGATCGGGGTGACGCGGAACGTCACCGCATGGTCCATCAGGACATGGTTCCAGGTGGTCGGATAATGGAACAGCATCAGCGCGCCGATATGGTCGGCCCGGACATCCGACAGCGTGCGGCCGACGGCGGGCTTGCCGTCCATGGTATAGCTGACCGCATCGCGCAGCAGCGGCGACCGGATCGCCCGGAACTGGCCGCTTTCATGCATGTGGAAACGCGCGGGCAGCCCCGCAGCCTCGCATTTGTCCCAATGCGCGGCCATTTCCGGGTCATCGGCGCCGCCGGATACGCCGGTGACGTTCGGCGCCTCGGGATAGGTGCGGCAAAGCTCGGGGTGGTTGGCCGCGCAATGATAGCATTCGCGGTTGTTTTCCCACACCAGCTTCCAGTTGCCTTCCTCGATGATGGTCGTCTCATGCGCGACCTTCGCCTCCAGCAGGTTGTGGGGGGCGAAGTAGGGCTCCATCAGCGCGCGGAACGGCTGGAAGTCGGCCGGCTCCTTGGCAAGGCAGATGAAGATGTAGCCGGCCACGGTCTCGCAGGCGACCGGCTTGAGCGAATGCGCCGAGGTATCGAAGCCTTCCGCCATCTGGCGCGCGAAAAGCAGCTTGCCGTCCAGGTCGTAGGTCCATTGGTGATAGGGGCAGACCAGCTTGGCCGCAGTCCCCTTGGCCTGGGTGCAGACGCGGCTGCCGCGGTGGCGGCAGGCGTTGTGGAATGCCCGGATGTCGCCGTTGCGGTCGCGCACGACGACGACCGGATAAGACCCGATCTGCAGGGTGAAATAATTGCCGGGCTTGGGAATTTCGCAGTTATGGCCGGCAAACAGCCAGTCACGATACCAGATCATCTCAAGATCGATCTGGAAAAACCCGGGATCCTTGTAAAAGGCCTGGGGCAAGGAATACCCGAATTGGTGCATTCGGATCATGTTCAGCATTTCACTTCGTATATCCATATCGTGGCTTCTCCCTGCACGACCATTCCCGCAAGCGCATGCAATGGGTAAATCCCGACACGAGCTTGCATTCCCCCGAGCGGCGCGGTTCATTCGCTGGCTGCTGGAAGGGAACTTACCCGATACGGAATCGGCAGGTTGGCATCTTAACGACGCAAGTCCGGCGCAAACATATCAGCGCGCCTTATCCGCCCCGGCCGCGATTCGCCCAAAGCGCGCGGCAGCAAGGCGGCGCAGCTAGAGCCCCTTGGGAACATGCGCGGGGCCGTCCCCCTCGGGTGCCTCGCCCAGGCCCATGCTGCGCACGTCCTGGGGCGTGCAACCGTAGAGGCGGCGGAACATGCGGCTGAGGTGCGAGGAATCGCAAAAGCCGCATTCGACCGAGATCATGGCGATCGTCTTGTTGCTGGACACCAGCAGGTGCCGGGCCAGCGCCAGCCTGAGACCCATGAACGCAGCCTGGGGCGAGGTGTCCAGCGCCGCGCGGAAATGCCGTTCCAGCCGGCGCTTGCTGTGCCCCATGCGCTGCGCGATCTCGGACACGGAAAGCGGCGTGTCGATATGCTGCTGCATGATCAGCAGCGCGCGCTGGACCAGCGGATCATCGGTGCGCAGGCCGATGGGGATGCCCGGCTGGGGCTTGTCCGCCTGCAGGACGCCGTCGATGATCATGATGTGCAGGCTCTTGTTCGCCTGCGAGCGGCCGACGTGCTTTTCCACCAGATAGGCCGCAAGATGGGCGGAACTGGCCCCGCCGGAACAGGTCAGCCTGTCGCGATCCACCACGAAGATCTGGTCCGAGACGTGATCCAGGCCCTGGAACTGTTCAAGGAAATCCGCGCTGTGGAACCAGCTCACGCAGCATTTGTAGCCATCGAGCAATCCCGCCCGGTGCAGCACGAAGGCGCCCGAGCACACCCCGATCAGCGGCACGCCGGCGGCGGCCGCCCGGTGCAGATAGGTCTTGTAGGCATGGCTGACGTTCTCGAGCGCGTCGGTCAGGCCGCCGACCACGGCGATATAGTCGAATCGCGTCGGATCGCCCAGCTTCTCGTGCGGCTGCACGGCAACGCCGCAACTGGACATCACCACGTCCATCGTGTCCGAAAGCACCGACCAGCGGCACAGGATGGGACGGCTGCGGTCCCCCTCGTCGGCGGCCAGCCGCAGCACGTCGACGAAGTTCGCAAAGGCGCATAGCGTGAACTGCCGGGTCAGGAGGAAGCCGACCGAAAGCCGGGGGCCAGCCTCCCTTGGCCGCAGGGATCCCTTGGCGACAGGGTAGGAACGGGAATGCCCTTCTCTCACGCCGACACCCATCTTCGATCTCCGATGATGCGCCCCATGGCTGGGTTTGTCGTAGCCATCTTGCTTGACCGGCGCAATTGTTCTTCTCGATCCCCGTTTTCGTCGCAATAGTCCGACGAACATTGCCGGGAACGCCACGGTCGCCACAGAGGATTCTGCACGAAAGGCAGGCCCGGCCGGCGACGGGGTGCCGCTTAGCTTCCGAAGCCGTCGGGAAGCAAGGGGAATCCGCGGCGGTCGGGAATGCGCAGCAAAGGGGGAACACTTGCGCTACAGGCTTCTACCCTATCCCGTGGCCGGGTCGTCCGGGCCGGCGGCCGCCGCCGCGGGGCCGGCCAGGCTTGCCGCAAGGGGCGCCTGCCCCGCCCTCCTCTGCCTCAACATCTGGGAAAGGACCGCAAGATGAAAGTATTGGTGCCCGTCAAGCGGGTGGTCGACTTCAACGTCAAGATCCGGGTCAAGGCCGATGGGACCGGCGTCGATCTGTCGAACGTGAAGATGTCGATGAACCCCTTCGACGAAATCGCCGTGGAAGAGGCGATCCGCCTGAAAGAGGCGGGCAAGGCCGAAGAGGTCGTCGTGGTCTCGATCGGCCCGGCGCAAGCCCAGGAGACGCTGCGCACGGCCCTAGCCATGGGCGCGGATCGCGCCATCCTGATCAAGGTCGAGGACATGGTCGAACCCCTGGCCGTCGCCAAGCTGCTGAAGGCCGTGGCGGATGCCGAAGGCCCGCGGCTGGTCGTCCTGGGCAAGCAGGCCATCGACGACGACGCCAACCAGACCGGGCAGATGCTGTCGGCCCTGCTGGGCTGGTCGCAGGCGACCTTCGCCTCGGCGGTCGCGCTTGAGGGCGACAAGGCTCGTGTCACGCGCGAGGTCGACGGCGGCCTGCAGGTGATCGAGGTCGCCCTGCCCGCCATCGTCACCGCCGACCTGCGCCTGAACGAGCCGCGCTATGCCAGCCTGCCCAATATCATGAAGGCGAAGAAGAAGCCGCTCGAGGAAAAGACCCCGGCGGATTACGGCGTGAACGTCGATGCGCGCCTGAAGGTGCTGAAAACCGAGGAACCGGGCACACGTAAGGCCGGCGTCAAGGTCGCCAGCGTCGCCGAGCTGCTGGACAAGCTGAAGAACGAAGCCGGCGTTCTGCAATTCTGATCGGAGAGAAATCCCATGGCCATCCTGCTTTTCGCCGAACACGACAATGCTGCCCTGTCCGACCAGACCGCGCGCACGCTGACCGCCGCCCGCCGGATCGGCGGCGAGATCGACATCCTGGTGGCCGGCAAGGGCGCCGCCGCCGTGGCCCAGGCCGCCTCGGCCTTCCAGGGGGTCCGCAAGATCCTGCTGGCCGAAGCCGATGCGCTGGAGCATCGCCTGGCCGAGCCCGCCGCCGCGCTGATCGTTTCGCTGGCCGGCGACTACGACACCGTGATCGCCCCGGCGACCACCACCGGCAAGAACGTCCTGCCGCGCGTGGCCGCGCTTCTGGACGTGATGCAGGTTTCGGAAATCGTCGAGGTCGTCTCGGCCGACACGTTCAAGCGGCCGATCTATGCCGGCAACGCCATCCAGACGGTGCAGGCGACCGACGGCAAGAAGGTGATCACCGTGCGGACCTCGGGTTTCGAGGCGGCGCAGGCCGAGGGGGGCAGCGCCCCGGTCGAAACCATCGGCGCGACGGCCGACCCGCGCCTGTCCGGCTTTGTCGAAAACCGCCTCTCGGAAAGCGAGCGCCCCGAGCTGGCCTCGGCCCGCATCATCGTCTCGGGCGGCCGCGCCCTGGGCTCGGAAGAAAGGTTCCGCCAGGTGATCCTGCCTGTCGCCGACAAGCTCGGCGCCGCGGTCGGCGCCTCGCGCGCGGCTGTGGACGCGGGCTATGCCCCGAACGACTGGCAGGTCGGCCAGACCGGCAAGGTGGTCGCGCCCGAGCTTTACGTCGCCTGCGGCATTTCCGGCGCGATCCAGCACCTGGCCGGGATGAAGGACAGCAAGGTCATCGTCGCCATCAACAAGGACGAGGACGCCCCGATCTTCCAGGTTGCCGATTACGGCCTGGTCGCCGACATCTTCGATGCGCTGCCGGAGTTGGAGCGCGCGCTCTGACCCCGCCGGATCGCTTGGCACGAGGAGGATGCCCATGACGGCACAGACAATCGACGGGAAGGCCCATGCCGACGGCCTTGGCGCCCGGATCAGCGGCGCCATTCCCTCCTTTCGGGAACAGACGGGCCGGCCGCCGGGCCTTGCCGTGGTCCTGGTCGGCACCGATCCGGCCAGCGAGGTCTATGTCAGCAGCAAGGGCCGGATGGCCCGCAAGCTGGGCATGGCAAGCTTCGAGCATATCCTGCCCGAAGCCACCACCCAGCAACAGCTTCTGGACCTGATCGCGCAGTTGAACGCCGATGACAGCGTCGATGGCATCCTGGTCCAGTTGCCGCTGCCCGCGCACCTGGATTCCCTGCCGGTGATCGAGGCGATCGATCCCGCCAAGGACGTGGACGGGCTGCACCCGTCCAGCGCGGGCCGCCTGGTGTCGGGGCTGCCCGGCCTCGTCTCATGCACGCCCCTGGGATGCCTGATGCTGCTCCGGTCGCAGCTTGGCAACCTTTCGGGGCTGGATGCCGTGGTGGTGGGCCGCTCGATCCTGGTGGGCAAGCCGATGGCGCAGCTGCTGCTGGCCGAGAACTGCACCGTGAGCATGGCCCATTCCCGCACCCGCGACCTGCCGGGAAAGATCCGCCAGGCCGACATCGTGGTCGCGGCCGCGGGCCAGGCCGAGATGATCAAGGGCGACTGGATCAAGCCGGGGGCGACGGTGATCGATGTCGGCACCAGCCGCATCGTCCGCGACGGCCGGAAGACGCTGGTGGGGGATGTCGAGTTCGCCTCGGCCTGCGGGGTCGCGGGGGCGATCACCCCGGTTCCCGGCGGCGTCGGCCCGATGACGATCATGTGCCTGATGCACAATACGCTGCTTGCCGCCTGTCGGCGCAAGGCGCTGGCCGAGCCACGGCTATGGTAGCGGCCCTGACGGCACATGCATCGACAACTGGACAAGGCATGACCCGCTTTGCGGGCCATGCCGTCGCATTTGGGCAGCCCGGCTGCGCCTGCTGGCGGTCACGGGAACCCTTTCGTCACAATCTCCCTTCAGACATCGAGAGGACAGAACATGTCGGGATTTCCTGATAGAGCGCGGGTGGTCATCGTCGGCCTTGGCGGCATCGTGGGCGCCTCGGTCGCGCATCACCTGATCGAGCGCGGCTGGGACGATATCGTCGGCATCGACAAGTCGGGCATCCCGACCGATATCGGCTCGACCGCGCATGCGTCGGATTTCTGCTTTGCGACCAGCCACGATTTCCTCAGCACCTGGACCACGCTCTATTCCATCGATTTCTTCGAGAAGATGGGCCATTACGCCAAGGTCGGCGGGATCGAGGTCGCGCGGGTGGGCGACGAGACGCGCATGAACGAACTCAAGCGCAAGGTCGCCTCGGGCAAGGCCTTCGGCACGCGGGCGACGATGATCAGCCCCGCCGAGGTCAAGGCGAAATTCCCGCTGGTCGAGGAAGACCAGATCCAGGGCGCGCTGTGGGATCCCGACGCGGGGCTGGTGGTGCCGCGCTCGCAGACCGTGGCGGGCAAGCTGGTCGACCAGGGCGTGGCCTCGGGCAAGCTGCGGGCCTTCGCCAATTGCCCGGCCACCTCGCTGGTGATCGAGGACGGGCGCATCCGGGGCGTCGTCACCCCGCGCGGCACCATCATGGCCGACCTGGTCATCGTCTGCGCCGGCCTCTGGGGCCGCCTGATCGCCGAGATGGCGGGCGAGGATCTGCCGGTCTTTCCGGTCGACCATCCGCTGACCTTCTTCGGGCCCTACGACGAGTTCGAGAATACCGGCAAGGAGATCGGCTATCCGCTGCTGCGCGACCAGGGCAACTCGGCCTATCTGCGCGACACGGGCGACCCCAAGACCACCGAGGGCGGCCAGATCGAATGGGGCTATTACTACGAATCGGACCCGCGCCTCTGCCATCCGCGCGACATCCTGGAAAAGGAATACGCCCGCCTGTCGCCCTCGCAGCGCGACCTGGAGCTGGACGATGTGCTGTCGCCGCTGGAACGCGCCATCGAGCTGACCCCGATCCTGGGCGAGCTGGGCTATAACGAAAGCCATTCCTTCAACGGCCTCTTGCAGACCACCACCGACGGCGGGCCGTCCATCGGCGAAAGCCAGAAGGTGCGCGGGCTGTGGTATGCCGTGGCGATCTGGGTCAAGGACGCGCCCGGCATGGCCAAGCTGGTGGTGGACTGGATCACCGACGGGCGCACCGGCATCGACCATGCCAGCATCGACTATTCGCGATTCAACCCCTTCGCATTGCAGGAAAAGTTCATCGAGGAGCGCTGCATCGAGACGGCGGCCAAGATCTACAACCCGCCGGTCCACCCGCGCGAACCATTCGCCGGCGGCCGCGGCATCCGCCGCTCGCCCTTCTACGAGCGCGAGGTGGAGCTGGGCGGCTACTTCATGGAGCTGGGCGGCTGGGAACGCGCCCATGGCTATGCCGCCAACGAACACCTGCTGGAGAAATACGCCGACCAGGTGCCGGTGCGCGAGCATGAATGGGACAACCGCCATTTCTGGCGCGTCTCGAATGCCGAGCATCTGGAGATGAGCGCAGATTGCGGCATCATCAACCTGTCGCATTTCCACATGACCGACATTGCCGGCCCCGATCACGTCGAACTGCTGGAATGGCTCTGCGCCGCCAAGATCGGCGGCGAGGGCAATATCGGCAAGGGGATCTACACCCATTTCCTCGATGACGAGGGCAATGTGCGCGCCGATTTCACCGTGTTCCGCCTGGCCGACCGCTGCCGGCTGGTCAACGGCGCCGATGCCGGGCCGCGCGACCTGAACTACATGCGCCGCGTGGCGCAGGACCGGGGCCTGGACGTCGCCATCGCCGACGTGACCGAGCAGTTCATCACCATCGGCATCTGGGGTCCGAACGCGCGGGTGAACCTGCAAAAGGTGGTCGAGGATCCGGCGGGGCTGGAAAAGGACGCCTTCCCTTTCGCCGCCATCAAGCCGATCCGCATCGCCGGCCACGACGTGACCGCCTTCCGCATCTCCTATGTCGGCGAGCAGGGCTGGGAGCTGCACATGGCCTATGAGGACGGGCTGGCGGTCTGGGACGCCTTGCGGTCCGCGGGCGTGATCGCGGTGGGGGTCGAGACCTACGCCAACTCGCGCCGGCTCGAAAAAAGCCTGCGGCTGCAGAACGCCGACCTGCGCACGGAATACAACCTCTACGAGGCCGGCCTGGCCCGTCCCAAGGTCAAGGAGGCCGATTTCCGCGGCAAGGACAAGCACCTGGAGTATCGCGCCCGCGACCACCAGCCGGCGATGCTCTGCACCCTGGTCATGACCGACAACGTGGACAGCAACGGCATCGCCCGCTACCCGGTCGGCATCCTGCCGGTGCAGGATGCCGAGACGGGCGAGGTTCTGGTCGACACCCTGGGCCGGCGGTCCTGGACCAGCTCGATCGTCTACGGCCCGACCATCGGCAGGAACATCGCGCTGGCCTACCTGCCCTGGTCGCATTGCCAGGAAGGCCGCAAGCTGACGGTCGAATACATGGGCGAAACCTTCCCGGTCGAGGTCGCCGCCGTCGGCTACAAGCCCCTCTACGACCCCGAGAACCTGAAGCCCAGAAGCTGATACGCGCCAAGCAGAAGGACCGGGCGAATGCCCGGTCCCCTGATCGCCCGGCCCCTATTCGGCGCGAATGGGCAAAAGAAAATCTGCCGGGTCGGGGTATCGGACGAACCCAAGACCGCATGACGAAAACCGGCCCGGCGCATTGCGCACCGGGCCGGTCTTTCATTCGGTTGCCGCGATCTGGACCTGAGCCCCGCGTTTGATTTCTTGCGCAAGCCGGGCGCTGGACGGAACCGTCAAGGCCAGAGAAACGAGCGGATCATCCCGCGTCGCTCCCTGGCCCTTTTCGTCATTATCCCATGCGCTCCGAGGCATATTCGCCCGGCGATGCGGGAAAGACAACGGTCTTGTTTCCGTTCAGGAAAACCCGGTGATGAATATGGGCATGAACCGCCCGAGCCAGCACCTGCGCCTCGACGTCGCGGCCAAGGCTGACATAATCGGCGGCGCTTTGGGCATGGGTGACGCGGATGATGTCCTGTTCGATGATCGGCCCCTCGTCCAGGTCGGCGGTCACGTAATGCGCCGTCGCCCCGATCAGCCGGACCCCGCGCTCATAAGCCTGCTTGTAGGGGTTGGCGCCCTTGAAACTGGGCAGGAAGGAATGGTGGATATTGATGATCCGGCCCGACATTTCGCGGCACATCTGGTCCGACAGCACCTGCATATAGCGCGCCAGCACGATCAGCTCGGCCCCGGTGTCGCGCACCACCTGCATGATGGCAGCCTCGGCCTCGGGCTTGGTTTCAGGCGTGACGCGGATGCAGTGAAACGGGATGTCCTCGTTCACCACCTGCCTCTGGTAATCGGTATGGTTCGAGATCACCGCAACGATTTCGACCGGCAGTGCCCCGATGCGCGAACGATATAGAAGGTCGTTGAGGCAATGGCCGAAACGCGACACCATCAGGACAACCCTGGCTTTTTGCGACAGGTCGCGGATTTCGTAATCCATCTGGAACTCTCGGGCCGTGGCGGCAAAGCCCTGCGCCAGCCCTTCGCCGTCCCGATCCGACTGAAAGCGCAGCCGCATGAAGAACCGGCCGTTTTCCTGATCGGTGAATTGCGAACTGTCCTGGATGTCGCAGCCGGCAGCGGCCAGATAGCCCGATACGGCGGCAACGATACCCGCGCGCGTCGGACAGGAAACTTTCATCACGTGATTGGTCATATCTTTTCTCTCTCCCCGGAAATCAAGAGCCGGGCAAATCCACGAGAATGCCGCCCTGATTGATTTCGAAGCATTTCAAGATCGGGCTGCGTCGGTTTCGCCCCAGGCCGCAGCGCAAGCCGCGCGACGCCATGAAGCAAGGCATGAAATGCTTCGAAACATGGCATGTCGCGACCCGATGGTTATGGCGTGTCCGAAATGGTTACGACCTGTCCGAATTTCGCGAAAGAACAACTGCGTCATCGAAACGTAACATTGCGCCGCGCTTTTGCGCGATATGGGCGGAAAATGCCCTTGCCGCTTTGCCCCCCCGAAACGTGATAGCCATCCGGTTCGACACGTCCCAAAATTACCGGCACGCCGTCGCAGATGTTATTGGACCCGCGCCGCCGTTAAATTACCTCCCTTGTCCTGGCTGACCCGGCATCTGCATATGCGGGGGTTGCCGTGGCCACGGGGCAACGCTTCACATGAACAAGTTGGCTAACAAAGGAAAAGCGTTCGTATTCCTGCTCATGCCGGAATTCACGCTGCTTGCCTTTTCATCCGCCGTCGAAGCCCTGCGCATGGCGAATGCCGCCATTGGATACGATGTCTATACCTGGAAGGTCGTCGCGCCCCAAGGGGACGAGGTCCAATCCAGTTGCGGCGTGCAAATCCATTGCGACAGCTCGGTCGCGGCTTTGCGTCGCTCGGTGAATGCCTCGATCCGCGATTCGACGGTAATCGTCTGCGGCGGCCTGAATATCCAGACCCATTCCGACAGGGCGACCGAATCCTGGTTGCGCGAATGCAAGCAGAGCGGCTGCATGATCGGAAGCCTTTGCACCGGCGCATATATCCTGGGCCAGGCCAAGCTTCTGGGCGAAAGGAGATGCGTCATCCATTGGGAAAATGCCGCCAGCTTTGGCGAGCAATTCCATGACGCCTCGGTCCGTGCCGCCCTGTTCGAGATCGACAACGGGATCGCGACCTGCGCCGGCGGGATGGCCGCGTTCGACATGATACTCTACCTGATCCAGCAGGAACATGGCGAGGAAATCGTCGCCGCGATCTGCGAGCGCGCGATTGTCGACCGCATCCGCAATCCGGGGCACCGGCAAAGATCCATTCTCACGTCGCATGTCAACAGGCAA
The DNA here is from genome assembly GCF_000763885.1 of Paracoccus versutus. Classification (GTDB taxonomy): domain Bacteria; phylum Pseudomonadota; class Alphaproteobacteria; order Rhodobacterales; family Rhodobacteraceae; genus Paracoccus; species Paracoccus versutus. The sequence goes on along the minus strand of NZ_JRKO01000041.1, from coordinate 31,894 downwards.
AACCAGGTCGTGACAACCTTGATCGAGCGAATGCAGGAATCGCTGACCGATCCGATTCCCGTCAAGGACATATTGTCGGGCATCGGGTTGACGCGCCGCCAGGTCGAAAGGATCTTTCAGCAGGAGCTGCATATTTCCCCCGCCAAATATTACATGAAGCTCAGGCTGGAACGCGCCAGGCTTCTGCTGCACCAGACGAATACCCCGATCGTGGACATCGCCATGGCAAGCGGGTTTTCCTCGGCCTCGCATTTTTCCAAGGCCTATCGGGATTTTTACGGCCATTCGCCTCACAGGACCCGCAAGGGCGCCGGGATCAGGAAGAATGAGCCGGACGGGATCACGCCTTCCCGCCGGAAAGGGACGTCCTGACCGAAAGCCCGATCGACAGGAACACCATCGCCACGCCCAGCCCCTGCTGCGCGTCCAGCGTCTCGTGCATGAGGCCGATGCCCAGAAGCAATGCCACCACCGGGCTGAGGAATGCCAGCACCGAAACCCGGCTGCCCAGCCGCTGCACGCCGCCGACCCAGAGCCAATAGCCCAGGGCGGTCGCGAACAGCACCAGATAGCCCAGGCCTAGGCTGTTGCGCATGTCCCAATGCGCGGGCAGGCCCTCGACCAGCAGGGCAATGGGCAGGATCAGGGCGCCCCCGATCAGCAATTGCCATGCCGTCATCTGCACCGGCGGCGCAAGATCGCGCCAGCGCTCCATCAGCACGATGCCGAGCGCCATGGACAATGCCGCGCCGATACCGGCCAGGACGCCGGCCGGGTCGAAGGCGAGGCCGCCGTTCAGCACCATCAGTCCGACGCCGGCCATGCCCAGCACCGCCAGCGCGATCTGGCCCATCCCCGGCCGCCGCCCCAGCAGCGGCCATGCCAGGAACGCGACCAGCAAGGGCTGGCAGGCGGCCAGCGTGGCGGTGATCCCGCCCGGCAGCCGGGCCGCGCTGATCAGCAGCAAGGCAAAGAACAGGCCGATATTGGTCAGCGCCAGCACGGTGACGGGAAACAGGATGCGGCGCGGCGGCAGGCGCCGGACCAGAAGCAGCAGCAAGAGCCCCGCCGGCAACGCCCGCAGCGCCGAGATCAGCACCGGGTGATCCGTCGGCAATGTCCCGACGAAGACGACATAGGTCGTGCCCCAAAGCATCGGCCCGATGGCGGTGCCGATGAAGCGGCCGGCATTGTGGTCAGCCATGCCAATCCTCGCGGTCGGGATGATCCTTGCCGGCGCGCCGGTCAGCGCGCCAGTTCCGGCGTCCAGTCGCCGGGCTCGGGCTGGCGGGTCAGGTAGCTGATCACCATGTCGACCAGATGTGCCTGCCGATGCTCGATATTCTCGGGCGCGCTCAGCTTTCGGTTGAACAGCATCGACAGCGTGTGCTGGTTCGACAGGTAGAAATAGCCCAGGCCCGAGATCGAGATATACAGTTCGACCGGATCGACGCCCTTGCGGAACACGCCCTGCTCTTCCCCGGCCCGCAGGATCTCGCGCAGGTTTTCCGACAGCCGGTCATACATGCTGCGGATGATCGTGGACTTGGCGATATGCCGGGCGCGATAGAGGTTTTCCGTGTTCAGCATCACGATCACGTCCGGCTCTTCGACGAAGACCCGGAAGGTGTTCTCGCAAAGCCGGATCATCGCGCTGAGCGGGTCGAGCCCGTTCACCGGAACGTCGCTCTGCCGGCGGCGAAGCGTCTCGTAGGTGCGTTCGAGGATGCGGATATACAGATCCTCCTTGCCGCGGAAATAGTGGTAGAGCAGGTTCTTGCTGACCTTGGCCCGCGCCACGATGGCATCCACGCGCGCGCCGTCATAGCCGCGGCGCGCGAATTCGGCCTGCGCCGCCGCGAGGATCTTTTCCTGCGTCCGTATCGCATCCCGGATAGCGGGTTTCTCCGCCATCTGCCCTCCTACCCCTTCCGGCAAAGGGCCGTTCAGCACGGCACCTTCTGCCTTTCCCTCACAAAGGGCGCGCAACGCTCGACCGAAACGGCGACCGTTTCGTTGCCGTCGCGCAACCACCAGTCGAACTTCGAGAACAGCTCGATCTCGAAGGGACCGTCATAGCCGATCTCGTCGAGAAGCGCCTTGCACCCCGCGAAGTCGACCACGCCGTCGCCGATCATGCCCCTGTCATGGTATAGATCGCGGGTCGGCACAAGCCAGTCGCACAGATGGAAGGTCAGGATGTTTTCCGGCCCCGCCTGGCGCAGCCCCGGCAGGAAACCGGCGTCCCACCAGCAATGATAGGTGTCGGCGACGATGCCCGCGCCGTCGCCCAGGCTGCGGCAAAGATCCAGGCAATGCGCAAAGCTGTTGAGACAGCTGCGATCGGCGGCATACATCGGATGCAGGGGCTCGAGGCCCAGCTTGACCCCGACCTGCCGGGCATGGGGCAAAAGCTCTTCCAGCGCGCCGATCACCCGCGACCGCGCCGCCGCCAAATCCTTTTCCCCCGTGGCCAGCCCGCCCGGCACCACGACCAGGCAGGGCGCGCCGATCTCGGCCGCCGCGTCCAGGCGGCGGCGGTTTTCGGCAAGAGCGGCGGCAAAGCCGGCCTTCTCCGCGATATTGACCCAGGCGCTGGTGCAAAGGCAGGGCACGAACAGCCCGGCATCGCGGATCAGCCGGGCGCCCCGCCCGACCCCGGCGGCGTCCAGATAATCCATCCAGACCCCGATCCCGGCCACCCCCTGCCGGGCATAGCCATCGACCGCCTGTTCAAGGGTCCAGTCGCGCGTGGTGATCTGGTTGATCGCAAAGCGGCGCAGATCGGGCATCAGGCCATCTCCGGTTGCAGATTGCGCAGCTCGGCCGTCGCCTTTTCGTCGATGCGGCCATCCTCGATCACGACGCGGTAATGCTCGCGGGCGAAGGCCGGGGTGATCTTGCCGTCCAGCGCATCCTCCAGCACCTGCTCCAGCGGGCGCTGCAACGGGTCGCCATAGCCGCCGCCGCCGGCCTGTTCGTGGCGGATCACGTCGCCCCTGGTGACATTGCGCGTGACCTTGCTGTCCAGCAGCTCGAACGCGCCGCCGTTCAGGCTCAGCAGGTTGCGCGAGGACGCGGCCGGATTGCCACCGAAGAGGCCATAGGGCCGATGCTGGTAACGGTCGGCACGCAGTTGCAGCACCGCATCCTCGGCCAGCAGGCGGTATTGCCGCACCACGCCCAGGCCGCCGCGCTGCCTGCCCGCACCGCAGGAATCGGTGCGCAGCGAATATTCCTCGATGCGGATCGGATAGGTCGATTCCATCAGCTCGACCGGCATGTTCGACATGTTCTGCGACGGGTTGGTGATCGCGTCGATGCCATCCTTGGTGGCACGCGCGCCCAGGGCGCCGTTGATCATGTCGACCATGACGAATGGCTGGCGGGTTTGCCTGTCATAGCCGCCCAGGCAGACCACCGAATTGCCGCCCTCGCCCGCCGCCGCGACGCGGGTCGGCACGATCTTGGACAGCGCGCCCAGCACGGTATCGACCACGCGATAGCCGGTCAGGGCGCGCGCCGCGACCGGCGCCGGGAAATGCGGGTTCAGGAAGCAGCCCTTCGGCGCCGCGATGTCGATGGCGCGATACATGCCCGAATTGTTCGGCACCTCGCTGTCCAGCGTGCAGCGGATCGCCAGGTAGGTGGCCGATTTCACGAAGGACAGGGTCGAGTTGATGGCGCCCTTGACCTGGGGCGAGCTGCCGGTGAAGTCCACCTCCAGGTGGTCGCCCTTGACGGTGATCGTCACCTTGATCGGGATCGGCGCCGGGTCGAAGCCGTCGCCGTCGATGTAATCGGTGAACTCGTAGCTGCCATCGGGCCACTTGGCGATCTCGTTGCGGGTCAGCCGCTCGCCATAGTCCAGGAAGTCGGCAAGGAACTGGTTGAAGACGGGCGCGCCGTATTTGTCGACGATGCGCAGCAATTCGCGCTCGCCAAGCGCACAGGTCGCCAGCTGCGCCTCGATGTCGCCGATGACCAGGTCCGGCAGGCGCACGTTGCGGCCGATGATGTCGAAAACGATGTCGTTGCGGACCCCGCGATCATAAAGCTTCAGCGGCGGCAGGCGCAGCCCCTCCTGGAAGATCTCGGTCGAGTCGCTGGCGTTCGAGCCGGGCACGCGGCCGCCCACGTCGCAATGGTGGCAGATCACCACCGAGAAACCCAGATGTTCGTCGCCATGGAAGATCGGCTTGAACATGAAGATGTCGGGCAGGTGCATGCCGCCTTCATAGGGATCGTTGAAGATGATGACGTCGCCGGGGTGCAGGTCGCCCTGGAACCGCGCCAGCAGCGCCTCCATCGCGTCGGGCACGGCGCCCAGGTGCAGCGCCACGGTCTTGGCCTGCGCCAGGATGCGGCCCTTGGCGTCGCACATGGTGGTGGAATAATCCAGCACGTCGCGGACGATGGGCGAACGCGCGGTCCGCATCACCGTATAGGCCATGTCGTCGACGATGGATTCGACGGCGCTTTTCAGCACGGCAAAGGTGATCGGGTCGTTGGCGGAAATCTCGGCCATGACGGCGCTCCTTACGAAAGGCGGATGTGAAGGTTCAGGAAATCGTCGCGCTCGACGGTGGCGGCCGGCGGAACGACGACGGTCGAGTCGTTCGATTCCAGGACGACCGGGCCGGTCAGCTTGCGCGGCGAGCGGGTGCGGTCATAGACCGGGGTTTCGATCCAGCCGGCATCCTTGCCGAAATAGACCTTGCGCCGCGAGACCGGCCCCGCCTCTTCGTGATCCGGCGCCGAGAGCTTGCGGAAATCCAGCCGCCCCTGGCGCAGCCCGCGGCCGGTCATGCGGATGCCGACCACCTCGACCGCGTCGGACGACACATAGCTGTAGATCGAGCGATAGGTTTCCAGGAAATCCTCGCGCACGCGGGCCGGATCGAAGGGTTCGGCAAAGGGGATCGCCAGCGACATTTCCTGGCCGCGAAAGCGCATGTTCGCCTCGGGCAGCAGTTCCATCGCCTCCTCGGGGATGCCCTCCTCGCGCAGGTTGGCGATGGCCTGCCGGCGCAGATCCGCGGTCGCGGCGGCAAGGTCTTGCAGGTCCACATCCTCGACCACGCGACCGATGGGGGCGGTGAAATAGCGCTCGATGTCGCCCGAAAGCATGCCCATGGCGGTAAAAACGCCGGGCGTGGCCGGGATCAGCAGCTTGTCCATCGACAGGAGCGAGGCGATGGCGGCGGCATGCACGGGGCCCGAGCCGCCGATGGCGACCAGGGTGAAGTCGCGCGGGTCCACGCCGCGCTCGACAGTCACGGCGCGGATGGCGCGGGCCATGTTGGCGTTCACCACCTCGCGGATGCCATGGGCGGCCTCGGTCGCCTCAAGGCCAAGCGCGTCGCCCAGCCGGGCGGCGATGGCGGCCTCGGACGCGGCCTTGTCCAGGTGGCGCGCGCCGCCGGCCAGTTCCTCGGGCAGGTAGCCCAGCACCAGGTTCGCATCCGTCACCGTCGGCGCCTCGCCGCCAAGGCCGTAGCAGACCGGCCCCGGATCGGCCCCGGCCGAGAGCGGCCCGACCCGGATCAGCCCGGCGCTGTCCAGCGCGGCGATCGAGCCGGCGCCGCTGCCCACCTCGGCCACGTCGACGGTCGGCACGCTCATCATGTAGCCCCCGGCCTTGATGAAGCGCGAAGGCGTCGAGATCCCGGCGCGGAATTCGTATTCGCTGACCCGGCTCAACTCGCCGCCATTGACCAGCGTGGCCGAGGCGGTGGTGCCGCCCATGTCGAAGATGACCAGGTTTTCCTGGGCCAGCGCCTCGCCCAGGCGGGCACCGCCGACGGCGCCGGCCGCCCGTCCCGACGAGATGAAGAACACCGGCTTCTCGCAGGCCGTCTCGGCCGAGGCCAGCGCGCCGTTCGAGTTGCTGACCAGCAGCGGCGCATTCACGCCCAGCCTTCTGATGCCGGTCTGCAGGCGCTGCAGATAGGCGGCCAGGACCGGCCCGACATAGGCGTTCACCACCGTGGTGCTGGTGCGCTCGTATTCCTTGGCCTCGGGCAGGACCGAGACCGAGGTGGTGATCTGGACCTTGGGGAAGCGCGCACGGATCAGTTCCTCGGCGCGCTGTTCATGGACGGGATTGCGATAGCTGTTCAGGAAGCAGACGGCGATGGAGTCCACCCCCGCCTCGACCAGGGCGGCGGCGGCGGCGATGACGCTTGCCTCGTCCAGCGGCGTGATGACGGTGCCGTCGGCGGCGATGCGCTCCTGCGCCTCCAGCCGGTGCCGGCGCGGGATCAGCGGCGCGGGCTTGTCCCATTGCAGGTCGAACATGTTCGGCGTGCGCAGCCGGCCGATCTCCAGCACGTCGCGGAATCCGGCCGTGGTGATCAGGCCGGCCCGCGCGCCGACCTTTTGCAGCAGCGTGTTCGAGCCGACGGTGGTGCCATGCACGATCTCGCGCACATCGGCGACAGAGATGCCCGAATCCCGCACCAGGTCCGAGATGCCGGCGATCACCGCCTCCTCGGGGGCCGCGGGGGTCGAGGGCACCTTGGCATGATAGAGCCGCCCGTCGCCCTCGATCATCACGAGATCGGTGAAGGTGCCGCCGATGTCGACGCCGATTCGCGCAGTTCTGGTCGCTGAAACCGTCATGATTCCCATCCTTGTTGGACTAGTTGGTTAGTTTAGTAACACGCAGGTTTCCGAACCGACAAGCGATTTTTTATTCTATATATTACAGTATATTACTGATGTTTTTCGCCGGATACGCTAAAGAAACTTGATTACAATTGGACTAGTAGTGCTATTAATCATCTTGGAAACAAGAACACCCGCGGGCGATTCGCCGCAGGCCGCACAACAGGAGAGGACGAATGAGAAAGATGCAGATCTTGCCGCCAGCCGCCGCCGCTGCGCTGCTGATCCTGGCCGGGCCCGGCCTGGCGCAGGACAAACTGACGGTGCGGCTGGACTTCTCGCCATGGGGCAGCCATGCCGCCATGCACCTGGCCCAGCAGCAGGGCTGGTTCAAGGAAGCCGGGCTGGATGTGGACGTGCAGGACGGGCGCGGCTCGGGCAATACCTTGCAGCTGGTCAACGCCGGCCAGGTCGATGTCGGCCAGATCCAGCTGGGCCTGGTCCCGGCGGCGCGCCAGGGCGGCGCCAAGGTCAAGGGCATCGCCGGCTGGGACCGCCGCACCGATCTTTGCGTGCTGGTCGACAAGGATGCGCCGGTCGAGCAGATCGCGGATCTCAAGGGCAAGAAGATCGTCGTCTTCGCCGCCAGCCCCTGGGCGCCCTATATCGACACCTTCCTGGCCGCCGGCGGGCTGGATCGCAACAACACCCCCATCGAGTTCGTCGATGCCTCGGCCCTGTGGGGCACCTATACCTCGGGGCGGGCGGACGGGATGATGTCCACCGTCGCCTCGGCCCTGCCGTTGGCCGAGGCGCAGCGGCCGTCGAAATGCCTGACCTCGGATTCGGCCGACCTGTTCTTTCCCAGCTACGGCCTGGTCGCCTCGGACGACACGATCGCCAACCGGGCGGAGGCGCTGGAGAAGCTGGTCGCGGTCCAGCAGCGCGCCTGGGCGGAAATCGCCAAAAATCCCGACCTGGGCGTCGAGGCGATGCAGGCCCAGCGTCCCGATGCCATGCTGAACCCGGACGTGCTGCGCGAACAGATCCGCCTGACCGTGGAATATTTCGACACGCCCGCGACCCAGGGCAAGCCGCTGGGCTGGCAGGCGGACGAGGATTGGGAAGCCGCGCTGAAGGGCATGGAGCGTGCCGGCGTGGTCAATCCCGGCTGGCAGGTCGCCGACTATTTCACCAACGACCTGATCCCGGAATGAGGCGGTGGGCATGAACATGATGACCGGCACCACCCCCGACACCTATCTGCGCATCAAGGGGGCGGGCAAGACCTACCCCTCGCAGCACGGGCCCGTCGTCGCGCTCAGCGACATCAACCTGGACGTGCGTCCGGGCGAGTTCCTCAGCATCGTCGGGCCCAGCGGCTGCGGCAAGAGCACGCTGCTGAAATGCCTTGCCGGGCTGGAAGACATCACCTCGGGCGGCATCACCGTTTCCGGCAAGCCGCTGGCCGGGCCGCCGGACCGCATGGGCGTGGTGTTCCAGCGCGACGTCCTGCTGGACTGGCGCACCATCCTGGACAACGTGCTGTTGCAGGCCGAATTCCTAGGCCACCCGCGCGAGCAATACCGCGACCGCGCCTTGCAACTGCTGGAGCGTTTCGGGCTCAAGGGCTATGAAAAGCGCCATCCCTGGGAGCTGTCGGGCGGCATGCGGCAGCGCGCCTCGATCTGCCGGGCGCTGCTGTGCGATCCCGACCTGCTGCTGATGGACGAGCCTTTCGGCGCGCTGGACGCGATGACCCGCGACGACCTGAACGTCGAGCTGGCCCGCATGTGGCAAGAGACCAGCAAGACGGTGATCTTCATCACCCATTCGATCTCCGAGGCGGTCTTCCTGGCCGACCGCGTGGTGATGATGTCGCGCGGGCCGGGCCGCATCGTCGATGTCTTCGACGTGGACCTGCCCCGGCCGCGCCCGCTGTCGGTGCGCGAATCCGATGCCTTCGGCGTCTATGCCCAGCGTATCCGCCATCATTTCGCCGAATTGGGAGTGCTCAAGGAATGAAAGACAGCCTCATCGCGAAAATCATGCGGGACAATCGCTCGCTCGACATCGTCCTGGTGCTGCTGGGAACGATCCTGCTGTGGGAACTGGGGGTGCGGCTGTTCAATCCGCCGGCCATCATCCTGCCCGCGCCCTCGGCGATCTGGGCGGCCTTCATGCAAAGCCCCTGGGTGTTCATCCGCAACATGCTTTATACGCTGATGACCACGGGCCTGGCCTTCGTCATCTCGGTGGTGCTGGGCGTGATCATGGCCGTCGGCATCGTGCAGTCGAAATTCCTCGAGCGCACGGTCTACACCCTGCTCATCGCCATCAACTCGGTGCCCAAGGTGGCGCTGGCGCCGCTGTTCGTGATCTGGCTGGGCACCGGCGTATCCTCGCAACTGGCGGTGGCGGTGATGCTGGCGATCTTTCCCATCGTCATCAACACCGTCCTGGGCCTGCGCTCGGTCGATCCCGACATGCTGAACCTCGCCAAGGCGACGCGGGCCTCGAAATTCGACATCATCTACAAGATCCGGGTGCCGAACGCCCTGCCCTCGCTGTTCTCGGGCATGAAAGTGGGCATCTCCTTCGCGCTGGTCGGCGCCATCGTCGGAGAGTTCGTCGCCGGCGGCCGCGGCCTGGGCTTCCTGGTGCTGACCGCGCAGGGCCAGTTCGACACCACGCGCGTCTTCGTCTCGCTGGTGCTCTTGGGAGTAATGGGGACGATCCTGTTCTATGCCGTCGACGTGATGGAGCGGATCGCCCTGCCCTGGCACAGCTCGCAGCGCCAGCCCAATGCCTGAGCCAGGGGGCCGTCCAGCCCCCTTTTCCCAGCCGATCCGAAAGACATCCCATGTCCTCAACCAATCTGCTATGCGCCGGCGGCCTTGCCACGCCGTTCCACTCGATCCCCGCCGACGAGGCGCTGGCGGTGCTGGAGACGCATTACGGCCTGACCGGCACCCTGCAACGCCTGGACACCGAAAAGGACGACACCTTCCGGCTGGCCACGCCCAGGGGGGAACGCTTCATCGCCAAGTTCTCGAACCCCGACGAGGATCCGGCCGAGCTGTCGCTGCAAGCCGACCTGCTGGACCATCTGGCGCGCGTCGATCCCGGCCTGCCGGTGCCGCGCGTGGTGCGCAGCCGCGACGGCCTGGGCTTCTTCACCGTCACGGACAGCCACGGCCAGCCGCGCATGGTGCGGATGCTGACCTATCTGGAGGGCACGCCGCTGGACCGGATCGATCCCACCCCGGAGGAGCGCTTTCGGCTGGGTGCCACGCTTGCCCGGCTGCGGTTGGCCATGGCCGGATTTTCGCATCCGCACGAGGCGCGTGAGATCGCATGGGATGTCCAGCACCTGCCGAAGCTCGCCTTCCTGCTGGACGGCGTGACCGATCCCGACCACCGCGCCATGCTGACCGAGGGGATGGCGCGCTTTCGCCAGATCGAAGGCAAGCTGCGGACCTGCCGGCGCCAGGTGCTGCACAACGATTTCAATCGCTCGAACGTCGTCGCTGATCGCGGAAAACCGGATTTCGTCACCGGGGTGATCGATTTCGGCGATGCGCTGCGGACCTATATCGCCATCGACCTCTCGACCGCGCTGCTGGCCTATCTCGAACCCGAGGGCGGGCCGGCGATGTTCGACCGCGGCCGCGACCTGCTGGCCGGCTATCTCTCGGTCGCCGACCTGACCCCGGACGAGCTGGAAGTCCTGCCGCATCTGGTCATGGCCCGCGTCATCGCCCGCGCGCTGATCACGACATGGCGGGCCCGGCAGTTCCCGGATAATGAGCCCTATATCATGCGAAACACCCATCAGGGCTGGCAGCAGCTTCGGCAGTTCCTCAGCCTGCCGCCGGACCAGATCAGCCGGACATTCGCCCCAGGCGCCGCAAGCCAGGCGGCCCGCAAGACAGAGGAAGCACGGATATGAATGCGCAGGACAAGCCCCGGATCAACGTGGGCATGGTGAACGGCTTCGACCCGGACGACATGGACAGGCTCGATCCGGCGATGCAGGATCTGATCCGCCGGCGCCGCAGCCTGCTTGGGCCGGCCTATCGCCTGATGTATGCCGATCCGGTGCAGATCAGCCGCGCCCTGGGCACGAAGATGTGGGACCGCGACGGCAAGGAATATCTGGACGCCTACAACAACGTCGTCTCGGTCGGCCATTGCAACCCGCACGTGGTCGAGGCGGTGCATCGGCAGATGCAGACGCTCTGCACCCATACCCGCTACGTGCAGGACGGCATCCTGGAATTCGCCGAGCAGATCGTGCCGACCCTTGGCGCACCGATCGAACATGTCATGTTCACCTGCACCGGCTCCGAGGCGAACGACCTGGCGCTGCGCATCGCCATGCACCAGACCGGGCGCAAGGGCATCGTCATCACCTCGGAAGCCTATACCGGCAACTCGCACCTGACGGCGGGCCTGTCGCCTTCGCTGGGCAGGAAAAGCCCGCTGGGGCAATGGGTGCGCCGCATTCCCGCGCCCGATTCCTATCGCATGGAGCCCTCCGAGATCGGCGCCTTCCTGGCCCGCCAGGTCCGGCACGAGATCGACGAGCTGGAACGTCGCGGCGAAGGCATCGCCGCCTTCATCGCGGATTCGCTGTTCTCCTCGGACGGGATCTATGCCCATCCGACCGACATCCTCCAGCAGATCGCCGAGGTCGTCCATGCCGCCGGCGGCGTCGTGATCGCCGACGAGGTGCAGGCGGGCTTCGGCCGCTCGGGCGACCGGCTCTGGGGGTTCCAGCGCCACGGCCAGCACCCCGACATCGTCACCATGGGCAAGCCGATGGGCAACGGCTTCCCGGTCGCGGCAGTCGCCGTGCGCAGCGAGGTGGTCGAGCGTTTCGGCAGCGAGATGCGCTATTTCAACACCTTCGGCGGCAATACCGTGGCCATTGCCGCGGCGCAGGCGACCTTCGACGTGATCCGCGACGACAGATTGCAGGAAAACGCCGCCCGCATCGGCGCGATGATCCAGGACGGCTTGCGCGAGATCGCCCAAGAGGACGGGCGCATCGGCGACGTGCGCGGCGCGGGCCTTTATATCGGGGTCGAATTCGTCAAGGACCGGGACGGCAAGGAACCGGATTCGGCCACGGCCCTGGCCGTGGTCGACGGCCTGCGGCAGCGGCGGGTGCTGATCTCGGCCACCGGCCATCACGCCAATACGCTGAAGATCCGTCCGCCGCTGGTATTCTCGGAAAGCGACGTGGACCGGCTGCTGACCGAGACGCGCAACACGCTGGCCGCGATCTGACGAAGCGCCGCAGGCAGCAGGGACGAGCCCAAGGGAACAGGACAGATGATCACCGGCAACACCCGGATCTTCTTCATGCTTGCAGACCCGATCCACCATGTCCGCACCCCCGAAGTCCTGAACCCCTTGTTCAGGGCGCGGGGCATCGACGCGGTCATGGTGCCGGTCCACTATGCGCCTGCGGATTTCGCCGCCGCCTGGCAGGCGATGAAGCGGATGCGCAACCTGGGCGGCATGGTGGTCAGCGTGCCGCTGAAGGAACAGGCGCTTGAACTGGCCGATCGCGTCGGCGCCGAGGCGCAGGAGCTGGGGGCCGCGAATACCGTCCGCCGCGAAGCAGACGGCACCATGGTGGCCGAGAATTTCGACGGCCGCGGCTTCCTGCAGGGGTTGCTGGGCGGCGGCGCCGATGCCCAGGGGCGCGAGGCATTGCTTCTGGGCGCCGGCGGCGCCGGGCGGGCCATCGCCTTCGGCCTTGCCCGCAGCGGCGTGGCCTCGTTGCGCGTGCATGACCCCGACGCGGCCCGCGCGCAATCGCTGGCCGACAGGATCGCCGCCGGCTATCCGCAGCTGCGCGTCAGCGCAGGGCCGAACGACCTGGACGGGGTCGACCTGCTGGTCAATGCCTCGCCCTGCGGGCTGCACCCGGAAACCGACCCGGCGCCGGTCGACCTGTCCCGGTTGCGCCCCGAGATCCTGGTCGCCGACATCATCATGAAGCCGCGCGAAACCCCGCTGCTGCGCGCCGCGCAGGACAAGGGCTGCCAGGTCCGCCATGGCGCGCCGATGCTCGACTGCCAGCTTGAGCTGATGCTGGAGTTCTTCGGGCTCTGAGCCGGCCTCTGCGGCATCAAAGCCCCCCGCCAGGCGTCACCCCCGGCCGGACGGCTATTTCCCGACGAAGGAGAAGTTCTGCGAATAGTTTTCCTTCATGAACTCGATGAAGTTGTCGCGGAATTGCCGGGTATGGGCATGGGCCAGCGCATCCGCCCGCTCGACATCCCGCGCCCGGATCGCCTCCAGCATCTCGCTATGCTCGTCCGTCAGCAGGTAGCTGTCGTTGCTGCGCTCGATATAGTCGAAATGCAGGTGCAGCATGCGGCGGCCCTGGTTCAGCAGCCGCTCGTAGAAGGCGGCCAGATAGGGGTTCCGGCCGGCGCTGGCGATGGCCATGTGGAACTGCTTGTTCGCCTCGGACATCAGCAGGTGGTTGCCGTTCTTGACCGCCGCCTCGAATTCGGCCTGGCGCGCGGCAATGGCCTTCAGGTCGGCCTCGCTGCGCAGCTCGGCGGCCAGGCGCGTGTTCATGCGCTGCGCCACGTCCAGCGCCTCGACATATTTCGGAAAGCTCAGCACGTCGATCGGCGCCACGATGGTCGAGCGGTTCGACAGCGTCACCACCAGGTCGTCGCCCGACAGCCGGATCAGCGCCTCGCGGATGGGCGAGCGGGACATGCCGAATCGCTCGGCCAAGGTCGTCTCGTCCAGAAGCGCCCCCGGCTCCAGGACCAGGGACAGGATTTCGTCGTGCAAGGTCTGGTAGACAAAGCGCCAGCCCGTCCCCTTGGCATGCCTGATCTCAGCTTCGTCGGCCAAACGCGTTCTCCTGCCGGTGTTTTCTGCACCCGATGATAGGGCCAGGCGAAAGCCGATGTCGACACAAAGTTTTTGTTGACGTGTCGTCATTGTGTCGCCATGCTGGATTCATGTCGGCACAATGTTGACAAAAAGAATGCCGCAGAGACGACAAGCCAAAGACCAACACACCGGGAGACTGACATGCTGATGAAGAAAATCTCGAAACCTGCGACAATCATGGCCCTGGCCGTCGCGCTCTCGGCGGGCGCCGCCCCTGCCCAGGAGGCGGGCGGCTATTGGCAGAAGGTTCAAAGTGCCGGCAAGCTGCGTTGCGGCGCCGCCGTCGCCCCGCCCTATGTGATGCGCGACCCGGCGACGGGCGAATATTCCGGCTTCTACGCCGATCTCTGCCGAGAATTCGCCGCCGTGCTGGAGGTGCAGCCGGAATTCGTCGACACCACCTGGGACAATATCGTGGCCGGGCTTCAGGCCGGGAAATGGGACATGTCGCTGGCGCTGAACCGCACGCCGGTGCGCGCCATGGCGGTGCAGTTCTCGATCCCGGCGATGGAATACCAGATCTCGCTCGTCTACAATAAGGACAACCCCAAGATCCCCGCGAACCCGGTTTCGGTCGCCGATGTCGACGTGGCCGGCGTCACCATGGCGGTCATGTCCGGCACCGCCCAGGACAAGGCGATCTCGGCGGCGGTCAAGAACGCGACGATCCTGCGCCTACCCTCGGCCGACGAGACGCGCCTGGCCGTGCAGTCGCGCCGCGCCGACATCATCGTGGACGCCTCGGACACCAACCTGCTGTTCACGCAGGCGAACCCGGACTGGGCGGTTGCCCTGAACCCCGAACCGGCGCTGGCCAAGCAGGGCGTGTCCTTCGGCCTGCCGCTGAACCTGCGCGCCTCGGACGTGGCCGTCGTGGACATCTTCCTGGAGGAAAGGGTCGCCACCGGCGCCGTCGATGCGCTGATCTCGAAGGCGGCCGACGAGGTCCTGGCCGCGGCCGGGAACTAAGACCTGCCCCACACGACAAGAACTGCTCAACGAACCGGCGCGGGAGGCGGCGGTTCGCGGAAAAGCCATATTCGGGAGTAAGGCTTATGGCGGATATGCGGGACGGGTCTGCGCTGGTCGAGATCCGCGACCTTCACAAGAGCTATGGTCCGAACATCCAGGTTCTCAAGGGCCTGAACATCCAGATGATGCCGGGCGAGCGGGTGGTGGTGATCGGCCCCTCGGGCGGCGGCAAGTCGACCCTGCTGCGCGTGGTCATGGGGCTGGAGCAGATCCAGGGCGGCTCGGTCCGCTTCGGCGGCAAGCCCTATATCTCGGCCAAGGGCGACAAGACCGTCATCGACACCGAGCTGCGCAAGCAGATCGGCATGGTCTTCCAGCACTACACCCTGTTCCCGCACCTCAGCATCATGGAGAACCTGATCCTTGCCCCGCGCAAGGTCCACGGTGAAAGCCGCGCCTCGGCCCGCGAACGCGGCCAGAAGATCCTGGAACGCTTCGGCCTGGGCGCCAAGGCCGACGCCTATCCCAGCCAGCTGTCCGGCGGCCAGAAGCAGCGCGTCGCCATCGCCCGCGCGCTGATGCTGGACCCCAAGCTGATGCTGTTCGACGAAGTGACCTCGGCGCTCGACCCGGAACTGGTGGCCGAGGTCGAGGCGGTGATCCTGCAACTCGCGGAAAGCGGCATGCCGATGATGATGGTCACGCATGACATGTGGTTCGCCAGGAACGTCGCCAGCCGGGTGATCTTCTGCGCCGGCGGCGTGGTGGTCGAGGACGGCCCGCCCGAACAGGTGCTGGGCGACCCGCGCGAAGAGCGCACCCGCGAGTTCATCAACCGCGTCTTCCACATCAAGGCCTGAGGCGCGCCATGGATTACACACTCGACTTGGGGGCGGTGACCCGGAACATGGGCCCGCTCATGGACGGGCTTTGGGTGACGCTGCAACTGACGCTGGCCGCCAACGCCATCGGCGTCATCGCCGGTTTCGCGCTGGCCCTACTGACCACCAGCAAGCTTGCCGTCCTGCGGCTTCCCGCGATGCTGTTCGTGGAGTTCTTCCGCTGCACCCCGGCCATCGTCCAGATCGTCTGGTTCTTCTATTGCGTGCCGATGATCTTCAACGTGTTCTGGGGCCCGGTCTTCATGGGCATCGTCGCCCTGGGCCTGAACCTGACCGCCTTCAATGCCGAAGCCTATCGCGCCTCGATCCAGGCGGTCCCGCGCGAGCATCTGGATGCCGGCATCGCGCTTGGCCTGTCGCCGACGCAGCGGGTGCTGAACATCGTGCTGCCGCAGGCCCTGCGCAATTCGGTGCCGGTGCTGCTGACCAACGGCATCGGCATCTTCCAGCAAAGCGCGCTGGTCGCCATCGTCGGCGTCGCCGACCTGATGTATCAGGGCAAGACGCTGGCCACGGCCACCTATCGCCCGATCGAGACCTTCACGGTCGTCGCCCTGATCTATCTCGCCATCTCCTACCCGGTGGGCCAGTTCGTGAACTGGCTCGAGCGCCGGCAGAGCTATTCCTAAGGGGGACGGGTCATGGGTATGACACTGGATTTCTCGATCCTGCTGCTCTTTACCGACGCGCTGGCGCTGGGGCTGTGGACGACGCTCAGGCTGACCTTGCTGTGCATCGTCCTGGGCACCACGCTGGGCTTCGTCATCGGGTTGCTGCGCAGCAGCGGCAATGCCGTCGTCCGCGGCCTGCTGGGCCTTTATGTCGAACTGTTCCGCGGCACGCCGGTGCTGATCCAGCTGTTCTGGATCTTCTTCTGCCTGCCGCTGATCCTGGGGGTCGAGTTCTCGAACTTCGTCTCGGCCACCATCGCGCTGACGCTCTACATGGGCGCGATCACCTCCGAGACCTTCCGCGCCTCGCTGCGTTCGGTGGGGCGCGAGCAGATGGATGCCTGCGTGGCACTTGGCCTGCCGCGCCGGGCGCAGATCGTGAACGTGATCCTGCCGCAGGCGGTGCTGCGCGCCGTGCCGACGCTGCTGTCGAACGCCGTCTCGCTGTTCAAGGAAAGCGCGCTGGTCTCGGCAGTGGGCATGGCCGACCTGATGTTCATCGGCCAGAACATCTCGAACAACACCGCCCGGCCGGTCGAGGTGCTGACCGTGGTCGCCGCCATCTACTTCGTCATCGCCTTCCCCCTGACGCGAGCCGTCACCGTGGTCGAGCAGAAGCTGCTTCGCAAATTCTCTGCATAATTATCTGGAAAGAAAGGAAACGCCATGAAACTGCAAGGTGTCATGCCCGCGCTGGTCACGCCCTTCGATGCGGCCGGCAAGATCGACTTCGCCGCTTTCGAGAAGCTGCTGACCAACCTGCGCGAAGCCGGCGTCTCGGGCTGGGTGCCCTGCGGCTCGTCGGGCGAATACAACTTCATGTCGGATGAGGAACGCGACAGCGTGCTGCAATTCGTGCGTGATTTCGCCAAGCCGGGCGAGATCCTGATCGCCGGCACCAACGCCCCCTCGACCGCCGGCGTCATCGCCAATACGCTGCGCGCCAAGGAAATGGGCTATGATGCCGTGCTGCTGGCAACGCCCTTCTACACCAAGCCGACCCAGGCCGAACTGATCCGGCATTTCCAGGCGGTGCTGGACGCCACCGACATGCCCATCGTGCTTTACAGCTATCCCGACAAGGACGGCATCGAGCTGGGCTGGGAGGTGCTGGACGCGCTGGCCGACGATCCGCGCGTCATCGGCATCAAGGAAAGCTCGGGCTCGCTGCAGCGCGCCATCGGCATCGCCACCCGCTACAGGGACCGCATCCAGCTGGTCTCGGGCTCGGACGACATCGCGCTGGACTTCATGCTCTGGGGCGCCGACGCCTGGATCTGTGGCCCGGCCAACTGCATGGCCAGGGCGGTCTGCGACCTGGACCGCAGCTATCGCTCGGGCGATCTCGACAAGGCGCGCGAACAGATGGCGACGCTTTATACTGCCATGAACATCCTGGAATCGGGCAAGTTCGTGCAGAAGCTGAAATACGGCTGCGAGATCCAGGGGATGCCGGTCGGCGAATGCCGCGCGCCGCTGGGTCCGCTGACCGACCAGGAAAAGGCCGATTTCCGCGCCGCGATGGAGCCGATCCTGAACTGGTAAGCCAACCTGGCCGGGCGACGAGCACCGCCCGGCCGCCACGAGATCAAGGGAGAGGGAAACAGCATGACCACCGTGGTTGTCGGCGCCGGCATCATCGGGACCAGCCTGGCCTATGAGCTGCAAAAGCGCGGCCGGCAGGTCGTCCTGCTGGACAAGGGCGAGGTCGGGCGCGGCGCCTCCTATGGCAACATGGCCTCGATCGCGGTGACGGAATTCATGCCCGCGTCGCGCCCCTCGGTCTGGCGGCAGATCCCCGGCTGGATGCTGGACCCCGAAGGTCCGGTCCGCATCCGCCCCTCCTACATGCCCAGGCTGGTGCCCTGGTTCGCCCGCTTCGTCGCCGCCTCGCGCCCCTCGAAGCTGCGCGCCCTTGAGGCGCAGGGCGCGGCGCTGTGCTTGCGCGTCTATGACGACCTCTTGCCGCTTTTGCACGAGACCGGGCTGACCGGCGAGCTGACCGAGGAAGGCTGCCTGTCGCTTTACAGCGACGAGGCCGAATTCCGCGCCGACCGCGAGCATATCGAGATCCTCGAACGCTTCGGCTTTCCGCACCAACGCCTGACCGGCGCCGAGGCGCGCGAACTGGAGCCGGAACTGTCGGACAGCATCGGCATCGCCGTGCTGTTTCCGCAGAACCGCAGCCTGCGCGACCCGTATCGGCTGGTCGTGGCCCTTGCCGACCGCTTCGCCGCCCTGGGCGGCCGCATCGAGCGGGGCGAGGTCGCGGGCTTCGACCGCAGCGACCGCGTCACCGCGGTGCGGCTGGCGGACGGCCGCACCATCCCTGCCGCCGAGGTGGCGATCTGCGCCGGCGCCCATAGCGCGCGGCTGTCGAAACTGCTGGGCGAGCCAATGCCGCTGGAGACCGAGCGCGGCTATCACACCCAGATCATGGCGCCCGGCATCGCCATGCGGCATTCGATCATCTGGCCCGCCCGCGCCTTCATGGCCACGCCCACCGCGGGCGGCATCCGCGTCGGCGGCACGGTCGAGATGGCGGGGCTGGACGCAGCCCCCGACTATCGGCGCAGCAAGATCACCGTGAAACGCGCGCGCGAGGCGCTGCCGAACCTGGCTTGCGAGGATTTCACCGAATGGATGGGCCACCGGCCTGCCTTCCCCGATACCGTGCCGGTCATGTCGGCCTCGGCCAGGGTGCCGGGCGTGTTCTACGCCACCGGCCACGGCCACCTGGGCGTGACCTATGCCGCGACCAATGCAAGGCTGATGGGCGACCTGATCACCGGGGCGCCCCCGCCCATCGACATGCGCCCCTATCGCATCGACCGTTTCTGAAAGGGAGTCCCCATGACCCAGAAGGTTTGTCTGATCACCGGCGGCGGCCGCGGCATGGGTGCCGCGGTGGCGCGCGAGATGCATGGGCGCGGCTACCGGCTGGCGCTGATGTCGCCCTCGGACAGCTGCGAGACGCTGGCGGCGGAACTGGGCGGCGTGGCCCGGCGCGGGGTCGCGCAAAGCGCCGACGACCTCAAGGGCATCGTCGATCTGGCGATGTCCAGCTATGGCCGCATCGACGCGGTTCTGAACCACACCGGCCATCCGCCGAAAGGCGAGCTGCTTGAGATCACGGATGAAAACTGGGATCTCGCCAACGACATGATCGTGAAGTCGGTCGTCCGCATGGCGCGGCTGGTGACGCCGATCATGCAGGCGCAGGGCGGCGGCGCGATCGTCAACATCACCACCTATGCGGCCTTCGAGCCCTCGCTATGGTTCCCGGCCTCCTGCGTCTATCGCGCCGGGGTGTCGTCCTTCACCAAGCTTTATTCCGACCGCTACGGCCCGGACAACATCCGCATGAACTGCCTGCTGCCCGGCTTCACCGACAGCCTGGACGTCGGGAAATTCGGCGATCTGACGGCGCTCAAGCGCATCGGCAAGGTCGAGGAACAGGCCAAGGCCGCCGCTTTCCTGTTGACCGACGATTCAAGCTACATCACCGGCCAAAGCCTTCGGGTCGATGGCGGTCTGACCCGGCACATGTGAGGAACAAGATGCAGACCAGACTTTATATCAACGGCGAATGGGTGGCCCCGGCCGAGGGCGGGACGCTGCCGGTCATCGACCCGGCGACCGAGGAAGTGTTCCACCACATTCCCGCCGCCACCGCCCCCGATGCCGAGGCCGCCGTCGCCGCCGCGCGCGAGGCTTTCGACAACGGCCCCTGGCCGCGCATGACCGGCGCCGAGCGCGCGAAATACCTGCGCGCCATCGCCCAGGGCATCCGCGACCGGCTGCCGGAACTGGCGCGGATCGAGACGCGCGACAACGGCAAGCCGCTGCCCGAATCCGAATGGGATCTGTCGGACGCGGCCGGCTGCTTCGACTTCTACGCCGATCTGGCCGAGGAACTGGACGGCGAGGTCGAGGAGATCGCGCTGGCCGACGACCGTTTCACCGCAAAGGCGGTGCGCGAGCCGCTGGGCGTCGCGGTCGCCATCGTGCCCTGGAACTATCCGCTGCTCATGGCCTCGTGGAAGGTCGCCCCGGCGCTGGCGGCAGGCTGCACCATGATCCTGAAGCCGGCCGAGACCACCTCGCTGACCGCGCTGGAACTGGGTGCCATCGCCGAGGCCGCGGGCCTGCCCAAGGGGGTGCTGAACATCCTGTCCGGCAAGGGCTCGGTCGTCGGCCAGGCGCTGGTCGAGCATCCGCAGGTCGACAAGGTGGCCTTCACCGGCTCGGGCCCGGTCGGCTCGCGGATCATGGCGACGGGCGCCCGCGACATCAAGCGCATCAGCCTGGAGCTGGGCGGCAAGTCGCCCTTTGTCGTCTTCGCCGACAGCGAGATCGAAAAGGCGGTCGAATGGATCATGTTCGGCATCTTCTGGAACCAGGGCCAGGTCTGCTCGGCCACCTCGCGCGTGCTGGTCGAGGCGCCGCTTTATCCCCGCCTGCTGGAGCGGCTGGTCGAGGAAGCGCAGACGATCAGGATCGGCAACGGCCTGGACGAGGGCACGCTGCTCGGCCCGCTGGTCAACAAGAGCCAGTATGAGGACGTCCTGCGCCATATCGACCGCGCCGTCGAACAAGGCGCCACCGTCGCCTGTGGCGGCCGGCATGACGGCTTCGACAGGGGTTTCTGGGTCGCGCCCACCGTGCTGACCGACACGGCGCCGGACAGCGACGCCTGGGTCGAGGAGATCTTCGGCCCCGTGGTCTGCATCCGCCCCTTCGACACCGAGGACGAGGCGATCCGGCTGGCCAACGACTCGCGCTTCGGCCTGGCCGCCGCGGTGATGTCCGCCGACGAGACGCGCTGCGAGCGCGTCGCCCGCGCCTTCCGCGCCGGCATCGTCTGGATCAACTGCAGCCAGCCCACCTTCACCGAGGCGCCCTGGGGCGGCTACAAGCAATCCGGCATCGGCCGCGAACTGGGCCGCTGGGGCCTGGATAACTATCTGGAAACCAAGCAGATTACCAGCTTTGTCAGCAAGGAACCCTGGGGGTGGTATCTGAAATGAGCTTCGAGAAATCCCTCGACATCCTGCTGGTGCATTGCCAGGGCGAAAGCGGCAACGTGCTGGTCGGCGGCGCGCCCGAGATTCCGGGCGCCACCATCCTCGACAAGATGAACCACCTCAACCAGGTGGACCCTTCGCTGCGGCTGTTCCTGACGCGCGAGCCCCGCGCGCAGGTGGTCCATACCACCAACCTGCTGCTGGCGCCGACGCGACCCGATGCCGATGCGGGTTTCATCGTGCTGCAACCGGATCGCGCCCATCCCATGTCGGGCTCGAACTGCATCTGCGTGGTGACGGCGCTGCTGGAAACCGGGCGGGTGAAGATGGTCGAGCCGGAAACCGTGGTGCGGCTCGACACCGCCGCCGGGCTGATCCTGGCCCGCGCGCGATGCGAGAACGGGCGCTGCCTGTCGGTCAGCCTCGACAACGTGCCGGCCTTCGTGCAGCAGCTCGACGCCCCGGTCTCGACCCCGCAATGGGGCACGATCCGGGCCGACATCGCCTTTGGCGGCGTCTTTTATGCCCAGATCGACGTGGACCAGGTCGGCCTGCGCATCGTCCCCGAGGCGGCCCGCGCCCTGGCCGAGGCCGGGACCGAGATCAAGGCGCTCTTGGCCGAGCAGGTCGCGGTCCAGCACCCCGAGATCCCCAGCCTGGACGAGATCGCCTATGTGATGTTTCGCGACTACCGGCCGGACGGCTCGGTCGTCACCTGCACCACGCTGAAGCCGGGACGGGTGGACCGCTCGCCTTGCGGCACCGGCTCGTCGGCCAATCTGGCGGTGCTGCATGCGCGCGGGCTGGCCAGGACCGGCGACAGGCGGCTGTCGCGCAGCATCATCGGCGGCACCTTCACCGCCGAGATCCTGGGCGAGACCACCGTCGGCGACCGCCCCGCCATCCTGCCCCGCATCACCGGGCAGGGCTATGTCTTCGGCCGCCAGCAATTGCGGCTGGACCCGCAGGATCCCTTTGCCCAGGGCTTTGCGCTGTCGGACACCTGGGGCCCGCAGGTGGGTGAGCTATGACGCTTTCCGGGCAATCCATCCTCGTCACCGGCGCGACCGGCGCCATAGGCCGGGCGATCTGCCATGCGCTGGTCACCGAAGGCGCGCGGGTCGTCATCCATTACGGCCGCAACCGCGACGCGGCGCAGGCGCTGCTGGCCGCGCTGGACGGGCGGGGCTGGTGCCTACCGGCCGACCTGTCCGACCCCACCGCGCCGCAGGCGCTTTGGGATCGGTCCGTGGCAGCGGGGGGCCGGCTGACCGGGCTGGTCAACAATGCCGGCATCCGTTCCGAGGTCGCGGTCGATGCGCCGATGGACGAATGGCAGCAGGTCTGGGCGCGCGAGATGCGGGTGAACTTCCTGTCGGCCGTGGACCTGTCGAAGCTGGCGATCCGGCACTTTCGCGACAATGGCGGCGGGCGCATCCTCAACATGGCCAGCCGCGCCGGCCAGCGCGGCTATGCCTCGAATGCCATGGCCTATGGCGCCTCCAAGGCCGCTTTGATCAACCTGACCAAATCCATCGCGCAAAGCCATGGCCACGAAGGCGTGACCGCGGTCGCGCTGGCGCCGGGCTGGGTGCGCACCGACATGGCCGAGGCCTATGTCGCCCGGCACGGCGAGGCAGCGGCGCTGGCCGGCATCCCCATCGGCCGGATGGCCGCGCCCGAGGAGATCGGCGAACTCGTAGCCTTTGCCTTCCGTCCCTCGCAGGCATCGCTGAACGGCGCGGTGCTGGATATAAACGGCGGCAGCTATCTAAGGTAAAACCATGCGTTTCAAGGACAAAACCGTCATCGTCACCGGCGCTGCGGGCGGCATCGGCTCGGCCATCGCAGGGCGCTTCGCCGCCGAGGGCGCCCGCGTCGTCATCACCGACGTGAACGCCGAAGGGGCCGAGGCGACCGCCGCCGCCATCCCCGGCAGCCGGGCCTTGGCCAGCGACATCTCGCAGCCCGAGGGTTGCCGGGCGATCATCGAAAACGTCATCGCCACCGAAGGCGCCATCGACGTGCTGTGCAACAATGCCGGCATCAACCGGCGCGGCAACCTGCTGGCGCTGACGCCCGAGGACTGGCGGCTGTCCTTCGCCATCAACGTCGATGCGATGTTCCACCTGTGCCAGGCCGCCCTGCCGCATATGATCGCGGCCGGCGGCGGCGCCATCGTCAACACCGCCTCGCAATGGGGGCTGCACCCGGCGCCGAACCACATCGCCTATAACGTGACCAAGGCGGCGGTGGCGAGCTTTACCCAGAACCTCGCCCGCGACTACGCCCCCGACAAGATCCGCGTGAACGCCGTCTGCCCCGGCGAGATCCACACGCCCATGCTCGAGGCGGGGGTCAGGCGCGCGGGCCGCACCATCGCCGACCTGGACCGGCTGGTGCCCTTCGGCCGCATCGGCAAGCCCGAGGAAGTGGCCGCGCTGGTCGCCTTCCTGGCCTCGGACGAGGCGGCGTTCATGTGCGGCTCGCTGGTCGAGATCACCGGCGCGCAGGCCGTGGCCTGACGGCCGCCAGGGGCAAGGCCCCTTGCAGCAGGCGGGCGGCATTCGCGGCAAACCCGCAGCGCGCACGGAACTGGAACCAAGGCTTGCGGGTTTCCCGTCCTGGCAGCGGGGAAACCGAACAAGCCGACCGGGCCGATGCGGGCCGGCATCCATGCACCGGCTGCGCGCTCACTGCAAAGGAAACGACATGCTGAAACCTGTCTCGCTGGCAATCATCGCCCTTGCCGCCGGTCTTGGCACCGCCCATGCGCAAGTCGTCGTGTCGTCCAAGATCGACACCGAAGGCGGGGTGCTGGGCCAGATCATCCTGCAGCTGCTGGACCACGCCGGCATCCCGACCCGCGACCGCATCCAGCTGGGCGGCACCCCCATCCTGCGCGAGGCGATCCTGGCCGGCGAGATCGATATCTATCCCGAATATACCGGCAACGCCGCCTTCTTCTTCAATCGCGCCGACGAGCCGATCTGGCAGGATGCCGCCGCCGGCTACCAGGCGGCCAGGCAGCTGGACGAAGAAGCCAACGACATCGTCTGGCTGGCCCCCGCGCCCGCCAACAACACCTGGGGCGTCGCCCTGCGCTCGGAGGTGGCCGAGCAGGCGGGGGTCAGCACCTTCTCGCAATTCGGGGAATGGGTGTCGGGCGGCGGCGAGGTCAAGCTGGTCGCCTCGGCCGAATTCGTCAACTCGGCCCCGGCGCTGCCCGCCTTCCAGCGGGCCTATGGCTTTACGCTGGATCAGGACCAGCTGCTGGTGCTGTCGGGCGGCGATACCGCCGCCACGATCCAGGCGGCGGCGAACGGGACCAGCGGGGCCAATGCAGCCATGGTCTATGGCACGGACGGCGCCCTTGCCTTTTCCGGGCTGACGGTGCTTGAGGACGACAAGAACGTCCAGCCGGTCTACCAGCCCGCGCCCATCGTCCGCGCCGAGATCCTGGCCGAATATCCGCAGATCACCGAGCTTCTGGAACCGGCCTTCGCCGGGCTGGACCTGGAGGTTCTGCAAAGGCTGAACGGCCAGGTCCAGGTCGAGGGCCTGCCCGCCGCCGAGGTGGCGCAGGCCTACCTGACCGAGGCCGGGCTGCTCGACTGAGGATGCCCAGGCCGCGCATCGACCGGCTGTCGGCCGTCCTGGCGCTGCCGCTGCTGGCGGCGCCGGCGCTTTCGGCATTCGGCCTGCGGCCCAACCGGATCGCGCAGCCCCAGGCCCTTGGCTGGGCCGAGGCGTTCGGGGCGCCCACGGCCGCCGCGCTTGCCGCCGGCACCCTGCTGCTCGTGGTCGCGCTGCTGCTGCTGCGCCGGCCGGGACTGCGGATGCTGCTTCTGGCCGCGGCGCTGGCCGGGCTGATCCTTATGCTGGGACGGGGCGCTGCCATCCTGCTGGAACAGGCGGCCCCTGCGGCGCGGGTCTCGCCCGGCCTGGGCTTCTGGCTGGCCGCCGGGGTGCTGGTGCTGCTGCTGGTGGACGCCTTTGCGCGCATGCAGCCCGGCCCCGCGCCCCGCGCCGCGCTGCTGGCCGCCACCCTGGCGGCGGTGGCGGCGCTTCTGGGCTCCGGGGTGCTGGCCGATCTTTCGGTCGCGGCCGAGTTCCGGCTGCGCGCCGCCGCCTTCCACAAGGCCACGGCGGATCACCTGGTCCTGGCCTTCGGCTCGTTCCTGGCCGCGCTGGCCGTGGGCCTGCCGGCAGGGCTGGCCATCCAGCGCCATAGGGCCCTGCGCGCCCCGGTGCTGAACCTGCTGACGCTGATCCAGACCATCCCCTCGATCGCGCTGTTCGGGATGCTGATCGTGCCGCTGGCCTGGATCGCCGCCCATGTCCCCGCCGCGGCCGAGGCCGGGATCAGGGGCATCGGCATGGCGCCGGCGCTGGTGGCGCTGTTTCTCTATTCGCTGCTGCCCATCGTCGCCAATACCGTGGCCGGGGTCGATGCCGTGCCGCCGGCGGTGGCCGAGGCCGCGGCCGGCATGGGCATGACCGGCGCCCAGCGGCTGCGGATGGTCGAGCTGCCGCTGGCCCTGCCCGTCATCCTTGCCGCCGCGCGGATCGTGCTGGTGCAGAATATCGGGCTGGCCACGGTGGGGGCGCTGATCGGCTCGGGCGGGTATGGAACCTTCATCTTCCAGGGCATCGGCCAGACGGCGACCGACCTGATCCTGCTGGGCGTGCTTCCGACGGTGGCGCTGGCTTTCCTGACCTCGGCGGTGCTGGACCTGGTGATCGCCTCCTTCAGGATGCAGCCGCCATGATCGAGATCGAGGCCCTGACCAAGACCTACGGCGGCAGGCCGGTGGTGGACGGCGTCACCGCCCGCTTTGCGCGCGGCACGCTGACCGCCATCGTCGGCAGCTCGGGCTCGGGCAAGACGACGCTGCTGCGGATGATCAACCGCCTGGTCGAGCCAAGCGCGGGCCGGGTCTTGATCGACGGCAAGGACGTCGCCCGCATCCCCGAGGTGTCGCTGCGCCAGGGCATCGGCTACGTCATCCAGGGCTACGGGCTGTTCCCGCACTGGACCGCGGCGCGCAATATCGGCGTCGTCCCCACCCTGCTGGGATGGCCCAGGTCGCGGATCAAGGCCCGCACCCAGGAATTGCTGCACATGCTGCAACTGGACCCGGCCGAGATCGGCCCCCGCTATCCGCATCAGCTGTCCGGCGGGCAGGCGCAGCGGATCGGCGTCGCACGCGCGCTGGCCGCCCGGCCCGAGGTGCTGCTGATGGACGAGCCCTTCGGCGCGCTGGACCCGCTGATCCGCCGGCAGGCGCAGCGCGACCTGACGCGGATCCGCCGCCAGCTGGGCACCACCGTCGTGCTGGTCACGCATGACATGAACGAGGCGCTGTATCTGGGCGACGCCATCGCCGTGATGCGCGACGGACGCTTCGAGCAGTTCGGCCCGCCCGAGGACATCGTCCGCGCCCCTGCCACCCCCTTCGTGGCCGACCTGGTGGGCGAGACGGGCCGCGCGCTGCGCCTGCTGGCGCTGAAGCCGGTCGGCACGCTCCTGCGCGCGGGCCAGGCCCAGGGCGATCCGGTCGATGCCGCCGCCTCGCTTTCGGACGCCCTGGCCGAGATGATCTGGACCGGCCGCGACCGGCTGCCGGTGGTGGACGGCCGGGGGCAGGGGCTGGGCATCGTCACGCGCGACGACATCCTGGCCGCGGGCCGACAGGCCCCGCCGGCATGACCGCGCTGCGCTGGATCGTTCTGGTCGGCATGACGGGCGCGCTGGTCCTGTTCCCCGCCCTGTTCGAGCCCGTCCTGCGCCCCTTTGCGCCCGCCGGCGGGCCGGTCATCTATGACCGCGCTACGCTGGCCGGACTGACCGCATCGCATCTGATGCTGGTGATGCTGGCGATGGTGCCCTCGACCCTCATCGCGCTGGCGCTGGCCATCCTCGTCACCCGCCCCGCCGGGGCCGAGTTCCTGCCTACCGCCCGGATGCTGGCCAATATCGGCCAGACCTTCCCGCCGGTCGCCGTGCTGGCGCTGTCGGTGCCGCTCTTGGGCTTTGGCACCCGGCCGACCGTCCTTGCCCTGTTTCTCTATGGCCTGCTGCCGATCTTCGAGAACGCGCTGGCGGGGCTGCGGGGGGTGCCCGGCTCGGTCCTGCTGTCCGCCAGGGCCGTCGGCATGACCCCGCGCCAGATGCTGGTGCAGGTCGAGATGCCGCTGGCCCTGCCGCTGATCCTGGAGGGCATCCGCATCTCGGTCGTCATCGCGCTGTCCACGGCGACCATCGGCTCGACCGTGGCCGCGCGCAGCCTGGGCGAGGTGATCATCGCCGGGCTGACCTCGAACAACCCGGCCTTCGTCATCCAGGGCGGGGTGCTGACCGGCTGCATCGCCGTGCTGGTCTATGATGTCTTCGGCCTGCTGATCCTTGCGGCAAGGCGGCCCGCGGCCACGGCAAGGATCAGAAGCCGAGGCTGAAATGCTCTCCCATGTCCGGCTTGTCGCCGGTGATCTTGGCCTTGGCCATCTGGTAGAGAAAGGACAGGCTGCCCCCCGTCACCCAGACCTCGGCATCGGCAAGGTCGAAGCGCAGAAGCTGGACATCCTCGTCCTGCTTGCCGTCCTCGAACCAGCTCGAAGCCACGGCGTTCCACAGCTCGTCAAGCTTGGCGCGGTCGTCGGACAGGGACAGCGCGCCGTGGATGCGGGCGAAGAGCCCCTTCCCCTCGTCGGCGACCACATGCACCGCATCCTTGCCGCCGGCGGCAAGGATGCGGGCCAGGTCGGTTCCCTTGGCGGTGATGAACCACAGCCTGCCGGCTTCCGCGTCGGCATAATGCGACATGGGCACGAGCCGCGCGTCCTCGGTCAGGCCCAGCATGCCGGAGTTGATGCCCCCGAGCCGGCTCCAGAATTTCTCCACGTGATCGTCATGGTCGGTCATGCTCGCCTCCTGTTGATCCCGGACAACGAAGGGCATCGGGAAATGTTCCTGCCTGGATGCGTGCCGCCCCTTCTGCGCGCACCGGCGGGATTGGCGGATCGCGATGGCGATCGGCCCCTTTTGCCCCTGCCAACCTCCCAGTCAACCTCCCAGTCAATCCCACGCCGGGGCTTGACAGAATCGGGCCGTGAGCTATCGTAATCGTGATAATGGACGGGGAACGACACCCTCTGCCATTGGGGCCGTCATTCTGGGGCCCTTGCCCCGAAAACGACAGGATATGAAGTGCTTCGGCCGCTCCGGGACACCGGAAGACCGCCGATCACGCTTCCGCGCAAGCGCCGGCCGGAAGGACTGCTTTTCAGGCGCCCGACCCCTGGGTCGGAAAGCAAGGCCGGACAATCGAATTTCTCTGGGTCGGGAACGGCGCGGACAGGTGGAGAGACCGTCTCCGCTTCTGAATATTCTGTCCCCGGACCGCTGCCGACAAGCAGCAAGGATCATGCATCATGACTACGCCTCTCACGCCGGGGGTCTATGTTCGCGAGGCGCCCGGCGGCGCGCGCGCGATCGAGGCCGCGCCGACCGCCGTCACCATCCTTGTCGGCGAAACCGAACGCGGCCCGACCGGCCCGACGCCGATCTCGTCCGAGATCCAGTTCCAGCGCATCTTCGGCGGCTATTTCCGCAACGAAGGCGACGCGGGCACGGCGCGGCTGTTGCTGCCCTATGCGATCAAGGGCTTTTTCGAGAACGGCGGTCCCCGCGCCTATGTCCTGCGCCTGGCCGCCGGCATCGGCAATGCGCCGGCGACCGTGGCCAGCCTGCCCGTCGATGCCGAACGCGCGATCACCGTCAGCGATGCGGGCGGGGCGACGGCGCGGATCGTGCAGGCGCGCGCGCCCGCCGCGGATGAGCAGATCCAGGTCGTCATCGCCAATGCGGCCGACGGGGATGCGGCGCATTTCAACCTGACGGTCCGCGTCTCGACCAACAACGGCGCGAGTTTCGCCAACCGCGCGCCCAACCCGACGCTGACCAACCTGACGACCGCCGACGGCGACCCCAACAACGTCATCACCCGACTGGCCGCGGACCCCGACATCCGCTGGGCCGGCCCGGCCATCCGGCCCGTCAACATGCCCGCCGGCCCCGAGGGCATCCTGCTGGGCGCGGGCGGCACGACGGCCGGCTCGATCCTGCGGGCGCGGGGCGCGGGGGCCTGGGGCAACGCGCTGCGCGTGGCCATCGCCGACAGCACCGATGCCGACCCCGCCCGCTTCAACCTCGTCGTCTTCTACCGCCCCGTCGGAGAGGCGAACTTTGCCGAGGTCGAGCGGTTCGAGGGCTTGTCCCCCGATCCGGCGGACGAGAAATACATGCTGGACCAGCTTGCCCGCTCGGCCTACCTGGCCTGGGCCGATGTCGAGCCGCCCATCGCCTTCCGCCCGCGCAACCAGGGGGCGCTGACCGGGGCCACGCCGGGCACGGCGCTGGCCGGGGGCACCGGCGGCAACGCCACCTTCCCCGCGGCCGGCTACGGCGCGGCGCTGACCGCGCTGGACGGGATCGACGATGCGGCGCTGATCGTCTGCGCCTCGGACGGGCTGCTGAGCGCGACGACCAATGCGCAGCATGCCGGCTTCGTCAACGCCGTGCTGGCCTATGTCGAGGCGCGCCCGCAGCGCGACCTGTTCCTGGTGGCCGATGCGCCGCGCTCGACCGCGGCCGAGGATCCCGTGGGCAATGCGGTGGACCAGGCGCGCAACGGCATCACCGGCTCGGATTTCCGCGCGCTCTACTGGCCGCGGATCGTGGTTCCCGATCCCGCGGGCCTTGGCCGCGATCCGGTGCGGGCGATCCCGGCGGCCGGCCATGTCGCCGGGCTTTACGGGCGCACCGACGGGCGGCGCGGCGTCTGGAAGGTGGCGGCGGGGCTGGAAGCCGCGCTGTCGGGCACGGTGGGCCTGGATTTCCAGGTGCTGGACCGCGACCAGGACCGCATGAACCCGCACGGGCTGAATGCGCTGCGCACGGTGCCGGGCGCGGGCCGCGTGGTCTGGGGCGCGCGCACCGGGCGGCCGACCACCGAATGGCGCTATATCAACGTCCGCCGCACCGCGATGTTCCTGCGCAGGTCGATCTTCAACGGCATCCAATGGGCCGTGTTCGAAGGCAATGACGAACGGCTCTGGGCCGCGCTGCGCGCCACCATCGGCGCCTTCATGGAGGCCCAGTTCCGCAACGGCGCCTTTGCCGGGGCGACCAGCCGCGAGGCGTATTTCGTCAAATGCGACAGCGACACCACCACGCCGGACGACCAGGCGGCGGGGGTGGTGAATGTCCAGGTCGGCTTCGCGCCGCTGCGCCCGGCCGAATTCGTCATCGTAACACTCAGCCAGATGACCCGCCGCTAGGCGCGGGCTGATCGAAAAGGAGGCAGCCCATGCCGATGTTCAACGTGAACGCCCATCGCATCGACCCCTACAAGAACTTCCGCTTCCGGGTGACATGGGACGGGCGGGTCGTCGCCGCCCTGTCCAAGATGTCGGCGATCAAGAAGACGACCGAGGCGATCGAATGGCGCGTCGCCGCCGATGCCGGCATCGTGCGCAAGATGCCCGGCCGCACCAAGTTCGAGCCGGTGACATTCGAATCCGGCCTGACCCATGACCGGCAGTTCCTGGAATGGGCCAACCAGGTCAACAACCCGCAGGGCGAGGCGGCCAACAGCCTGGTCAACTATCGCAAATCCGTCCGGGTCGAGGTGCTGAACATGCAGGGCGCCCCGGTCATGGCCTTCAACCTGATGCGGGCCTGGGCCAGCGAATTCCAGGCCCTGCCGGAAATGGACGCCAACGCCAACGCCGTCGCCATCCAGACGCTGAAGGTCGAATACGAGAACTTCGTCCTCGACGAGGCCGTGACCGAGCCTGCCGAAACCTGACCGGCCACCGGATCGCCGGAAGACTGGACCGCCGGGAAAGGAGCAAGCCGTGCGCGCTTTGACGGGACAGGATGAAATCGCCTTCCACGCCCCCGCGGACGGGCCCCACGGGCGGCTGGCCGCGCTGGCCGCCGCGGTCGGGGGCCGCGGGATCGAGGCGCTGTCCGCCCTGACCCTGCCCGATTGGGAAGAGGCGCTGCTGGCCCTGCGCCGCGCCCTGATCGGGCCGCACATCGAATCCGAGACCGATTGCACCGGCTGCGGCGCCGGCAATGCGCTGGCCTTTTCCCTGGACGACCTGCCCCGCGAACCCGCGGCGCCGCTGCCGCTGGACGGCGTGCCGCTGAGGCTCCTGCGGCTTGGCGATCTCATCGCGCTGGAACGGCGGGGGCTTCGCGGAGAGGCGGCGCTGGCCGCGCTGCTTTCGCTGGCGGCGGGGATGGAGCCCGCCCAGGCCGAGGCGCGGCTGGCCGGTCCCGACCGCGAAACCGTCATCGCCGCGCTGGAAAGCGCGGTCGCCGGGCTGGGGCTGGAAATCGGCACCGCCTGCACGGATTGCGGCGCGGCGTTGGTCCTGCCGCTGGATGTGGCCGAGTTCCTCGACACCGAGCTGCGCAGCCGCGCGGCAACGCTGCTGGACGAGATCCACCTGATCGCGATGAGCTATCACTGGTCCGAGACCGAGATCCTCGCCCTGCCCGTTTCGCGCCGGCAGGACTATCTGCGCCGCATCCTTGCCGCGCGGACGCTGGCGGAGGAGCCGTGATGCGCGCGCCCAGGCTGACATCGCTGGTCGGTCCTCTCGCCGGTGCGGGCGATCCCCAGCCCCGGCTGCGCCCCGCAACCGGACCGCAACCGGCGCCCGAATCCGCGGGGATCCCCGTGATGGAGCAGGCCGCGCTCCAGCC
>NZ_JRKO01000040.1 GCF_000763885.1 Paracoccus versutus | reverse complement strand
GGCTTGCGGCGCGGCCTGTTTCTGGTGCTTGGACAGGCTGACGGTCAGCCGGTCGTTTTCGTCATATTCGCGCTTGACGGTCAGTTCGGTCAATTCGTTGCGATCGAGCAGTTCGGCCAGCGCCTGGATGAAGGCGACATCGCCCTCGTGATGGCGCTTGTCTTGACCAGCGTGTTTGGAATCGTCGCTCATGCCGTCCTCTGGATGTCGTTGTCGGGGCCCGCGTTCTGATTGCGCGGCGGATTTGGGCGTCCTTATAGACCGTCGGGCAACCCAAGGGAAAGGGATTCGCCGCCTAGCCCCTGCGTTTCCAGCGCCGATGGACCCAGAACCACTGCTCCATATGGTCGCGGACCAGCCGCTCCAGATCGTCGTTCAGCGCCTGCATCATGGTCGGGGCGTCGCTGTGGGGGATGGGCGCGCCGACCTCGACGCGAAAGCTCAGCCCGTCGGGCTGGCGCACCCCGGCGATGGGCAGGATCAGCGCATCATAGCGCAGCGCCAGTTCCGCCGGGGTCAGCACCGTCCTGGTCGGCAGGCCGAAAAAGCGCAGCTCGGCGCCGTGGACGTCGAACTGGTCGAAGCCCAGCGACAGCCAGCCCCCACCCTTGAGAAAGCGCAGCATCGCCGCAAGCCCGGCGCGGCCGCGCGGGAACATCGGCTCGGCGATGGCGCGCATGGCGGGGATGTAATGGCGGTTGAACGCCTCGTTGTTCATCGGCCGGTAAAGCGCGCCGACCGGCCAGCCGCGCCCGGCAAGCGCCGCGCGCATGGCGTCGTAATTGCCGAAATGCGCCACGGCCAGGATCACCGGCCGGCCCGCCTGCGCGGCCTGTTCCAGCGCCGGCAGGCCGGGGCCGGCCAGCGGGTCGGCGGCATGGATGCGGTCGGTGAACTCGGCGCCGGAATAGATCTCGGCCAGCGAGCGGCCGGCGTTGTCGGGCACCGCGCGGGTCAGGCGGCGGACCTCGGCCGCGGAAAGGTCGGGACGCGCCATGGCCAGGTTGGCGCGGATGCGCCGGCGCCAGCCCGCCAGCGGGCCAAGCAGATGGGCAAAGAACCAGCCCATCGCGGGCACGCGCCGCCGATAGGGCAGGATGCGCGCCAGCCCCATGACGGCCAGGAAGGCGCCATTGGCGATGCGGTCGCGCAGCGGGGCGGGCTCCTGGGTCTCGGTGTCGGTCTCGGTCATTGCGGCCCCGTTCCGGCGGCCCGGTTCATCGCGCGGGCCTCGCGCATCCAGACATATAGGCCCGCGGCCACGATGATCAACGCGCCGATGAGGGTCCAGAGGTCGGGCAGGGTGCCCCAGAACAGCCAGCCCCAGAGCCCGGCCCAGACCAGCCCGGTATAGCCGAAGGGGGCGATGGCCGCCGCCTCGGCCAGCGAGAAGGCGCGGATCAGCAGCGCCTGCGCCGCCGTGCCGAGCCCGCCGAGCAGCAGGAAGGCCCAGAGGTCGCCGGCCGCGATGGGCTGCCAGACGAAGGGCACGGCGAGCGAGGAGAGGACCGTGCCGACCAGCGCCGACCACAGGATCGAGGTCGCGGTGGAATCGCTTCTCGCCATGCGGGTCAGGATGGCGCCGGCGGCATAGGTGAAGGCCGCGGTGAGCGCCAGCAGCGCCGCGGGATGGAAGACGCCGGCGCCGGGGCGGATGATGAGCATGGCGCCGCAGAAGGCGGCGAGGATGCCGAGGATGCGGCGGATGCCGATGGATTCGCCCAAAAAGACGGCCGCGCCCAGCGTGATCAGCACCGGGTTGAGGTCCATGATCGCGGTTGCCTCGGCCAGGCCGATGAATTGCAGCGCGCTGAAGAACAGCAGGCCCGAGCCGAATTGCGTCACGCCGCGGAAGAACTGCACCGCCGGGCGCCGGGTGGCGAGGGCATGGCGCAGCCGCGGCGCGAAGATGACCGCGACGATGGCCAGGTTGGTGACGAAGCGCACCCAGACCACCTGCACCGGGTGGTAGAGCGTCGAGAGATGCTTGCCGGTGGCATCCATCAGCGTGAACAGGAAGATCGCCAGCAGCAGGAGCAGGATGCCGCGCAATTGCGCCGAGCGCGCCGGATCGCCCGCGGGCGCGAGGATCGGCGGCAAGGCGCCGGGGCTGGGTTCGGGCGGTGTCATGGCATGTCCCTCTTGTTCCCGCTTATGCCCGTGGGCGGCGGCGGGGTCCATGGGGGCGGAGCGGGTGCCTGCCCGCGCCGTCGCATGGGTATTTGGGGAACGAAGAAGCCGGGCGGGGATTCGAGGGGACCAGGCTTCGGTGCCGGGATTGGGCAGGCCGCGCCGGAAAGGGCGCGGCCCGGATGGGTCAGCCGAGCAGGCGGCGGGCCTCGGCGATGGTCGCCTCGGCGGTGATGCCGAATTCCTTGTAGAGCGTCGGCGCCGGGGCCGAGGCGCCGAAGCCGGTCATGCCGATGAAGCCCGAGGTTTCCTCGCGCCCGCGCTCGCCCAAGAGCAGCCAGTCCCAGGGCTGGCGCACGGCGGCCTCGATGGCGATGCGCACGGTGCCGGCGGGCAGGACCTGCCGGCGGTATTCGGCGTCCTGGTCGCGGAAAAGCTCCATCGACGGGACCGAGACCACGCGGGTCGGCACGCCCTCGGCCTCGAGCGCGTCGCGGGCGGCAACGGCGATTTCCACCTCGGAGCCCGAGGCCATCAGGATCACCCTGGGCTCGGCGCTGGCCTCGCGCAGGACATAGGCGCCCCTGGCCGAGAGGTTCTCGGACCCCGCATCCTCGCGCAGCAGCGGCAGGTTCTGGCGTGACAGCGCCATGACGGTCGGGGTCGATTCGCTCGACAGCGCGATTTCCCAGGCCTCGGCGGTCTCGATCAGGTCGCAGGGGCGCAGGGTCAGCGTGTTGGGCGTGGCGCGGCAGATCGCCAGGTGCTCGACCGGCTGGTGGGTCGGGCCGTCCTCGCCCAGGCCGATGCTGTCATGGGTCATGACATAGGTCACCGGCAGGCCCATCAGCGCCGAAAGCCGCATGGCGCCGCGCGCGTAATCGGTGAAGCACATGAAGGTGCCGCCATAGGGGCGGAAGCCGCCGTGCAGCCAGATGCCGTTCATCGCCGCCGCCATGCCATGTTCGCGGATGCCGTAGTGGATATAGCGGCCCTGGCGGTTTTCCGGCGTGAAGATGCCCAGATCCTTGGTCTTGGTGTTGTTCGAGCCGGTCAGGTCGGCCGAGCCGCCCAGCGTCTCGGGCAGTTCGGGGTTCACCACCTCCAGCACCATCTCGCTGGCCTTGCGGGTCGCGACCTTGGGCTTGCTGGCCAGCGCCTGCTGCTTGAGCGCGGCGATGGTGGGCGCAAGCCGCTCGCTGGTGCCGCCAGAGATGCGGCGGGCGAATTCGTCGCGGTTTTCCGCCGCATCGACGCGGGCGGCCCAGGCTTCGCGTTCCGCCCGGCCCTTGGCGCCGATGGCGCGCCAGTCGGCCAGGATGTCATCGGGCACGGTGAAGGCGGCGGCATCCCAGCCCAGCGCCTCGCGCGCGGCGGCGATCTCGGCCGCGCCGAGCGCCGAGCCATGCACGCCCGAGCTGTCCTGCTTGTTGGGCGCACCGAAGCCGATGATGGTCTTGCAGGCGACCAGCACCGGGCGGTCGTCCTTGCCGCTGGCCGCATCGGCCAGGGCGCGGGCGATGTCGGCCGGGTCGTGGCCGTCGCAGCTGAGCGTGCGCCAGCCCGAGGCCTCGAAGCGCTTCAGCTGGTCGGTCGAATCCGACAGCGACACGCGGCCGTCGATGGTGATGTCGTTGTTGTCCCAAAGGACGATCAGGTTCTTCAGCTTCTGGTGGCCGGCCAGGCCGATCGCCTCCTGGCTGATGCCTTCCATCAGGCAGCCGTCGCCGGCGATGACCCAGGTCTTGTGGTTGCACAGGCCCTCGCCGAACTGGGCGCGCATCGCCTCTTCGGCGATGGCGAAGCCGACGGCGGTGGCGATGCCCTGGCCCAGCGGGCCGGTCGTCGTCTCGATCCCCTCGGCATGGCCGTATTCGGGATGGCCGGCGGTGATCGCGCCCCATTGGCGGAAGTTGCGGATCTGGTCGATCGACATCTGCTCGTAGCCGGTCAGGTGGAGCAGCGAATAGATCAGCATCGAGCCATGGCCCGCCGACAGCACGAAGCGGTCGCGGTCGAACCAGTTCGGCGCGGCGGCGTCGAATTTCAGGTGGTCGCGGAACAGGACCGTGGCCACGTCGGCCATGCCCATCGGCATGCCGGGGTGGCCCGAGTTCGCCGCCTCGACGGCGTCCATGGAAAGGGCGCGGATCGCGGTGGCGAGGCGCCAGTGGGCGGGATCGGCCTTGCGGCGGGCGGCGATGTCCATATCGGGATTCCGTGCTGTTGTATGGCGGCACGTCCTGATAGGCAGGAGGGCGCGCGGTTGCAAGCCGCAAGGGGGACGGAGGGGCGGTTTCGCATGACAAAGCATCACGCCATCATCGGTTTCCGGCAGGACCGGATCGGCGCGCGGCTGATCTGCCTGCTCAACGTCATGCGGATCGCGCGCAAGTTCGGGGTCTCGGGGCGCTATCTGTGGCTGTCCCAGCCCGGCGGCCCCTATCCCGAGCTGGCCGATCCGCGCGATTTCCTGGATCCCGGCTTCGTGGCCGCGCATATCGACGTGGTCGGGCGCGCGCCCGACCGCGCGGGCCTGCGCAACCTGCCCGCGGTCGCGCCGGGCATGAGCCGCGCCGGCTTTGCCCGGACCCTGGCCGAGGGGCGGCGCTACGAATGCGACAGCATGGCCGAGATCCTGCGCTTCATGGACGAACCCGAGGCCGAGGCGGCCGCCGGCCTGCGCGCCGTGGCCGCCGATCTGGCCCTGTCCCCGCGGCTGGCACGGGCGCTGGCGGATGCGCGGCGCATCCTCGAGCGCGCGGGCGGCGGCCGGCCGCTAGCGATCCATGTCCGGCGCGGCGACATCCTGGACGGCGATCCCTGGTCCTATTCCTCCTGGGCGTCGAAATATGTGCCCGACGAGTTCTTCCGCGCCTTCGTCGCCGCGGTGGAGGGGCCGGTGATCGCCTTTTCCGACACGCCGGCCGCGGTCGAGCATCTGCGGCAGGGCGATCCGCGCATCCTCTCGGTGCAGGAGTTGCTGGACCCCGGCGCGCTGACCCCGGCCGAGCGCGACCTGCTGGAACTGCTGCTGATGGCCGGTTGCGCCCAGGTGGGCGCGCCCAGCCACAGCGCCTTTTCGCGCGCGGCGGCGATGGTGGGGGAATGCCGGATCGTGACCCTGCCGGGGGCGCTTCCCGCCGATCTGCAGGCTTCGGCCCATGATGCGCTGCTGGAGCGGGTGCTGTCGCGGCCGGAGAGTTTCCTTGCGCCCGGCGATCTGGCGCAGAGCATTAGCTATGCCGCCGGCCATGCCCGGCGCTGCGGCCGAGGCGCGGAGCTGGTCGATGCCTTGGCCGGGAACCGCGCGCTGCTGGAGCGTTTCCCCTTTCTTTATCGCGAGCTTGCGGTGGCGGCCTGGTCGGCGGGTCGGGCGCAGAAGGCGCGGCGGCTGGCCTTGCAGGGGCTGGAGGCGCCGCTGATGCGCAACCGCGACAAGCCGCAATGCCGGCAGGTGCTGCTGGTCACGGGCGGGCAGGGCAGGAATGCGGATGGCGCCGCGCCCGCACCGGACGCGGCCTTCGTGGACATGGTCCTTGCCGGGCGCTCGGCCGAGGGGCCGATCATGCCCGCCCTGGCGCATCGGCTGATGCGCGAGGGCGGCGCGGCCAGCCGGGCGCTCGGCTTCGCCCCCGAGCTGCTGGCGACCTATGCCCAGCCCGATCCGGAACGCGGCAAGGGCCGGATCCTGCCGCTTTGGCTGTTGCGAATCGACTGGTCGGAGTTCATCCGCGATCCGGGTCCGCAGCGCGAGCTGCTGGTCTGGCCCGACCTGTGGCGCAAGCTGGGCCCCGGCGCCGAGGCGCTGGCCCCGGTCGAGGCGGCGCTGGCCAGGGGCGAGCAGCCGCCGCTTGCCGAGGGGGACGCGGCCTGGCTGGGCTTTTGCGCCTCGGTGCTGCGGCTGCATGGCCGGCTGAACCGGGCGCTGGCGCTGCTGCACTGGCTGGATGCGGCGCGGCCGGGCCGGATGCTGACCTGCAAGCGGCTGGCCGATGTCTGCTTTGCCGCCGGCAATCGCAAGGCCGGGCAGCGCTGGCTGGATGCGGCGCTGGCGCTGGCGCCGGACCAGCCGCTGCTGCGCCTTTCGGCCGCGCTGCGCGCCGCCGAGGCCCAGGACGTCCCGCGGGCCGAGGCGCATCTGCGCGCCGCCCAGGCGGCCTGGCCTGAACTGGGCCTGACCCAGACCCTGCGCCGCACGATGCGCCGGCAGATGCAGGCCGGCGCGCTTGCGGATGCCGCATCCTGCGCGGCGCAGGCCGGCTGATCACGCGATCGTCATAAAGCATTTGCCAAAGCCCGGCCGCCAGCGCAGTCTTGCGAAAACGCAAGGATAACGGGCAACGAAGGGGGGCCTCATGGCAAGAGCCGCGACATCCGCAGTCGATCCGGTCGACGAGATCCTGCCGCCGCTGCGCATGACGACCCTGGGCTTGCAGCATGTGCTGGTCATGTATGCTGGAGCGGTGGCGGTGCCGCTGATCGTCGGCCGCGCGCTGAAGCTCTCGCCCGAGGACGTGGCCTTCCTGATCTCGGCCGACCTGTTCTGCTGCGGCGTGGCCACGATCATCCAGTCGCTGGGCGTGACGCGCTGGTTCGGCATCCAGCTGCCGGTGATGATGGGCGTGACCTTCGCCTCGGTCGGGCCGATGGTGGCCATGGCCAATGCCTATCCGGGCCCCGAGGGCGCGCGGATGATCTTTGGCGCCATCATCGGCGCGGGGATCGTCGCCATGCTGATCGCGCCCTTCGTCGGGCGGATGCTGAAGTTCTTTCCGCCGCTCGTGACCGGCACCATCATCCTGGTGATCGGCGTCACGCTGATGCGGGTGGGGATCAACTGGATCTTCGGCAACCCGGTCGGGCCGACCGCGCCCAAGGTGGTGGACCCGGTCGCGGCGGGCTGGCTGAACCAGCTGCGCGACCTGGCCGGGACCGGCGCCGTGCCCGCGCTGCCCGAGGGCTTTGCCCCCGCGCCCAGCGTGCAGAACCCGCTTTACGCCCGGCCGGTCAACATCGCCATTTCCGGCGTGGTGCTGGTGGCGATCCTGCTGATCGCCCGCTTCGGCCGCGGCTTCGTCGCCAATATCGCGGTGCTGCTGGGCATGCTGATCGGCGCGGGGCTGACCATCGTGCTGGGCCAGATGACCTTCGACAAGGTGGCCGAGGCGCATTGGTTCGGCATCGTCGCGCCCTTCCATTTCGGCATGCCGATCTTCGACCCGGTGCTGATCGTGACCATGGTGCTGGTGATGATCGTGGTGATGATCGAATCGACCGGCATGTTCCTGGCGCTGGGTGAGATGACCGGGCGCGAGATCACCCCGCAGCGGCTGACCGCCGGTCTGCGCACCGATGGCCTGGGCACGCTGATCGGCGGCATCTTCAACACCTTCCCCTATACCTCTTTCAGCCAGAACGTCGGCCTTGTCGGCGTCACCGGCATAAAGAGCCGCTTCATCTGCGTCGCCGGCGGGCTGATCCTGATCCTGTTCGGGCTGGTGCCCAAGATGGGCGCGGCGGTGGAATCGCTGCCGACCCCGGTGCTGGGCGGCGCCGGCCTCGTCATGTTCGGCATGGTCGCCGCGACCGGCATCCGCATCCTCTCGACGGTGGATTTCGCCGGCAACCGCAACAACCTGTTCGTGGTGGCGGTGGCGCTCGGCTTCGGGATGATCCCGCTGATCGCCCCCGATTTCAAGCAATGGATGCCGCATGCCATCCACCCGCTGGTCGAATCGGGCATCCTGCTGGCGACCATCGCGGCGGTGGCGCTGAACGCCTTCTTCAACGGCGCCGGCGGCAGCGTCGAGGAGGCCAAGCGCGCCGCCGGCATGGCCGATCACTGATCGGCGGCGGCCTCGCCCGGCGGCGGCGTCTCCAGCGGGCGGATGCGCAGCCGGGTGATGCGGTTTTCCCGCCGCGCCAGCACCTCGAAGCGGTAGCCGTGAAAGGAAAACACCTGGCCCGCCGCCGGGATCGACTGGGCCATGTGGATCACCAGCCCGGCGACGGTATTGGCCTCATCGTCGGGCAGGGACCAGTCCAGCGCCCGGTTCAGGTCGCGGATGGTCATCGCGCCATCGACCAGGTAGTCGCCCTGCGGTCCGGGCAGCAGCGTTTGCGCGGCGTCCATGTCATGTTCGTCGGTGATCTCACCGACGATTTCCTCCAGGATGTCCTCGAGCGTGATCAGCCCGCGCAGGCTGCCGTATTCGTCCACCACCAGCGCGAAATGCGTGTGGCGTTTGAGAAATTCGCGCATCTGCTCGTCCAGCGGCGTGGTCTCGGGCACGAAATAGGGCGGCATGGCGGTGTCCAGCACGTCAAAGCTGCGCAAGGCGTCCGGCCCCTGATCCTGAAGCGCCCGGCGCACGCCGCGCAGCAGGTCCTTGGCATGGATCACGCCGACGACATTCTCGCGCTCGCCCCGATAGACGGGCAGGCGGGTATGCGGGCTTTTCAGCACCAGGTCCAGCACCTGATCGGCGGGAAGGCCGGCGTCGATCATCTCGATGCGCGAGCGGTGCAGCATCACCTCTTCGACGGCGCGTTCGCCCAGGTCCAGCGCGCCCAGCAGGCGGTCGCGTTCCTCTTTTTCGACCGAGCCGCTGGATTGCGCGATGGCCAGGGCGCCGGCGATTTCCTCCTGGACGGAAAAGACATGGCTTGCCCGGTCGGGTCGAAAGCCCAGCAGCGCCAGGATGCCGCGCACGATCAGCCGGACCACCGCGACGATCGGGGCCATGATCCGGGTGAAGACGCCGATCGGGCGGGCGACGCGGCTGGACAGCTCCTCGGGGGCAAGGATGGCATAGGTCTTGGGCAGCACCTCGGAAAAGATCAACACCAGCGCGGTCATCACCAGCGTCGCAACCGCCACGCCGCCGGCGCCCAGGATGCGGGTGAACAGCGCCGTGGCCAGGCTGGCCGACAGGATGTTGACCACGTTGTTGCCCAGCAGCAGCGAGCCGAGCAACCTTTCGCTGTCGCGGGTCACGTCAAGCGCCCGCGCGGCGCCTGCATCCCCCTTGTCGGCCCTGGACCGCAGCTTGGCCTGGCTAGAGGCGGTCAGCGCCGTTTCCGAGCCCGAGAAGAACGCCGAAAGCGCCAATAGCAGCAGGATGGCGGCGCAAGTCAGCCAGACCACCGGATCGGCAAGGATCGAATCGGGGACCGGCAGGGCGGCGGCGGCCGCATCCGCGGCTTGGGCTGGGACGGTCATGGCTTCTTTCCGCTGGCGTCGGCATGGGCCAGCGGATGGTGGTTCAGCACCAGGTCGCGCATCCGCGTGTCCAGGACATGGGTATAGATCTCGGTCGTGCCCAGGTCGGCATGGCCCAGCAGCGTCTGGATCGCGCGCAGGTCGGCGCCGCCCTCCAGCAGATGCGTGGCGAAGGCGTGGCGGATCACATGCGGCGAGACGCGGGCCGGGTCGATGCCGGCCGCCAGCGCCAGCTGGCCCAGCAGGGTGTTCATCGCCTGGCGCGTCATGTGCCCCTCGCGGCTGGCGGCGGGAAACAGCCAGCGCGCGCCCTTGCCCGCGACCAGCCGGCCCAGCGGGCTTTCGGCGGGGGCATTGTCGCGCCGCTTCAGCCAGGCGGCCAGCGCCCGGCGGGCAGGGTCGCTCAGCGGCACCATGCGCTCCTTGCCGCCCTTGCCGCGGATCAGCAGCAGCGCCGGATCGCCGCGGCAGGCGCCCACCGGCAGCGAGACCAGCTCGCTCACCCGCATGCCGGTGGCATAGATCAGCTCGACCAGCGCCAGGTTGCGGGCGCGCTCGGCCTCGTTGCGGCCGATGCGGGGCAGGGCGTCCAGCATGGCTTGCACCTCGGCCCGGTCCAGCACCTTGGGCAGGCGCTGCATCCGGCCCGGCCCGCTGATGCGGCAGGCCGGGTCGTCCTCGCGCCAGCCTTCGTCCAGCGCGAAGCGCATGAGTTGGCGGATCGCCGACAGCCGCCGCGCCCGCGTCGCCCGCGACAGGCCCTGGGCGTCGCAATGGGACAGGTAATCCTCGATCCCCTCGCGCGGGACGGCCAGCAGGGTCTCGTCGCGCGCCGCCAGCCAGTCGGCGAAATCCCGCAGGTCGCGGCCATAGGCCAGCAGCGTGTTGCGCGCCGCCCCCGCCTCGGCCGCCTGCGCGTCGAGAAAGGCCGAGATCCGGCCCCGGTCGTTCAGGCCGCCGCCGCTCACGGTGCGCCGGCGCCCGGCGGGGGCGCCATCACCGGGGCCAGGATCAGCTCGATCGCCGCCTGGCGCGCGATTTCCTGCTGGCCCAGCACGCGCAGGACGCGCAGGCCCTGCGCCGCCCGCGGCAGGTCGCCGTCGAGCCCGGCATCGACATCGGCGATGGCGGCCAGCAGCGCCTCGCCCCGCCGATTGGCCAGGATCAGCTGCGCGGCGCTGTCCGGCAGGTTCTGCTCCGACGGGCCAAGGAAGGCGGGGAAAAGCGCGGCCGCCCGCGGCTCGCCCTCGCCCTGCGGCGGGGCGGATTGCGGCTCGCCCTCGGCAAAGCGCAAAAGCCACAGCTCGAAAGGCGCGGCATCGGCGGGCGGGGCCTGCACCACCTGCGGCTGCGCGGCCTGCAGCGCCAGCCACAGCGCGATGCGGCCGGCGCGGCCATCCAGCCCCAGCGCGCCGACCTCGGCCCCGACCATGTCGGCCAGCGCCGGGCCAAGCCCCGCCGCGACCATGGC
Source organism: Paracoccus versutus (assembly GCF_000763885.1). Lineage (GTDB taxonomy): Bacteria > Pseudomonadota > Alphaproteobacteria > Rhodobacterales > Rhodobacteraceae > Paracoccus > Paracoccus versutus. Next base: position 46,577 of record NZ_JRKO01000040.1, on the reverse strand, counting down.
GTCGAAGGCGCGGGGCAGGGCGTGGCCGACGCCCGCCACGTCGCGCATCAGCAGCGCATCGGCCAGCGCCTGCACCGCGCCCGCGCGGTCCCAGACCCCGCCCGAGGCGGCGGGCTTCTGCTCCAGATAGATCATGCGCAGCTGCGAGGCCGGGATCGCCCCCGCCCGCGCCAGCCGCTCGGCCGCGTCCAGCCGCGCCTTCCAGCCCTCGTTCTGGTCCAGGTCCGCCAGGGCGAAGGCCAGGGGCAGGCTGGACGAGGGCAGGGGCTGGCCGATGGCCTCGTGCAGGCGCAGCTCCAGCGGCGTGACCACGGCGGGCGGCACCAGCTCCTCGGCGCTGTCGGAATAGCCGTCGTCCAGGTAATGCGCCAGGAGCGTCGCCATCTGCGGGTCGATCCGCCCCATGGCCTGCGCGCCGTGAAACACCAGCGCCGCCGCCGCCCAGTCGCCGCCGAAGGCCAGGCAGAAGATGCGCGCCGGAAAGCTGGGGGCGACGCCGGGGGTGCGGTCCATGGTCTCGCAGGCCTGGGCCTCGTCGCCGGACAGAAGCGCGATGTCGAACAGCCGCCGGAACCGCTGCGGGTCGCCGGGGCCGGCGGCCTTCAGCAGCTCCTTGGCGGCGCCGGTGGCACCCATGTCCAGCAGCTTGTCGACGCGGGCCAGGAACAGCGTGCCTTCCTGCCCGGCCTCGGTCCGGGCCGGGCGCAGTTGCGCGGCCAGCAGCCGCCGCTCCAGCCGCCGCAGCGCCGGCAGGCGCGGGTTCGGGCTGCGGATCAGCCGCACCAGCACCGCCGCCTCGCTGTCGCCCCAAAGATCGGCCGGAAGCCCCGCCGCCCGCGGCGAGACGGTGCCCTTGCCGTCGGGATTGCCCTCGCCCAGCCGGGTCACGCCGACCGGCTCGACCGCGCCGGTGGGCGCAAGCTCGCGCCGGGCGCGCTGCCTCAGCTCGGGCGGGCGCGCGTCGCCGGGCCGCCAGGACGAGATGTTGTCGGGCTCGCGCACGCTGCCCGACAGCCAGTCGCTGGCCGAAAGCGGCGGCTTGGCCCCGGCGGGCAGGGCAAGCGCCAGCCCGGCCACCAGGGCGCAGGCCAGGCCAAGGCCGTCAGTCGAGGTCATTCTGCCCCGCCCCCGCATCCTCGGCCGCCGGGGCGGACTGGGCGGCATCGCCGTCGTCGGGGGCCGTGGCCGTCGAAGGGGCCGGCGTTTGGGTCGTGGTCGAGGTCGATGCCGGGGTCGATGCCGGGGCGGCGGCCCTTTGCGCGCCCAGGTCCAGTTCGACCGGCATCCGCATCTCGCGCGGGTCGGAACTCATGTCGCCGAAATAGGCATAGCCGGCCAGGCCCGCCAGAATCAGGATGACCAGAACCACCACCACCTTCAAAAGCCGCATGAATTGCCCCTTCCGCCTCGATATGCTTGCCGGTCTGTCGCCGGTTCTTGCGAAATATATATGGCATTTCCCGAAAGATCACGCCATCAGTCTGTCCGGTTGCAAGAGGCGGGATCCGGGTGGTGATGCGGCGTAACATCGTGCTGATCGGAATGATGGGGGCGGGCAAGACCGCGATCGGGGGCGAACTTGCGCGCCGGTTGCGCAGGCCGTTCTCGGATACCGATGCCGAGATCGAGCGCGCGGCCGCCATGACCATCCCGGAAATCTTTGCCCGCGACGGCGAGGACTTCTTTCGCGCCCGCGAATCAGAGGTGCTGGGCCGGGTGCTGGCCTCGGGGCCGGGCGTGGTCTCGACCGGCGGCGGCGCCTGGCTGCGCCCCGAGAACCGCGCCCGCATCGGCGAAGAGGGGGTCTCGGTCTGGCTCGACTGCGACCTGGAGACGCTCTGGCACCGGGTCCGGCACCGGCCGACGCGGCCGCTGCTGCAGACCCCCGACCCGCGCGGCACGCTGGAGCGGCTGCTGGCCGAGCGCAGCCCGGTCTATGCGCAGGCCGACATCCGCGTCCCCGCGCAGCGCGGCGACAGCATCGAACAGACGGCGGACCGCGTGCTGGACGCGATCCGCGCGCATGATCCGGCGATCCTGGAGGGCAAATGAGCATCGAAACCGTCCATGTCGACCTGGGCGCGCGTTCCTATGACGTGCGCATCGGCCAGGGCCTGCTGGCCCGCGCGGGCGAAGAGATCGTCGCGCTGGCCGGCCGCCGCCGCGTCGCCGTCCTGACCGACGAGACGGTGGCGGCGCTGCACCTGCCGGCGCTGCGCGAGGCGCTGGCCCGGCAGGGGATCGAGGCTCCGGCGCTGGCCCTGCCCGCCGGCGAGGCGACGAAATGCTGGGCCGAGCTGGGCCGCGCCGTGGAATGGCTGCTGGCCCAGCGGATCGAGCGCAACGACCTGGTGATCGCCCTTGGCGGCGGGGTGATCGGCGACCTGGCGGGCTTTGCCGCCGCGATCCTGCGCCGCGGCGTGCGCTTCGTGCAGATCCCGACGACGCTGCTGGCGCAGGTGGACAGTTCGGTCGGCGGCAAGACCGGGATCAACAGCCCGCAGGGCAAGAACCTGATCGGCGCCTTCCACCAGCCGGCGCTGGTGCTGGCCGACATCGACGTGCTGACCACCCTGACGCCGCGCGATTTCCGCGCCGGCTATGGCGAGGTGGCGAAATACGGGCTGCTGGGCGACGAGGGCTTCTTCGAATGGCTGGAAGCCAATGCCGGCGGGCTGGCGGCCGACCCGGCGCGGCGGCTGCGCGCCGTGCGCCATTCGGTGGCGATGAAGGCCGGCATCGTGCAGCGCGACGAGACCGAGCAGGGCGAGCGCGCGCTGCTGAACCTGGGCCATACCTTCGGCCATGCGCTGGAATCGGCCACCGGCTATTCCGACCGGCTGCTGCATGGCGAGGGGGTGGCGATCGGCTGCGCGCTGGCCTTCGAGCTTTCGGCCAAGCTGGGCCTGTGCAGCCAGGAGGCGCCGTCGCGGGTGGCGGCGCATTTCGCCGCCATGGGCATGCCGGCGCGCATCGCCGACATTCCGGGCGAGCTGCCCGACGACGAGGCGCTGATCGGGCTGATGGCGCAGGACAAGAAGGTGCAGGACGGCAAGCTGCGCTTCGTCCTGGCGCGCGGCATCGGCCAGGCCTTCGTCACCGATGCGGTCGACCCCGCCCTGCTGCGGCAGGTGCTGGCGCAATCGCGCTAGGGCTGCGGATCGCCGGTCTCGGATTCGGTCTCGGTCTCGGCGGGGGGCTCGGTGCTGCGGATGCGGGGCGGCACCACCTCGTCATGGCCCAGCTTGCGGTCGCGGTCGCGGCGCAGCGCCGCCCGGCCCAGCATCAACAGCGTGATCGGCGTCGTGACCATGATGAAGATGCCGATCATCAGCTCATGCACCACCACGCGCCCCTCGGCCAGCGAGAACATCAGCATCGAGGCCAGGATGATCAGCAGCGTGCCATAGCTGTAGCCCAGCGTCGGCGCGTGCAGCCGCTGGTAGAAGCTTTTCAGCCGCACCAGGCCGACCCCGCCCAGCAGCGTCAGCGAGGCGCCGACCACCACGAACAGCGCGATGATGACGGCGGCCCAGGGCGGCAGTTGCTCCAGATGCATCATTCGATCACCTCGCCCCGCATCAGGAACTTGGCGGCGCAGACCGTGGTGACAAAGCCCAGCACGGCGATGACCAGCGCGCCCTCGAAGAAGAAGACATTGCCGTTGCCCATGCCGATGACCAGAAACAGCAGCATGGCGATGCTGTACATCGTGTCGAGCGCCAGAACGCGGTCCTGCGCCCGCGGCCCGCGCAGCATCCGCCAGCAGGCCAGCCCCAGGGCCAGGATCAGGGCGATCTGGGCATAGCCCAGGGCGAATCGCAGGATCTCGGCCGTCATTCGAATATCTCCATGAGCAGCGCCTCGTAGCGGTCGCGGATCAGGCTTTGCCAGTCGTCGTCGCTGCGCAGGTCGAGGACATGCAGCAGCAGCCGGCCTTCCTCCTGGTCGAATTCGATCCAGGCGGTGCCGGGGGTGCCGGTCAGGATGATCGCCAGCACCGCCAGCGCATTGGGATCGCGCAAGCGCAGCGTCAGCTCGACGAAGCCCGAATGGTATTTCGGATGGTCGGGGCCCAGGATCAGCACCCGCGCCACGGCGATGTTGGAGCGCAGGATGTCCAGCGCCACCACCGCCATCAGCTTGGGGATCGCCAGCCAGCGCCGGAAGACCGGCTTGGGCGGATGCAAGTGCTCGACCGACCAGCCCGCCCCCAGCGCGATCAGCGTGCCGAGCAGCAGGTGGCCGGGGGTGAAGGCGGTCAGGAACAGCCACATCAGCACCAGCACGGCCGAAAGCACGGGATGGGGGACGAAGCGGCTCATTGCGCGCCCTCCTCTGGCCCGTTTTCGGGCTCGGCTTCGGCCTCAGGCTCGGGCAGCGGATCGGGGCTCAGGCTCTGCACCGGCGCGGCGCGCACGTCCTGCGCCTCGGCCAGCACCGCGCTGCGATAGACGCGCGGCTCCAGCAGCGCGTCGGCCGTGGCGCTGGTATAGCCCAGAAGCGCGTCCGAGCGCACGGTCTGCAGGCCGATCATGCCCAGCAGCATGACCACCGGCACCACCTCCAGCGCCAGGATGCGCGGGGTCGGGCCTTCCTCGGCCCAGAAGCGGCGGATGCCGAAGCGCATCAGCGCGATCAGCGCCCCCAGCCCCGACAGGATCAGCATGGCGGCATAGGCCCACAGGATGACCGGCAGGTGGCCCGAGGCGGGCAGGTTGTCCTGCACCGCGCCGCGCAGGATGGCGAACTTGCCGATGAAGCCGGGCATCGGCGGCAGGCCGGCGATCATCGCCGCGACCAGGCCGAAGCAGATCGCCATGGTCAGCCAGCTGACGGTGCGCTGGCTGGCGGGGGCGGTGGTGTCCTCGACCGTGCCCAGCCCCATCGGCGCCCAGCGTTCCGACAGCGGGTCGAAGCCGTCGTCCTCGGCCGGGGCGTCGTCGTCGCCCTCGTCGTTGCGGCTGACCGGCTCGGCGATCAGGAAGAAGGCCGAGATGGCCGCGGTCGAGCCCACCATGTAGTAAAGCGCGCCGCCCAGCATGGAGCTGCCGCCCCCCGCCTGGGCAAAGCCGATCGCGGCCAGCACCGTCCCCGACGAGATGATCGCCAGATAGCCGCCCTTGCGCACCAGTTCCGGCGTGCCGAGGATGCCGATCATGCCGAATGCCATCGTCACCACCCCGCCGATCATCAGCACCGAGGCGCCGAAGCCCGCCGAGGGCCCGGCATCCGGTCCCAGCACCAGAAGCGACAGCCGCAGGATGACATAGATGCCGACCTTGGTCATGATCGCCATGATCGCGGCGGCGGGCGGCGAGGCGGCGCCATAGGTCGGCGGCAGCCAGAAGCACAGGGGCCAGGCCGCCGCCTTGATCAGGAAGGCCAGCCCCAGGAAGGTCGCCGCGGCGTGGAACAGCAGCCGCTCGGCATCGTCGAGCCAATAGAGCGCGCGGCCGATGTCGGCCATGTTCAGCGTGCCGGTGGTGCCATAGACCAGCGCCACCCCGATCAGGAAGAACAGCGAGGCCGCCAGGTTCACCGCCAGGTAATGCAGCCCGGCCTTGATCCGCTCGGGCCCCGAGCCGTGCAGCATCAGCCCGTATGAGGCCGCGAGCATCACCTCGAAGAACACGAACAGGTTGAACAGGTCGCCGGTCAGGAACGAGCCGTTCACCCCCGCCAGCAGGAACTGGAACATGCTGTGGTAATGCTGGCCCTTGCCGTGCCAGCCGGCGGCGGCATAGATCAGCGAGGGCGCGGCCAGAAGCGCCGTCAGCATCACCATCATCGCCGAAAGCCGGTCCAGCACCAGCACGATGCCGATCGGCACCGGCCAGTCGCCCAGCCGGTAAAGCCCGACCACGGTGCCGCCCTGTTCGGTCGCGGATTTGACGTCGGCCATCAACTCGACCGAGGCCAGGAAGGTCAGCCCCACCGCCACCAGCCCCATGATCAGCTTGGTCTGCCGGTTGCGGTCGCTGTAAAACAGCATGAGCGCGCCGGCCACCAGCGGGATCAGGATCGGCGCGATCATCAAATGGTCGGGCATGGCCGCATCGTTCATCATGGATGACGCTCCCTGCCGTCCACGTGGTCGGTGCCGGTGGCCCCGCGCGAGGCGATCATCAGCACCAGGAACAGCGCCGTGGTGGCGAAGCTGATGACGATGGCGGTCAGCACCAGCGCCTGCGGCACCGGGTCGGCATAGGCGGTCGGATCGACGAAGCCGCCCTTGGGCATGATCGGCGCGGCGCCGACGTAAAGCCGGCCCATGGCAAAGATGAACAGGTTGACGCCATAGGCCAGCAGGCAAAGGCCGATGATGACCTGGTAGGACCGCGGCCGCAGCAGCAGCCAGACGCCGGAGCCGACCAGGATGCCGATGGCCAGGGCAAGGATCAGTTCCATCAGCGCGTCTCCTCGTCGGTTTCGGGCGCGCGGGCGCGCGGGGCGACGCGCAGCGACTGGTGGGCAATGGCGATCAGCATCAGCACGATGGCGCCCAGCACGGTCGAGAACACGCCGAAATCGAACAGCATCGCGGTCGAGAAGGGCACCTTGCCGATGACCGGGAACTCGAGATATTGCGCATGCGCGCTGAGGAAGGGATAGCCGAAGATCCACGATCCCGCCCCGACCGCCGCCGAGGTGGTCAGCCCCGCCGCCATCCAGCGCATCGGCAGCACGGTGATCCGCGCCTCGACCCAGCGCACATTGGCGGCGACATATTGCAAGAGCAGGCCCACGGCCAGGGTGACGCCGGCGGCGAAGCCCCCGCCCGGCAGGTCGTGGCCGCGGAAGAACAGATAGGCCGCCAGCGCGATGATCGGCGCGAACATCCATTGCATCAGCACCGAAGGCACGAAGAGATAGGCCTCCAGCGCCTGCTCCTCGGCATCGAGCTGCGGGCGCGGGCGCTCGACGCTTTCGGGCGCGGGGCGGAAGCGGCGCAGCAGCGCATAGACGGTCAGCCCGACGACGGCGAGGACGGTGATCTCGCCGAAGGTGTCGAAGGCGCGGAAATCCACCAGGATGACGTTGACGACATTGGTGCCGCCGCCCTCGACATAGGCGTTGCGCAGGAACCAGTCGCCCAGCGAGGTGCCGGGCGGGGTCAGCAGCACCGCCAGCGCCAGCGCGGTCATGCCCGTGCCGCAGGCCAGTGCGATCAGCAGGTCGCGCGCCCGGCGCGAACGGGCGGTCAGGTTGTTGTCGCCGGGGATCTCCTGGTCGCGCTTGGGCAGCCAGCGCAGGCCCAGGAGCAGAAGCGCGGTGGTGGCGATCTCGACCAGCAGCTGGGTCACGGCCAGGTCGGGCGCCGACAGCCAGACGAAGGTGGCGCAAGTCACCAGCCCCGCCCCGCCCATCAGCACCAGCGCCGCGAAACGGTGATACTTGGCCTGCCAGGCGGCGCCGACGGCGCAGGTGCCGCCGACCAGCCACAGCAGGGCAAAGACCAGCTCGCTTGCGCCCAGTTCCGGCATGGGCACGTTCCAGTCCAGCCGGCGCAGCACGAACCAGGCCCCGGCCAGCGACAAAAGCACCATGGCGCGCAATTGCGACTGAAGCCCGTTCGCCGACAGCACCCGCAGCGCAAAGCGAGGCAGCCGGATGGTAAAGACCTGCAGCAGCCAGTCGAAGCCGCGGGCAAAGTCCAGCCGCCGCATCAGCCGCGTGCCGTCCTCGCCCGAATCGATCAGCCGGCGCGGCAGCAGGTAGATCAGCGCGCCCAGCGACATGGCGATCAGGCTCATGATCAGGGGCGGGTTGACGCCGTGCCAGATCTTGAGGCTGAAATGCGGCAGTTCCGGGCCGACCACGGCCATGCTGGCGGTCTGCAGCCAGGTGCCCAGCACCTGCTGCGGGAACATGCCGACCGCCAGGCAGATCGCCACCAGGATCGCCACCGGCAGGCGCATCAGCAAGGGCGGCTCATGCGGTTCCTGCGGCAGGTCGGTGGCGGGCGGGCCGAAGAACACGGTGACGATGAAGCGCAGCGAATAGGCGGCGCTGAACGCCCCGGCCAGCACCGCGACATAGGGCGCGAAATTGTCCAGCGAGCCGCCGTTGTTCCAGACATAGGTCGCCTCGAAGAACATCTCCTTGGACAGGAACCCGTTCAGCAGCGGCACCCCCGCCATCGCCCCCGAGGCGATGATCGCCAGCATCGCCGTCACCGGCATGACCCGCGCCAGGCCCGACAGGCGGCGCATGTCGCGGGTGCCGGTCTCGTGGTCGATGATGCCGGCGGCCATGAACAGCGAGGCCTTGAAGACGGCGTGGTTGACGATGTGGAACACGGCGGCGATCAGCGCAAAGGGGCTGCCGATCCCGGCCAGCGCCGTGATCAGCCCCAGGTGGCTGATGGTGGAATAGGCCAAGAGCCCCTTCAGGTCGTGGCGGAACAGCGCCACCACCGCCCCCAGCAGCAGCGTGGTCATGCCGATGCCGGTCACGATCTGGAACCAGGCATCCGTGCCCCCCAGCGCCGGGTGGAAGCGCAGCAGCACGAAGACCCCGGCCTTCACCATGGTCGCCGAATGCAGATAGGCCGAGACCGGCGTCGGCGCCGCCATGGCATTGGGCAGCCAGAAATGGAACGGGAATTGCGCCGATTTGGTAAAGGCGCCCAGCACGAACAGGATCAGCACCACCGGATAAAGCCGGTGGCTGGTGATCTGCGGCCCGGCCTTGAGCACGGCGTCCAGCTCGTAGCTGCCGGCGATCTGGCCCAGGATGATCATCGCCACCATCAGGCACAGCCCGCCCGAGGCGGTCACGATCAGCGACATCCGCGCGCCGTCGCGTGCGTCCTGCCTCTGGAACCAATAGCCGATCAGCAGGAACGACACGATGCTGGTCAGTTCCCAGAACACCACCAGCATGATGATGTTGCCCGACAGCAGCAGCCCCGACATGGCGCCGCAAAAGGCCAGCAGGCTGGAATAGAGCCGCGGCACCGGGTCGTCGGGCGACATGTAGTAGCGCGCATAAAGGATGACGAGGAAGCCGATTCCCGCCACCAGCACCATGAACAGCCAGGAAAACCCGTCGATGCGGAAGGTCAGGTCAAGCCCGATGGAGCTGACCCAGCGGAAGGTGCCGGTGATGCTTTGCCCCTCGGTCAGGGCGGGGTAGAGCACGCCCAGGATCACCAGCGCGACGATCATCGTCAGCCCGGCGAGCCAGGCTTCGGCGTTGCGCGCCCGGATGGGAAGTGTGGCCGCCAGGGCGGCCGACACGAATGGCGTCAGAACAAGCAAGAGCAACAGGTTCTGTTCGACCATCGTGTTCCTTTTCCGGTTCGGGCTGTGCGCAGATAATAGACGCGCAGCCGCGGAAAACACAACCGACCCGGTCGATAAAAACGACGCAAAAATCCAAGATCAGAAATATTTTATCGCTTGCCCGGAAATGGGGCGGCGGCCGGGCCTCAGCCGCCGCGGATCCGGGTCGCGTCGCGCATCTGCCCGCCGGTCAGCAGCACCTCGGCCGGCATGGGATGGCTGATGAAATGCAGCGGGCTGGCAGTCGGCCCATAGGCGCCGCAGGCATGGATGGCGATCAGGTCGCCTTCCTCCAGCCTGGGCAGGGCGACGCCGCCGCCCAGCTTGTCGATCGAGGTGCAGAGCGGGCCGGATATGTCCTGCCTTTCCTCGGGGCGGGTGCAGCCCTCGTCGCCGCCGACGCGGTGCATGACGTAATTGCGCCGCAGCACCATGCCGAAATTGCCCGAGGCCGCCAGGTTGGCGTTCAGCCCGCCGTCGCAGATGGCGATTCGGCTGCCGCGCGACTGCTTGACCGAGACGACGCGGGTCACGAACCAGCCCGCCGGCCCGACCAGGTAGCGGCCCAGCTCCAGCACCAGCCGCGTCGCGGGAAAGCGCGCGGCGAAGGCGTCGAGTTCGGGGCCGATCTCGGCGGCGATGGCGGCAAGGTCCAGCGCACCGTCGCCGGGGTGATAGGGGATGCCGAGCCCGGCGCCGAAGATCAGCTTTTCCGGGCGCAGGTCCAACGCGGCGCAGGTCTCGGAAAAGACCTGCATGAAGATGCGCCAGTTCTCGCAGATCGCCTCGGGCTTGAGGCATTGCGTGCCGGAATAGATGTGCAGCCCGATGACGCGCAGGTTCGGCAGGGCGGCGATCTGCGGCAGGATCTCGGCCGCGTCCTCGACATCGACGCCGAAGGGGCTGGGCCGGCCGGCCATCTGGTCGCCGAAACCCTTGGGCACGCGCGAGGGCGCCAGGCGGACCAGCACCGGCTGGACGAGGCCCAGCTCGGCCGCGACGGCATCGGCCAGCCGCGCCTCGCGCAGGCTTTCCAGCACCAGCTCGCCCAGGCCCGCCTGGGTGGCGGCGCGCAGCTCCGCCTCGCGCTTGGCCGGGCCGGTGAAGCTGATCCGGCCCGCATCCCAGCCCGCCTCGCGCGCCAGCGCCAGCTCGCCCCCCGAGGAGATGTCGAGGCAGTCCAGCCGGTCCCGCATCCAGCCCAGCAGCGCGGGGTTCGGATTGCTCTTGACCGCGAAGCTGACGGCGAACCAGCGCCCCAGATGCGCGCGCAGATGCGCCAGCCGTTCCTCGACCAGGTCGGTGGCATAGACATAGCAGGGCGTGCCGAAGCGCGCCGCGGCCTCGGACAGGTGGCGGTCGAGGTCAGTCAAGGGTCTGCACATAGGCCAGGATGGCGTCCACCGTGTCGAAATTCTCCAGCGTCACGTCGCCCGGCTGCACCCGCACCCCAGCATGCTGCTCGACGAAGGAGATCAGCCCGACCATCGCCACCGAATCCAGCATCCCGGTCGAGAAAAGCTCGGTATCGCCGTCCAGCGGCGTGTCGATGTTCAGTTCGGCGCGGATATAGCGGAACAGTTCGTCCTTGCTCAGGCTCATGGATTCAATGCCTTTCTGGTCAGTTCTGCGATGCGGCCCTGGCGGCCGAGATGATGGCGGGGCGGTCCAGCTTGCCGCTGGCGGTCCGCGGCATGGCGCCTTGCCAGGAATGATAGCGCTGGGGACGCATGTAATGGGGCATGGCGCGGGCGCAATGCGCGGCCAGCGCGACCTCGTCGCCCTGCGGCAGATAGGTCACGACCGCGTGAACCGCCTGGCCCAGGTCGGCATCCTCGACCCCGAAGGCCACCACGTCGGTGACAAGCCCGCTTTGCGAGATCGCATCCTCGACCTCGGTCGGCGACAGGCGGAAGCCCAGGGTCTTGATCATCTCGTCCATGCGGCTGACGAACCACAGGTCGCCGTCCTCGTCCACGCGCACCAGGTCGCCCGACCAGACCACCGGCTCGTCGCCCAGCAGGTGCGCAAGCTCGGGGCAGGGGCGGATCTTCTGCGCCGTCACCTCGGGCTTTTCCCAATAGCCCATGCTGACCAGCGGCCCGGCATGGACCAGCTCGCCCTGTTCGCCGGGGCCGGCGATGCCCTCGCCATGCTTGATGGCAAAGACCTGCGCATTCGGGATCTGCCGGCCGATCGAGCCCATCTTGGCCGCGAATTTCGCCGGCGGCAGATAGGTCGAGCGGAACGCCTCGGTCAGCCCATACATCAGGTAGATGTCGACGCCCGGAAACACCTGCGGCAGCAGTTCCAGGATGTTCGGGGGGATCTTGCCGCCGGTGTTGGTGATGCGCCGCAGCGCCGGCAGTTCGGTCGGCCGGTCCACCAGCAGCCGCACGATCTGGTTCCACAAGGGCGGCACCCCGGCGATCCCCGTCACCGATTCGGCCTTGGCCATGCGGATGATCTCGGCCGGCATGGTCAGCGGCTGGTGGACCACCGTCCCGCCGGTCAGCAGCATGGTGGTCAGCTGGTTCAGCCCGGCGTCGAAACTGTAGGGCAGCACCGAAAGCAGCCGGTCGCTTTCGTCCAGCCCCAGGTAGTCCGCGACCGAGATGGCGCCCACGCGGATGTTGCGATGGCTGAGCATCACCCCCTTGGGCGCGCCGGTCGAGCCCGAGGTGTAGATGATCATCGCCAACCCGCGCGGGTCGGATTCGTCGGGCGCGGAAGCCCGGTCGGCGCCAAGCGCCCCCCAGGGGTCCGCGCCCTGGACAAGGCCCTCGGCCTTGCCCTGAACAAGATAGGCCGTGCCCTCGGGCAAGGCATGTTCGCCCACCAGCGCCTCCAGCGCGTTGCGGGGCAGGATCGCCGCGCGCGCCCGGCTGTCGCGGGCGACATAGGCCAGCTGCGCGGGCGTCCAGCGGATGTTCACGTTGATGACCACGGCGCCCATCTTCCAGGCGCCGAACATGGCCGCGACCTCGTCGATGCCCTTGCGCAGATGCACGATCACCCGGTCGCCGGGGCGGATGCCGCGCCCGACCAGCCAGTCGGCCACGCGCCCCGCCTCGGCCGCGAGTTCGGCGTAGCTGACCGAGCGGCCCTGGTCCACCGCGGCGATCTTGTCGGCGCGGGCGGGCAGGTTGTCGGCCAGAAGGCGCCACATGCTGCGGTCGAAATCGTCACTCATGCTCGGGGGCCTTCTTCTTGGCGGCAAAGATCGGCAGGCTGGGATAGATCTTGGCGGGCGAGCCGATGACCACCGAATCCGGCGGCACGTTGGTCGTCACCGCGGTATTGGCGCCGATCCGCACCCGGTCGCCGATGGTGATCGGCCCCAGCACGCAGGAATTCACCCCGATGAACACATCATCGCCGATCACCGGCGCGCCGGGGCCCATGTTGGTGCCGATGGTGACGTTGTGCATCACCCCGCAGCGGTCGCCGATCACCACGTCGGGATGGATCGACAGCGAGCCCTCGGCATGGATGATGTGGAAGTCGCGCCCCAGCCGCACCTGCGGCGGGATCCAGACCTTGGTCACGTTCAGGATCAGGATCCGCATCAGCGCATAGGGCTTGCCGGCCAGCCAGCGCAGCAGCGGGTTCTTCAGCCCGATGGCCCAGCGGCCATAGCGATAGACGGCTAGCGAGACGAAGGCGGGCTCGGTCAGCGAACGGCCGTGTCTTTTGTAGTCATCCCGGAGAGTTTCGAACATCACCATGCACTTGCTTAATCACTTCGGCGGGAAATAAAGCTCGCCCGCCCCCATATTCCGATGTCTCGCGGCAAACTCAACCTGACTGTTAGGACGGGTTTCAGGCGGTTTGCGCCGCGATCAGGTCGAGCGTGCGCCGGATCTGGTCCCATTCCACCCGGTAGCCGCGGGCGGTGCCCGACCCCACCACCATGGCGTAATGCTGCTGCCAGCAATCCGTCAGCAGCTTGAGCGAGGTCGTCACCCGGTCCGCCGGCTGCAGGGTCAGCACCGTGCCGCCCGGCGCCATGGCGATGACGCCATGGGCAAGCTGGCTGCCCTCGACCCCCGCCACGATCCGCGCCGCGCCGGCAGCCTGGGCCAGTTCGTCGGCGTTGTGGCGGTCGATGTAGAGCGTGCGAAAGCCGTATTCGACCTCGAGCCGCTCGGCGATCTCGGCCTCGTTCTCCAGGATGCGGGCATCGCCGCTGGCGCCGCGGAAGATGAAGACGCCGGGCAGGGGCTCCAGCGCCCGCCCCTGAAGGACCAGCGCGCGGTTGCGCTGCGCGCGGCCGCGGCGGTGGCTGTTGCTTTGCAGGTCGTCGAACAGGACCAACTCGTCGAAATGCACGTCGCCGATGCGCCGGGGCGCCATGCCCAGCAATTCCTCGTAGCGCGCGATATGGCCGCCGCGCAGCGGGGCGGAGGTCACCGGCGCCCCCGCCTCTTCGGCCAGGCGATAGGCAAGGCAGTCGTTCAGCAGCCAGTTGCCGAACCAGCGGTTGCCGATCCAGCTTTCGTAAAGCGCCCCCGTCAGGTTTTCGCGCGGCCGGGCATAGCCCAGGCCCGAGCGCTTGTGCTGGCGCAGGTGGCGTTCGGCCCCGCGCGCATGCAGCACGCCATCGACGAAATCCACGTCGCGGAAGCGATAGCCCAGGGTGGGCGGAATCTGCTCGGCCGGATTGCCCTGCATCTGTTCAAGGATGTTGGGCAGGGAACCGAACTCGGTGCGCGAGATATGCTCGACCTGGTCGGGCAGCCAGATGCCCGGCATGACCTCGCCCACCTCGGCCGGGCAGATCTCCCATCGCTCGACGGCGGTGGCAAAGAAATCCGCGGGGCCCAGGCCGGCAAGGCGGCGCAGGCGGTTATGGGTCGGTCTGAGGGAATGCATGGCGGCTCGGCTGGCAGGGTCGGGAGGAGTGTGCGGTCGCGCGGCGGCGGGCGCAAGAGACAGAATGCGCCGTTCAGTTCGGACCCGGCCCTTTCAGCGCCGCGACCAGCGCCTGCGCGATCATCGCGTGATCCTCGGCCGAGGGGTGCCACAGGCAGGCGTTGCGCCGCGGATCGCCCAGGACGACCAGGCGATTGGCCAGGCCCCGGCCGTCCAGCAGAGCCGAGGCGGTCCGATGCGCCTCGACCAGTTCGGGCCCGTATTCGCCGAAGGCCAGCAGCACCAGGGTCGCGCCGGGGTTTTCCTGCGCGCGGGCGGCGGCGAAATCGGCCAGCGCCGGGCCGAACTCGTGGCGCAGCTGGCCCTTGTCGCTCCAGCGTTCGCCGGGGGCGAGTTCCGAGCCGAACACGTTCGAGCCCAGCCCGATGACGACGATGTCCGCCTTGCGCTCCGGCAGGGCCGGCGCATCCGGCTGTCCCGGCAGGGCCAGGGGATAAAGCCGGTCCATGGTGCGGTCGGGCTCGGCGCCGCCGTAGTTGCGCAAAAGCCCGATGCCCGAGCGCGCGACGATGCGGTAATCCGCACCCAGCGCCGCCGCGACCTGCGGGCCGAAGCTGCGGCTGGTGTCGGTCGCGGCATAGATCTCCTCAGCCTCGCAATCGCGGCGGCTGGCGGTATTGGCAAAGCCGACGGTGTCGGAATCGCCGATGAACTCGATCAGCCGCGGCGCCGGATCGGGCGGCGGCAGCGCCTGGGCCGAATCGTCCAGGAAGAAGCCGCCGAAAAGCGCCGGGCCGCTCGATTCGCTGATCTTCTCGGCGCGGATCTGATGCGGGCCGGGCGCAAGGCCGCGGATATGCAGATCCTGCCGGCCGGGGCGCGAGACCTCGACCGCCTTGCCGTCCAGCGTCACGCGCCAGCGATTGAGCGCATCGTCGAATCGCAGCACGATCCCGGTGCCCTGAAACCGCGCCGAGGCGTGAAAGCCCGGCCATTCATGGCGATAGCCCAGGCCCGAGGGATCAGCGGCCGCGCGCCCCGTCGCCTGGGCGGGCAGGGCGGTCCATCCGGGCCGCGGTGGGCCGAGTTCCGCCTGGAATCCCGCGTCCCCGGCCAGGCTCAGCGCCGGCACCGGCGTCGCCGGGCGCGGCGGTTCGGGCCAGGCCAGGAAAGCGGCCCCCGCGCCCAGGGCGACGACCAGGACCGCCGCGCCGATCCGCCTTGTCCAGACTGCACCCATGACCGCCCACCCGAAACCCCGGCGCCGATCCTGACCAAGCCGGGCCGGCAAGTCCAGCGGCCAGCCGCTCAGCCGCGGAATCGGGCCAGGATTCGGATCGCGTCCCGCATGTCATGGGGGTGGTTGCCGATGAAAAAGCCGTTGCGGTCGATCTCGTCCGCATGGGTCATCGGCCCGTGCAGGCTGTGGTCCATCAGCCGCAGCACGGGATTGCCGGTGAAATTGCCGCTGACGATGGGCCGGGTCTCGAATCCCAGCGCGCCGAGCCCTGCCAGGACCTCGCGCCGGCCGAGCCTGCATTCGGGGCGCAGCACCAGCGCAAAGCCGAACCAGCTGCTTTCGCCGATCTCGCGCTGGATGCGGAACAGCGGGTGATCGGCCATCGCCTCGACCCAGCGCGCGCCGTTCTCGCGCCGCGCCGCGACCAGCCGCGGCAGCTTTTCCAGCTGCGCCCGGCCCAGGGCGCCCGACATCTCCAGCGGGCGCAGGTTGTAGCCGGGCAGGACGAAGCGAAAGCTTTCCTCGAAGGGATCCTCGCCCTTCTCGCCGGTCACGCGGTTCCATCTGGGCAGGTCGCGCGTCCAGCCATGCGCCCGCAGCGCCAGCAGGATGTGGTAAAGCTCTTCGTCGTTGGTGACGACCAGCCCGCCCTCCATGGTCGAGATGTGGTGCGAGAAGAAAGTCGAGAACGTCCCCATCACCCCGAAGGTGCCGGCCTGGCGCCCGGCGAAGGTCGCGCCCATGGATTCGCAATTATCCTCGATCAGCAGGATGCGGCGGGTGCCGATCAGCGAACGGATCGCGTCGAAATCGTTGGGATTGCCCAGCAGGTTCACCGCCATGACGGCGCGGGTCCGGTCGTCGATGGCCGCGGCCAGCGCGGCAAGGTCGTAGTTCAGCGTCTCGCGGTCGATGTCCACGAATTTCAGGTGCAGCCCGTATTGGTGCAGCGGAAAGAAGCTGGTGGACCAGGACACCGCCGGCACGATCACCTGGTCGCCCTGCATCAGCCGCGATGCCGGGTCTTGCCGGTAGCGCAGCGCGGCCACCATGGCGAGATTGGCCGATGAGCCCGAATTGACCATCACCGCATGGCGGCTGCCGGCGAAGCGGGCGAACTCGGCCTCGAAGGCCGCGACCTCGGGGCCCATGGTAAAGCGGTCCGAGGCGATCACCCGCTGCAGGGCGTCCCGCTCGGCTTCGTCCCAGCTGGAGCTTGCCAGGGGAAAGCGGTTCATGGCTGCTGCTCCAGATACCAGGCATAGGTGGCGGCGACGCCCTCGGCCAGGCCGATCCGCGGCGCCCAGCCCCAGGCCGCCTGCCGCGCCACGGACAGAAGCTTGCGCCGCATGCCCACGGGCTTGCCCAGGTCGTGGACAAAGCGGCCCTGCCAGCCCACCACCCCGGCCACGAGGCGGTAATAATCCTCGATCGCGTGATCCACCCCCGGCCCGACGTTCATCACCGCCGGCACGGCCGAGGGATCGGCCAGCGCGCGCAGGATCGCATCCGCCAGGTCGCTCGCATGCATGAACTCGCGCCGGGCCTGGCCGTCGCCCCAGATCTCGACCCGGTCGCGGCCCTCGATCCTGGCGCGGTGGATCTTGTGGATGATCGCCGGCAGCAGATGCGACCGCCCTGGGTCGAACGTGTCGAAGGGGCCGTAGAGGTTGCAGGGGATCAGCGTGCGCCATTGCAAGGCGGGGTTCTCGCGGCAGGCATGGTCCACCAGCCGCATCGCCATGATCTTGGCCAGGGCATAGCCCTCGTTGCTGGGCTCGAGCGGGCCGGTCAGGATCTGTTCCTCGGCCAGGTCGCGGTGCAGGTCGCGCGGATAGACGCAGCTCGAACTCAGGTTCAGCAGCACCGGAACGCCGATCTCGCGGCAGGCGGTGATCAGGTTCAGCCCGATGCGGGCGTTCTCGGCCAGATACCGCAACGGCTCGGCCATGTTGGCCTGGATGCCGCCGACGACGCCCGCGGCATGGACCACGGCGTCGGGACGATGCCGCGCCAGCCAGTCCCGCAGCGCGACCGCGTCGCACAGGTCCAGCTCGGCGCGGGCAGGCGCCAGCACCTGCCAGGCGGCGATGCCGGGATGGGCGCGCAGGTTCGACCCCACCATGCCATGGCCGCCGGTGACGAAGAGCCGCGCCATCTATCCCACCTCTCCCGCGACGGCCGGACCCAGCCCATGCCGCCGGAGCAGCGCATGCTGCCGCGCCGCCCGCAGGTCGGCGGCGACCATCTCGGCGATCATCTCGCGCAGCCCGGTCCGGGGGCGCCAGCCCAGCCGGCGATGCGCCTTGCCGGCATCGCCCAGCAGGCTGGCCACCTCGGCCGGGCGGAAATACCGCGGATCGACCCGCATCACCACGTCGCCGGGACGCAAGGCCGGCGCCCGCTCGCCCGCGACCGAGGCGACCAGGGCGAATTCCTCGAGGCCCGAGCCGCGAAATTCCAGCGCGATGCCCAGCTCCGCGGCGGCCCAGGTCAGGAACTGGCGCACGGAATGCTGCTCGCCGGTGGCGATGACGTAATCGTCGGGTGCATCGCTTTGCAGCATCAGCCATTGCATGCGCACGTAGTCGCGGGCATGGCCCCAGTCGCGCAGCGCGTCCAGGTTGCCCAGATAAAGGCAGCCGCCGATCCCCTGGGCCAGGTTGGCCAGCCCGCGGGTGATCTTGCGGGTGACGAAGGTCTCGCCGCGGCGCGGGCTCTCGTGGTTGAACAGGATGCCGTTGCAGGCGAAAAGCCCATAGGCCTCGCGATAGTTCACCGTGATCCAATAGGCATAGAGCTTGGCCACGGCATAGGGGCTGCGCGGGTGAAAGGGCGTGCGTTCGGTCTGCGGCGTCTCGCGCACCAGCCCGTAAAGCTCGGAACTCGACGCCTGGTAGAACCGCGTCGCCCGCTCCAGCCCCAGGAAGCGGATCGCCTCCAGCAGCCGCAGCGTCCCCAGCGCATCGACATCGGCGGTATATTCCGGCGCCTCGAAGCTGACCGCGACATGGGATTGCGCGCCCAGGTTATAGACCTCGTCCGGCCGCACCTCGGCCATGATCCGGGTCAGGTTCGAGGCATCGCCCAGGTCGCCGTAATGCAGCAGGAAGCGCGGCGCGACCTCGTGCGGATCCTGGAAGATGTGATCGACGCGCCGGGTGTTGAAGCTCGAGGCGCGGCGCTTGATGCCATGCACCTCATAGCCCTTTTCCAGCAGGAACTCGGCCAGGTAGGATCCGTCCTGACCCGTGACCCCGGTAATCAGCGCCTTCTTCACCATGAACCGCCCACTCTTGAACCACGACAACAACAACCACGACAAGACCCGCGCCGCCCGGCCCCGCCGGCACCGCGCGCAGGGCAGGGGCGTTGCGTTCACCAGACACACATGCGGCCAAGCCGCCTGGGCAAAGGGCGCCGCCTGGGCGCCCCCCGCCATGTTTCTCCGTTGCCCAAATACCCAGGCAACCGTCCCGCCGGGCGCGGCCGCGCCTATTTCGCGGCCCTATTTCGCGGCGTCGAAGACCGGCTGGTAGATATCCTTCAGCCGCGCCACCGCCTCCTGCGGCGAGACCTCGATCGATTCGCCGCTGCGGCGCGAGGTCAGCTCGACCTTGTTCGCCGCCAGCCCGCGCGGCCCGACGGTGATGCGCCAGGGCAGGCCGATCAGGTCCATGGTGGCGAATTTCGCCCCCGCCCGCTCGTCGCGGTCGTCGTAGAGCGGGTCCAGCCCCTGCGCCTTCAGCTCGGCGTAAAGCGCCTCGCAGGCGCCGTCGGTCGAGGCGTCGCCCTGTTTGAGGTTGACGATCCCGGCATGGAAGGGCGTCACCCCCTCGGGCCAGACGATGCCCTTGTCGTCATGGCTGGCCTCGATGATCGCGCCCAGAAGGCGGCTGACGCCGATCCCGTGCGAGCCCATGTGAACCGGCACGCGTGCGCCGTCGGGGCCGACCACGGTGGCGCCCATCGGCTCGGAATACTTGGTGCCGAAATAGAAGATCTGCCCGACCTCGATGCCGCGGGCCTGGCGCCGCCGCGCCTCGGGGACCTGCTCGAACAGCGCCGCGTCATGGGTCTCGTCGGTGCGGGCATAGCGGCTGGTGAATTCCTCCAGCACGGCCTGGCATTGCGCGACATCGTCGTAGTCGATGGCGCGATCGCCGAATTTCAGGTCGGTGATCTCGCTGTCGTAGAACACTTCCGACTCGCCGGTCTCGGCCAGCACCAGGAACTCATGCGTATAGTCGCCGCCGATCGGCCCGCCGTCGGCGCGCATCGGGATCGCCTGCAGGCCCATGCGCTCGTAGCTGCGCAGATAGCTGACCAGGTGCCGGTTATAGGCATGCAGCGCGTCTTCCTTGGTCAGGTCGAAATTGTAGCCGTCCTTCATCAGGAACTCGCGCCCGCGCATGACGCCGAAGCGGGGGCGGATCTCGTCGCGGAACTTCCACTGGATGTGATACAGCGTCAGCGGCAGGTCCTTGTAGCTGTTCACATGGCTGCGGAAGATGTCGGTGATCATCTCCTCGTTCGTGGGCCCGTAAAGCAGGTCGCGCTTGTGGCGGTCGCGGATGCGCAGCATCTCTTCGCCGTAATCGTCGTAGCGGCCGCTTTCGCGCCACAGGTCGGCGGGCTGCAGCGTCGGCATCAGCATGGCGATATGGCCGGCGCGGGCCTGTTCCTCATGCACGATCTGCTCGATGCGGCGCAGCACCTTGAAGCCCAGCGGCAGCCAGGAATAGATGCCGGCCGCCTGCTGCTTGATCATGCCGGCGCGCAGCATCAGCCGGTGGCTGACGATCTGGGCCTCTTTGGGGTCTTCCTTCAGGACGGGCATGAAATAGCGCGACAGACGCATGGCGAAATCCTCATGATGGCCGGCACGGGTTAGCGGATCGCGGATAGCGGGGCAACGCCCTTCCTTGCAAGCCGCGCCGCGACCGTCCACATAGGAAGCCGAACGCGGGGACGGGAGCGACGAGACCCATGCAATTGCCGGTGCAGAAACAGATCCTGTATTGGGGCGGCGCGCTGGCCGTGCTGCTGTTGGCGCTTTGGGGGGTGGGCAATGCCGTCACGCCCTTCATCATGGGCGCGGCCGTGGCCTATCTCTTCGATCCCCTGGCCGACCGGCTCGAGCGGCTGGGCCTGTCGCGCACCGCCTCGGTGGTCATCATCACGCTTTGCGGGCTCTTGCTGGTGGTGGCGCTGTTTCTGCTGCTGGTGCCGGTGCTGGTGCGCCAGACCACCGCGCTGATCGAGACCGCGCCCGAGATGTTCCAGCGCCTCCAGCAGTTCCTGATGACCCGGTTCCCCGAGATCTTCACCGAGGGCAGCCCGGTCAACAGCGCGCTTGCCAACATGGGCCAGCAGATCAGCGAGCGGGGCGGGCAGCTGGTCAGCACCGTGCTGGGCTCGGTCATGGGCGTGGTCAGCATGGTCATGCTGATCGTGATCGTGCCGGTCGTCGCCTTCTACCTGCTGCTCGACTGGGACAACATGGTCGACCGGCTGGACGAGCTTCTGCCGCGCCAGCATGCCGGCACCATCCGCCGGCTGGGACACGAGATCGACGCGGCGCTGTCGGGATTCGTGCGCGGGCAGGGCATGGTGATCCTGATCCTGGGCACCTTCTATTCGGTCTGCCTGGCGCTGATCGGCCTGCCCTTCGGCATCGCGATCGGGGTGATCGCCGCCTCGTTGTCCTTCATCCCCTATGTCGGCGTGCTGGTCGGCGGCGCCACCGCCATCGGCGTCGCGCTGTTCTCCTTCTGGGGCGAGCCGGTCTGGATCGGCGCGGTGATCGCGGTCTTCGTCCTGGGCCAGATCGTCGAGGGCAACTACCTGCAACCCAAGATCGTCGGCGGCCATGTCGGGCTGCATCCGGTCTGGCTGATGCTGGCCCTGACCGTCTTCGGCACGCTCTTCGGCTTCGTCGGCCTGCTCATCGCCGTGCCGGCGGCGGCGGCGCTGGGGGTGCTGGTCCGCTTTGCCGTCGCCCGCTACAAGGAAAGCGCGCTCTATACCGGGCGCGAGGTGCCCTCGCCCCCCGCGCCGCCGACCATGGTCGAGCTGGTGCCGCGCGGCACGACCGAGCGCGCGCGCCAGCTGGCGCAGATGTCGCGCGACGTGGCCGTGGCGCAGATCCAGCGCGACGAGCATCTGGCGCATCTGCTGGAGGAACACCAGCACCGCCAGCAGGCCGGCGAGGTTCCCGATGCCGAGGGCCCGCCTTCGCCCTCCGATCTGTGGGCCGAGACGCGCGACCACCTGCGCGGCAAGGACCGCTGAACGGTGGCCAGACAATTGACCCTGGACCTGACGATGCCGCCGGCCTCGTCGCGCGACGATTTCCTGATCACCGCGGCCAATCGCGACGCGCTGGCGATGCTGGACGCGCCGGGCCGCTGGCCGCAGGGCCGTTTGCTGCTGATCGGCGGTCCGGGATCGGGCAAGACGCATCTGGTCGGCTTCTGGGCGGCCGATCATGGCGCCCATGTCAGCCATGGCTGGACGCTGACCCCCGAAAGCGTGGACGATCTGGTCCGCCCCGGCGCCGCGCTGGTCATCGAGGACGCGCATGAGATCGGCGGCAATCCCGTCGCCGAACAGGGCCTGTTCCACCTGTGGAACCTGGCCGGCGCGCGGGGGGCGCTGCTTCTCATCACCGCGCAGGCGCCGCCGCGCGACTGGGGCGTGGCGCTGCCCGACCTGCGCTCGCGGCTGGAGACGGCGGCGCAGGCGATCCTGGGCCCGCCCGACGACGCGCTGCTGCCGGCGGTGCTGGTCAAGCTGTTCGCCGACCGCCAGATCCAGGTGGCGCCCGAGGTGGTGGACTGGCTTTCGCTGCGCATGGAGCGCGACCTGGACCTGGCCCGCCGCCTGGTCGCCGCCATCGACCGCGAATCGCTGGCCGACCGCCGCGCCATCACCCGGCGGCTGGCGGCCGAGCTTCTGGACAAGCTGGCCCCCGCCGACGCATGATCGCCCCGCATTTTCCCCGAAGTCCCGTGACATGACCCAGGCCGATTTCCTGAAATCCCCCTTTCCCGCCCCGCGCGACCTGCCCGACGGCCCGCCCGAGGGCGCCGCGCGCTTCTTCAACCGCGAGATCAGCTGGCTCGCCTTCAACTGGCGTGTGCTGGACGAGGCGCGCAACCCGCGCGTGCCGCTGCTCGAACGGCTGCGCTTCCTGTCGATCTCGGCCACCAATCTCGACGAGTTCTACACCGTGCGCGTGGCCGGCCTGCGCGAGCTGGTCCGCGAAGGCAACACCACCCTGTCCGACGACGGGCTGACCGCGGCCGAGCAGCTGGCGCTGGTCAATGCCGATGCGCGCCGGCTGATGGGCGCGCAGCAGGCGGTCTGGAACGGCCTGCGCCGCGAGATGGAACAGGCCGACATCGCCATCCTGTCGCGCGGCCGCGTCACCCGCGCCGAGGAAGAATTCCTGCGCCGGCATTTCATGGAGCAGGTGTTCCCGGTGGTCTCGCCCCTGGCCATAGACCCGGCGCATCCCTTTCCCTTCATTCCCAACACCGGCTTTTCGCTGGCGCTGGAACTGGCGCGGGAAAGCGACGGGCGGCAGATGCAGGCGCTGGTGCCCATTCCCCAGCAGATCGCCCGCTTCATCCCGCTGCCGGGCGGCAAGCGCTTCCTGCGGCTGGAAGACCTGCTGCTGATGCATCTGCCCAGCCTGTTCCCCGGCTATCGCGACATCGGCCATTGCGCCTTCCGCGTGCTGCGCGACAGCGACCTGGAGGTCGAGGAAGAGGCCGAAGACCTGGTGCGCGAGTTCGAGACGGCGCTGAAGCGCCGGCGCCGCGGCTCGGTCATCCGGCTGAAGATCACCGCCGGCGCGCCCGACCGGCTGCGCCGGGTCATCATGCAGGAGCTGGAGGTCGATCCCGAGGAGGTGGTCGAGGTCGAGGGCCTTCTGGGCATGGCCGACCTGCGCGAACTGGTGCTGGACGGGCGGCGCGACCTGCAATGGCCGGGCTTCACCCCGCGGGTGCCGGAACGGGTGCAGGACCACGACGGCGACATGTTCGCCGCGATCCGGCAAAAGGACATGCTGCTGCACCACCCCTACGAGACCTTCGACATGGTGGTGCGCTTCCTGGCGCAGGCTGCGCGCGACCCGGACGTGCTGGCGATCAAGCAGACGCTTTACCGCACCTCGCGCGACAGCCCCATCGTGGACGCGCTCTGCGAGGCGGCCGAATCGGGCAAGTCGGTGACGGCGCTGGTCGAGCTGAAGGCCCGCTTCGACGAGGCCGCGAACATCCGCCAGTCGCGGCGGCTGGAACGCTCGGGCGCGCATGTCGTCTATGGCTTCATGCAATACAAGACCCATGCCAAGATCAGCGCCGTGGTGCGGCGCGAGGGCGACCAGCTTGTGACCTATACCCATTTCGGCACCGGCAACTATCACCCGATCACCGCGCGCATCTATACCGACCTGTCGCTGTTCACCTGCGACCCGGCGCTGGGGCGCGATGCCTCCAAGGTGTTCAACTTCCTGTCCGGCTATGTCCAGCCCGAGGGGCTGGAGAACATCGCCATCTCGCCCATCGACCTCAAGGAGCGGCTGCTGGAGCTGATCGCGCGCGAGGCCGATTTCGCCAGCCGCGGCCGCCCGGCCGAGATCTGGGCCAAGATGAACAGCCTGATCGACAAGGACGTGATCGAGGCGCTTTACGCCGCAAGCCAGGCGGGGGTCAGGATCAACCTGGTGATCCGCGGCATCTGCGGGCTGCGGCCGGGCATCGCGGGCCTGTCGGACAACATCCGGGTGAAATCCATCGTCGGCCGCTTCCTGGAACATTCCCGCATCGTCTGCTTCGGCAACGGCTTCGGCCTGCCCTCCAAGCGCGCGCGGGTCTTCATCAGCTCGGCCGACTGGATGGGGCGCAACCTGAACCGCCGGGTCGAGGCGCTGGTGGAATGCTTCAACGAGACGGTGAAGGCGCAGATCACCAGCCAGGTCATGGCCGCCAACATGGCCGACGAGGCGCAAAGCTGGCTTCTGCAACCCGACGGGCGCTATCTGCGCTATCTGCCGGCCGGACGCGACGACCTGTTTTCCTGTCACAAGTTCTTCATGGAAAACCCCTCATTGTCGGGGCGCGGCAGCGCGGGCGCGCGTGACGTTCCGGCGCTGATGCACTCGACGGATTGACGCAAGGAGGCAATTGCCCCATCCAAAGCGCGCGACCGGCTTGGTAACGGAATCGAGAGGAACCCGATGAACGGCATCGTGACCGCAAGCGGAGAAACCATCGAACCCTTCGGACGCTCGCTGTTCGAACGCGCCTCGGAACGCGCGCTCAGCCGGGTCGGCGTGGTCGACGTGGGCTCGAACTCGATCCGCATGGTGGTGTTCGACGGGGCGGCGCGCTCGCCGGCCTATTTCTACAACGAAAAGGTCATGGCCGGGCTGGGCTCGGGCCTGGCCACCACCGGCCGGCTGAACCCCGAAGGCGTGCGCCGCGGCATGGCCGCCCTGCGCCGCTTTGCGGTGCTGGCCGACAGCATGGGCATCAAGCCGCTGACCTGCGTCGCGACCGCCGCCGTGCGCGAGGCCGAGGACGGCCCCGCCTTCCACAAGGCGGTCGAGAAGGAGACCGGGCTGAAGCTCTGGGTCATCGACGGCGAGGAAGAGGCGCGGCTTTCCGCGCAGGGCGTGCTGCTGGGCTGGCCGGATGCCAAGGGGCTGGTCTGCGACATCGGCGGCAACTCGATGGAACTGGCCGAGGTGGCGAACGGCAAGGTCGGCGGCCGCATCTCGACGCCCCTGGGCCCGTTCCGGCTGCAACAGGTCAAGGGCGGCGCCGCGGGCCTGCGCGACCATATCCGCGATGCGATCGAGCGGGCGGCCGAGCGGCTGGGCCGCGGGCACGAACAGATCTACCTAGTCGGCGGCTCGTGGCGGGCCATCGCGCGGCTGGACATGGAGCGGGCGAAATACCCGATGACCGTGCTGCACGAATATCGCATGTCGCCGCAGGCCGTCGCCGACACGGTGAAATGGATCGGCGAGCGCAGCGTGGCCGAGATGCGGGCGATGACCGGCATCTCGCAAAGCCGGATGGAGCTGGTGCCGCTGGCCAGCCAGGTGCTGCGCCAACTGGTGCAAAGCCTCAAGCCGAAATCGCTGGCCGTCTCTTCCTACGGCATCCGCGAGGGGCTGCTTTACGAACAGATGCCGGCCGGGCTGCGCTCGCGCGATCCGCTGATCGAGGCGGCGCGCTTTGCCGAGCGGCAGATGGCGCGGATGCCGGGTTTCGGCAAGAAGCTCTACCAGTTCCTGGAGCCGCTGTTCGGCGACCTGCCGCCCGAGCGCGACCGGCTGGTCCGGGCGGCCTGCCTTTTGCACGACACCACCTGGCGCACCCATCCCGATTATCGCGCCGATGCCTGTTTCGACAATGTCACGCGGGCCAACATGGCGGCGCTGTCGCATCCCGAACGGGTGTTCCTGGGGCTGTCGCTGCTGCACCGCTACAAGAACAGCCGCGCCAATTCGCCCATGGCGCCGCTGTTCGCGCTGCTCTCGGAAAAGGAGATCCGCGAGGCCGAGGTTCTGGGCAAGGCGCTGCGCTTCGGCGCCATGTTCTCGGTCAAGGATCCGGCCGAGGCGGGCACGCTGAAGCTGCAGCGCAAGAAGAAGCTTCTGGAGCTGAAGCTGACCCGGACCGGGCGCGCGCTGATGGGCGAGGTGGCCGAGGCCCGCTTCCGCTCGCTTGCCGATGCGCTGGAGGTCACGCCGGTCGTCACCGGAGGCTGAGGGGGATTCCCGCATACCGGGAATCCTGTCCGAATGGACAACTTTACCGTGCAATCCGGCTGTGGCATTTCCCCGCGCATGGGGGCGACGATCCTTGTGTGCCTTTGCCGAGTGTCCGGTTTCGGATCGGCGCCCCCGCGTCCCGCCAGGCTGGCGCGCGTTCAGCCGCCCCAGCTCCGCTCCAGCAGGTCCAGCCAGTTGCGCCAGGCGATCTTTTCGACCAGCTCGCGGCCATAGCCATGCGCCAGCATCGCCTGCACCAGCTTCGGCAGGGCGGCGGCATCGGCCAGATCCTCGGGCATGTCGGCGCCGTCGAAATCGGAACCCAGCGCCACGCCGTCCTCGCCCAGCAATTCCAGCAGGTGGTCCAGGTGGCGCAGCATGACCGCGAACCCCTGCATCGGGTCGCGCCGCCCTTCGGGATGCAGGAAGCCCACGGCAAAGTTCAGCCCGACGAGGCCGCGCGATTCGGCGATCACCCGCAATTGCCGGTCGGTCAGGTTGCGCGAGCTGGGCGCGACGGCATGGGCGCAGCTGTGGCTGGCGACCAGCGGCGCATCCGACAGTTGGGCCACGTCGTCGAAGCCCTTTTCGTTCAGATGCGACAGGTCCAGCATGATGCGCAGCCGGTTGCATGCGCGCACCAGATCCTTGCCCGCATCCGTCAGCCCCGGCCCGGTGTCGGGCGAGGCGGGAAAGGCGAAGGGCACGCCATGGGCATAGCGCGTCGGCCGCGACCAGACCGGCCCCAGCGAGCGCAGCCCCATCGCGTGCCAGACATGCAGCGCATCCAGGTCCGGGATCGGCTCGGCGCCCTCGATGTGCAGGATGGCGGCGATGCGGCCCTGGGCCATGGCCGCGCGGATCTCGGCCGCGGTCCGGCAGATCGCCAGCGTGCCGGTCCGCTCCATCGCCATCAGCTGCCCGGCCTGGGCCAGCGCATGGGGCAGGGCCTGGGCCGGCTCCACCTCGGGCGGCAGGGGCAGGGCGAAGGGCGGGTTCTTCTTGAGCATCGCCGCCAGCGCATCGTCGGGGCCGGGCGGCGAGGGCGTCCAGATCGCGAAGAAGCCGCCGGCAAACCCGCCCGCCTTGATCCGCGGCAGGTCCAGATGCCCGTTG
Source organism: Paracoccus versutus (assembly GCF_000763885.1). Classification (GTDB taxonomy): domain Bacteria; phylum Pseudomonadota; class Alphaproteobacteria; order Rhodobacterales; family Rhodobacteraceae; genus Paracoccus; species Paracoccus versutus. The sequence continues at coordinate 19,261 of NZ_JRKO01000040.1, read as the reverse complement.
CCGTCGCCCTCCAGCCAAAGCCGGTCGCGGCCGGGCCCCGCAGCCACCATGCGCTGCAAGAAATCGTTGTGACCGTCGAAGACCGGAATCATGCTCATGTCCTTTCGCATTGCGCGGCGCAACATGCGCCCGTTATGCGCAGGTCGCAAGCGTGCCGGCGGGGTGCGGCCGGCCAAAGCGGGAAAGGGATCCGGGATGCATGCGACGGGGGATTGGCCGGGGGCGGTCGCGGATTTCCTGGAACGGAACCTGCCGGCGCTGGACGACGGAAGCGGCTGGCAGGACATGGCCGTGACCGCCTGCCAGATCGGCTGCGAGGCCCTGGTGGCCCTGGGCCGCGCGGATGCGACGGGCTGGGGTGCAAGCCGCCGCGCCGCGCCCCGGCGGCCGGCGATGCCGCCGCGCTGGGACGATCTTTGCGTCGCGGTGCTGTGGCTGGCGCGCCAGCAGGGGCAGCTGGCCTATCGCCTGCCCGATGGCAGCCCGCAGCCGGAACGGGCCGGGGATTTCATCATCCGCCGCCTCGGCGCGCCGCCCCCGCCGCCGCCGAACATCGCGGCGGCGCATGGGCTGGGCCCGGCGCTGGCCCGGCCCGAGCTGCTGGCGCTGCTGGATCGCCTGGGGCTGGTCGCGGACGGCGCCTGGACCCCGGCGGCCGAACCCGTGCTGTGGCGCGTCCAGCCCGGCGCCTGGGGCATGAGGATCGAAGCCGACCCGCGTTTCCGCCGGGCGGTCGAGGCGGCGGTCGCGACGCTGCCGGCCGGGGTCCGGGCCGAGATGGACCGGCTGGTCACGATTACCGACGAGGATGTGGCCCAGGCCATGGCCGCGCAGCAGGCCAGGATCGCCGAAGCGCGGCGGACATACGGCCCCGATGCCCGGATCGCGCCCGCGCGCGACGCCGAACAGGCGCGCCGCGGTCTGGAGTTCCGCGCGGCGCAGGATCTGGACCGGATCTTTTTCCGGCGCTGGCGGCTCGACGGCGGCTGGCTGTCGGGGGCCGAGGCCGAACGGGCGCTGGAGGTCTTTCACGACCCCCTGGCCCGGCAGATGCGCCTGGCGGTGACGGACCGGCTTTATCCGGCCTTGGGCTTTCTGCGCCCGGCTCGGGATCGAAAACCCTCTTCCCCCGCGCCGCCGCTGCGCTAAGCTTGGGCCAGCAGCGAGGGAGGAGAGCCCAGCCATGACCCGCATCGACAAGGAATTCACCGGCCAGACCGTGATCTGCACCTTCGAGGTGACGCCCGGAACCGCGCATGACGTGCTGGACGCGCTGAACGACGCCTATGACCAGGTCATCCGGCACCAGCCCGGCTATGTCTCGGGCGCGATCCACCTGAACGATGCCCAGACCCGCATCTGCACCTATTCGCAATGGCGCGACCGGCGCGACTACCAGGCCATGCTGCGCAGCCCCGAGATGCGCACCCGCAACCGCGCCATCCATGGCATGTGCCGCCATTTCGAGCCGGTGATGTACGAGGTGGTCGATACCTGGAAGACCTGATGCGGAATGCCGATGCTGCGGCTGCGAAAAGCCGTGCATTGCGCAAGCTTAGCCCCTAGTCTGGCAGGAAACAGGCAGGCGATCGCCGGAACGGAGGGGCTCATGGCAGGACGCATCATCACGATTGCCCAGCAGAAGGGCGGCTCGGGCAAGACCACCATCGCGGTCAACCTGGCGGTGGCCCTGCGCGGGCGCGGCCATTCGGTCGCGCTGCTGGACACCGACCCGCAGGGCAGCATGGGGCGCTGGTTCCTGGAACGGCTGGAGCGGCGGGGCGAGGACGAGGCGCTGGAATTCACCACCTCCTCGGCCTGGGGCGCCAGCTACGAATCCGACAAGCTGAAGAAGCGCTTCGATTTCGTCATCATCGACACGCCGCCCAAGATCGACAGCGACCTGCGCCCGGCGCTGCGCGTGGCCGACCTGGTGCTGGTGCCGGTGGCGACCAGCCATGTCGACCTGTGGGCGACCGAGGGCGTGCTGGACCTGGCCCGGCGCGAGAAATGCGACACGCTGATCGTGCTGAACCGCACCCGCTCGCACGCGCGCCTGACCGGCGAGGTGGCCGAGGGTGCCGCCGCGCTGGGGGCCGAGGTGGCGGCGGCACAGCTTGCCAACCGCGTCGCCTATGCCGAGGCGCTGGGGCAGGGGCTGGGCGCGGGCGAGACCGCGCGCCACGCCACCGCCCGCGCCGAGGTCGATGCCCTGGCCGAAGAGGTGCTTGCCGCGCTGCGCTAGGCTCGGGCGCCGACCTTTGCCCATGACGGGCGCCTCGCAGGCACCGGCCCTGCAATGTGGCGATCCGTGGGAATGATGGCCCCCGGCGCTTCTTCGTTGCCCAAATACCCCTGCTACCGCGCCGCCCGCACGGCGGCGCCGCCTTGGCGCATCCGCGGAAATCCGCCGATCCGCCGGGGCTTTGGAAACCGGCCGCCGTTCCATGGGTTGAGTGGGCAGCAAGTCCAGACTCATGAGGTCAAGATGAAACTCCCGCTTTCCCTTGCCGTTCTGGCAACCCCCCTTGCGCTGGCCGCCTGCACCCCGGAAGCCCCGCCCCCGCCCGAGCCGGAAACCGTCGCCGTCGATCCCTGCGGCGCGGCGCGCTATACCTATCTGATCGGGCAGACCTCGCCCACCATCTCGGTCCCCGAGGGCCAGATGTATCGCATCGCCCGCGAAGACCGGCCGATGACGATGGAGATGATTCAGGAGCGCCTGACCTTCATCGTGGACAGCCGCGGCAAGCTGCTTTCGGTCAGTTGCAGCTGATCCGAACGCCGGGAACGGGGCATCCCTCCCAGGCCCCGTTCCCGCGCGTCAACTGCGCCGCCGCGACCGCTTGTTGCCGCCGCGCTGCCCCGCCCGCCCCGCGGTCGAGCGCCCCGAGGACTTGACCGCCGCCTCGGCCGCCTCTTCGATGGCGGATTGCCGGGCCAGCGGGTCGTCGGCCACCGCCAGTTCCACCGCCTCCAGCCGCTTGACCTCGTCGCGCAGCCGCGCGGCCTCCTCGAACTCCAGGTTCTCGGCCGCCTTGCGCATCTGCGCGCGCAGCGCGTCCAGATGCGCCGCCAGGTTGGCGCCGACCAGGGGCTTGTCCACCCTGGTCGTGATGCGCGCCTGGTCGGTATCGCCCTGCCACAGCCCGGCCAGCACGTCCTCGACGTTCTTGCGCACGGTCTGGGGCGTGATGCCGTGTTCCTCGTTATAGGCGACCTGCTTCTGGCGCCGGCGCTCGGTCTCGGCCATGGCGCGCTCCATGCTGCCGGTGATGCGGTCGGCATACATGATGACCCGGCCGTCGGCGTTGCGCGCCGCCCGGCCGATGGTCTGGATCAGCGAGGTTTCCGAGCGCAGGAAGCCTTCCTTGTCGGCGTCCAGGATCGCCACCAGCCCGCATTCCGGGATGTCCAGCCCCTCGCGCAGCAGGTTGATGCCCACCAGCACGTCGAAGGCCCCCAGCCGCAGGTCGCGCAGGATCTCGATCCGCTCGATGGTGTCGATGTCGCTGTGCATGTAGCGCACGCGGATGCCCTGTTCGTGCAGGTATTCGGTCAGGTCTTCGGCCATGCGCTTGGTCAGCGTCGTGACCAGGGTGCGCATCCCGGCGGCCGAGACCTTGCGCACCTCGTCCAGCAGGTCGTCCACCTGCATCTCGACCGGGCGGATCTCGACCTGCGGGTCCAGAAGGCCGGTGGGGCGGATGACCTGCTCGGTAAAGACGCCGCCGGTCTGGTCCAGTTCCCATTGCGCCGGGGTGGCGCTGACAAAGACCGATTGCGGGCGCATGGCGTCCCATTCCTCGAATTTCAGCGGCCGGTTGTCCATGCAGCTGGGCAGGCGGAAGCCATGCTCGGCCAGGGTGAACTTGCGCCGGAAGTCGCCGCGATACATGCCGCCGATCTGCGGCACCGAGACGTGGGATTCGTCGGCGAAGACGATGGCGTTGTCCGGGATGAACTCGAAGAGCGTCGGCGGCGGCTCGCCCGGCGCGCGGCCGGTCAGGTAGCGGGAATAGTTCTCGATCCCGTTGCAAACGCCAGTCGCTTCAAGCATTTCCAGGTCGAAGTTTGTGCGCTGCTCAAGCCGCTGGGCCTCCAGCAGCTTGCCCTCGTCGGCCAGTTGCTTCAGCCGCGTCTGAAGTTCCGCGCGTATCCCCTTGATTGCCTGCTGCAAAGTCGGGCGCGGGGTGACGTAGTGGCTGTTGGCATAGATGCGGATCTGCTTGAAGCTGTCGGTCTTGGCCCCGGTCAGAGGATCGAATTCGGTAATCGATTCAAGCTCGTTGCCGAAGAAGTCGAAGCGCCAGGCCCGATCCTCGAGGTGCGCCGGCCAGACCTCGATCACGTCGCCGCGCACGCGAAAGCCGCCGCGCTGGAAGGCGGCGTCGAGCCGGCGATATTGCTGCGCCACCAGCTCGGCCAGGAATTCGCGCTGGTCGTAGCTTTCGCCGACCACCATGTCCTGGGTCATCGCCGAATAGGTCTCGACCGAACCGATGCCGTAGATGCAGGAAACCGAGGCGACGATGATCACGTCGTCGCGCTCCAAGAGCGCGCGGGTGGCCGAGTGGCGCATCCGGTCGATGGCCTCGTTGATCTGCGATTCCTTCTCGATATAGGTATCGCTGCGTGGGACATAGGCCTCGGGCTGGTAGTAGTCGTAATAGCTGACGAAATATTCCACGGCGTTTTCCGGGAAGAAGCCCTTGAACTCGCCGTAAAGCTGGGCCGCCAGCGTCTTGTTCGGGGCCAGGATGATCGCCGGGCGCTGCGTCGCCTCGATCACCTTGGCCATGGTGAAGGTCTTGCCGGTGCCGGTGGCGCCCAGCAGGACCTGGTCGTGTTCGCCCGCCATGACGCCCTGGGCCAGTTCGGCGATGGCGGTGGGCTGGTCGCCCGCCGGCTGGAACTCGGACCGCATGACGAAACGCTTGCCGCCTTCCAGCTTGGGCCGGCTGACCTCGGGAAAGCGCGCGACGGGGGCGTTGGTGTTGTTGTGGCCCATGGTTTCACCTTTGTTCCTGCCTGGGTCAATCTGGCGCATTCGCGCCCCAATACAAGCCCGGCCGGGGGAATATGCGCCATGCCGGGGCGGCAATCCGGCCGCGATGGCGGGAAATCGCGCGAGGTGCATCTTGATCGCCCGGCCGGCTTCGGGGATAAGGCGGGAAGCAAGAACAGAGGGTTCCCGCCATGCGCGTCCGCATCTACAAGCCCGCCCGCAACGCCATGCAATCGGGCACCGCCCGCACCAAGAACTGGGTGCTGGACTTTCCGCCCGCCGATCCGCGCGAGATCGACCCGCTGATGGGCTGGACCAGCAGCGACGACACCCAGAGCCAGGTGCGCCTGCGCTTCGAGACCCGCAAGCAGGCCGAGGATTACGCGCGCGAGCGTGGGCTGGATTACGAGGTGATCGAGCCGCACACCCGCGCCCCGAACATCCGCCCCCGCGGCTATGGCGAGAATTTCGCCCCCGACCGCCGCGGGCCCTGGACGCATTGATCCGCAGCGGCCCCCTGGCCCGCCCGTCACGCCCGGCTGGACGCGCTTAGCACGGGGCGGGGGACCGGCCCTTGCAGCGCATGGCGAAAGTCCCACAGGAAAAGCGCCCATCCGGCCATCCAGCCTGATGCGGCAAGATGCAGCAGCGTCGCCGGCCCGGCCATCGACACGCAGCACATCAGCAGCCGCAGGAGCGTGGCAAGGCTGATCAGGCCGAAGGCAAGGGCCAGCGGGCGCGATACGGCCAGCCTGCCCTCCCTGCGCGGCATGGCCGCCCGTCCCATGATCGCCAGCATCATCGTGCCCATGGCGCCCATCGTGACCGCATGCAGGGCCGTCGCCATGTCGAGCCCGGCCCAGGGCGCCTGCGCCAGCCCCGCCAGGATCAGGGCCAGCGGCAGCCAGAGCCAGGCCAGGTGCAACAGCAGCAGCGCCGGATAGCGGCCGGCGCGCCAGCTGCGCCACAGGCCCATGCGGGCCAGGTGCAGGATGCCCGAGACGATCAGGAGCGGCCCGGCTAGCCCCGAGCGATCCAGCAGCAGCGCCGCGATGGCCAGAAGCAATGCCAGCACGCCGGCGCCCGGCAGCCAGCGCGGCTCGGTCATGGTCGGCTGGCCGGATACCGCGGCCCAATGCCGGGTGAATGCGGCAAGGGCGCGGCCGCCGACCAGGCTGATGAGCAGCGCAAAGAACAGCGGCGCCATGTCCTGCGCAAGGCTTTCGGCGGCGGGCCCCGGCCCGGCGATCGCCAGCGCCTCGATGCCGCCAAGGACCAGGGGCGCCAGCGCCAGCGGCATCTTGCGCCAGGCCCCGGCGCCGGCGACCTGCCACGACAGCAGGCCGCCCAGCACGAGGAAATAGGCCGTCGCAGCGGGAAGGGCGAAGGGCGCGGGCAGGCCCAGGGCAAAGCCCAGCCGCCCGGCCAGCCACAGCGCCACCATGATCCCGGTCGTGGCCGGCGCGACCCGGACCCGCCCGGTCCATGCCGGCAGCGCGGTCAGCAGATAGCCGCCCACCGCCGCGCCGCCCATGCCGAACAGCAGCTCATGCCGGTGCCAAGACAGCGCATCGACGCCCATCCCCAAGGGGAGCAGCCAGGCCGAGGGCACGAGGATGGCCCACAGGCCGGCCAGGAAGAACAGCGGGCGATGCGGCGCCAGCCATAGCCCATGGGTCAAAAAGCGAAGCATCGTTTTCCGGCTGCTGCCGCGGATGCCCCATAGCGCCAGCAGGGCGGCCGTTGTCAATATGCCGGCAGGGCGGGGCGACCCATGGCCGCGGCGCCCTTGCCCGGAGCGGCTGGTCATGACATCCGCCTTGCCAGGGGATCACAAGAACCGGCCGACGCCGCTGCCGGTCGAGGATTGCATGCCGGGGCTTTACGACTGCTATCGCGCCGTGGGCGAGGTGGAAAGCAAGGGCCTGGACTTCGAGATCTCGGGCGAGGTGCTGCCGCGCTGGAACCTGATGCCGGGCTATACCTGGAACGAGGCCGAGATCATCAGCGCCACCGTCGACGGCGTGGCGGGCAGCCCCTACAACACCTTCCTGCCCAAGCACCTGCTGAAGATCGCCACCATGTATCATCTGCCGGGCGACAGGTGGCGCCTGGGCGGCGCGTTCCGGCTGCAAAGCGAGATCACCTCTGAATCCAACGCCGTCTATGACCCGCGCCTGGCCGAGACCCCGGTCCGGCAGGGCGGCCTGGGGCTGGTCGATCTGGTCGCGGGCTATCGCCTGAACGAGAATTTCGACATCCAGCTGAACGTGAACAACGTCTTCGACCGGCGCTATTACGAGGTGATGGACAGTTTCTCGGGCGGGAATTTCGTCGGCGAGCCACGCAATGTGCTGCTGACGGGGAAGATCACCTTCTGACCCCTGATCCGGCCGGCGGCGGATGCCGCCCTTGCCGGCCGCCTCCGCCAGGCTTTTCCGAACCGTCGTCCCTTGCGGCCCCGAACAGAAGGCCTGGGGCGACAGCCCGGCCCGGACCATGGTGGCCGGGATCGTTTCCGGGTCCGGCCGAGCGGACGCATGGGAACCCGCAAGCGCCCCTGTCTGCGGATCTGGCTTTGCAGGGCGTGGCTGTTGGCCTGGTAATGGCGGCTGATCGGTCATGAGCAGGGCGATTCCTGGCTGGACCGCTACGAGCGGCGCAAGACCGTGCTTTACGGCGTGGTCGAGGCCGATGTCGGCGATGCCGGCACGCTGAGCGCCGGTTACGACTTCCAGCGCAACCGCACCCGCAACCACCAGTTCGGCGGGCTGCCCCTGATCGCCAATGACGGCTCGCAGCTGGATTACGATACCAGCACGAATGCCGGCGGCGGCAACCTGCCGCTGACCCAGACCATGCAGACCCTGTTCCTGCGCTACGCCCAGGACTTCGGCACCGGCTGGCAGGCGGTGGGCGAGTTGTCCTTCTACAGGGCCGAGCGCGAGGGCTACCTGGCCTCGGCCAGCTGGGGTTCGCCCGATCCGCGGGGCCATGGCGTGCAGACCGTCGGCGGCTATGCCGATACCGATACCGAGCAGGCCGCGCTGTCGCTGACCGCCTCGGGCCCGGTCGAGCTGTGGGGGCGCAGCCATGACCTGCGCTTCGGCATCACCGGCAGCTGGGGCAAGGACAACCACAAGGCCTATTCGGCCTTCGACGGGACCGAGATCGACTATCAGCCGATCACCGGCTCGATCTTCGACTGGGACGGATATGTGCCGAACCTGGTCCAGCAGGCTGGCTATGTCAGCTATGTCAGCGATACCAAGATCGACCAGGTCGCAGCCTATGGTTCGGGCCGATTCGACCTGACCGACCGGCTGGACCTGATCGCCGGCGCGCGGGTGGTCTGGTATGATTACGATTATACCACGTCGAACCTCGACAGCGGCGCCACCACGCATCAGCAGATCAGCCGCAATGGCGAATGGATCCCCTATGCCGGGCTGACCTATGACCTGAATGACGACTGGCTGATCCATGCCAGCTATACGCGGGACTTCAAGCAGGCCAGCTATCGCGACAAGGACAACCGGATCGTGGAGCCGACCACGGGCTCGAACTACGAGCTGGGCACCAAGGCCAGCTTTGCCGGCGACCGGCTGAACCTTGCGGCGGCGATCTATCTGCTGGAGCAGGACAACCTGCCCGTCCGCGACCGCAGCGTGACCTATCAGTTGCCTGACGGCTCGAACCCCTACAAGTCCATCGACGGCACCCGCAGCAAGGGCTTCGAGATGGAACTGGCGGGCGAGGTCCGGCCGAATATCCAGCTGGCCGCCAGCTATGCCTATACGACCGCCAAGGACGGCGACGGATTGCGCATCTCGACCGTTACGCCGCGCCATTCGGTCAAGCTGTCGGGGGTCTATGCCTTCGAGACGATGCCCCTGATCCTGGGCGCCAGCCTGCGCTGGCAAAGCGCCATCGAGAACACCTGGGTCTGGCCCGTCACCGGCACCGCGCGGCAGGGCTCCTATGCCGTTGTGGGCTTGATGGGGCGCTATGATTTCCAGAACGGCATGAGCGTCAGCCTGAACATCGACAACCTCTTCGACCGCAAATACCTCGCCTCGATCGACGAGACCTATGCGACCGGCAATTGCGGCGCGCCGCGCAATGCCACGCTGAGCCTGGATTGCCGGTTCTGAGCAAGGCTGCTGGGCCTGGCCGGCGTCGGGCAAGACCCTGGGCGGGTGCGTTCGCGCCCGCCCATTGCGCTCAACAGGGGCTGTCGGGGAAATGGAACTCCTCGGCATTGGCTTTGGTGATCAGCGGGCTGTCCAGGACATGGCGGCCGCGGATCGGCGACTGCGTGGCATAGCGCATCGCGGTGATCTCGATGGCCGGGGCGATCAGGGTCGGCGGATAGAAGATATTGGCGTCGATCAGCTTGTCGCCGTCCATGATCGTCTTGATCACCCGGTTCATGCCCGAACCGCCCAGCAGCACCATGCCCTCCTCGCGCCCGGCCTGTTCTATCGCTGCACGGGCCCCCGAGTGCTGCATCGTCGTCGCCGGCCCAGACGCCGTCAATCTTGGGGAAGCGGGTCAGGTAGTCCCGCATGACCTCGAAGGCCTTGTCGGGGTTCCAGTTGGCATATTGCATGTCGAGGATCTCGATCCCCGAACTCTCCAGCGTCTTCTGGAAGGCTTCGATGCGGATAGTGTCGATGGCGGTCGGGATGCCGCGCATCACCACGATCTTGCCGCCGTCAGCGAGTTTCGACTTGAAATATTCCGCGGCGACCACGCCGGATTGCGGGTTGTTGCCACCGACATAAAGGTCTTCGACGCCTTCGCCCGCGCCGAGCGTCAGGTTGATGCCTTTCAGCACCCTGTTCGGGCCATAGGCATGTGCAATTCCATCCAGCCGAAGCGGGTTCGGCTGCATGTGAAATCCTCCACCGCAACAGAAACGCCGATCCATGAAATATTGCAATAGTTGTTGCGATCAAGGTCGATCCGCGCTTTCTATTGCCGCAGAGGGCAGGGAATCACCTCGAGGAGGAAGTCGATGTCAAAGAATGCCAACCTTGCGGGGGCCTTCCCCGCCATGGGCCGGAAGCTGCGCCTTGGGGTCGTGGGCGGCGGCGCGGGTGCGTTCATCGGGCAGGTCCATGCGCGGGGTGCGCGGCTGTCGGATCGCTGGCAGATCGTCGCCGGGGCGCTGTCCTCGCGCCCCGAGGTCGCGCTGGCATCGGGCCGCGACTGGGGGCTCGATCCAGATCGAAGCTATACTGACTGGCGCGAGATGGCACGGGCCGAGGCGGCGCGGCCGGACGGTATCGACGCGGTGGCGATCACCGTCCCGAACCATCTGCATTTCGCGGTTGCCATGGCGTTCATGGATGCGGGTATCGACGTGATCTGCGACAAGCCGCTGGTCAATACGCTGGACGAGGCGCGCGCGCTGATCGGCAGGCAGCGCGAAACCGGGTTGATCTTCGGCGTGACCTATTCCTTCGCGGCCCATGCGATGGTGCGGCAGGCCCGGCAGATGGTGCAGGAAGGTGCCATCGGCAGGGTCACGCAGATCCATGCCGAGTATTTCCAGGAAATGGCGCTGCTGGCCGCCGATGCTGCCTGGTCCGGCACGCCCTGGCGGCAGGATCCCGCCAAGGTGGGGGGTGCCGCGACTACGGCGGACATCGGCACCCACGCCCATCACCTGGCCGAGTTCGTATCCGGCCTGCGCATGACCGATCTGCGGGCCGAGTTTCACCGGCTGGGGGCCGATCAGCCGCTGGAGGATACCGCCTTCATGACCTGCCGCTTCCAGGGCGGCGTGCCCGGCACCCTGCTGGTCTCGCAGGCGGCGGCGGGGGCCAGTTGCGGGCTGCGCATCCGCATCTCGGGGACCGAGGGCACGCTGGAATGGGATCAGGAAAATCCCGAATACCTGCATCACCGCCCCTTCAATGCACCGCATATCCGCATTTCGCGCGGGCATGGCGCAGGGATGCTGTCGGATGCCGCGCGCTTCGTCCACATGCCGCGCGGCCATCCCGAAGCGCTCTCGGACGCCTGGGGCAATCTCTACGAGGAATTCGCCATCGCCATCGAGGCCCGCCGCGAAGGGCGCGATCTGCCGGACGGGCTGCTGGCCTATCCGGGGCTGGAGGAGGGCGCTGCGGGCGTTGCCTTCATCCAGGCCGCGATCCGCTCGAATGCCGAAGGCGGGGCGTGGGTATCCTGCGCCTTCGACGCCTGACGGAAGAACACAAGCAGGAGGAACCACATGAAACGACTGATGATCACCACCGCTTTCGCGATCACCGCATTCGGTGCGCAGGCGCAGGAAATCGGCGTCGCGATGGCGCAATTCGACAACAATTTCCTGACCATCCTGCGTCAGGGCATCGAAGAAGCGGGCCGCGCCGAGGGCGTTACCCTGCAATTCGAGGATGCGCAAAACGATGTGCCCCGGCAGTTGAGCCAGATCCAGAACTTCATCTCGTCCGGGGTCGATGCGATCATCGTGGTCGCGGTGGATTCCGATGCGATCACCCAGATGGACAAGATGGCGAACGATGCCGGCATTCCCATCGTCAATATCAATCGCGAGCCGCCGAATGTAGAGAGCCTCGGGCCGCTGGAAGCCTTCGTCGGCTCGCGCGAGGTCGATGCAGGCACGATCCAGGCGACCGAGGCTTGCCGCCTCGTCAAGGAAAAGATCGGGGACGGCGCGGCAAACGGCGTCATCCTGGCGGGCGACCTGTTCATCCAGGCCGGCCGCGTGCGGACCGAGACGGTGCAGGACTTCGTCAAGACGCCCGGCTGCGATTTCGTGAAGATCGAGGACATGCAGGTCGCCGACTGGTCGCGCAGCAAGGCGTCGGACCTGGTCTCGAATTGGCTGACCGCCGGGCTGACGCCGGATGTGATCTTTGCCAACAACGACGAAATGGCCATCGGTGCTGCGCAGGCGCTGAAGGCCGCAATGGTCGACCCCGAGGATGTCGTCGTGGCCGGCATCGACGCGACGCCGGACGCGCTGATGGCGCTGAAGGCTGGCGACATCGACCTGACCGTATTCCAGGACGCGGCGGGGCAGGGGCGCAAGGGGCTGGAGGTCGCCGCCGCCATGGCGCGGGGTGAGGAACTGGCAGAGCGCGCCGTCTATATCCCGTTCGAACTCGTGACTCCCGAGAATGTCGATGACTATCTGGCGCGCTGAAACCGGCCATCTCGCCATGCGGAGGGATTGCAGATGAGCCTGGCCGTTGGCGTGATCGGCGCCGGTGTCATGGGCGGGTTTCATGCCCGCCTTTTCGCCGATGAGATTTCGGGGGCGCGGCTGGTTGCGGTTTCCGACCCCGATCCGGGCCGGGCAGGCGCATCTGCATATGGCGCGCAGGTCTTTGCCGAAGGACTGCCGCTGATCGAAAGCGATGCGGTCGAGGCGGTTCTGGTCGCCGCCCCGGATACCGCCCACCATGACCTGGTCATGGCGGCGATACGCCTGGGCAAGCCGGTGCTCTGCGAGAAGCCTCTGGCCTCGACGGTCGCGCAATGCCGCGAGATCGTCGAGGCCGATGCGGGCCGCAACCTGGTCAGCGTCGGCTTCATGCGCCGCTTCGATCCCGCCTATCGCGAAATGAAAGCCGCCTTGGACGCGGGCCGGATCGGCGCGCCCTTGCTGATACATTGCCTGCATCGCAATCGCGAGGCGCCGCGTTGGTTCGACGGCTCGATGATCGTTGCCAACGCCATGGTGCATGAGATCGACATCTGCCGCTGGTTGCTGGACACCGAATATACGTCGGCAAGCCTGACGCAGATTGGCGATGCCGGCGACATGCTGCTGGCCGAATTGCACACGGATCGCGGGGCGGTCGTCTCGGTCGAGATGTTCATGAACGCCGCCTATGGCTACCACGTCCATGCCGAGATCGTCGGTCGAGAGGGGACGGTGGCCATGGCCGAACCGGCGCAGGTGCGATTGCGGCGCGGCAGTGCGATGCAGGTCGGATATTCGCCCGACTGGATCGGGCGCTTTGCCGACAGCTATCGCTTGCAGGATCAGGCCTGGGTGCGGGCATGCCGTTCCGGCCGGCCCTGCGAGGACATGGCGACGGCCCGCGACGGTCTTCTGGCGACCGGCTATTGCCAGCAGTTGGTCGAGCATCTGCCAGCAGGCGGGGGGCCGCTGGCGCCTCGCATGTAAACATACGCAAGAGAGCGTTTGTTGCCGTATTCCGTATCTGCAATTTTTATTGCAATCGCGTTGCGGAGGGGCTATGGTCAATGTCGAGGCAGGGAATCCCTGCCTCGCGGAGGCCAGGGGCAAGATGCGGGACGCGCATCGCTCACGGTTCTCGGACATGGCGGGAGGTCGTCATCAAGTCGGAATGGATGCGGCGGAACAGTGGTTCTGCCAACGGCTTGATATTGCCTTGTCGCATCGAGGTTTTGGCTTCGTCCGACGCGAGAAGATCGGATGGAGGTAACAGGAGGAGGAAAGACCCACATGATCAAGAAACTCGCGACGGCCACCGCATTCTGTGCGCTGATGGCAGGCACGGTTCAGGCCGAGACCATCGGCGTTGCGATGTCGCTCTTCGACGACAACTACCTGACCGTGCTGCGTCAGAACATCCAGCGCCACGCCGGCGATCTGGGCGTCACCGTGCAGATGGAGGATGCCCAGGGCGACATCGCCCGCCAGCAGTCCCAGATCGAGAATTTCGTCGCCTCGGGCGTGGACGGCATCATCGTGATGCTGGTCGACGCCGATTCCGGCCAGGCCATGTCGCGCATCGCCGACCGGGCGGGCGTGCCGCTGGTCTTCGTCAACATGCTGCCGGCCAACATGGACGAGTTCCCGGAAAAGCAGGCCTGGGTCGGCTCGGACGAAGAGCAGGCGGGCGAGTTGCAGGCGACCGAGATGTGCAAGCTGATGGGCGGCGAGGGGGATGCCGTCATCCTGATGGGCCAGCTTGGCACCACCGGGCAGCGCGGGCGCACCGCGGCGGTCGAACGCGTGCTGCAGTCGGATGAATGCAAGGGCATCAACGTGCTCGACTCGCAATCCGCGAACTGGATGCGAACCCCGGCGCTGGACCTGATGACCAACTGGCTGACCTCGGGGATGCAGCCCCACGCCGTGTTCTCGAACAATGACGAGATGGCGCTTGGTGCGGTTCAGGCGCTCAAGGCATCGGGGATCTCGATGGACGATGTGATCGTCGGCGGCGTCGATGCCACGCAGGACGCGCTGGCGGCGCTGGAGGCGGGGGATCTGGACGTCACCGTCTATCAATCCGCCAAGGGCCAGGGCGAGGGTGCGCTGGACACGGTCCTGAAGATCGCCCGCGGCGAGGCGTTCGAGCCGCGCGTGGCCGTTCCCTTCGAGCTGGTCACGCCCGAGAACGTCGCGGAATACAAGACCCAGAACTGATCCGGGCGGGCATTCGGTTGCGCACCGGATGCCCGGACCTCAATCCGGGGGCCGCGTCCCCTGACAGTCTTTCGGGGGGAAGATGGTTTCGAAGACCACACTGGAGGCGATCGAACGCTACAAGGAAAAGAGCCTGCCCTATATCCTTGAAATTGAGGGTATTCGGAAGGAGTTTCCCGGCGTGGTGGCGCTGGATGACGTGCAGTTCCGGCTGCGGCCGGGCTCGGTTCACGCGCTGATGGGCGAGAACGGCGCAGGCAAGTCCACGCTGATGAAGATCATCGCCGGCATCTATACGCCCGACCGCGGCACCATCCGCCTGCGCGGCGAGGAGGTCGTTCTGGCCAGCCCGCTCGATGCGCTGGAACAGGGCATCGCGATGATCCATCAGGAACTGGCGCTGATGGACTGGATGACGGTCGCCGAAAACATCTGGATCCGGCGCGAGCCGAAAAATGCGCTCGGCCTGATCGACCACCGCAAGATGACCGAGATGACCCGGGAATTGTTCGCGCAGCTTCGGCTCAAGATCGATCCGACCGCGCAGATCAGCACCCTGACCGTCGCGCAGCGGCAGATGGTCGAGATCGCCAAGGCGGTCAGCCATCGTTCCCAGGTGCTGATCATGGACGAACCGACCTCGGCGATCACCGAAACCGAGGTCGACCACCTGTTCGAGATCATCCGCGACCTGAAGGCGCGCGGCGTGGCCATCGTCTACATCACCCACAAGATGAACGAGCTGTTCGAGATCGCCGACGAGTTCTCGGTTTTCCGCGACGGCAAGTATGTCGGCACCCATGCCAGCATCGACGTGACCCGCGACGACATCATCCGCATGATGGTCGGCCGCGAGATCACCGACATGTTCCCCAAGGAAGAGGCTGCAATCGGCGAGGTGATCCTGTCGGTCGAGAACCTCTCGCTGCCGGGCACCTTCCACGGCATCACCTTCGATCTGCGCCGCGGCGAGATCCTCGGGCTGGCCGGCCTGGTGGGCTCGGGCCGCTCGAACGTGGCAGAGGCGCTGTTCGGCGTGACGCCGGCCACCGAGGGCAAGATCCGCATCGCCGGCCGCGATGTCCCCATCGCATCGCCCGCCGACGCCATGCGCGAGGGAATGGCGCTGCTGACCGAGGACCGCAAGGCGACCGGCTGCTTCCTGCCGCTGACGATCCTCGAGAACATGCAGATCGCTGCCTTGCATGAAGGCCATGTCAAGCTGGGCTGTGTCGACGAGCGGGGGATGACCAATCTCTGCCTCGGGATGAAGGACAAGCTGCGGATCAAGACCCCGAACCTCGATGAGCGGATCGAGAACCTGTCCGGCGGCAACCAGCAGAAGGTCCTGATCGCGCGCTGGCTGCTGACCAAGCCGCAGATCCTGATCCTGGACGAGCCGACCCGCGGCATCGACGTCGGCGCCAAGGCCGAGATCCACCGGCTGATCTCTGGCCTGGCGCAGCAGGGGGTCGCGGTCATCATGATCTCGTCCGAATTGCCCGAGGTTCTGGGCATGTCCGACCGGATCATGGTCATGCACGAGGGCCATATGACCGGCATCCTGGACCGGGCCGAGGCGACCCAGGTGAAAATCATGGAACTGGCGGCCCGCTGAGGCCCGCGCGGCGCCCGGCGCCCGAGGAGGAACATTATCATGGACAATGTGCAGATCGAACCCGTCAAGCGACAGCGCCGAGGGCTGCCGCAGGAGCTGAACATCCTGCTGGTGCTGGTCGCCGTCGCGCTGGTCTTCGAGATCCTGGGCTGGATCTTCCAGGGCCAGAGCTTCCTGATGAACACCCGTCGCCTGACGATCATGATCCTGCAGGTTTCGGTCGTGGGCATCATCGCCATCGGCGTCACGCAGGTCATCATCACCGGCGGCATCGACCTGTCGTCCGGCTCGGTCGTCGCCATGACGGCGATGATCACCATGAGCGTGGCGCAGTCGGGCGATTACGCGCGGGCCATGTATCCGGCGCTGACGGACCTGCCGGTCGTCGTGCCGCTGGCCGTCGGGCTTGGACTTGGGCTGATCGCAGGCATGATCAACGGCGCGCTGATCGCGCTGACCGGAATTCCGCCCTTCATCGCCACGCTGGGCATGATGGTGACGGCGCGCGGCATCGCCAAATGGTATACCAAGGGCCAGCCGATCAGCTTCCCCACCGACAGCTTCGCCGTGATCGGATCGGGCGCCTGGCCGGTCTTCATCTTCCTGGCGGTGGCGCTGATCTTCCATATCGCCCTGCGCTATACGCGCTATGGCAAGTTCACCTATGCCATCGGCGCCAACCCGCAGGCGGCGCGCGTCTCGGGCATCAACGTGCAGCGCCACCTGATCAAGGTCTATGCCATCGCCGGGCTGCTGGCGGGGCTGGCCGGCATCGTCACCGCCGCCCGCGCCGAGACCGCGCAGGCCGGCATGGGCATGATGTATGAGCTTGACGCCATCGCCGCGGCCGTGATCGGGGGCACCTCGCTCAGCGGCGGGCGCGGGCGGATCTTCGGCACGGTGATCGGCACGCTGATCCTGGGGCTGATGATGTCGGGCTTCACCTTCCTGCGGGTCGATGCCTTCTACCAGGAAATCGTCAAGGGCGTGATCATCGTCGCCGCCGTCGTGGCCGATACCTTCCGCCAGAACGCCCGCAGCAAGAAAGCCTGACCTTCCCCCAGGCTTTGGGCCCGGAGCATCTCGCTCCGGGCCTTTTTCATGGATACCGCCATGCATTGGACCATCTTCGCATCGCCGACCGAACTGGCCGTGACCGCGCTGGCCGTCGTCCTGGTCGGTCTTTCCAAAGGCGGCCTTGGCGGCATGAGCCTGCTCGGCGTGCCGCTCATGGCCCTGGTCATGCCCCCGGTCACGGCGGCGGCGATCCTGCTGCCGGTGCTGGTGGTGATGGACGTGGTCAGCGTGGCAAGCTGGCGGGCTTGGGTCGATTGGCAGATCATCCGTCGGATCATGCCCGGAGCGGTCGCAGGCATCGGGATCGGCTGGGCCAGCGCCGAACTGGTCTCGGACTCGGCGGTTCGCCTGGTCGTGGGACTGGTTTCGCTGGCTTTCGTGGCACGTGCGCTTGTCGGAGCGGGGCAGGGCGCCGCGCTTGCCGGCGCGCGCCCGGCTGCCGCCCGCTTCTGGGGCGGGCTGGCCGGCTATACCAGCTTCGTCGCCCATGCCGGAGCGCCACCCCTTCAGATCTACATGATGCCGCTGCGGCTGGATCCGAAGCTCTTCACCGGCACCACGGTGATGTTCTTTGCCGTGACCAATGCGCTGAAGCTGGTCCCCTATGCCGCGCTGGGGGAGTTCGGTTCCGATAACCTGGCCCGCGCCGCAGCCATGCTGCCGCTGGCGATAGGGGCGACCTGGCTCGGGGGCTGGGTGGTTCGCCACATGCGCGCCAGCATCTTCTATCCCTTCACCTATGCCTCGGTGGCGCTGGTCGGGGTCAAGCTGGTCTGGGACGGGCTGGCCGGGCTCTAGGTCCCGGTCACGGTCGGGATGCGCGGATCCTCGTCATTGTGCTGCACGCGGGCAGCGACGGCCACCACCAGCGCCTGCGCCAGGCACATCGGCGCGGCCAGCGAGCGCGAGAAGGTGTAATCGTGCTCGGGCACCGGGAACAGCACCCGCGCCCACCGCGCCAGGGGCGACAGCGTGCTGTCCGAGATGGCGATGATATCGATGCCTTTCTGCCCCGCTTCCTCGACCACGTTCACCACCTCGTTGGCATAAAAGCGGAACGAGACCGCCAGCAGAACGTCGGTCTTGCGAATGGTGCGGCCGATATGCGTGGCCAGCCCGCCACCGGGGTCCAAGAGCACGCAGCGCTTGCCCAGCATGGTCAGCACATAGCGCAAAAGCTCCACCACCGGCGACGAGCGCAGCTGGCCGATCAGGTAGATGATGTCCGCACGGTCCAGCAGGTCGGCGGCCAGCGCCAGGTCCTCGGGATTGACCTCGTCCAGCAATTGCTGAAGCGAGGCGATGTCGCGCACCACCAGGTCGCGCAGGAAGCCGATCTCGGTCGGGTCGCCCGCGCCCTTCAGCTCGGTTTCCAGCGCCTTGACGCGGGCCTCGAAACCCGGAGCGGCGGTGGCCAGGCGCTTCTGGAACAGCGCCTGCAATTCCTTGAAGCCCTTGTAGCCCAGGGATTGCGCGAAGCGCACGAAGCTCGAGGCGTGAATGCCGCAGCGCTCGGCGATGGCATTCACCGAATGGACAGCGACCTCGTTGGGGTTCTGGGTCAGGTAGACGGCGATGCGCTGATAGGTCTTGCTCATCTGATCGTGGCGATCATGGATGATGCGGATCAGCTCTTCGTAATCCTGCGGCGGGTGGCTTGTTGGCATGGCGTTCCTCTGCCGCCAAGTCTGCAATAATTATTGCAGGGTGCCAAGCCCTCTTTCTTCCTATTCCATCTCTATCATGAGGTCTTTTGCGTCGATCTGTTCACCTGGTCTGACGTGGAGGGTCTTGATCAGGCCGGCTCTGTCGGCGTGGATGGCGGTTTCCATCTTCATGGCCTCGATGGTCAGCAGCAGGTCGCCGGGGTTGACCTTCTGCCCCTGGGCGACGGCGACCGAGGCGACGACGCCGGGCATGGGGGCGCCGAGATGGCCCTCGTTCGTCGGATCGGCCTTGGGACGGGCGGCGGTCTGCGCCTTCACCAGCCGGTTCGGCACCCGGATCACCCGCGGCTGGCCGTTCAGCTCGAAGAAGACCTTGACCTCGCCCTTCTCGTCGGTCTCGCCCACGGTCTGCAGCCGGATCTCCAGCGTCTTGCCGGGGTCGATCTCGGCCTCGATCTCCTCGCCCGGCTCCATGCCGTAGAAGA